>CALKUQ010000042.1 GCA_937996705.1 uncultured Chlamydiae bacterium
CGAGCGAGCCCGTTATAAAATTTAGGGTTCCTCCAGATAGGGTTGTTCCCCCTGAATAGGTATTTACCCCTGATAAAACCACAATCCCAGACCCTTGTTTTACAATCCCTCCTGTCCCTTCAATAAGTCCAGCTACAGTTATTGAACTTGTTGAAGTGCCAAAAGTTAGAGTTTTTTCTCCCAAAGTAACTGTTGATCCTGAAGCAGTAGTCAGATCTCCAATCTCTATCCCAGATACGCTTAATCCACTAATATCAAATATTGAAGATCCATTGATGGCTACAGCTCCTCCGGAATAAAGAGTTCCGGTTCCTGATAGAGCTAATGTACCCTGATTGATGGTTGTTACCCCTAAATAACTGTTTGTGGCGCTGGATAAAGTCAAAGTCCCAGCGCCTGTTTTTGTCAAACCATAACTACCGCCTGTAATGGGACCTGAGATTGCTAGGCTATTTCCATTTGTATCAATGGTTGCAGAACCTGTTAGTGTTACCCCTTGAGAAAAGCTTGTTGTAGCTCCACCAGCTTGTAGTATTGTTGCCGCACCCATTGACAAAGCTTCTGATCCGAGCGAGCCCGTTATAAAATTTAGGGTTCCTCCAGATAGGGTTGTTCCCCCTGAGTAAGAGTTTGACCCATTCGATAGAGTCAAAGTCCCGGCCCCTATTTTTGTAAGCCTAAATGTAGAGCCGCTGATCAACCCTGAAAGGGTCATAGGGTTACCGTTGGTGTCAAAATTAGCTGAACCTGTAAGGGTTATTCCTTGAGAAAAGCTGGCAGTTCCTCCTGCTTGGAGGGTTGTCCCTCCAGCTAGTGACAAATCGCCCGCTCCGAGCGAACCGGTGACAAAGTTCAAAGTACCAGCATTGACAGTGGTCCCTCCTGAGTAGCTATTGGTAGAACGAGTAAGTGATAAAGATCCAAGACCTTGCTTTGTGATTGTTCCACTCGCCCCTGTAATTTGGCCACCAAAGGTTGTAGAATTTCCATTGCCCAGAATTAATGATCCCGCCCCAAGTGTGACATTTCCACCGGTAGAGCCCCCTCCACTTAAGTTACCTATTGTCTGTGTTGTGCCGCCCAGATCTAAAACAACTAGGCTTGTATTGGCAAGTGTTATAGTCGAATTTGGCGACAACTTATTACTTCCGACAACTGTCAAGGTACCGCTTAAAACAGAAGTAGCTCCTGAATATGTGTTTGTGCCGCTTAGGACTAAACTACCAGAACCATTTTTTACAAAGGTAGAGCCACTAGGATTTGTAATCGCTGTTGAAAACGTTGCTATTGTCGATGCAGCTGGCGAGACCGTTCCTGATTGCGCGGAGGTAACAGCTAAGGATAATGTATAAGTTCCCGTTACACTTGTAATTAAACTTCCAGTCCCTCCAATTGTAACTGCAGCACTTGCCCCCCCCAAATTAGAGTCACTTGAAATCGATATAGATCCCTGATTAATAGTGGTCCCTCCCGAATGGGCGTTTGTTCCAGATAACGTTAAAACTCCTAAACCTGTTTTAGTTAATCCAAAAGTGCCACTCGTGTTTCCACCTAAAGTCATACTGAAATTATTAGTATCTATGGTTGCAGCACCTGTAAGTGCAATCGCCTGATTAAAAGTCGCACTCCCTCCCGCCTGTAACGTCGAATTTGCCGCAAGGGATAGTGTCCCACTTCCTAAACTTCCTGCAACTACATTAAGTGTTCCTGCGCTAACCGTGGTTCCTCCGGTATAAGTGTTACTTCCTGAGAGAGCAAGTTTTCCATTTCCAGTTTTTTGCAGGAGACTTACCCCTCCACTAATACTTCCTGATAATGTCCCCGTATATCCCGAATCTACGAAAAATAGCCCTTGGGTATTTATAGCAATAGAATTATTCGCATTTACCCCATTACCCACCGCGACAGTGGTTCCCGAACTCATTACTAGCGATGCTGTTCCAATTGCTGTATTATTTCCTAAAGTAATTTGACCACTGTTTAGTGTGATTTGTCCTGCATAGTTATTGGAGCCATTTAAAATTAAATTGCCACCCCCGGACACTGACCAACTTCCATCACTATAGACAGATCCGCCACAAGTAACATTTCCCGTGACGCTTAAATTAGTTCCGGATGGGATGAAAAGATCTGAACCGTAAGCAGACCCGCTGCTCCACCCACTTCCTGCAGAAACACTCGAGCCAGAAAACGTACAATTCGTTAAAGTTAATACCCCTCCCGAAGCTTGAAATACCGCTCCTCCAAGAGCTGCACCTCCTCCCCCTCCATTGTAACCAGTAACTCCTGCTCCTCCTCCACTTCCTCCGCCGAAACCTCCGACCCCTCCTCCTCCCGCACTAAATCCATAATATCCAACTCCACCTCCGCCGCCAAAGCCTCCAGCCCCCCCATAGGACCCCCCTCCACCTCCACCCCCACCAAAGCCTCCAGGATTCCCATACGATCCCCCTCCGCCACCGCCTCCTCCGAAGGCAGCAGATACGGTAAGTACAGACCCAGCAGCAGACCCACCACTCCCAGCTAAATAGCCACTGGCGCCCCCAACTAGAGCTGAGCCCAATCCTCCACCAGCACCCCCTCCACCCCCTCCAAACTCGCCAGTCTGTCCGGCCTGGCCCGAAGCTCCCGATCCTCCGGATCCTCCAGATCCTCCTATACCACCCCCTCCAGCGCCGGAACCTCCCCCGCTAGCACTCCCATCACCTCCATTCCCTCCAATAGCTCCACCCCCTCCACCTGCATCCATACCACTAATATACCCAGCACCTCCATTCGTAGAAGCCACTGCTGATCCTGGCCTAATATTTGCCCCTCCCCCTCCCCCTCCAGCAGATCCTTCATCCTGGGTATTTTGTCCTTGTCCCCCAATGCTATTAAATCCACCTCCACCCCCACCAGCAACAACA
The DNA here is from genome assembly GCA_937996705.1 of uncultured Chlamydiae bacterium. Lineage (GTDB taxonomy): Bacteria > Chlamydiota > Chlamydiia > Chlamydiales > 2-12-FULL-49-11 > VGMD01. The sequence continues at coordinate 2,910 of CALKUQ010000042.1, forward strand.
TATGGCCCTACAAAAGCATTCCAAGAAGCTCCCGTGCCCCCAGTTCCCGAACGAAGTCCCCCTCCACCCCCTCCACTAGTATTAATTGTCTGATCTCCATTTCCTCCTACCGAGCTGCAGGAAGAGAAGGTGACATTACTCACATTGACTGTAGCTGAAGGAGCTACAAAAATGGCCCCCCCTGCTCCCAAACCACCACCTCCGCCCCCAGTGCCCCCATTGCCCCCCGCAACCGAGCAAGAATTCAAATTCAAATCACTGATATTTGCTGTAAGAGTGCCAGTTAAACTTGTCCCATTATTTACAAGGGGGGTGACAAAAAAAGCTTGGTATTGACCTCCCCCATTGATGGTATTATTGTTCCCACTGACTGTGATTGTTGCTGTGGGATTCCCAAGGGTGGAAAGAACCGGCAAATGATTGGTCAAGGTAATCGTTTGCCCAGTAATAGTAAAATTAATCGTGCTTGATGCGTCTAAAGTATTATTAATTGCTTGAAGCATTGCATAACGGAGGGTTCCCGCAGTATTTGTATCGGCATTACTAGTCACATCGTAGGTTGCTGCTGATAAACATCCTGTACAAAGAAATAAGAAAATTTTTTTGATTTTAACCGCCTAGTGAAAGATTAGACAAACCACAACATGGCTGATCGTGTTTGATCATTTGGCTCTGATGCTTTCCTTGTATAATATTTCAATTGAAATTTGTAAAAAATAATTTCAATTTAAAAATAAATCAAAAAGAAAAAAATCGCTAGAAAATCTTTTTTTAAACGGCGGTGATCCGAATTTGAGCTACAGGCATAATATCCAAATTTTCTTGAGGAGGCGCTCCTAGAACAACTTCCCGCTCGCGGAGAATTGGCTCCTTTTTGCACGTTACTACATGGCATCCAGAACCGGGCCAAAGACCACAAACTCCGAAGCCAAAGGCTGCGCCTCCCACCGCTGTAAAAACCGTTGAAGCGCCTGAGAATAAGCTCACTCCAAACACGGCTCCACCCAAAACAGAAAGACAACCAGTCGCCTGAAGGAGCTCTTTACGTTCTTTTTCTGCGTGAGGTCCAACGAGGGGCAAGCAAGAACACTGACAGCTACATGAGGGGATCACTTACATTCTCCTGCTTTGTTAAAAGCGTACTAATCATTATCAAGGGCATCATTAAAATCAAGAATTCTTTTGAATTCTCAGAACCTATTTAAGCCCCGGCCCGCTACTGATTCGCCCTTACAAACCAGCGCAAAACAAACAAGATACGAGCTAAAAAGGGGATTAAGGTTTTCTCCTTAAGGAAAAGAGGAACGAAGTAGATTGGCTGTTCGAGGGGGCGCTTAGGGCCAATAAGTAGGGGGCCGGGTTTTAAGCGTGCTTGAAGTTCATCAACTTCGATTGCAAATGGAATTTTATTGCCTCTTTTTATTAAAAAACCTAACATAGATGAGATTTATTAAAGATACCCATAACAATACAATTAAATGAGGTTTGTAAATGGAGAGAGCTGACCCCCGGTTGGTACTTAAAGATTTTTTTGAAAAGATCCCCCCTTCTGAAGCGTATCGAGTGACTCAAGCGATTTGCCCTAAACTTGTCCCTAAAAGAGAACCCAGTGCATATTTGGCCTGCCCCTATCGAATGATTTATTTTATTATTGATGGTATGTCTGATGAGGATGCTGAAAGGATGGCTAGAAGCATTTCGGAAGAGCCCGCTGGTTCAGTGGTTCCTTATGAGGTCTTTGAATCTGCTATTCTCGAATCAAATCACCGGATTTTTTGGTTTAAAATCGGGGGAGAAATTAGGCACTATTTAATCGAATGTTTTCGAGCAAACCTAATAATCCCTGAAATTGCAAAATGTCTCAAAGAAGTTTATCCAGATACATTCTCTAAAAAAAGTATCGGTGATTTATACAATCCCCTAAAAAGTGCCAAAGAACTTTATTTTAGCAATCAGTCTGAAGAACACATAAGTCACTTTATTTCTGATGGAACTGCCCTGAACCGATTACGCAAGAAGTAGACATCTTTCGAAATTACAATTAAGAAATGCGATCCGAAAGATGCAAATTTTTGAACTATTTGAGCTTCGAAAAAACTCTAATTAGAGAAATTAGCTCAAAGTTTTATACCGAAAATGATTGAAGAATCCCCTTGATAGTGGATAATGTCATGCATCAATTTTTTTACCACGCGCAAACACGGTTCGCTAGAGTACGCAAAAGCCCACAGAGAAAGAAAATACGATTACAGGAAATATCATGGGAGCAGCCATAGATGTACATCGAATTCTTGGACCGGACTTTTGGAATCTGCATAGGAAGCTTATGTAATTACTGTCCTATTTAAAGCTATCTGATTGCAAATAGGGTCTATTGATCAATTTCAATAGGAAGTTACTTTGCGATAGAATACGTTGATTTAAGGTTTAAATTCTTCCTCTGTAGGCTCTCTGCTCTCTAGCAAACATAGTTTGTGAGTGATAAAAAATATTTAAAAACCGATTCGTCATGTTTTTTCGGCATAGAAGTCGAGCCTGACATACATTCAGTCCTATGGGCGCACCTGCCTTTATAGAAAAAAGAGAAATTAGCTCTTATTTCCCTTTACGATCTTGTTGAAAGAAGAGACAAACAGCTATCCCCCGGGCAAATCGTTAAGCGAATCGTAACCTGGCTGATTTGAAATCACCATTTGCTTATGGATGATTTTTTTGTTTTTAATAGTGAAGTAGTAACGCCTAGCCTCTACATAGCGCTCAGACATGCCCATTTGGAAGCGTTCCACGTATTCATAGACAACTTCACCACTATCTTTATGATAGACATTTAGAGGTTTCCCATAGGTATTCACAAGCATTTCTTCAGACATCCCTATGTGGGTTTTTCCAAAGTTTTCCCCTGTCATTACAGGAGAGCCTTTAAAACTACACGCTGATAAAACTCCTAATATAAGAATATAAATTAATTTCATGAAAATGCAAACCTTCTTGCGTAAATGCTTTGAAGCAATCCTAACGCGATCATTGTCGATAAAACAGAAGATCCCCCGTAGGATACCAAAACAAGGGGAACTCCTGTGATGGGCAAAAAACCACACATCATCCCCATATTAATAATAACATGCATCGCAAGGTAGACCCCTATTCCAGAGGCTAAAAGCCTTCCGAAGTGGTCCCTTGCAACATGGGTTACTTGAAAACTAAAATAGATTAATCCAAAAAAAAGAGTTAGCAAAAAAAAAGCGCCAATCAATCCAAATTCTTCCGTAAATGCAGGAAAAACTGAATCAGTATAAGCATAAGGGAGCCAATTATGACCAGTAAATTCGCTTTTACAAAATCCACTTCCAGTCATTTTTCCAAGAGCTATAGCCGTCTGCCCTGCAATTTGGTGATAGGTATTTGGGTTAAGTCTTTCATACTGATACTCTTTCATAAACTTTGTAAAAAAGGGACGCATTTCGTCATGGGATAAAATCCCCAAAAAGACGAGCAAAATAAAACTAAATAAAATTGCTGAAAGGAGCATAAGCCCTTTTATAATACCCGTTTTTACCCCCCCGAAATAAAAAATCACTAAAGCAATCGGCCCTAAAATAAGAGCTGTTCCGAGATCTGGCTGCTTTAAAATCAAGACAAAGGGGACAAAAACAATAAGTGCCGCTTGTAAAAATGTTTTCCAAGACTTTACAAGATGCATCTTCTTTTCTAAAAACCAACTGAGTGCAACTACTACTACGAGCTTAGCATATTCTGAGGGCTGAATATCAAAAGGCAAAAAGGGAAATCTGTACCACCTTCTTACGTTGTGAATAGGGGGGGCAAAAAAAAGACCAAATAAAAGTAAGATAATTCCTAGGTAAAAAAACCAAGTCCACTCTCTCAATTTTCGATAGTCAAAACAAATTAAAAATAGATAGACAAAGATCCCTAATCCAAAGGCTCGAATTTGATTTTTTACCATGGAAGACAAAACAATTTCGTCTTGAACTCCGTGCACAACTGAAGTCGTTGCAACAATTACCAAAATAGAAATCACCATTAGTGCTATCACAATCGGCACTGTTCTAAAATCAATCCTTTTTAAATATCTTGGATCCCACATACATTTATGATAATATACAATTTTATGTTTAAAGAAATTAATTTTCATACAATTCCTTCTACTCATCTGTTTGCCCTGGAACATGCAGAAGAATATAAGAACTCCTTTGTCTTTATTTCTGCAGATTGTCAAACAGCTGGAATCGGAAGAAAAGGAGATGTGTGGCTCTCTAATAAAGGAAATTTAATGGGAACATTTATTTTCCCAGAGCCCAAAAAAGACAGTGCAAATCTAGCTCAGCTACTCAGTTTTTCTGCAATTAAAGTCCTTGAAAAATGGGCACTAACCCCCCTATTTAAATGGCCAAATGACATTTTACTCTCCTATAAAAAAGCAGGAGGCGTTTTAGTGGAAATTAAGGATGAGACGGTAATTGCAAGCATCGGAATCAATGTCAATATGACAAAAGAGTTACTCGATACCATTGACCTACCTGCAACATCCCTGTTTGAGGAGCTCAATCAGCTTGTTTCCTTGCCGACATTCAAACTAGACCTCATTACACAATTTTCGGCAGATCTTGCCCTCTTTCAAATAAAAGGATTTGAGCCCTTTTATAAAGCGTTTGCAACAAAACTCGCTTTTATTGGAAAGTTAGCCACTGTGGGTAACCAGACCGGAAAAATCGAAGGGCTAGCCCCTGATGGAAGGCTCATTTTAACATCCGAAGAAAAAAAAGATTTCATTTCCTCCGGCTCAGTAAAAATTCTTTAAAATGCGTCCTAGGGTCGCAAATAATTCCCCCTTAAAGTATAATCTACCCAATTCCCAAACTATCAATAATAAATTTATGACTTTTTTAAGCTCTCTAAATAATAAAGTGTGGCTAGACATTGAAACCCACTTTCTCCCTCCGCTATCCCCCCGGTTCTCCGCTAGCTGGGCAAAAAGTTTGGCCCTCAACTGTTTCAAAAATGCGATTCTTTTACCCGCTGGCCTCTTTACTGGAATCGTCACCCTAGTTCATAAAATTTTCACCTCCGTTTCCTGGACTAGAATCAAAAAGGAACCGATTGATTGGAAAACGTTAGAGATCTCAGAGATGACACCTGGAGAGGGCAACCCCGATTTTGAATACAGTATCTCTTCCTCTACCTACCAAGACTCTGGGTCTGTCAATTGCCCGAACTCTCAGTGGAAATTTTGGGAAAGCCAATGTATAAAAAATCCTTCCAATCGATCTGGAAAAAGCGCTAATTTGTTTTACCTATACAAACACGATCCCCATCTTGTTGTACAAAGACTTCTACAACTAGGAGTAACCGGCTACAGGACTTCTATCGAGTGGAGTCACATTGAACCTGAGCAGGGAAATTTCAACTATACAAACTTAGAGACCTACTCAAATTTTTTTAAGCTTTGCAGACAACAGGGGATTGCAATCGATATCACTCTCCACCATTTTTCTGAGCCAGATTGGTTTCATAAAAAAGGGAGCTTTACCCATCCTGAAGGCCCACAAGATTTTGGAAGATTCGTTACCTATGTTATGGAAAATTTAAAAGAGGCAATATACATAAGAAATTTTTGGACAATTAATGAACCTGCCATAGAGGCATTCTCCAGATATATCCGAGGGGCATTCTCTCCTGGACTAAAAATGAACTTCCCTAAAGCTGCCCAATTTTTACTAGGAGCTTTTAAAGCCCACAATGTCGCTTATGACATTATTCACCATCACAAGCGCAACGCAAAAGTGGGATTTACCCATCAATATCTTAAGTTTTTAAGCACAAGCCCCCTTTTTTTCCCTATTACAAGATATCTCAATGCCATCACAAATGATGCCACGCTAGGAACTCTAGAGACCAATCTATTTAAACTTAAAATTCCCTTCCTCTGCAATATTCGTGAACCGATCCATTTAAAAGTAGATCAAATGGGAGTCCAAATTTATACACGACCTGTGATTGGCTTTACCGGATCTACAACTCTTTGGAATGAACCTATGACTCTCATGCCCTTTAGAGAGGACCCGGAGGCTGCTTATGAAGCGGTAACCGAAGTTGCTAGGGTCTCTAGGAGAGCTGTAATTGTGACAGAAACTGGAATTTCTACCCAGGATGAAGTCCAACGGGCGCGCTACCTTACAAGAGTCCTCCACGCAATCAAACGAGCTCTCCGAGACGGCGTCCCTGTTGCAGGCGTGAATCTTTGGACCTTTACCGATCAGCTTGAGTGGGACATGGGAATGAAGCCCCAAGCTTTTGGATGCTATTCTCTTACCCCTCAAGGGACCCTCTCTGAAACTTTCCGCGCAGGAGTTCAACCGTTTGTGGATGCCTGTCAAAGGTGGAAAGATTCTCTAGAAGAGGAAGAGATTCGAGCATTTGCATAATCAGGAAAATTGCTGATTGCATTTTCATAATGTTTTTGCTATATTTTATGAAAAAATTATCTAATTCATCAATAAATCATGAAAATATTTAGCAAACATAATTTACAAGAGTATCTAGCAGATTCAAGAAAAACCGCTCCCCCTCATAGCCAGACTGCTGTGATTCTCTGTGCATCCGCCGATCATAATTGTACTTTTAATATTCAAACGTATAATTTTTCGAAAGTGATTCGTGAGTTTGTCTCGAAAAACTATAAAGTTTTTTTTCATGAGATGAAAAATGCAGATATTGACGGCGCTCTAGATTCCCTATCTCTTCCCGATAGAAGCGTTGATGTTTTATATATTGCAGCTCACGGCCACCTCACCTACACCCATTTTGGCTCTGGTCCTACCGGCAATCTCTATGTCGAAGCGATTCCTCATTTAAGATTACAGCCGCTTGCTTCTAAAGTATCGATTTGTTTTTTTTCCTGCTTTGCAGGAGTTTCGATAGCTCCTGAATTTCAAAAATTACTCCCAGAGGCGACAATTTGGGCCGCAAAAGTGGTCGTTTATAATTGCGTTTATTTACAAACCTCTAAACCTGTATTTGTTTTTGATGATGGATCTCCTAATTTAGTTTCAAATGAACGGGTAAATTCGCTAGTCCCCGAGAGACAACTTAAAGAAGCCAATTGGATTTTAAAAAGAACTTCGGCGACCTTATTCAAATCTAGAAATTATGAAAAATGGGCTAAGGCAGGAGATGTAAAATCTCAAAGCCTTATAGGGCTTTCATCTCCTGTTGGTTCTGCAAAAAGACTTTTTTGGCTAAAAAAATCGTACGAGGGGGAAAATAGGCTCACTTTACCCCACTTGCTATCAGAATTAATTTGCCAAAAACTTTATAACGAGTTTAAAGAAGTCTGCCTGTCAGCGTTTGAGAAAGATCATGTGAAATATCCAGCAGAACTAGACTCCCTTGCAAAGACATTTAGTTTTTCCATGGCAAATAGCCCCTCTTATGATTTTAGTTTTATTCAACACATGATTACAAAAATTGGAATCTATATTAACCCCTATTTAAGAATTTTAAGTAATTGTTCTCCTTTTTCAGAGGCGTGTCGAGCAACCCTCTTCCTCTCTCTTCCTTATAACTCTTCTGAAGCGATTACACTCTTTCATCAATCGTCTGTTTTAAAAGATCAGTGGCCCTATTATATCGGAGCTAAAATCGCGTTAGACTCTGGATTTATTGATGCAGCGATCTATAACCTCAAATTTTCCATAATTCCAGAGAGCTACCAACTTCTTAAAAGGATTGCAGAAACCACCCATCATCCTGAGGCATTTTTTGATCTCTATCTAAGAAATCGCCATGATTTAGCCTCTCTATACACCGCTGCATATTACGGACATCCCCATGCCTGCTTTATTTTTACAACTCAGGCACTACCACCAACTGGGGATGGACCCTTGCTCTTAGGATCTGCTGGATCGCATTAAGTGTTGACCCTGTAGAAGAAATGCAGGAGGTGCAGTTCCCTTCATATTTAATAATCAAGATGACAGGATCTTTGAGCTCTTTAATAATGACGGCCCCTCCATCAAGTTGGACGTAAGGGGTAATTTCGTGGGCAAGGACTTCCTGAATTGTTCCAATCCTTTGACTATGACTCATCGCATCCCAATTCGGGTAATCCCCTTTTTTTAAATCACTCAGATCTACTGGAGTAACAAGAAATTCTTCTGGCATTGGGAGCCCTTCGCACTGCGCAAGGGCAAGATCAAAAGCGTCGAGGGCAAGATTGATGTAGGAGGCCGAATCTTCAGGAAAGCCTTTATTTATCACCAAATCTGCGCTAAATCGTTTTGCTTGAGCGTAATTTTTTTCAATCGCCAATTCACAGAGAATCTCTGCTGCACCAATAAGCAAAGTCTCTCCAAACGCCTGAAATCGGGCCTCTAAAATCATTCCATCCACTTCATTAACAGCAAGATAGAATCTAATAAAACTCCCTTGTTCATAACTACCCTCCTCCCCTACACAGAGCCTATGCTCTGTTTTTAAATTGCCTGCATGTTCAGGCTCTCTAATGCTTTTAATCAATTTATGGCTATAAGTTGCCCAAGGAAATTCTTCAATCATACCATCACCTTTCTAGCCCTACTTACCGTATCGCCTATAATTTGTATCGCTCTTTTTATATCTGCTTCTGAGGTATCCATAGAAAGGGCCACACTTACTCCACATTTTGCTAAAGAGGGCTCAACCCCCATCTCCTGAAGGATGTATTCTAATTTTTGAACCCTCCCCCCTCCATACGAAATCATGACCCCCTCGTGACTAAGCAAAAAAGTCAAATACTCCCCATGAATTCCCGGGATCGCAAAACAACTTGTATTGGGAAGCCTCCTCTCCTCTTTGCCGAAAAAATAGATATCTCCAATCAATTTGGAAAGCCCATCCTCTAAAAAGGATCTAAGATAAGCAGTCTCGGTATTCATCCCATCCATAAAATCCAGCACTTCTCCGGCTGCTGCCCCCATGCCGATTAGTCCAGGCAACTGGGTTACACAGGTTAGATCAAATTTGCCAATTTTTTCCTTCATAAAAAGACCACCCACACCACTTGGCCCATGAATCAAATCACTTGCAAACGAAAAGTAGTCTATGGGCAACTCTTCTAGCCGCATAAAAAGCTTTGCAAACATTTCACTCCCTTGAACATAGAGTAAAATCCCCTTTTTTTTGCAATACTCTCCAATCTCTTCGATCGGCTGGATCACCCCCGTTAAAGGGTTGGCCCAGGATAGAGCTAGAATCCCTGTTTTTGGCGTGTAGTGCTTTTCAAGAATTTCAACAGTTAACCTACCTGCAGCATCTACCGGCAAATACTTACCAACGCACCCAATCTCCTCCATCTCTTCAATAGCCTTCCGGATCGGCGCATTTTCTACGACAGGGGCAAATATAAAATTTTTTCCAGAAGGGTAAACAACCTCTCGAAAAAATTTTGCAAAGACCCTCTCTGCTGCATCTTCCTCGCCTGCAGTAATCACGAATCTAGAATCTTTCGGAGCTCCTGTAAGATCGTATAGATTCCCCAGCCCCCTCTCTATCTCTTGAATCACTGCCTGTTGATTAAAATAGGGAGCGCTTAAGCTCATCCAAAGCTCCCCCCCCATTTTTTCGCGAACTTTTGAAGAGGGTCTTGTTGCTCTATGGTTATCAAGATAAATCATATATAAGAGGGACTCCCGTCGGAATTTCAAGTTTCACAATATCTTGCTGAGAAATTTTATCTAAATGCATCAGCATGCCACGAATCGAATTCCCATGAGCGCAAACAAGAATCGTCTCTCCACTTCGAACTCTAGGGAAAATCTCTTTTTGACAATAGGGAAGGGACCTCTCTATCGTCATCTTTAAGCTCTCCCCTTCTGGGGGAGGGGTGTCATAACTTCGCCTCCAAAGGAGGAATTGCTCTTCCCCAAACTCCTTTTTTATCTCATCTTTATTTTTCCCTTGGAGCTTTCCATAATGCCTCTCATTCAAAGCTTCCGCCTCAATCACAGAGATAAAATCATCCCCCCTAACCTTTTCTGTTGGGGAAAAAACTGCTGTTTTTGTCGCTATATTTTCCGCAAGAGCAATAGCAGCAGTAGCTTGAGCTCTCATTAATTTCGATACATAGACCCCATCAAAAGCGATGTCTCTCATTTTCTTACCAGCCTCAATTGCCTCTTCGACCCCCTTCTCAGAAAGTCCAATATCAACCCAACCTGTAAAAATATTTTTTTTATTCCATACAGACTGACCATGCCTTAAGATAACTAATTTTCCCATCGCTTTTCTCCCACGAAATCAGCATACTATACTGGATGGAAAAATTACGATTAAATAAGTTTTTAAGAAATTGTGGAGCAGGTTCTAGAAGGAAAGTGGAAGAGCTTATCCTTGCGGGGAAAGTAGCCATTAATGGAGTGGTGGTAAAAGAACTAGGAACCGTTGTTGAGAAATCCGACGAGGTTACCATCGAAGGTGAAAAAATTTCTATGCATGAGACCCTTGTCTACTATATGCTGAATAAACCCAAGGGGTATCTCTGTAGCCACACAAGGCGCCCTGGCGAAAAGTTGATTTACGATCTTTTCCCCGATTCCCCTCCACTTTTCTCTGTGGGTAGACTAGACAAAGATACAACGGGCCTTTTGCTTGTAACCAATGATGGGGCTTTTGCAAATCGTGTCATCCATCCCTCCTCCGATATCACAAAAGAGTATGTGGCAGGAATTGAAGAGACGATTAAAGCCTTTGATATTGCCCGCTTGCAAAAAGGGGCCAATGTTGAAGGGACCTTTGTCATCCCCTACAAAGTAGAAAAAATGGCCCCCCACCTAGTAAAAATTGTTGTAAAGGAGGGGAAAAAGAGAGAAGTCCGAATCCTTGTTAAAGCGGCAGGCCTCACATTAAAAAGCCTAGAGCGTATAAAAATTGGCCCCCTAGAGTTAGGATCCCTTGCTCAGGGAGAGTACAAATCTCTAAGTCCGGAAGAAATTTTAATTGTTGGAAAAAATTAAAAAATCCATCACACTTATGTGCATATGCAATATTTCTCGAAACTATTTTCAAAAGCGCCTTTTGATCTCTTAGAACTGCACATGGAAAAGGTGATTGCCTGCCTTGTGAAACTTGATGAAGTATTGAAAATTTTTGACGGGGCAGAGTTAGCTAAATTAGAAATTCTTGCTAAAGGGGTCTCTGAGCTGGAGCACGATGCCGATTTAATCAAAAATGACATAAGAGCAACTCTCCCTCAAAGTTTTCTTTTTTCCGTAGATAGATCCAATTTTTTAGAAATTTTATCTGTTCAGGATGATTTAGCTGATGTTGCAGAAGAAATTGCCAATTTATTGATTATTAAAAAACTGACTATCCCCCCCCAACTTCTAGAAGATTTACAAGCCTACAAGAATAAAAATATGGAGGCTGTGTGGGATGTAAAAGAAATTGTATATAGCTTTCAAGAGCTCCTAGAGGCATCCTTTGGCGGTCCTGTTGCACAAAAGATTCACGAAAAAATTTCTCAAACCGCCTACAGAGAGCATGAGTCTGCACTACTCGAGCAGAAACTTCTGAAAAAATTATTTAACATTTCAGACTCCCTCTCCGTTGCCGATTTTTATCTTTGGAATAAACTCATAGCTAGGATAGGAACCATTTCCCATTCTGCTGAAAAACTCGCTTTACGCATAGGGATGTTGCTAGACTTTAAATAGCGTTATGATCACATTTCTGATTATTTTCACACTTGTTGTTGGCTTTTATATGCTTTGGAACATGGGGGCAAACGATGTTGCCAACTCCATGGGGACCTCCATTGGCTCAGGAGCCATTACTCTAAAGCAAGCACTCATTATTGCAGCCCTCCTAGAATTTGCAGGCGCCTTCTTACTTGGATCTAACGTCTCTGAGACCATTCAAAACGGGATTATTGATCCCATGGCTTTTAAAGATGACCCGATGATTTTAGTATTAGGGATGCTCTCTGCACTACTTGGAACTGCCCTTTGGCTTCAAGTAGCCACGTTATGCAAATGGCCAGTTTCCACAACCCATGCCATTGTTGGCGCTGTAATCGGGTTTGGGGCAATTGTCTCAGGAGTAAGTTCTGTTAAATGGAGCATTGTAGGGACTATCGCACTCAGCTGGGTTCTATCCCCCAGCCTAAGCGCACTTGTCGCTTATTTCTTATTCGCCTTTATTCAAAAGAAAATTTTACATGCATACAATCCCCTCCTTGCTGCAAAAAGGATTGCCCCAATCCTCGTTTTTTTTGTACTGCTAACATTTGTAATTAGTACCTTTGCAGACGGCTTAGAAAACTTTGATTTTTATCCCTCTCTACCCCTAGTAATTACTATCGGCCTTTTAATTGGATTTATTGGCTTTCTAATCTGCCACTACGCCTGTGAAAGGATCAACGCAGACGCAAGAGTCAACCCGGTCATTGCTGCAAAACAAGAGCAACAACTCTATAGCCTCGGCAGAGCTATTAAAAATCTGATACGGGCAAAACTTGCCTCATCAGGAAAAATCAGCTCTCAAATTGGAGATGTCATTGTAACGGTAAATGAAATTACCGAAGAGGTGCAAGACAAAACCAAGTGGGAGAGCCACATATCTGCCGATTACAGCGCAGTCGAAAAAATTTTTGGATTTTTACAAGTTCTCTCCGCATGCTTTGTTGCCTTTGCACATGGCGCAAATGACGTAGCTAATGCAATTGGCCCTATTTCAGCAATCTTAGAGCTACTAAAGGATCCTACAAACATTATTAAGCTTTCGAGCAAAATTGATATTCCTGTTTGGCTCCTCCTGTTTGGAGGCGCTAGCATCGTCATAGGCCTTCTCACCTACGGTTGGCGGGTGATTGAGACTATCGGCTCTAAAATCACAATGCTCACCCCAACTAGAGGTTTCTCAGCAGAATTTGGCGCCTCTATTACAATTTTAATTGCCTCAAAGCTAGGAATGCCCATATCAACCACTCACGCAATTGTCGGAGCAGTCCTAGGAATTGGCCTTGCAAGAGGGATCTCCTCCCTCAATTTCCGCCTCATGCGCGATATCTTCCTCTCTTGGATCATCACCATTCCATCGGCAGCAATTGCTTCAATCCTGATCTTTTACCTACTTAAATTCCTCTGCCTCTAATTCGCATTTTTCTATTTAAAAAAACGCTTCAATCGGTCAAACTGCATAAATGTCACTAAAATATTTGATTCTAACTATTCTTACCCTCCTCTCATTTCAAGGGTGCTCAAAAGCAGAGCCTGAGATTTACCGAGTCGGAATAGATCCCACTTTTTTTCCTTTGCAACTCATTGACCAAGCAGACAACGTATTTGCCTTTTCTTGCGAGCTGTTACGCGAGATCTCAAAAGTTTCAAAAGTTGAGCTTCAAGAGGTCCAAATGAGCTGGGATAATTTAAATGAATGCCTCCAACTTAACAAAACAGAAGGGATGTTTTCTGCAGCTCCCCCCAATCTCATTAACAGTACAAAATATTCTTTTTCTGAAACTTACCTAAAAACTGGCCCTGTTTTAGTACTTCCTAAAAACTCCAAAGAGACCTCTTTAGCAGCGCTCTCTTCAAGAATTGTTGCAATGGGAAAAACCGCAGATGAATTAGACCTCATGCAAAAGTTTCCCGATGTTGAGTTCGTCTTTTATACCACACTCATTGAGGCCTTGGAAGGAACTGCTCAAGGAAAATATGCCGCCTGCCTTATCCCCACAATCCCTGCTCACGCTTACATCAAAGACCTCTTTCAATCCGAGCTAATGATCGCCTCTGAACCGATCACCCCACAAGGGATTCGCCTTCTCACCCTAAAAGAGAAAAACGGAGAACTCATAACAATTTTCAATGAAGCGCTTGCTAAATTGCAAAAAAATGGCTTTTATAGCGACCTCTTAAAAAAATGGTCCCTTCCAGACGATCCAAAGACCAAATAAAAAGAGGTCTAGAGTCTACACAATCAGGCAGCGATCCATTGCTTCAAAGTCTTTCCGAACTCTAGCAAGCTCAACAGGATCAATTGGGACAGGCTTTAGGCCCCAAATTTTATTCGCATAATTTTTTATAGATTCATCAGAGGAAAATTCCCCCATGGCGGCAATGTTATGGAGGGCATATTCGGCCCACTTGCGCGGGTTTTGATAGAGCTGTGAAACTTTCTGCTGCGCATCATAATACGAGCGCAAATCCTTTAATACAAAATACCTGTCAGGATTATAACCAGTTGTAAGAGAGTTGTAGATTGCAGTTAAAACTCCGGCTTCCACCTCGTTATCAGCAAGCTCCCCACTCTTGAGCAAATTCATAGCATCTCTTATTGATCCATCTTGTTCTAAGATTGCACCGGGGTGATAACTCTTATCTCTATTCATCCGCTGCAAATCTTCAGAAGAGCACCCAAATGCAAACGGCCACCACTGATCCGTCACAGCTCTTCTCATCTCAATATTGGCTCCATCATCAGTTCCAATCGTAAGAGCGCCGTTCATCGCAAATTTCATATTGCTTGTTCCAGAGGCCTCTTGACCTGCAGTTGAAATTTGATTGGAGAGATCGGCTGCTGGTATAATAATTTCTGCTTTTGAGACATTATAATTTTCTATAAAAATCACTTTTAACTTCTCAGAGGCAATAGGATCGTTATTGATTTTTTTCGAAAGCATATAAAAAAGTCGGATGATATTTTTGGCCATGTCGTAGCCCGGAGCTGCTTTTCCTGCAATCAGGACTTTTCTCTTTACAGAGACACTGGAGGGATCTTTTTTTATATCGTTATAGAGCATGAGAATGTGCAACGCTTTCATCAGCTGCCGTTTATACTCATGAATTCGCTTCACAAGGACATCAAAAATAGCATCGCCCTCAAGGAAAAAATCTTTTTTCAAATCAATCTCAGTACCATAGCGATCTTGTTTGTACTTAACTAACGCATTAACCAGTCTCTTTTTATTCTCCATTTTAACAAGGAGAAAATGGTCTTGCACGTCTCGATCACTTGCAAACTCTGCCAATTTTTTAATCTGAGGAAAGTCTGTAATCCACTCATTTCCAATTAAATCTGTTATCATTTTGGCATGTTTCGGATTACAGCTTAACAGCCATCTTCTTTGGGTAACCCCATTTGTCACATTTGTAAAAAGATCGGGGCGCATCTGCTCGAATTCGGGGAAAACTTCGTTTTTAAGGATTTTAGAATGAAGTTCTGCCACACCATTTACCTTATGAGATCCTATAATAGAGAGATTAGCCATCCGAACTCTTCCGTTTTCTATGACTGACATCTTTCTTACAATCTCTTCATTATTGGGAAATCTTGCACGAACTTGATTGCAAAACTCAAAGTTGAGTTTTTCTATAATTTTCATCTGCCTTGGCAAAGTTTCTGCCATTAAAGACCTATCCCACTCCTCTAAAGACTCTTTTAAAATTGTGTGATTTGTATAACTACAGCAGGTTCGAACAATTTCCCAAGCGTGTGCCCATTGCAAATGGTGCTCTTCAGTAAAAATTCTCATGAGCTCTGCGATGGTAAGTGCGGGGTGGGTATCATTGATTTGAATTCTTACTAAATTAGCAAAATCATCTAAGTTCTTGTTAACTAGAAAATATTGCCTGAAAATATCTTGAATGGATGAGGCTACAAGCAAATATTCTTGTCGAAGCCGCATGTGGAGGCCCATCGCATTTTTTTCATTAGGATACAACACATCTGTAAGAGACACATTTTTATTGGCATCGCTCAAATCCCCTGCATTAAACCTGGCAAGTTGAAAATTTCTTGGAGATTCCTTTGTTGTCCAAAACCTTGTTGTAAGAACATTAAAATCCTCAGACCCTTTATATCCTACGACCGGAATATCATACGGGAGAGCTCTAACATCCTCAGAATCAATTAAAACATGCACTTCCTCGTCATGCTGATTCCGCTTTGTAATTGTTTTCCCCCCATACTTAACCATCGTCGCAAAGGCATCTCTACGAATTTCCCAAGGGAACTCTGTCAGAAGCCAACAATCTGGCCTCTCGAGCTGAGCTCCTGACCAAAGCTCTTGTTCAAAAATTCCATACTGATATCTAAGCCCATAACCCATAGCTGGATACCCTTTAGTGGCAAGCGAATCTAAAAAGCAAGCTGCAAGCCTACCAAGCCCCCCATTTCCAAGTCCCGCCTCATTTTCCGAGTTAATTACCTTTTGATACTCCCGATTCATATATTTCAAAAGACGCTTTACAAGATCCAATGAAGAAATGTTTGTCACATTATTGACAAACATCCTCCCTGGAAGCCATTCCAAAGAGAGGTAATAGAGTTTTTTTACATTTTTTTGCATATGGGTGTGGGATGTTGCAGTCCAATTTACCATCACCTCTTCTCGAAAGACCGCAGAAAGAGCCCTGTAAAATTCTTCATCAGTAACTTCACTATCTGTCTTCCCTAATTGGGTAATTAGGTAATGCTTAATTTGCTGCGCCTTTTTTTTGACAACGGCATCCATTTCGATATTTTCCATATCTTTTCACATATCATAAAAAAAATTCTTGAGAAACCTTTTTGTTTTCGCTAATGTAAAATTATGAGTAAGTCGTATTTGCCACATCAACGCCTCTTTAATGAGCTCCAACTTGTAATGATTCCGATCTCACAAGAGTTACTTGTAGTCTCCTCTATGCTTAAGTGGACAAAGACGACACTCTCCAGAACTGAACCTTCTCATAACTTTGCCTGGATGTTTTCCAGCAACACCCACCTCACCCCAAAAAGACAAATGGAAAAAATCAGTGCACTCAGAAAATGCGTCCAAGAGCTAAAGCCCCCTCTGAAAGAATTAATGCATCACATCTTAGAATTTTCCGCACACAAACAAATCGAAAAAAACCTTATCGCTTTTCACAAAACCTACCTGGAAATACCTTCTATAGACAACGAGCTGCATCTCCTCTATCTCGGATCCGATCTTTTTGAAAATCAAGACCTTTTAGATAAACTCCTCCTATTTACAGAAAAACTTCAAAAACTCCATGAATCTTCTCTCCTGCTGAAAAAATCTTTACTTGATGAGCTTCTTCAGGGTCTCTCCTTCTCCTTGAATGGGGAGCTCTTTGCCCCTAAAGAGTCGTGACAACCCTCTCTAAAAACCATAAGTCACGAGAGTTTTGTTGCCTAAGTCAGAATTAGGAAACAAAGCCAGTCACGAGCATAAAATTTGTAGATTTATTTATATAATCGGTTTATTATGTATCAATTTTATAAAATTCAACAAAATCTAATATGGCAGTAATTTCTTTAGGCTATTCCAATTCACGAGATTTTCTATACAAAACGCTAAGCTCCGCCCAAAGATGTAAAACCCTTTACTCCTCCCTTGAAGACCCCTCTTTAATGGAAATTTTGACCAAGCAAATCAACTCTCTTAGACCCGACACCCCCTTGGGTGATCTTAAAAAAAAATTACCTACCCCCCTCAAAGACGTTTTTGAGCGGTTATACAGAGAAGAAGATTCCTCTGAAATCATTCTAAAAGATTTCTCCGTAGCAATGTGCGGAAACCCAATATTTCGATCATTTAGAGGCCTATCAGGAGGGGTTATTTTTGTAAAAGGTGGAGACTCACAGTTGGTATTCAAATGGACCTCCCCTTGGGAAATGGCTTGTCATCGAATTTTCACTCTATTCATTAAAATTATTAACATCCCTAATCTCCACATCCCTGAAGCAAAAAACCTTTCTAAAAAACCGCCGATGGTTAGTTGGCTTGCTCAACCATCCCCAGACGAAAGGACAAGAACTGCCCCCAGCTGCTTGATTCTCTTTGCTAAAGCTCCAGGCGCCACACTCCTTGATTTTATTTCCGGAAGATATAAGAGCCTTACCCCAGAGCAAAAAGATCAGCTCTGGCATACCCTTGGAATGATTGCCATAATAGACCTAACCCTTGCCCACCAAGATCGTCTCTTTAAATTAGGCCTACCCTTTTTGAGAAAACTCGACAGCGATTATGGAATGTATGCAAATTTGGGTAATTTAATGGTGGATGTTATTGACGCTACCTTGCACTTTTCTTTGATTGACAACAGCTCTGATCTTGATATAGAGAGGATCAAATACTTAAGACCATTTTTTCAGGGTGACGAAAGAGCCTTCAATACTTTGATTGGAATCATGAAAGATCAAATTATAGAATCTGTAAACAGAGCCACCTTTCCCATGGAAAAGACCCCAGAGATTCACGCGAATCTCGAAGCTTTCAAAGCCGATATTTTCCTAACTGAGGATCAGCTTAAATCTGGAATGAAAGAAATGACAAGAGTAATTCAAGAAAAAATCCCCACTCATCTTAAATTATTTAAAGACATCTATCCTGCGCTGAGCGAGGCTCCAAAAACAAGGCGCGTTATGAGTAGGTTAGTAGCTTCTCTTCCTCACTTTTCTTAATGACATCTATCGCCTTCTTAAGAGAGATTTCTAACTCTTCAGAACTGATTAATCTACTCTGAGCCACAACATTCACCTGCTCTATCAGAGATACAATTTCAGGAAGATTTTTTGAAGGCCCTTTTATATAAGTAATAGTTCGGCTTAATGATTCCCATGCAAGAACCCCATCAATTCCGTTTTTTACATTTTCTGCAACTTTATTAATCCAAGATCTCAAAAGAACATCACTCTTAGGAGGAGAATCGGGAGCTTCCCGTTCTATCGTATCATCTCCAAAAAGAGCTCGAACTATATGAGGTTTTACGAGAGAGATTGCCATATCCAAAATACCTACCTACAAATCATTAATCAAATATTAATAAATAAAATACCTCTTTGTAGATTTATTAGAAAGAAAACTCTACTTTAAAAAACATTTTCTAACTGGAAAAAGCTTTATGAAGGGATTGAATTCGCGCTAAAAATTCTCTCCCGAGACATTCATAGTCGTAACTAGCCCTAGAACTCGGATAAGCGTCAAAAACTGCCTCTCCCTTAAGAACTGCTCTAGAGACCATAATATCTCGTCGTATTTTTGCATCAAACAATTTGTCAGGAAATGCACTTTCAATTGCATTTACGTAAGCTCCATTAGTCGATCCTCTAATATCCCAAAAGGAGAGAGAGACCCCAAGAACTTCTAATTTATGATGCTCTTGAATTCTTTCGTGATACTCTTTCAATCGGTTCAAAGCAAGAATACTGTAAGGCTCTGGGACCGCGCAAATAATTGAGTAGTTTGCAGCAAAAAAAGCGCTCTGCGTCAGCCATCCAAGACTTGGTGGCGTATCGATAAAGACGTAATCGTAGCTCAGTTTTGAAAGGGCTTTTTTGAGGCGAACATGCCCGTACAAATCATTTACAATCGGGTGGGTTGCCTCAACACCATCTAAAAAGACATTCGCGGCAATCACATCAAGTCCAGGAATATAAGTCTTTTGAATTACCTCCTCTGCCCTCTTTTCCCCTTGCAACACAGGAACCATCGTATCCAAGCTATCAGCGCTCAAACCGAGCCCAGTACTTAAATTAGCCTGCGCATCAAAGTCGACAAGTAATACCCTCTTACCCTGCTTTGCCAAATAGGCCCCTAAATGGAGCACAGTAGAAGTCTTCGCTGTTCCACCCTTAAAACTACAACACGCAATTGTTTCCATAGATCTCCCGCAAAAAAACTATTCTATCTAATTTTATAAAAAGAGACAGCAAAAAATTTATGAAAAACTCTCTAGCCAATCTTCCAATTGTTTTTGAAAGGGGAAATTATTCTTTCTTTAACTATAAGATTATTGAAAATTAATAGACGAATTATTATTTAACATAATTATTTTTTGGAGTATTTGTGTTGCCTGCTAAAATTCGATCTAGACCTTACTTCCTACAATCATGACCAAATAAGGCTCTAAAATCTCTAAGAAAAGAGAGTTTAGAACTAGAAATTTCTCCCTATCCTTTACACATTACAGGCAACTTTATAGACGGCTCTTTTGATAGATTATCTCTCGTAGGAACGTATTCGTTCAAACAAATCAAAGATAAATTTTATGAGTATGTGAGCCCGAAAACCAATAGGAACCGCTTAACCTCTGATGAAATCAAAACAATAAGAGAGTATAAAAACCTCACTCCAGAAAGTACCTGGTCCGATTTTTCCAGACATTTATTTCAGTTACAAGGAGACCCAGAAGGATCATACAGACCGGCAGGCTTTCTTAAAAATCACCATAAAGATCTCTCGCTAAACAACCCCCTACCTTAAGCTGTGAACCGGTAATTAGGGGAGGTAGCGCCTCCAAGAGAAAACTTCCAGAGGGGGCAGAACAACCTAAACAGTCTACTGCAAAAATCGACGCCCCTCTCGTTTTTCCTCTAACCCCTCCACCTCTAAAAAGCCCCTTGCCCCAAGGGAAAGGAGCTGAAGAAGAAACCGACCTTCCATTAATAGACGATCTTGATTTTGATATTGACATTGCCAAGCTCGTCGAGACTTTTGGAGAGCCTGACTTAGAAGGCTTACTAACTCCTTTGTAAATAAACCTCAAGCTAGCGGGATTCAAAGCGAAGGCCCTGCTTGATAATAAGACCTAGAGAGCAACACTTAATAAAAAGATTTTGCAAAGAAAAAGAGGGTCTTTCAACTGTCATGAGTATAGCTTGACCTTAAATAATTAGCTGTAGATAATCCTTCCTTTGCAATTTAAAATTTTACAAAGTCTATGACAAGCAGCATTAGTCCATTCAGCAGATACCTTGAAGGGAAGACTTGCATCTATGGAGAGCATCAAGAAGATTATAGAGTTCGATCAAAAGAGGCTGTTGTCGCAGGCGGTTACATGGCAAGAGAAAAAGGACCAGACATATTTTCTGAATTATTTAATTATTTTTGCCTTACTAGAAATCAGATAGCAAAAGATCACCACTCTGCATGCGCGCAAATTTTCGGCGCTCCAAGAAGTTATGATAGGTCTACGCAGGACATAGTTTATTCTTGCACCTTCCTATCTGACCAATACACAGAATACAATAAAATTTTTATGGCTCAGCTTCTTCCTTTCATAACTTCGATGCAAAGGAACGGATTAAAAGCCGCAACCACCATCGATTGTTGCTTGTCCCATACCAATCAAATCGATTTGGAATTAGTAAGTGGAGAAGAGCTACAGCTCTACAAGAGTGAAACCATCGAGAATGAAGTGGAAAAGCTTTTAGGAAGAAGGCTGTCGTTTGCCACAATCATGCATGACTCGGCAACATTACATGCAATTAGATCAAGAAGTATGACTTTGTATAAAGTGCTCATGAAATCGATGGGCATAGAACATATTTACCGCTCATTTCCTAAAAAATTAGAGGCAGAATCAAACACTACTTTTGTTATAGGAACATTCCGCTTTGAGTTAACAAAAAAAATGTATTCAATGTCCCGTTTTTTTACCTGGTTTGATAACAGCACTCCAGATCCTATAAAAACAATGGACTCAGATTCTATTGTAGCGATCTTCCACCAAGACCCTTTTTTAATTGAAGACACTTTACAAGTGATCAAACAAATGTTTAAAAACGCCCTCTCCTGGAATAGAGATAGAGACTCTTTGGAAGATCTCAAAGATAGGACCTCCCTCTTTCGATTTACTTTTGTCCAATGTACGCCTTCTCATCGAGGTGATGGCTCAATCGGTGATTGGCTTGAGTTGGTGATTTACCTATTTCATGGGTTTATAAACACTAAGTTTAATGACGATAGGCTCCCCTGCTTTGAACCTCTTGCATCACTCTCCCTTTCTAGATACCGGGGAACCTACGACAGAATTATTACTATTAGTGAATAAAGAGGGGTGAGACCAACTCTTTGTCTACAAGCTCTCCACTCTGCAGAAATTTTAGTTTGCAGGCGACAAAAAATATTTTAAATCGATTTCTGAACTTTTTTTCGGCGTCATTTATTTTTGGGCAATGAAGAGCATGAAAGAATCTCTGTAGGGAGGCCCTTCTCTGTAGCTCCTGAGAGTCTTTACGGAAGAAAAGCCTGCAGCCTTAAGCAGAGCGATGAACTCCCCTTTTGAGTACCAGCGAAGGTGCATTTCTCGCTCTTCAAATTGGAGGATATCTTTCCCATCCCAAAGTTCAAAACGGGTACGGGCTTGAATGATTTGCTCAACTGGGTCATGAATCGTAGCCTCCCTCTCGACATAGCGCTGATTTTTAATCCGGAGTTTTACATCGCGGATAATTTGCCATCCGCCAGTATCTAGGTGGTCATGAGTCCAGGGAAGAAAGAGGGAAATAACGAGCTTTCCTCCTGACTCTATAATTTTAAAATACTTATTTAAAGCAAGTTGAGCAAGCTCGCGGTCTGAAACCAACTGAAAGGATCCAAGAGGTATGTAGATAAGCTTATAGCTGCTGTCTGAAAAATCAACAGACTCGAGCCGTTGGTGAAATAGCGAAGGGTTAAGCCCCGCATTTTTTGCTTTTCGGTTTAAGACATCAATTAAAAAGGGGCATGAATCTACCCCATCGACCTGGTACCCTTCATGCAACAACCTCAGCATCAATCTTCCGCCACCACAAGCAAGCTCTAGAGCCTTTCCTCCAGCCTCTCGAAGCATAGTTCGATAAAACTGAAATTCATCCTCGTCAATATGCTGACGCCAATAGCTGCAAATCTTTGATATTAAACCAATAGAAGATTTTTTATCTCTCATCATAACTCTAGTAAATGCAAATCGGTCATTTCCCTAAAGGGAAAAAACGTGCATTAAAGAATATACCGCTTCCAAATGAATGTTATCCAGATTTCTTTACATGCGCTTCCTATGTAAATTAGACGTTAGTTGATGCCGAGGGCGCGCTCTATTTGAAAACTAGGTAAGCCCGAGGCAAATTTACAGATGAAGATGCAGGTAAGGAAAGATGGGTAAGATTCATTTGGAAGAGGTATATGTCACTTCTGTAAAATAGTCAAACCAAGGTTGTTAGACCTGATTAGTTGAGAAAGAAAGGGCTTATAAATTTCTTTATTTAAACTAATCCCCACAGCCGCAGAAACAGCTATTCTTGTCAGAATTTCTTCTAAATCTCCCTCAATCCAACTTGGAGATACCGCAACAACAAGGGGCAATGGATAGGTTAGCTCTTTGATGATTGCTAGTTTTTCCCAAACAGCTTCATCTAGAATTTCTGGAAGGGTGACCTCTAAGGCTGAAAATGCTGTATTACAAACTTTGTAGGCAAGCTCTTCATCAAAATCTATCGATAACATATCCATACTTTAGATATACTAAATGGAATGATAAAAGTGTTTATAATTGTTTTAAATTTCCGGGGAAGCAATGATACAAAGGAATGCATCCATTCTATTTTGTCTTCTAGCTATAAAAATTATGAAATAATTGTTGTAGACAATTTTTCTGGAGACGGAAGTGTCCCAGCAATAAAAGAGGCGTTTCCCGATATCACAATTCTCGAAACAGAGTCGAATTTAGGCTATGCAGGGGGAAATAATGTCGGAATTAAACACGCTTTAGAAAAAGATGCAGACGCGGTTCTTGTATTAAATAACGACACTGTTTTAGCAAAAAATTGTTTGAAAGAATTTGTAAAGGCAAGCAGCCAATTCCCCAACAGCGCGCTAGGGGGGAGAGTGTATTACTATGATGAACCCGAAGTCCTACAACATTTTGGCGGAATGTGGAACAAAAAAAAGGGAAAATTTATCAATGTCCCCAATCAAAAATTTGACCCCAATCTCCCCCAAAACCTTGATTTTGTGACGGGTTGCGCCCTTTTCATCCCCAGAAAAATCCTAGAAGAGGTAGGCCTTTTTGAAGAGAGTTTTTTCCTGTATTATGAAGAAATCGATTGGTGCTTTCAGGTGCGCAAAAAAGGATTTTTTTGCACCTATGTTCCAACTCCTGTTCTCTGGCACAAAGAATCTAGGTCGTTTGTTTCGCCCAAGCCCCCTCAATCTTATTTTCAATGGAGAAACCGCATTTTATTTATTAAGAGGAACTTATCAAAAAAGGAACACCTTATTTGGCTGCTAACAAAATTACCTCGAAGATTCCTCCTCCTTCTCATCAAATGGCTCGTAAAAAAAATCGATGCTCTTTTCCTGGGAGACTCGCCTAAAAAACAGGTCTCGCGTCTCTCCTATAAAGCAAGTATTCGGGGGGTTATTGACTACTTCCGAGGAGCGTTCGGCAAAGGCCCTTCTTGGATCTATTTAAAGAAATAAACCTTTGAATTGTAGTCGCTGAATGTGGTATGATCTGGTTTTTCTATAATTTTGTAGTCTTACAAATCTATGTCGTGTTAAAGGAAAGGTATATTGGCGAGAGGTATTATGAAATTACGTTCTGTGTTATGGATTTTTTTGGCGCTTGCGCTTTGCGCATGTAATGAGACCCGTTCGATTGTAACAGGTGTTGATGAAAAAGAGGCTAATATTATTTTGGTCTTTTTGGAAAGCAAGGGAATCCATGCAACTAAAGAACTTGTATCAAGCGGCCCTGGAATGGGTGGCGATGGTCCTGCAATTGCAAAATTTAACATCAGTGTTGATGCGCCGCAAACAATTGATGCAATGGCGATCTTAAACAGCAACGGATTGCCAAGAAGACAAGGAACTACTCTACTAGATCTTTTTGGAAAGCCTGGGCTTATGTCTACAGACAAAGAAGAGAGCATCCGATACCAAGCAGGTCTTGCTCAACAACTTGCTAATATGATTCTTTTGATTGACGGTGTGCTCGACGCCACAGTTCAACTCTCATTTCCTGATCAAACGACTGTAACTGAAGGGGCTCCTCCAAATAAAATTACCGCTGCAGTGTTTGTAAAGCACCAAGGAATTATTGACGACCCCAACTCCCACCTAGAAAATAAAATAAAAAGACTCATCTCAGGAAGTATCAATGGTTTAGATGTAAACGACGTCACCGTTGTCTCCGATCGATCCAGATTTACTGATGTCTCTATCGACCCCTTCGCTGAGAATAAAGGGGCAGGGTCAAAGGAGTATGTAAAAATTTGGGGAATGATCATGAGTAAAGATTCTGCTGGGTCGTTTCGCTCCCTCTTTTTCTTCCTCCTTGTTCTTACCCTCTTTCTAGCTCTGATTGCCGGTTGGGTAATTTGGAAAATTTATCCGATGCTCCGCGCAAAAGGGGGATTTAAAGACCTTTTAAATCCGACCCCTTTTCTCCATAATTCTAACCAGGAAGTAAAAAAATCTGAAACACCCAATGACCTTACAGAGCTGTAATTGTGATGATGCGACAAAAAAGCTTGAAAGTTCTTAGCACACTCCTTGGAAGGATCCCTCAAGAGAAGAGGTCGGTCTATCTTAATTTTTTAGAGAAAAGTACTGCGCTAGAACTTCAAACAGAAAAAAATCCTAAAGAAAAAAAACCGGATCTGTCGATCAAAGAACTATTAGGGATCATTGATGAGAGTTGGTATTTGGACACTCTCTCCTCATACTCAAAAAAGGACCTTATTTTTTTCCTCTCTCTTTTTCCAGAAGAGATCCGCCAAAAGCAAGCACAACAGTTTCATATTGAGGGACCTTTCTTCTCTTTTTCTAAAGAAATGGAACTCTATTTTTCAAACCTTCTCTTTAAGGAACTTTTTAAAGATCAAATTCCCCTTCCCCTCTCTTACCTCTCAGACTCCCCCCTCCTTTTTTTAGCAGGACAAAAAAGCGAAAAACTTCACAAACTAATTTTTTATTTAGGCCTTTTTGACGTTTCTGCCGAGATAAAATCGGTTTTAAAAGGCTCTATATTAAAAAGCTTAGAGAAAGCTCTTTTTATTGATGAGATACATTTTTGCAGAGAAATTGCCGAATTTCGGCACGTAATTACTTTTGGACAAATTGGACTAAATCATTGGAACGAAGATAGTGACTCTCTAAGACAGGTAATCTTCGAACGGGGACTCTATCGAATGAGCCTAGCACTTTCAAATGCAGATCCTGATTTACTGTGGTACCTAACCCGTTGCTTAAAAAAGCCGCTTGTCGAAAAATTGCAAAAACCGGCTAAATTACCGATTGATACTGGGGTAATTTCTGTTATTTTGGAACAAACTCAAACTGCATGGAAAGGTGTATGTACTGTTTTAAATTAATTAAAGAGGGAAGCGTTCACACAGGGACCGAAAAAATCATTCGAAAAGAGGATTTTGAAGAGCTGATTTCTGCAAAAGAGTTAATTGAAAAGGCAAAAGAGAGCGCAGCTATAATTATTGAAGATGCTCATAAAGAAGCAGATAGCATTAGAGAAACCGGAAAGGAAGAGGGCTTTCAAGAGGGCTTAAACCGGTTCAACGACCAGATGCTCTTATTTGAGGATAAGCTCAAAATATTAAGACATGAACTGCAAAAAGCTGTCCTACCCCTTGTGTTAAAATCTGCGAAAAAAATTATAGGACAAGAGCTTCAGCAAAATCCTGAAGCAATTTTATCGATTGTAATGCAGTCCATAAAAAGTGTAATTCAATCAAAAATAGTAAAACTTTATGTGAATAAGATTGACCTGGAATACCTAGAGACGCATAAAGAGGAGTTGAAGAAGAGTTTTGAGCATCTAGAGAGTTTCGAAATTTGCGAAAGAAATGACATAGAACAGGGCGGCTGTGTTATTGAAACAGATCGCGGCATTCTAAATGCAACCCTTGAAAATCAATACCGCTCCTTAGAAAGGGCGTTAGAGGCGTATAAAAAACCATGATGATGCGTAGATATTTTATTTTTTTATTTTTAGGCATCTCCCTATTTGGTGCATTTGCTGCAACTAAGTGTTATGGAGATGAGCCTGCACTCTCCCAAGAGTATTCTGCAACAGACGCTGTAAAACAACCCCCTTTGGTTCAAAAAGTTGCCCTTCTTGCAGGTATGGCACTTTTGCCGTTTGCCGTGATGCTCCTCACCTCTTTTATGAAGATGGTAGTGGTGTTATCTCTTTTACGGCAGGCGCTAGGAGTTCAAAATGCCCCTCCCAACCCTGTGATTAATGGGATAGCTCTTTTAATGACCGTCTATGTCATGTTTCCTACATGCATGGCAATGTATTCAGAATCAGAAGATTACATAAAAAAGAACGCCCCTGCAGCCTCTGAAGCAACCTTTTCTCCCGCCTCAGTCGACTACTTAATAGGAATTTTAGATCACTCTAAAGAACCTCTTAGAAAATTTTTAGTAAAAAATTCATCGGTGAAACACAGAACCTATTTTTACCAGCTCGCAAAAACAAAATTCCCTGCACCCTTTAAAAATGAATTAAAAGCATCCGATTTTATTGTAGTAGTCCCAGCCTATCTTACAAGTCAGGTAAAAGGGGCGTTTGAGATCGGAGTCCTCCTCTATCTTCCCTTTTTTGTCATCGATCTAGTTGTATCAAACATTTTGCTTGCAATGGGGATGATGATGCTCTCCCCTCTCACAATCGCCCTACCCTTAAAACTTCTCCTTCTTGTAATGGTCGATGGATGGACCTTGCTGATCGAGGGCATCGTATTAACTTATAGGTAATCTATGTACGATTCACAAATTTACCAGCTCTCATATCAAGCCCTCTTTTTGATTCTAATTTTATCGGGCCCCCCAATTTTGATTAGCATGGTATTTGGACTCACAGTCGCTATTTTTCAAGCAGCAACTCAAATTCAAGAACAGACGCTCTCATTTACAGTAAAATTGGTAGCTGTGATTTTAACCCTCTTGATCATGGGAGGCTTTCTTTCCACGCAGATTATGCAATACTCAGAGACCATCTTTAAAAATTTTTATAAGTGGAGTTCTTGAAGTGTGGAGCCAGGTTATCTCAATCTTATCTCCGAAATTAAAGGTCTAAACTACCCCATTCTTTGGCGGGTAGTCCTTCTAACATTTATCCGAATCGCTGTAATTGTCGGGTTAGCCCCCTTTTTAGGGGCAAAAATAATTCCAGCAGTTGCACGAGCTGCGCTAGCTCTTACCCTTACCCTAGTATTTCTTCCCACCGTTTTGTTTTACACACAAATGGAGCCAATTAGTGACATGGCTTTTGTAGGATATGCGGCAAAAGAGGTCTTAATCGGATTTATTTTGGGATTCCTCTCAGCAGCCCCTTTTTATGTCGTCCAATCCTCTGGTATCTTGATTGACTATTTAAGAGGATCGTCGATGATGACAGCGCAAGATCCGACAATGCAAGCTCAATCCTCCCCTATCGGAATTATGTTTAATAACTACCTAATTGTCCTCTTTTACGCACTTGAAGGGCCCCTTTTGTTTTTTGATGCAGTCACAACTTCATTTCAAGTCTTCCCTGTCAACCAAGTGATAAACTCGAAATTTTTCGTTCTTACCAATCCTTTCTGGCAAAATGCCCTCGAATTTGCAGGGCAGATATTCACCCTTTCAATCGAACTTGCCGCTCCCCCTCTTCTTGCAATCCTGATGGCAGAGGTCTTTTTAGGGATTGCAAATAGACTTGCCCCCCAAGTTCAAATCGCATTTCTAGGAATGTCGCTCAAATCACTCCTCGGTCTTGGCCTTCTATGGGCTGGCTGGTTTTTTATCCTCAAGCAAATGTCTTCGATGTCGCTTGACTGGATCCACAAAATACAAAAAATTCTCCTCCATCCAATTCCGTAACGATCTTGTTAAAAAAGACAAATTCGTCTTTGTGAAAAAAAAATGTAAATGTGTTGACAGTATTTTTTTGTATCTCTAATCTTGTTTTTAAATGTTAATACAAGAAACAAACAGAATTCAAACCTTTCAAACGGGAGAAAAAAAGGGAATGGAAACTTACCTTAAAAAACTTTTGCAAGTGACAGGACTTGTATGTTGCAGTTTGACTTCATTGTCAGCTGATAGCACAAGCTCAGCACCAACACAAATGGCAGTACCACCTTCACCAACACCTGGTGAATCTGGACCAAACGTATTTATTTCAGCCGACTACACATTGTGGACTGCGAGAGAATCCGGTTTAGCTTATGCAGTCTCTGGTTGCTACGATGCTCCAGGTTCTTCAGCAGCAGAAGAGGGAAAAGTCTACTACCCAGAAATGAAATTACGCTCTGGTTTTAAAGTAGATTTAGGCGTTTACCTTCCTCACGACAACTGGGATCTAAAAGCGGAATACACATGGTTCAATAATAACAGTAACGATTACAGCAGCGCTGGATTTACACCAGGAACCGCTGTAGCTACACTAGGAAGAGATGCTACAACTGATTTAGAGCTTCTTAATTCCGCTTCAAGCAAGTGGAATGTATGGTTCAATAGAATAGACCTTACAATGGGAAGAAGCTACTTTGCAGGACATTATTTATCAGTTCGTCCATTCATGGGTCTTTTAGGCGCATGGGACAACCAAGAATTTAACACAAAATCTACCTATGCATCTGATTCAGCAAATTTCGAAACTGAATTGAAGCAAAAATGGTGGGGAGTGGGAGCTTACGGCGGGGTAAATGCTACATTTATCTTCTCAAGCGACACATCAAATCAGTGGAGCCTATTCCTCGACGCAGGAACAGCACTTCCATGGTCAAGATTTAATGGTTCACAAACAACCGTGGATACTGACGCAGCAACTTACACAGTGAATACCTCAAACTCTAACTACCTAGTAACTGCAATGCTAGAGACTGCTCTTGGTCTTCGTTGGGAGACTTGGTGGGCGGACGGTTCTTGGACATTCCTCTTGCAAGCTGCATGGGAAGAGCAAGTGTGGTTTAGCCATAACAACTTCACTCCAGCAGGAACTTCTGGGGTAGGTTCTGGTAACGGCGCATACACTATGCAAGGTCTAACAGTCAAAGCAGCAATTGCATTCTAATCGCAAGCTGTTTTGGGTGTAATACTCGTGAAACCGGATGGCAAAACCATCCGGTTTTTTTTAAACAAATGGAGGACTCAATGAAAACATGGTTATCAATCTTAGGAATGACAGTTCTGACTACCTCTTTACTTCAGGCTCATTCGATACTCCCGACAAAACCAATTCCATTACCTGATCCAATACCTCCAATTTTATTTCCGAACGGACAATCTCTTTTAATCCCCACTTGTGAAGTGGGCATCAGCTACCTAGGCGGGAATGCAGGACAAGTGGAAAATAGAGTCGGCACATCTGGCGTTATTTCCCCCAGAAGCACCTCTGGACCTTCGCAAGGGCAAATTCTTACAGCACCACTCCCTTGGGTAAATGGCTTTGAACTTAATATTGTTGGCTCAACAGCAGGACTCGGATTTAATACAATCGCTCTGAATTATAGTATTTTGACAGGCAATTCCTCGACAAGCACAGTGACAAGCGACGCAGCAAACCCTAATATCCTCCCTGCATTTGCTTTAAATAACGCAACCGGGGAGACAAATCTTGTTGTAGGTGTATCGTCTACCTACAGCATGCCCACCTTTCAAGATGCAACACTCACATTTAGCAAATCTCTCCTTATGAACCCCTACCTCTCGGTTATGTTTATCACCGGACTTCATGGATTTGCCTTAAATCACACCTTAAATGTTCAATACACCGACACCTCTACAGGATTAACTAGTCTAACGATGCAAGAAATCAGCTATGGAGCAGGACCTCTAGTGGGATTTATCACCTCTAAGAAATTTACAGAAGGATTTGCCCTGCGAGGGGTTTTTGCAGCATCCGCCCCCCTTTCTAACAACAGTCTCACACAAAGCGACTCTTACTTGCTCGATAAGATCAAAACCTACGGCTATAACACAAAAAGCACAGCAAAACTCTCTCAATATTTTGTAGCGCACCTCGATCTTGAGCTTGTCTTCAGAACTATGCATTTTTTAGCTCTCTCAGTAGACACAGTCTTGGCTTGGCATGTGAAACAATATTTAAACATATCGTATCTAACGGCCATGTCAAATAACCAAAACGCAGCTCCCTCAACCATACAAACGGATACAGTTAGATTAGGGATACTCTTTACCTTCTAAACCTAAGTTGCGGGTTTATCTAATTTAATTTCAATTTGATAAATATAAAAAGAAAAAATAAAGACGACTTCTCGCTTTGATACATCGCATCGCTCTCGGAGGGCCGTACCACACTACTGTCCCTCCGCCCTTTGGTCTCGTTTGATGCGATTTCTCTGTGCGATAATCGGTTGTGGAGTGCCCTGCCCTTTGGCAACGGCAAAAAACCCAATCAGGTACAACTCTGTTGTAAAAATATGCGGACGGCTTCGCCTAATTGAACTAAAACGATTTTGCTGCGAAAAATTCGGGTCTTTCAACTGTCATGAGTATAGCACTTCCCAAAGAGTGTTTGTATTGGTTTAGAGATCGAAAGGTCTTATTAACCTGAATAATGGATTTATTTAATGTACAATACACCTAATATCCAAAAAACGATGTCTAATTTTTTTGGTAACAATCTTTATTGGGCCTCTTGAAAAAGTAAAAAAAATACAAGAAACAAGTCAATCTCGCTTCGATAAATTGCATTTTGCTCGATATTCGAACCAGGTATGCAGTCATGCAGAGTTTTCGAACCAGGTATGCAGTCATGCAGTTACGGATTTGACTCATTGAGGTTAAGCGATCACTGTATTAGAGGGAGTGTGGATGTTGTTTTAATTCTTCCATATCTAACTCCATTTGGTAGTGCGGAACTGGATGCCAGCTTGCAATGAATTCGTGGGTAATTTTAAAACCTATTTTTTTGTATACATGAATGGCGCGCTTATTTTCTTTTTCAGGGTCTATTAAAACTTTTTTTACATGGGGGAAATGATCTAATAGAAATTTACAAATCATAGGGATAGCTATTCCTTTTCCGAGATAATTGAGATCGCAAATGAATGCATCCAGAGTGGTTGCCTCTCCTCCTTCGGGGGAGGTGATCAAAAAAGCAAAAGGGGTATCTTTATTGTAACCAATCCAGTAGGTGGTTTCAGAGTTACCTTGAAAGAACTTTTCTAAGCCGTTGAGTGTATTTTGTAATCCTACGCCATGCATCCATTCTTTGATGTGTGGCTGATCAAACCAATGATGGAGCAACGCTTTTTGAGAGGGTTTGGCGTGTGCAAAACGAAATAGAGGCAAATTGTGATGTTCCTGAACAAGTTCTTCAATTACCTTTTTTGCATGGTTAGCTAAGATGGGATTTGTCTCTTTATAATAAGGTAGTTGGATAAGAGCCACTGATAATGCCCAACCACGACCCCTTTCCCAGGTGGCTTTATCTACTCCTAGCCCATCACGAAAAACATCTCTCATAGGAGCAGGGAGCAAATTCCAGGCGATGATTAGATCGCAGGCAGGATCACCAATTCCCAGATTGCCAAAATCAATCACAGCTATCAATTTTCCATTTTTAACAAGCATATTTCCAGGGGAGAGATCGCCATGCATCCAGACAGGAGGGCCTACCCATTGAGAAGCCTTCAATGCATCCTCCCAGATAGTTGTTACTGTTTGCGTGTCAATCATCCCTTCTAGCTTACTTATCGCCTCTCTTGTTTCTCTATCTCTTTGTTGTAAAGGAATGCCACGGTTACATAGGGGGCCATTAGGTAGATCAATTTTGTGTAATGCTTGGATAAAGGTAATGAGTTCTTGGACAAGTGATTCAGAAATCTCACCCATCAGGGGATTGCTACCTTCAATCCATCTATATATTGACCATGGATAGGGATACTCTTTGGAGGGATTGCCTTTTGCAAGGGGAGTGGGAATAGATAGAGGCAAAAAAGGGGCTATCTTGGGAAGCCAAGAAAACTCTTTATCTACAGTTTCTACAGCCCAGTTAATGCGGGGTAGACGGACAAGCATATCACTACCCAATCGATACAAAGCATTATCAGTGCCGATAGAAGGAACCAATTTTAATGAAAGATCAGCCCATTTAGGAAATTGTGCTTTAATGAGTTGATCCACAAGAGTTTCATCTATAGGGAATTCATTTTTATGCATGTTCTTCACGAATTTCTTTAATAAAGGTATTGATTTTTTGGAAGATGGGTTCTTTTAGTTTGCGGTATTGGGTTCCATCGTGATTAGCGCTATTTGCTGCAGATTGCTTGAGAGCTGCATACTCTTCCACAGCTTCAGGGTGGGTCCTGAGATAGTCTCTAAATCCAGTGAATTCATTCCATTCTTTGCTAGAAGGGTAGGTTAAGTGGATGTGGTATCGCCTGGTTCCTTCTTCTAAATCTGGTAAGTAAGCGACAAAATAAAAACGCTCAGGAGTGCTGAAGGTGGGTCTATACTGATACCCGATTTTTTGTAGGATATGAGAAGCATCTTCCATTTCCTTGTTAGGAACGGAGATAGCGATGTCAATAATACCCTTGCCTCCCAGGTTTGCAATAGCAGTGCTCCCTACATGCTCGATAGCCAAAGCGTTTGTAAGAGAGGAAGATATTCGTTCTTTTTCTTTTTTAAAAAGATCAGGGAATGTGGGGCTATAGGGCTTATACGCATATTTTTGCTGTTTATGGGAGAGACTAAACCAATCATGCAAACTCATTCGGTAGAGGACATGCGTTCTTAAAGGATGTCCCTCTGGGAGTTTAGGATGATCAAAATCGTCTTGAGCTTGGTGGTGCATGCCAATTTTTTCCATAACATGCCTAGAGCGGGTATTACCCCTAGTTGTAAAGGAGACAATCTGGTCTAGCCTAAGTGTTTCAAATCCGTATTTTAAAACGGCCTTCGCTCCTTCTGTTGCATAACCTTTTCCCCAATAGTCAAACGCTAGCCTCCATCCAATCTCAACTGCAGGTGTAAAGTGGGCTTGAAAATAGACATCTTCTAGGCCGATGAAGCCGATGAATTCCCCAGTCTCAATCAAGGAAACTGCCCAAAATCCCCACCCATACTTGGCGATATGATCGGAAACAAGTTTGACATCACGGTCACTCTCTTCTCGGCTTTGAAGGCCAGGAAAAAACTCCCGAACTCTAGGATCAGAATTTAGTGCTGCAAAGGGAGCTAGGTCGGAATCTTGCCATTGGCGGAGGACTAAGCGGTTTGTTTTGATGGTAGCCATATGATAATTTAGCTGTATTAGTAGACAATAAGATTGTACATAGTCTTCCTTTAGAGGACAAGGAGGATGCTTTACCAAGTTTAAAATGAAACTGATATACTGTGGGCCCTTTTTACTCTTTATTTAGAATTTACATTGATTTAGAATGCTCTCAAATTTTTATGATTTTGTGAATGAGAACATAACAGGTTGATTTTTAACAAGAAGATCGTCCTATTTCTAGGGGAATTTATTAAGTGGATGTGACAATATGATCTCTTCAATTGATCAAAGAAATTTGGGTGTAAGAGTTTTAGACGAGGAGCGGTTTGAACGCTATGCGGAATTAAACCACTCTTTATGCCGATTTTTTGGAGAACACACAGAAGCGGAAAATCTTGAAATTCTTCGCTATTTCCTTTTGAAGGGGAAATTTGATTATGTAAATAACACGGATGAGTATGGGGAATCTCCTTTAGCATTTGCCGTAGACAAGAATCAGTTGGAGGTTGCTGAGCTTTTATTAGAGCATGGAGCCGATCCGAACTATATAAAAGTGCATGGAAGCATATTGCACTTAGCGGTGTTTTCAAAAAGAACTCGCTTCATTCCCACTCTCTTACGATACGGCGCCGATCTAAATTATCAAAACATAGAAGATGGAAGTACTGCCCTTTATATAGCGAGTTTTTTGGGTGATCTAGAGATTGTAACCTTTTTGGTTTCGAGGGGCGCTTTACTTACTAGGAATTTTAATGGGGCATCTCCAGTGGCTGTTGCCTGTGAAAACGGGTTTTTAGAGATCGTAGAGATTTTTATAAGATCGGGTGCTGATATAAATGAAGTTTGTCTAAAGGCTCCACTTCTCGGAATTGCTGCTAACTATGGCCATTTAAATATTGTCCAATTTCTTTTGAAGTCCGGGGCAAAAATAGATCTAAGTGAAGCTGGGTTTACAGCGCTTCATGCTGCTTGTAAAAGGGGTCATAAAGAGGTTGTCTTTTATCTTCTAGATCAGGGAGCTGATCCAAATATTGAGTATGGCCAAAATCGGACCCTCCCCCTCTATTTTGCGGTTGAAAATGGCTACCTTGCTATTACAGAAAGGTTTTTTAATCCGGTAGAGCTTTTGACACAATTTTCTCGAAAAGGTCTTTTGTCTATTGCTGCGAGAATGGGGCATAAAGAAATTTTATTGTATCTTCTTAGTAAAGGATTAGATATCAATGAATGTAGTGAAGTAGCTGATTCACCCTTAATGGTGGCAGCTTATAAAGGGAACCTCGAATTTGCGCAAATTCTCTTAGCCCATGGGGCAGATATAAATATTTGTAGTAAATCAAGTGGTAGCACTGCACTTGAATTTGCCGTGAAAAAACTTCGCTATCGAATGGTTATGTACCTTTTGACAAAGGGCGCTGATCCAAACAGGTTCAATGAGATTACCAAGGCGTCTCCGTTAGAAATTGCTTTGGATCAAGAAGATCTTACTATGGCTGATCTCTTAGTGACATGTGAAGCTGATGTCAATTATCGCCCTTTAAAATCTTGGACATTTTTGCATCTTTATGTCAAAAAACAGAAGGTTAATACAGTATCTTTTCTTCTTAAGAGTGGGGCAAAAATAGAGGTATTTGACCAAAAGGGTCAAACCCCTTTTCATTTCGCATGCTTTGAGGGAAATGTTGAAATAATAAATCTTTTTTTACAAAAAGGGGTAGATGTCAATTTTTTAACGAAAGATAAACATTTGCCGGTCACCTGCGCCTGCTATCAAGGTCATGTTGAAGTGGTCGATATTTTATGGGCGAGGGGCGCTTTAATGGATTGGTGGCAATTAGTAGTTCTTATCAATGCTGCTCCTGCAAAGTTTTCTATAGAGGATGTAGAGAGATGGTTTGATCGTCTTTTTGATCAATCCAAGGATCCCAATTATATTGTTAAAAAAGTTTTCCCTTTTCCTTTGCCACTTATTTCTGTCCTATATTTACGATCCCAGTCTCCTCAAGCTCCAAGGCATTTCGCTGCTTTATATCAACGTCTTTTAACTAAAGAGGGTTTAATTCTCCCCGAAGAGCTTAGAGAAAAGGTTGAAAGACCCCTGATTTTAGAAGATATAGGAGAAGAGATTAACCAGTCGCTTCATTCTATGAAGAATTGGGGTAGATATTGGAGTAATCCTTGGGAGATCTCTTTATTAGAAGTAGAGCGTGTAAAAATAGTGAAAGAGTATTGTAAAGGTAGGTTTTTAAAAGAAGAGCATAGAATTGAATTTCAAAAACTTGTGGCGCTCTATGATCGCTTTGTGGCCCGTCACCCCCTCCTCTTTTACCTCAGGTTAGCGAGTAAAAATTTTCGTGAAACCAGAGGAGTTATAGATGAAACCAGACAAGCTCCCATTTGTATCGTAGTCTCACTTTTTAATCAGTATAAATTGGCTGAGCGAGAAGATGTGAAAGGGCATATTTGTAAGAATTTACCCCATAGAAAACGGATGTGGAAGAGCGTTAGAGAAAGTGCTATTCAGCACGTACTTCCAGTTAGAGAACTCAAGGAACTGACATTTATCCATGGAACTACCACCTCTGCAATACCGGGACTTCTCAAGAGCAGGGGTCTCCTTCCTATCGGAGTATTATTGGATAGGGGTGAGGTCCCTTTTTCCGGAGAGTTGTGCGGAAGTCATAGGAAAACCAATAAACGGCACATTTCAGGGGTTACTTTTCCAGCTAACGGATCTACTCTTCAGCCTCAATACTATAATCTCATAACGGGGGTTCAGGTTACAGAATTTTATGCAACTGGAGGGGCTGCAGAATTTAATAAGCAGGGACTTTTTTCTTTAGAAGAGGCGTTTTCTCATATCTCAAAGATTTCGATAGAGAGCCTCGATCAAAGGAGTACCGATTTTTTATGCATCCATATCAAACGAATAAAACAATTCGGGCATCGGGGGGATCCTCGGATGATAACACTTTTAGAGGCTCTCTCTGAATTGCCTTATAGTCCTCTTGTAAGAGAAATTTTTCTTGCAATCACCGAGCCGTGTGAATCTGTTACTCAGGAAGAAAAGGCTTATATTGAAAAAAAAGCGCCTGTTATTTTTGCCTCTTCTTCTGCAAGGCCAAGGATTCGTCCAGATGCTTTGCGTGAAAGTTTAGAAGCTGATTTCCTCCCGTTACAAAAAATCAAATATGCATTTACAAGTTCAGATCAAATCTCTCTGCTATCTGCTGCTTTAAAAGATACTGGTATTGAGATCGGTTCCTTAGAAA
Organism: uncultured Chlamydiae bacterium; assembly: GCA_937996705.1. Taxonomy (GTDB): domain Bacteria; phylum Chlamydiota; class Chlamydiia; order Chlamydiales; family 2-12-FULL-49-11; genus VGMD01. The sequence continues at coordinate 40,180 of CALKUQ010000042.1, forward strand.
AATTGAGGGCACTCTCGTTATTTTGTATGGCTCGGGGTACATGGGTTGAAAGTAGAATTTCTGAGCTCAGTCCAATTATTGGCCCTGTGCAATCAGAAATCACTGCTATTTTAGAAGGTTATATCCTCCCAAATTATGCAAAAAAATTTCCTCAAAGACCCTCCTATATAGATAGGCTAGGAATCAGAAGAGAAATTACCTCGCCCTATTTTGGCGAGAGGATGACTACTTATTCAGAATATGAATCGAGGGTGAATTTCGGAATAAGCCTTCCCAGAACCATTCACGGCCTTATGCATGCCGTTCGGGTTGCAATCGCAGCGCAGATGATTAATAACTTTCTTGGTAGAGAGGAGCTTCCTTCATGGGTAATTGCTGCATGTGCAGCTCATGATATGGGGAGAGAGGATGAGGCGGAGGATTTTTGGGACGAAAAAAGCAGCCAATTATTCTCTTCTATCATGTTTATTGCGACAGAAGGCTCAACGCATGCAGAAACTTATGGAAAAATTATTGCAGACAAAGATACAAGAGATCCTGGTTTAAAAACGGTATTTGTAGAAATATTGCACGATTCTGATGTGTTAGAAATGCATCGAATTTTTCTTGGCAATCCCACAAGATTCGACAAAAAACACCTCTACTTTTTAACAAATCCGACGATTAATCCTCTGGATGGGGAGGCGCTTATTTCAGAATGGCAAGAATTTGTAGTCCTTACAGAAGAGGCAGAGCTTAAATTCAGGCTCGAATTTGAAGGGCGCTCCTATTATTTGGAAGTGCTGCAACTTCTCGCAAAATTTGTAGCAGTGGGAAAATTTCCCACAATCGGGCGTTTTTTAGAAAAACAGCTTAGGCACATCTCAACATACGGAAAGTAATGAAATTACAACTTGAGGGTCAGACGTGAAATCGTGAAAAAATCTTAATATTTCAAAATTTCAGCTAGGATCCCAAAGTCTATTTGTTAAGATTTTTTCACGATTTCACGTCTGACCCTCAAGTTGCGGGTTCACGTCTGACCCTCAAGTTGCGGGTTTACAGGAAACTCGCACTAATTTAAATAAATAGGAGCGGATGTAAACAAATCTGGCTAACATTCATTGGGAAAGGGTATAAACTTAAAATTCAGGATCTTACGTGCTCTTGATTTTTTTGGACTTGTGGGGGGAGGGATCGCTTGGTCCTGGGCTTGGAGATTTTGATTTAATAAGGTTTCTTCCAGTATGCGTATGGGCTGGAAAAGTTTTTTCAGGTTCTGCTGTTTTTTTTCCTTTTCTAAAGAGCGAAACGTGGAATTTTTTAGAAAAATCATTAAGGGGAATCTTTAGCGGTTTAGTGTGGTTATATCTCCTTTGGTATCTGTGTGTTATGTTAACAAAGGATGTTTGGGGGTTTGCTTTATTATGAAAGTATTTGTAAATGATTTTACAGATTTGGGCGGAAGAATAAATAACACCTAATTTTCTTAATCCCTTAGAAAGTTCGATACGGCTAATTTTTGGCTCTTTTTTCCATGCGTCGTAAAGCCATTGTTTTGCTTCTCTGCTCCATTTTGCAAGAGGTGTTGGGACTTTTTGTGTTTCAGCTATTTCCTCTAATTGTTTTTTTTGTTTGGCACTATTTAAATCCAGAGGGGCTATTTTTGCAGATTTTGGTTCTAATAAAATGGGTTTGGCTGTGGCTGAGGTGGTCTCATGGTAGTTGTTTTCTGAATCATTTTTTTCGTCTAAAAGAAAAAAATGTGGGGAGTGGGGAGGTTTTTCTAAATCGCTCTCGCTCTCTCGGGAACGATCTAAGAGGCTCGGGCCTGCGCTTGAAAATTTTTTTTCCGATAGATCGAGTAATGCGCGCCTTGCAGCAACAGGTAGCTCTAAGGAAAATTCCTGAGGCGCTGGTTGCAATAAAAAATCGAACTCTTGGTCAGTTGGTGATTCGATGAGAGCTCTCGTAGCAATTCCTGTAATGACAGAAGCTAAAGAAGAATCAGACTTTCTTGTCAGATCCTTGTCTAGTAAAAAAGATTCATGACAGAGATCTGTCTCACAAAAACAGAGCCAGTTAGTTGGAAGTGAAATAGGAGAGGTTGGAGGTGGGGTCATAACTAGTCTTTAGCGTTTTTTTAAGCAATTAATCGATCAATAATACACAGATTGAAATATAGATACAGTATTAAATGCAAATCCGGGTGTTTCAACTCGAACTGCTATATATTTGAAAAAATTCCCACCCATTCCCACTTTTTATTTTTATAAATAGGGGGTTGAGAATGTAGTATTTGAGGGTAATAAATTTTTTTAAGGGTTGAGGATGAGGGGAATTTTTGTGGAAAATGGCTTGCGAAGTTTGTGATCAATTGATAGTATGTGGGAAAATGTGGGAATTTAGATGAAGTCCTTTTTTAGTGGCTCTTATAGTGCAAAGTTAGATGAGAAAAACAGATTTGTTTTGCCTCAAGAATTGCGCTATCAGCTCGTAGAGGATGGAAAGCTTGAATTTACGATTGCTTTGAGTATGGGTGGTTGCCTTGCGATTTATAGAAAAAGCGATATCACGGAAATTGTAGAAAGATTCAAGAAAAAACAACACATTGCCAAATTTCAGAAATTTTTCACCCTCTTTTTCTCAACTTTGGTTGAGACAACTTGTGATAAGGTGGGAAGAATTATGATCCCATCAACCTTAAAAAATGGGGTGGGAATGAAACAAGAAGTTGTAATTGCAGGCGCTTTGAACAAAATTGAGCTCTGGCCAAAAGAGGTGTATGACAGAGATTTAGCCCAGTTTATCGGGGGAGAAGCAAATAGTGATATGCAAAAAATGATGGAAGAGGCGTTTTCTTTGTTATCAGGTGATGAAGAGACGAGCGATTTAGAAGAAGTGATTGGAAGAGTGCAAAACGAGGTAGTAAAAGTATGACAAAGATGACATCCCCCCATGTGCCTGTAATGGTAAATGAAATGTTAGAATATTTCCAAAATGTATCAGTTAAGGTCTTCTTTGACGGGACTACGGGCGCAGGAGGGCATGCTAAAGCAATGCTAGAAGCTCATCCAGAGATTGAGACTTATATCGCATGTGACAGAGATCCAATGGCTTTGGTGATTGCGAGAAAAAATTTAAGTGCCTTTGAGCACAAGATAAAGTTTATTCACGGCAATTTTCTTGACCTTGATTTGATGATCGCATCAGTGGGAGTTAAGAGTGTTGACGGTTTTTTTTTGATTTAGGAGTGTCATCTATGCAATTTGATGAAGATTTTAGAGGCTTTAGTTTTCAAAAAGAGGGCGCTTTAGATATGCGCATGGATACTACAACCGATATTACTGCTAAAGATGTGGTAAATGGTTTATCGGAAGATGAGCTCGGTGGGATTTTTCGAGATTTGGGAGAAGAGCGATTTTGGAGAAGAGGGGCCAGGGCGATTGTTGATGCAAGAAGAAAAAAAGAGATCTCTACAACCAAAGAATTAGCAGACGTTATTGAAAAAGAGATTCCTAGAAGTCATAGCCTTCATCCTGCAACAAAAATTTTTCAAGCGATCCGTATCTACATTAATAAAGAGCTTGAATCTATCGAAGGATCTCTTAAAAAAGCGATCCAAGTTTTAGCTCCCGGTGGAAAAATTGGGGTACTTAGTTTTCACAGTTTAGAAGACAGAATCGTAAAAAACATATTCCGAGATGCATCAAAGTCGATCAAAGGGGTTGATGTTAAGCCGATTCTTACACTTCTTACAAAAAAGCCAAGAATTCCTACACCTGGTGAGAGGAGAATTAATCGTAGATCTAGGAGTGCAAAGTTACGTTTTGCTGAAAAGCTATGAGAAAAATTTTTTTTCTACAAGTGCTCGTCTGTGCATTTTCCTGTGGAGGGGTTCTCTACGCATATGTGCAAAAACAAAATGACTTGATAAAAGTTCGTATCGAGCTTCCAAAGCTTGCTCGCGAGGTAAGACTATTAGAAGAGCTTAATTCGAGATTGCGCTATGAAATTGAACGTTTTGAAAATCCAAGACATTTGATGAGTCTGGCAAAAAGGCCTGAGTTCAGTCATCTAAAGCACCCCCTTATGGGAGAAATTTTTGTTCTTCAATCGTCAGAGGGGGAAAGCGCCGTGCAAGAAGAAAGTAAATTTGAACCAAGAGCCCGCTCGATCTTTATAGGCGCTTTGCCAGCAGCTAAGGATGAATAAGAGATTTCGATTTGTTTGCGTTGCGATTTTTGTTTTCTCTTTATTTACAATTCTGATCATCCAATTTTATAAAATTCAGATTTTTGAATATGATAAGTGGTTTCATCTAGCTAAAGGCCAGCATCAAACAGTTTTGAAAGAGCCTTTTAAGAGGGGGATTTTCTATTCCAATACCGAGGTAAAAACTGGCCATATTGAAGCAAAGCAACCTCTTGTGTTAGATATATTAGCCTATCACGTCCATATTGATCCTTTTTTAATCCCCGATTCTGTAAAAAATGAGATGGGTGAAAAAGTGTGTGCCCTTTTAAATTTACCCCCTGATAGTGTCGAGCATTTCTATAAAAAAAGTAGATTTAGAAGAATTGCTAGGATGATTAAAGCCGAAGAAAAGGAGGCTTTAGAAACTTTTTGGATAGATTTTGCAAAAAAGAAAAAGCTTCCTAAAAATGCCCTCTACTTCGTTAAAGATTATCAGAGAAGCTATCCCTTTGGAAAAATGTTGGGCCAAGTTCTTCATACTGTACGAAATGAAAAAGAAGAAAAAACACATCAGGGAATTCCGACAGGGGGACTAGAGGTTGTTTTTAATAAGTATTTAAAGGGGAGAGAGGGCTCTAAAGTAATTTTAAGAGCCCCAAGGTATGAAATCGATGGCGATTTTGTAGAGATTCCTCCGAAAGATGGGGATGATGTCTATTTAACCATCAACCACATATTGCAAGCTATTGCTGAAGAAGAGCTTGCAAAAGGTGTAAAAAAAGTTGGAGCTAAGGGTGGTTGGGCTGTGATGATGAATCCTGTCTCTGGGGAAATTTATGCAATGGCTCACTATCCGTTTTTTGATCCCTCTCACTACAGTGATTATTATAACAATCCAAAAAAAATTGAAGAGACGAGAATTAAGGCGATTACGGACTGTTTTGAGCCGGGGTCTACAATGAAAGCATTGACAATAGCGATTGCTTTAAAAGCAAATCAAGAGCTCGTTAACCAAGGGAAAAGGCCGATTTTTTCCCCTTCGGAAAAGATGCGTGCCGATAATCATATGTTTCCGGGAAGAACTCAGCCCCTTAAAGATGTGAGTGATCATAAATTTTTAAACATGAATATGGCGATTCAGAAGTCTTCAAATGTTTATCCTGCAAGATTGATGCAGTATGTGGTAGAGAGTTTGGGATCGAGTTGGTATCGACAGCAACTTGTTTCTATTTTTGGATTGGGGGAAAAAACGGGAATTGAGCTCCCTTATGAGAATGCAGGTCTTGTTCCCACCCCTGGGAAAAAATATAAAAATGGCAGTTCAGAGTGGTCTTTACCGACCCCGTATTCTCTTGCCATAGGCTATAATTTGCTTGTAAATTCCATTCAAATGGTGAGAGCGTTTGCTGTCCTTGCAAATGGGGGTTATTTGGTAAAACCGACGCTACTCAAAAAAATTGTTTCAGGAGAAGAGGTAATTGTAGATAATACACCCTCATGTTATAGTAAGAAAGTTTTGGATGAAGAGATTATAGCTGAAGTTGTAAAAGCGCTAAAGTTTACTACAAAGCCTGGAGGATCTTCTGTCCTTGGAGACATTCCAGGTTTTACAGAAGCTGGAAAATCCAGTACTGCAGAAAAATTAATAGGAGGACAGTACTCTAAAACAAAACATTTTTCTACATTTATTGGGTTTGCCCCTTTAAATCAGGCAAAATTTGTCTTGTTTGTAGGGATTGATGAGCCTCAAAAAGTCTATGTTCCTGGAATTGGAACAACCCACTTTGGAGGAAAATGTGCAGCTCCGATTTTTAGAGAGATTGCAAAAAGGACGTTAGAGTATTTAGGTGTTCATCCAGACGATACGAAAAAAGAGTCTTTAAAAGAGGTAAATCAGTTAAATGAACTCTATAAGAAATACAATGAAGCTTAAAAAGTTAATTGAGGGTCTCAATATCAAAATTGCCAAAGGCTCAAAAGATATTGAAATTGCAGGTCTTTCTAGTAATTCTAAACAAGTAGCCCCCGGCTTTCTCTATATTGCGATTCGAGGAAAGACCCATGATGGGAATCAATATGTAGGAGATGCAATTCTCGCAGGAGCTTCTGCGATTTTAAGTGATCTCTACAACCCATTTTTAGAAGGAGTAGTCCAAATGATTACTTCTGATACAAAGGGTCTTGAGGCTATTTTAGCTGCTAGGTTTTATGACAATCCCCATGAAAAACTTTTTCTTGTAGGAATTACGGGGACAAATGGAAAAACAACGACCTCTTATTTAGTGAAACACCTTCTCCAGGATTGTGGATTAATCGGAGGGGTCGAATCTATTATTGGGGAGCATAGAATAAAAAGTGACTTGACAACCCCAGACTGTATTACTTGTTATAAACTTTTAAAGGAGATGGGGTCTTTAAAAATCCCGGCAGCAGTCATGGAAGTGAGTTCTCATGCCCTTTCTCAAAATAGAGTGGATGGTATTTTTTACGACGTAGCTCTCTTTACTAATTTAACCCCAGAACACCTTGATTATCATGCTGATATAAATTCGTATGCGGCTGAAAAAGCAAAGCTTTTTCGTAAGCTAAAGAAGAGTGGCGTTGCAATTTTAAATATAGATAATCCCTGGGCTGAAGTTATGAAGAGTGAGAATAGGGTGATTACTTATAGTACGAGGCAAGAGGCCGATTTTAGTGCAAAAGAGATTCGGATGGAGTTGAGTGGAACGAAGTTTATTCTTTCTTGTTTTGGTAAAGAAGTGGAAATTCATCTTCCCTTAATTGGAAAATTTAATGTCTACAATGCGCTTGCTGCGATTGCTGTAGCTTACATGAGGGGAATTGCCCTTACCAAAATACAAGAGAGGATCTCAAATTTCCAATCAGTACCAGGTAGAATGCAAGCAGTTGCCTGCAAGGAGGGAAGTTATGTCTTCGTCGATTTTGCACATAAAACAGATGCGTTGAAAAACGTCTTAGAAACTTTGTATGAGTTAAAAAAGGGAAAGATCATCACAGTTTTTGGCTGTGGCGGGAATCGAGACCGTGAAAAGAGGCCTGAAATGGCAAAAGTAGCAGAAAATTATAGCGACATTGTAATTGTTACAACAGATAATCCTAGAAAGGAAGATCCAGAAGAAATTATTCGAGAGATTCAAAAGGGATTTCAAAAGAAAATTTATCTAATAGAAATTGACCGAAGAAAAGCGATAGAAAAAGGGTTATCCCTTTTAAATAAAGGGGATACTCTCTTAATTGCTGGGAAAGGTCACGAAACAAATCAGATTTTTGCAGAGCGTTCTATCTTTTTTGATGATGTCAGGGTTGCAGAGGAATTGGCAAATACGGTAAGTTGATACCATGGTAAGAATTTTTACTTTATGCCTCGCTCTTCTTTTTTTAGGCTCTTGCGCCACAAATAAGAACAAAATAGAGCCAAGCGCTTATAGACACAAGCCCCAAGAAGTGAAAGTAGCTCCTCATAAAAAGGAGCTTGTCCCGCTCGTAGTCATAGATGCAGGACATGGTGGTTTTGACCTTGGTACTCACAGTAAAAATTATGAGGAAAAAGAGGTCTGTCTAAAATTATCCCTTTTCTTGAGAAAACACTTAGAAAAAGCAGGGTACCATGTTGTTATGACTCGTAGTCGTGATGAGTATCTCCCCCTTAAAAAGAGGGCTGAAATTGCAAATCAGGCTAAATGTCAGCTCTTGATCAGCATTCATTGTAACTCTGCAAAAAATACGAGCGCTAAAGGAATTGAAATTTTTTACACCAAGAAGACCGAGCCTTGGAGAGCCAAAAAGTCTAAAGAACTTGCTCAAAGCATCCTCTCAAGCATGCTTCATGAAACTGGATCTGAATCCAGGGGCATTAAAGAGGGTAATTTCTGCGTGATTCGAGAGACAAAAATGCCCTCAATTCTCATAGAAGCTGGATTTCTTTCCAATGAAGAAGATCGGAAAAAATTAAGTAATGATTTCTATTTAGATACTGTTGCCAAGTCAATTACAAATGGTGTTAATAAATATTTTCAAGAAACTCACTAATTCCTTTGTACAAGCAGGCAAAGCTTCCTATCGTTACAGATTTTATTCCCGCTCCTTTCAAAAGAGTATTGATTGAGCTAATCTTGATTCTTTTTTGCCAAAGGGTGAGGGCAGTATCTGCGGGATGGCCTATAAAACTCCCAATTGCCCCAGTGACAAAAGTCGATCCATATTCGATATGCTTCCCTGGTTCGAAACAATGATGCATAGAATCACTTGCATAGCGACTGATTCGGATTGAAAAAAGAAAACTAATTTCTCGCGTAATAATTGCTCCACTTTGTTTTGCAGATAAAGCCCTTAGAGATTCTATACCCCTTTTTTTTATGGTTTGTCCGTTGAATACAGCAAGGGCAGGAGCGGAGACTGCACCGACAAAAATTGAGCTTAACAGGATCGAGTTAAAATCAGCGCTTTTTCCCTCCATAAGTAATTTTTCCATAGCTTTTTGCGCAATCATTTGAGTTCCAAAAATAGCGCCAACTGTCGGCGCAGCCTTAAATCCAGATACTAGGGAAAATTTTGGACTTGGTAGGCTTAGTTGTTTTGCTGATTTTAGTTCAAATCCGTAGAAAACGGGGATAACTGCAATACCTGCAGCGGAGGGGGGGATTACGTAAGGGGCAATTGTATGCCAAATTTCGGCGACTGTAGACATAAGATTCGGATTTAACTTCCTAGAGACAAAATAGTTAAAAGTATTTTAGTTTTTTAGTCGAAGCAAAGTATAAGGGATCTTCTGATTTCTTTCGTTAAGAATTTAATCAGAGGAGTCTAATTTTTTGAAAAATAGGTAGAATAATATGGCTGAGATGGAGATATTAAAGTTCGTCCTCGGCGCGACTTGAACGCGCGACCTGCCGCTTAGGAGGCGACCGCTCTATCCGCTGAGCTACGAGGACAAAAATGTGGAATTAATGATATGCTAAAGACAAATTATTCTGAAGGGGAGTTTTTATGAAGCAGGCAGATGTTGGTCTTATAGGACTTGCAGTGATGGGGCAAAACCTCATTTTGAATATGAATGATCACGGGTTTACAGTAGCCTGCTTTAATAGGACAGTAAGTAAAGTAGACGATTTTATAGCAGGACCAGCTAAAGGGACTAACATCATCGGCTGCAAGACCTTACAAGAATTTGTTTCTAAATTAAAGTCGCCTCGAAAAATCATGATGATGGTGAAAGCGGGCGAAGCTGTGGATGATTTAATTGGAGAATTAGTCCCCCTTCTTGACAAAGGGGACATTTTAATTGATGGAGGCAATAGCCATTTTACGGATACAGAGAGAAGGTGTAATGAGCTTGAGGCTAAAGGATTTTTGTTTGTAGGGTGTGGTGTTTCTGGGGGTGAAGAGGGGGCTAGAAATGGACCATCCATGATGCCAGGGGGGCATGCAAAAGCTTGGCCTTTGGTAAAGGAGATTATTCAAACAATTGCAGCAAAGACGGATAAAGGAGAGCCTTGTGCGGATTGGCTAGGAAACGGTGGGGCAGGTCATTTTGTAAAAATGGTCCACAATGGAATTGAGTATGGAGATATCCAGATCATTTGTGAGGCCTACGACATGATGCTCAGGATTATGGATTTGAGCGAGGATGCCATGGCTGAAATTTTCAGGACATGGAATAAAGGGGAGCTAGATAGCTTTTTAATTGAAATCACAGCCAACGTTCTTGCTTATAAAGATATTGATGGAAAAGCACTTGTATCAAAGATATTAGATAAAGCAGGTGCTAAAGGGACTGGAAAATGGACTACAGAAAGTGCTTTAGAAGAGGGGATGCCCCTCTCTTTAATTGGGGAGGCTGTTTTTGCAAGATCGCTTTCAACTCTTAAAGATGAAAGGGTTAAGCTCAATAAGGTCTTTAAAAGGAATATCCGTCTCTTTATTGAAGAGAGAGAAGAGACAATAGAGAATATTAAAAAAGCTTTATACGCCTCAAAGATCATCAGTTACACACAAGGTTATATGTTGATGAGAGCTGCTTCAGAGCACTACAAGTGGGATCTTAACTACGGCAATATTGCTCTAATTTGGCAAAACGGGTGCATCATTCGAAGCGTCTTTTTAAGCAAAATTAAAGAGGCTTTTGATAAAAATAAGGACCTTCAAAATTTACTCTACGATGATTTCTTTAAAAGCGCAGTTGTTAGAGCATTAGAAGGTTGGAGAAAAGCAGTCGTTTTGGCTGTTGAACATGGAGTTCCGACCCCCTGTTTTAGCTCAGCTATCGCCTGGTTTGATGGGGCGACCTCAGAGAGATTGCCAGCAAATCTACTCCAAGGGTTACGCGACTATTTTGGAGCTCACACCTATGAGAGGATAGATAAGCCTCAAGGGACATTCTTTCATACAAATTGGACAGGGCTTGGAGGAAGTGCTGCATCAGGATCCTACAATGCCTGAAACTGTTTGGCTTCTTTGTGATGGGCGTTTTGATTTTGTAGAGAAAAACTATTTTTTGGATGGAAGAGACGATATACGAGTAACCACTCCAGTCAATTGTTTTTTGATTAAAACTAACGAAGGTTTTGGTCTGATAGACACAGGGTGTGGCAACTATTTCGGTCCTAGTTGCGGCCACCTTGAAAAGGCCTTAAAAAAAAGTGGTCATGAAATAAGAGATGTGCAGTTTATTTTTCTTACCCACCTTCATCCCGATCACATCGGTGGGTTACCCCTTTTCCCCAAAGTGAAACTTTTTATTCCAAAGAGGGAGTTTGAGCATTGGATCAATCCTTCCCAAGAAATCGAGATGACAGAGCGTAATAAAAAGTACCTCCCCTTTGTTCGCAAAACAATAGAGGGGCATGAAGGGGAGATCCAGCTTATCGAACCTGGTCAAATATCTGTCCCCACAATAACCGCCTTGGCAGCCTATGGCCACACCCCCGGCCACACCGCCTACCTCTATCAAAACACCCTCTTCTGTGGCGATATCATCTCCGATCTACAACGAAATTCTTTAGAAAGAGCTACCGTCTTTGATCATAACCCTCAAGAGGCTATGAATACTAGGCTTAAGCTAAATAGCTTAGCACTTTCTCGACACTATACTCTTGCAGGCCCTCACCTTAGCACGCTACTTTCTTTATAGGGATTTAGTCTTCATTATTTAATCGATTACCTTTATAATAACTGAGATAAAAATAATTTTTAGGAGTTTCATGCTAATACCTATTTCAGATTGTATGAGCAATCTAGGTTCTTTCGCTCAGAGAGCTATTAGTTCTCCCTCTTATACCAGAATAACCGATATAGTAAAAAAAATTTTAAGCGATTTTGTTTCGTTTGTAAGTTATTGTATTGATAAATCAAAAGATTTCTTTAAAAGATTCTTTGAGGCTCCAAAAACGCCTGAGGCGGGAGCACAAGCACAAGCACAAGCACAAGCAGGAGTAGGAGTAGGAGTAGGAGTAGGAGTAGGAGTAGGAGTAGGAGTAGGAGTAGGAGCTGGAGCAGCAGTTGGCTCTGTCGGGGGGGATTTAGCGATGAGTTCCTATCCCAAGGAGTTCCTTGACATGCAAGTGTTTGTTCGGGGGATTGTTCCACTATTTGAAAGAGAAGATCTAACAGCGGTACAAATGGAGGGGCGTGATCAACTTTCTAACGACTATCAGGTTATGCCAATGCTCAATCAAGTTTTGGCCTACCCCCTTTTTATCGGTGGTGCTTACGCCCAAGGCCCTCGATATGGCGTTGAGTTTTTTGATAGGAGTCGTTTTAGCTCTACTTCTTTTAGAAGAGAAGCTAGAGGGATAGAAGTGATCGGGGTTGATCCAGCTGATGGGGGGGATATTGTTGGTAAGAGAGCAATTACACCTATTCCTGCATCTTTTGGTCTAATTATTCGAGCAGTAAAAAACAGAGGAGATGGTTCATTTGATTATTATCAGACATCTGGTGAGGATCTTTTAGTCAATCACTTAGCAGGTAGTCCAGAGGAGGAAGTTAGATTGGAGTGTTTCACCCTTCCTGTCGTGAAAACTTTAATGGTTAAAGCGCTTCAAGAGCTAGCTCAAGGAAATTCTGTACTAGTTCATTGCGCAATGGGCTCTGATAGAAGTGGGGCCTTAGGTTCACTTCTGACAGCTTTGATTTACGATACAACAGTTCAGCAAGGGTCGCATTTTTTAAAATACTCGAGATTTGCGATATCACCGTTTAATTTTTTAAATTTTGGTCAGATCTGTGAAGCTCTCCTTCCTCAATTGAAAGAGGATCTAGAAGTCACAGCCCTTTTGGAGCAAGTTCGAACGAATCATCCTTAAAAAAGGAGTTAATGATTAAAAGATGCATTTCGCTTTTGGGTTAAGAGCATTATTATCTCTTTGATCGCTTGCAGTGGGCCTATCTTCAAATAGGCCCGCGCGAGAAAAATTTAAATAGAAAGATGCTTGAAAGAAAAAAAGGGGTTTGAATCGAAATCCCTATAGATCTAAATTTGATACAATAAATCAAAAATAGACTCCTGTTAGTTCCATTTAAGAATAGCGAAAATTAATCGTTATCGGTTTTGAGAATTTCGATGAAGGCCTCTTGAGGGATGCTCACTTTTCCGAATTCCTTCATCTTCTTTTTACCCTTTTTCTGCTTATCCCACAGCTTTCTCTTTCGGGTAATATCACCCCCGTAGCATTTAGCTGTTACGTTTTTGGACATTGCACTTAGGGTCTCTCTGGCAATAATTTTTCCACCAACGGCTGCTTGGATAGGCACTTTAAACATTTGGCGAGGTATGACATCAAGAAGACGCTTGCACATCGCTCTACCTTTGAATTCTGCTTTCGATCTGTGAACAAGATTGGAAAAGGCGTCAATAGGTTCGTCATTTACTTTTACTTCAAGTTTAATAATGTCGCTTTGAAGGTAGCAATCTTGCTCGTAGTCAAATGAGGCGTAACCTTGTGTGATAGATTTAAGTTTGTCATTGAAGTCTATAATTACTTCATTAAGGGGCATTTTGAGGTGGAGATAGACCCTTGACCCGTCGATCGATTCGGTATTTACGAGTTCACCACGCTTTTCATGGGCTAGGCTCATAATCGAGCCGAGGTAGTCTGCTGGAGTAAGAATATTGCATTTTACCCAAGGTTCTTCCACAAAATCAATTACTGAGGGGTCGGGAAAATGGGAGGGGGTTTCGATTTCAAGCATTTTTCCGCTCGATAGGTGTACTCTGTATCGTACGCTAGGGGCTGTTGTTAAAATATCGAGATCAAACTCTCGTTGGAGTCTTTCAAATACAATTTCTAGATGGAGTAGCCCTAAAAAGCCGCAACGAAAGCCTGTTCCGAGAATAAGCGAGGTTTCTGGCTCTACGCTAAGAGCAGAATCGTTAAGGCGAAGTTTATTCAGCGCATCAGTAAGAGCTTCAAAGTCAGAGGCGTCGACCGGGTAAATTGCGGCAAAAACAACGGGTAAAATTTGTTTAAATCCAGGAAGTGGTTCGGCGCAAGGCTTTAGTGAAGAGGTTAAGGTGTCTCCGATTTTTACGTCAGACGGTTTTTTAATATTAGCAAGGACATAACCTACTTCCCCCGGATGAAGTTCCTCTATTGCTTTTTCACGAGGGCAAAAAATTCCGACTTCTTGTACTTCAAACTCTTTATCGGTTGCCATGAGCTTGATGAGACTCTTTTTCGTGATCGTTCCGCTCATAACGCGGACATAGACCATCACACCTCTATAGGTGTCGTAGTGGGAATCAAATACAAGCGCCCGCAACACTTTGTCTTCAGGTTCACTAGGGTGGGGAAGAGAGTAGACGATCTCTTCAAGCACCTCAGCAATTCCTTGGCCCGTTTTTGCCGATGTTAGAATTGCTTTAGATGGGTCGATATGGATAATCTCTTTAATTTGACGCTTAATGCTTTCAGGGTCAGCAGAGGGTAAGTCAATTTTGTTGATTACGGGAATCACTTCGAGCCCTTTATCAAGAGCTAAATGGACGTTAGCAAGGGTCTGAGCTTGGACCCCTTGTACCGAGTCGACAACCAAGAGAGCCCCTTCGCAAGCAGAAAGAGATCTAGATACTTCGTAAGAAAAATCGACGTGACCGGGAGTGTCGATAAAATTAATTTGATAGAGGTCGCCATCATGGGATGTGTAGTACATGGTTACTGGATGGGCTTTAATTGTGATCCCGCGCTCTCTTTCCAAGTCCATATCATCGAGGAGCTGCTCTTGCATATCCCGTTTAGCAACGGTTTGAGTCGTCTCTAGCAATCTGTCTGCAAGGGTCGATTTCCCATGATCAATATGTGCAATGATCGAAAAATTACGAATTTTGGTGATATCATATTTTCTGGACATAGGACAATCAGTATACGCGAACCAGGATAGAAAAAAAAGCTCTTTTTTCTACTAGAAATCTAGGATAATATTCTTGGTAACGAATCTAGAGCTGCTAAAAAATCTCTAAATTTTCCCAATAAGGGGAATGGATCAACTTTCTCAAAGGTCTTCTAGGTAGAAAGCTTTTCGCTTTTTTCTTTTTCTGTAATCGCAATTTTGAATTTTTTATCCAGGGAGATGACCGCGATGATCCAGAGGAGGATGATCACTCCAAGGAAGATGCCGATATAGGGGGCCATTGCACTAATGCTACCAAGGGTAATAATGAGAAATTGTTGGATAAAGGCGCCCGATGATTTTCCAAATCTAGCCCCTACCACATCAACCGTAGCCTTTCCCTTTACTTTAAGTTCTTGGCTAAGAGGTATGTAAGCCATTTCTTTCGTAGGATCAAAAAGAGAGTATTTGGCAGACTTACTCATAATATTTTGGGACATTCCGAATATAACAGCGAGCCAAAGGGGAGTTGTGCCAAAGAGGGTAACTTGGGCGGCTAAATGCTCATTAAACAGCATGAAGGTGAAGAAGAGACCTCCGGTAATTAATAAAACAACAGGGGTGATTAAAGCAGCTACTTTCCAGCCAAGTTTCCTAACAACATTACCTGTTACAAAAAACATCATCAGCATAGTAACAATTCCTGTAATTCGGGAGAATTGTCCCATAAAGGCGCTGTAGTCATTAGGATTAGGGAATTGAAGCTTTAGCTGGCTCTTCCAGGTGACTTCAATTAAATTAATGCACATTCCATATGCAATTACAAGAATAGCGATGCAGCCTAAATATTTGGACGATAATAAAAATTTTAAGCTCTCTTTTAGCGAAAGTTTTGGTTTATCTTCTTTAAGCTGTTTTTGAGCGGAGCTGTCATAAAATCTTGGGTCTGTTAGTACATACTTATTGATCCACCAATAAATGGCTAAAATGATTAATCCCGATGCCACGACAACTAGCATTAATATGTCGAGAGAGACTTGCCAAGGATCAGCAACATTAAGGGTGGTTCTAAGGTTTGATGCCCAAATAATAAAAGTTCCGGCAAAAAATAGGGAGAGATTTGCCCCTAATCCAAATAAATTATAAAACCTTTTTGATTCATTTACTTTGGTAATATCATTAGCAAATCCCCAAAAAAGGAGGGATAGGCAAACGCTTCCCCACAGTTCTGACATGATATAAAAAAGGGAGAAAGTCCAATTGCGAATGATCGCAATTAATCCCATAAAGCCATCAGATAAATGAGCTTGCATCCAATCACAAAGAGCAACTGGGTGTAAAAACTCCCGATTTGGGTAGAGGATAAGAGAAAATAGTGCAAAAAAGAGGATAAATGGGGTTACAGTTGCATAAAAGAGGGCAGGCTTGCTCAGGGCATTGCTCATTTTCGCATAGATAAACATAAAAATAAGGGCGCCAGGCAACACTCCATACACTTTTAAAAAGGGGATAGCCTCTGCTCCCGAATTGGGTGCTGTTATAATTAGTGTGTCTTTTGTATCGCGCAATACTGTGTAATTAAACAAAATAAAAAAGAAGAGCAACAGCATCGGAATGAGTTTCTTGAGCTCATAACGGTATATGGGCCAAAAAAATGCCCGCGTTTTACTAAATGGTTTTGCCTCTTCTGTCATACAGTTTTTAATTAGCAGAGGAAAAAAAATAAATCAATCAAAATAGATTTCTTTTACAACTAAAATAGGGGAGAAAGGTCTCTGCATTAGAGCTGCTTTTTTGACCAGGATTTTTCAAAGAGTACTACCCAGATTTAAACCTAGCCCTCTACATATTCGCCCATAGTGCCGACCAAAACAATCAAGATACTAGCTACAGGGCGAGTTAAAGTTTTTTGCACTAACCAAAAGAGCAGTGAAGTAGATTGGTTGTTGGAACCGGCGCTTACGGTGTAAGAATCGGGTTGTCGTATTCAGAATCTCTCTGACAGTGATCTTTAATCAATCGTTTTTTGCTAATTTGAAGAGTCTTAGCTTCAAAACGATTGATTAAATATCATCTTCCGCGAGAACTTCTGGAAAATGAAATCAGTAGCGGGCTGAGTTTATGCTTTAGTGTGTAAGAATGTATGCGGTTGCGAGTTTGGTGAGTGCTTTATAAATAGATTCATCAGAGGAGTCGATCATAAGTTGGGCTCTGAGATCGTGGTGTAGGTGATATTTATCAAGTATCTCAGCTTTGGCAATTGCGATTCTCTTCCCACAATTTTGTATTGAGGCTAGCAGTTCATCTGCTTTGTCCAACTCTCCAACGCCAAGATGTCTTCTCATTTCTAATAAGCAGGTTGTGAGTTGCGGATGTGAACGCAAATTCCGCTCCCATCCTCTTTTTTTGTTTGTTAAAAAAAACCCTCACAAGTTTTTGTGAGGGTTTTAAGTCTAGCTCAACTTAGTTTGTATGACTAAGCTGTAGATTTAGCAAGAGTTGCCTCTTGTTTCTCTTCTTGTTTTTTGCTTTCAACAAGAGCTGTAAACTTACGGCTTAGGCCAACTACAGATGCAATCCAAGCAATACAGATCGCAATTACTAGAGGTCCTAGAATTACGGTCAAGCTTGCGAGTGATACGCTTCCGCCGATGACAGCTAGAAGTGTTGATTGAACAAGAGCTCCACCTGATTTACCAGCTCTTCCGCCGATAACTTCAACTGCAGCTTGTCCTTTCACTTTCGCTTCTTGGTCAAGTGGGATGTAGGCCATTTGTTTTGTTGAGTCAAATAGGGAGTACTTTGTCCCTTTTGAGAGAACGTTTTGTACCATACCCACAATCACAGCAACCATCACAACAGTTGTTCCCATTAGAGGGGCAAACGGTGTGCTCTTCGCTCCGTTCCAGACGAAGAAGAAGAAGATTGTTGAAGTGATAAGGATCATGATTGGGGTAATAATCGCAGCTTTTAGCCAGCTTAAACGTCTTAGGATGTTGTTTCCAACGATCATAAGAAGAATTGTGATACCACCAGTCCATGTTGAGAATGTTCCCATAAACATGTTGTAGTCGTTTTTGTCTGGGTAAGCGATTTTAATTTGACCTTTCCAGATACCTTCTACGAGGTTAATTGCAACACCGTAGGAGAGTACTAGAACTGCAATCAATGCTAAGTATGGATTGCTTAGGATATAACGGAAGCTTTCTCCGATTGAAAGTTTTGCCTTCTCTTTTTTCTTCCCTTGTCCAGGTTGGTAAAGAGTTGGATCTGTTAGGACGTTTTGATTCATCCATCTGTAAGTTGCAATCACAATTAGACCAGAGAAAACAACAGCTGCCATAAGGAACTTTAAGTTAACTCCGAATCCATCGATATGTGTTGGAAGAGTTTTTGCATACTTCGCAAAGAAGATAATGGTTGGTCCTGATAACATCAGTCCAACGTTACCGAGCATTCCAAACATTCCATAGAAACGTTTTGCTTCGTCTACTTTTGTGATTTCGTTAGCAAACTGCCAGAAGAGCATGGAAAGTACAACGCTTCCCCAGAGTTCTGATAGGATATAAAATAGGCTATAGCTCCAATTTCCAATCACAGGGATGAACCAGTGTAGATTTGGAAGTTGTTGCTGATAGTTTTGAATAGTAGTTAAGCTCATGTGGAAAAGATCTTTGTTAGGATAGATCACAAATCCAAAAAGGCCAAAAAAGACTAAGAATGGTACTAGAATGACGTAAAAAAGTTTTTCTCTAGTAAACACGTTTGCAAGTTTTACAAACCCGATCATAAACAAGATCGCAGCAGGTGTTACACCGTACAATTTTAAGAAAGAAAGACACTCAGCGCCTCCTCCTGGGGAGTTTACAACGAGTGTATCTTTTGTATCGCGCAAGATGGTGTAATTAAAAAGTATGCACATCATCATGATGCCCATAGGAAGAAATTTTTTAAGTTCGAAGCCATGGACCGGCCATAGAATGCCACGAAGTCCTTTAAAGGCTGAACTAGTAGAAGTTTTTTCTGACATAGTTAAATCCTGGTTGTTTGTATCACGTATAAATATAGCAAATGGAAAAAAATTAGACAAGAGAAAAGCCTTTAAACACGGGGTCTAAAGGCTTTTTAAAAAGAAAGCTTAACGATTAAAGAGCTGTTCTAGTGCAGCTTCTGCGTTGAATTGTCCTTGGACGATCTCAGTAAAAGTGTTCCAAAGATTTTGGTCAGCTACACCCGCTTTGATCGATTGAATTAATTCACGTTTGCAAGCTATTAAAGATTTTTTTGGACTAAGAACGGAGACCATTTCTTTGTCTCCAGAAATTTTAGCCATATTTAAAAGACGATCTAATTGTGTTTTTGTAAAAGTAATTTGATCTTTTCTTTTTTTAGAGCCTCGAGCTGCTCTCTGCTTTGGAGAGATGATGGTAGGCTTATTGGATGCTATAATAAATTTTTCAATTAAAGCGCTTAGCTCAGAAGGTTGTTTTAATTTCATTTTTCTTAGTGTGAAATGGTGCATGTAGCCTCCCACTGACATAGGAAGGTATTTGCAAAGATCGTTCTCTTTTTTCCCATTTACCTTTTTAATAGCTCTTGAGATTACATCTTCAATGTCGTCAAGAGATTTTAATCCACTTACTGTTTCTGCTTTGTATGGCATATTCAACTTTCCTTTCGTAAAAAAAAATATTCAATCGTATACTAAATGTTATTAATATTTTTTTGCAAGATATAAAATAATTTGGTGTGGTATTATGTGGAAATGAAAATTCTTTTAATAGGCTCAGGAAAGGGCGGGGTCGGTAAATCGACAATTAGTGTTAGTTTAGCTTTATTATTTAAAATTTTAGGTTGGAGAGTTGGCTTAATAGATGCCGATATTTATGGACCCTCTTTAAAGGAGATGCTTTTGCCAGATACTCTCCCTTATGTAGATGCAGGGTTATTAGTTCCAGCTACTTCTAAAGGCTTGGAGGTCGTTTCAGCCGCCTATTTTCCGAAGTTCGATAAAGGGGCTCCTGTCAGAGCTCCTCTTGTCAATGGGGTAATAGAACAATTTTTAACTGGGGTTAAGTGGGATAATAGAGATTTGCTAATTATAGATCTCCCCCCAGGAACAGGGGATATTCATCTAACCATTCTTCAAAAACTTAAAATTGATGGAGCTATCGCAATTACCACTCCTCAAAAAATTTCTACCATTGATGTCGAAAAAGCCCTGTATCTCTTCCAAAATTCCAAGATCCCGATTTTAGGTATTATTGAAAATATGAGTTATTATCAAGATCCTCTAACGGGGGAAAAGCATAGGGTTTTTGGTGAGGGTGGGGGAGAGGTCCTTTCTAAAAAATTTAATACTAAACTGCTAGGGCAAGTCCCGATAGATCCTCTATTAATGAGAAATCTTGATTTGGGGGAGGGGGCAAAATTTTCCTTAAGCGAGGAAATTCTTTGGAAAATTGCCCTTGAGATCAGCGCGAAATTGTGTGATGATGATTCTCAAAAAAAAATAGAAGTGACTCAAATCGATTCTCATCATGTTGAGATCTCTAGAGCAGGGAGGGTTGTAAAGTGGAGGTTTTCTACACTGCAAGAGAGTTGCCCTTGCGCCAGATGTGCACAAAATGATAGGCCGCAGGACCCGAATGTGACTGTTACAGACATTCAAAAAATAGGGAATTATGCGGTGCGATTTCAGTTTACAACAGGATGCAGCAAAGGATTCTACACATGGCAAAATTTCTCTTAGTTTTATTGTTTTTAGTTGGATGTGGCACCCAAATTAGAAATGATTTTTCTGGATGGGTTCAAGATGATGGAAAGGTTAGAGTTCTTGCTACAACTGCCTTTGTCGCTGATTTAGTCAGACGTGTCGGAGGAGATCGGGTTAAGGTGATTTCGATGGTAGGGGAAAATCAGGATCCTCATTCGTATGAGGTGGTGAAGGGTGATGGAGAAAAATTTAATTATGCCGATGTTGTTTTCGCCAATGGCCTTTTTTTAGAACATTCTGGCAGTATGCAATACCAATTGAAACATCATAAAAATGTTGTTTTTTTAGGAGATGAGCTTCTGAAAAAATATCCTGATAGAATTATTTATGTCGATGGGCAGCTCGACCCTCACATATGGATGAATATTTCTTTGTGGAGTGAGTGTATTGATTTTGTATTAAAAAAGTTGATCGAAATTGATCCTGAAAATAGCAAGATATACAAAGAGAGGGGAGATCTCACGAAAGCAGAGTTTATTAGTGAAGATGCTCAAATTAGTAAAAGGATGCAAAGTATCCCTGCAGAAAAACGATATCTAGTAACAAGTCATGACGCATTTAACTATTTTGTTAAAAGGTATTTTGCCACTTCAACAGAGATAGAGGATGATAGTTGGAGAGTTAGGGTCAATGCTCTGCAAGGGCTTGCTCCGGATGAGCAAATTAGTGTAATGCAAATAAAAGAGATTGTAGATCACGTTTGTAAGTATCACATCCAAGTGATTTTCCCAGAAAATAACTTAAGTTCTGATTCACTTGAGAAGGTCAAAGAGGCATGCGCTCACAGAGGTGTAGAAATTCATCTAGCAAAAAGCACATTATATGGTGACACATTAGGCGGAAAAGGCTATTTAGAAATGCTAGAGTACAATGCAGGGGTTTTGGAGAGTAATTTACAATGAATGAAATAGAAGTGACAGATTTAACGGTCACATATGATCGAAAGCCTGTTGTCTGGGATTTAGCATTTAAAGTTCCAAAGGGGGTAATTGCTGCGATTATTGGTCCCAATGGGGCGGGAAAGAGCACTTTAATCAAAGCAATGATAGGGTTAGTTCCCTCAGTTTCGGGAAAAGTCCGTTTTTTTGGGAAAAAACTAGACGAAGTGATGGGTAAAATTGCTTATATCGCTCAGAGATCGAGTATTGACTGGGATTTTCCGATTACCGCTTTTGAAGTTGTCTTGATGGGACGGTATGGGAGACTGGGCTGGTTTAGAAGGCCTAGTAAAAGCGATAAACTAGAAGCTCAAAAAATTTTAGGTAAAATTGGGATGGGGGCTCTTCGCAATCGTCAAATTTCTGAACTTTCTGGAGGTCAGCAGCAAAGGCTTTTTTTAGGAAGGGCCCTTTTTCAAGATGCAGACATCTATTTTTTAGATGAGCCTTTTGCAGGCGTCGATATGACTACAGAAAAGTTTATTGTGGATATTTTGAAAGAATTGGCAAGTCAAGGAAAAACAATTTTCATCGTTCACCACGATTTAAACACGGTCGAAAGCTATTTTGATTGGGCTATTTTATTAAATATGAGAATTGTAGCTGCAGGTCCGCTTAGAGAGACTTTCAACTCTAAAAATTTGGTAAAAGCGTTTGGCCAAAAAGCGGGGCTTTTAGAAGAGGCCTTCTTGTATGCAAAAGAAAAAGCTGAAGGGACTAAGTAATTTGTTTTCGCTCAATGAGTTTTTTACCAATTCTATCCTCTCTGCATCAACGGTGGGTTCGATGCTTATGGGTCTGGTTGCAAGTCTGGTAGGTGTTTTAGTCTTTGTCAGAAAAAGGGCGCTTATTGGGGAAACACTCTCCCATGCAGCATATCCAGGGATTGTGTTAGGAATTTCCCTGTTTTCTTTTCTTTTTGATCAAAGTCCCATGAGCTTCCCTTTAGTGGTTTTGCTCGGGGCGTTTTTTTCGGGCATTTTAGGGCTATTTTTGGTCCATTTTTTAGAAAAGAGGCTTTTACTAAACAGTGATACGGCACTATGCTTTGTCCTATCGACATTTCTTGGGATAGGCGTTTTAATTGCAAGTAGATTGCAGTTTTCAGAGCCTATTTGGTATCAAAAAGTGGGGGCCCTTTTGTATGGACAAACAGCAACTATGCTTTGGGTCCATGTCTATATTTATGCAGTTTTAAGCGGGCTTATTTTGCTCTTTATTGTATGGAATCACTCAGCATTAAAAGTGATAAATTTTGATCACGATTTTGCTAAAATGAATGGGTTTGCGATTAAAAGGCTTGAGGGTGCAACGATTGTTTTGATTGTTTTAGCAATTGTGATAGGTATCAGGAGTGTAGGGGTGATTTTAATGGCTGGAATGTTAATAGCTCCAGCTGTTTGTGCTAGACAATACGCAAATAAATTTTGGCAAATGTTTGTTGTAAGTAGCCTTTTTGGGGTGGGAATCGGTTTTTTTGGTCTTGTTCTTTCCGTTAATGGCTCAATTTGGCTTAGTGCAAAATATGGGGGGAAATTAGCTTTGCCAGCAGGTCCTGTGATTATGATTCTTGCTGTTTTTGTTACCTTGATGACCCTTATTTTTTCTTTAAAGAGGAGTCTTGTTAGTAGGGTAATACGGCGCAACAGTTTTAGGATGAATTGCCTGGAAGAAAATATCTTGAAATACATTTTTAAGTCTAAGGGCCCTGTATCCTTTAAAGATTTGAAAGAGGTGTTTCACTTGAATCGACCTGTATTATGGGTTGTGATGCAAATGATGAAACTTAAAAAGATCATAGAGGCAAATCATGGCTATGTTCTCACCGATCTTGGAAAGAGAAAGGCTAAGAGAATTATTCGGTTGCATAGATTGTGGGAAGTCTATCTTTTTACCTGTCTTGATGTTCAGGCTGAAGATGTTCATAAAAGTGCAGAAGAGATGGAGCATGCGATTACCCCTGAACTAGAAGAAAAATTGGTCAAGCTTTTGGGTGATCCAAAAACTGACCCACATAAACAACCGATTCCGGATTCAGATGGATAAAAGTTATTGGGGAAAGACGTTTGTTGGTTTTTTTCAGGAATTGTTTTGGCATATGGTAGCTGCATGTCAAGGAAAATATGGCTTTGAAGATTTAGCCGTTGATGAAATTCAGATTATAACTCTCTCGTTGCTTGGAATTTCAGCAGCTATTGTTGGCTCGTTTTTAGTAACTCGGAAAATGTCAATGGTTGCTAATGCAATTTCCCATACAGTCTTACTCGGTGTTGTTGGATCTTTTTTGATTTTGCACTATTTTTTTGCAAGACCCTTTAGTGAGTTGCTCGAAATAGATATGAAGCTCCTCATCCTAGCCTCAATTATTGCTAGCTTACTTACAATGGTATGCATCGACTTTTTTAATAGAGTCTTGCGACTTTCCAAGGATGCGAGTATCGGCCTTGTTTTCACCTCTCTATTTTCCGTGGGAATTATTTTAGTTACTGTTTTTACAAAAAACATTCATATCGGAGCAGAAATCATTATGGGTAATGTCGATATGATCCATAAAAATGACATTTGGATTGCACTGATTTTAGTAATCGGGAATTTTCTTTGCATGAATCTTTTTTTCAAAGAATACTTGGTCACCTCCTTTGACCCCGAATTTTCAAAGCTTTCAAAAATTTCTCCAGTGTTACTTAACTATATAGTTATTTTTCAAACAAGTTTGACCCTTGTAGGGGCTTTTAGGGCGATTGGGGTAGTTCTTATTTTAGCTCTTCTTATAGTGCCACCTGTTACCGCGAGATTGTTTGTATCTCGTTTAAAGCCGATGATTTACCTCTCTTGCTTTATTGCTTTTGTTGCCGCTGTCTTGTCAGTTGCTCTGACAAGACATATGGTCTCAGTCTACGGTATCCCCTTGTCTACATCAGGGTTAATGGTTACTATTCTATTTTTAATAGGGGCAATCTCTCTTACTTCAATACATATAAATCGATTGTGTAATTTAAAAAGATTGAGCTAATTTTCTTTATTTAAACTTGGAGAGGGTGCTAGGATTGCGACCTATGGAAAAGAAAATTACAGTTTTGGGAAGTACTGGCTCGATTGGGAGGCAGACGCTAAATGTCGCAAGGCATTTAGGGGAGAGAGTGAAGGTTGTAGGTCTTGCTGCTAGAGATAGTGTTGACTTGATGGAAGCGCAAGCCTTAGAGTTTCAACCAGAAATTATTGCCCTTTTTGATGAAAAGGCTGCTAGAGAATTGAAGAGGCGCCACCCTGGTTGGAATGTAGTGAGTGGGATGAGCGGTCTTTGTGAGGTGGCTAGTTATCATAGTATTGATACAGTGATTATAGGCCTTGTAGGATCTCAAGCTATTTTGCCTGTGATTGAGGCGATTAAAGCGGGAAAGAAGATCGGTCTTGCCAACAAGGAAGTTTTGGTTTCAGCAGGTGAGTATATCATGGGTCTTGCCGAGGCAAAACAAGTGGAAATTTTTCCGATTGATAGTGAGCATAGCGCCATTTTTCAGTGCTTACTTGGAGAAGATAAATCAGAGATTTCGAGAGTAATTTTAACAGCCTCGGGGGGGCCATTTTTGCATGCAAGCGAGGAAGATCTAAAGCAGGTGACTGTAGAGTCGGCCTCTAATCATCCGACTTGGAAAATGGGTGGAAAGGTGAGTATTGACTGCTCTACGCTAATGAATAAAGGATTTGAAGTTATTGAGGCTAAATGGCTTTTTGACTTACCTCTTGAGAAGATTGATGTTGTGATTCACCCCCAAAGTTTAGTTCACAGTTTTATAGAATTTGTCGATGGATCGATGAAGGCTCAAATCAATCCCCCTAGTATGGAGCTCCCTATTCAGTATGCGCTGACTTATCCAAATCGGATAAAACGAGATCAAAATAAATTCGACTTTGGAAAATTTAGTAAATTTGAATTTTATTTACCTGATTTAAAAAAATTTAGATGTTTAGCGCTTGCTTATGATGCGATGAGGATTGGAGGGAGTTTGCCATGCGTTTTAAACGCCGGAAATGAGGTATTTGTTGAAAGGTTTTGTAGGGGTGAGTTAAACTGGTTGCAAATAGCTGAAAAGTTGGAAATTCTTCTCGGAAGGCATACCGCGCTCCATAAAATTGGGGTGGATACATTGCTCGAGGTGGATAGAGAGGCTCGGCTTGAAGCAAAGAGATTGTAAACTATGAATTTTGATTTATTACATATTATCCTAGCAATGCTCGGTTTGAGCTTTTTGGTGTTTATTCATGAGATGGGCCACTACTTAGTTGCTAAGCGTGTGGGGATGAGAGTTGAAGTTTTTAGTATAGGTTTTGGTAAGCCTATTCATACTTGGATGAGAGATGGGGTTAAATGGCAGGTATGCTATTTATTATTCGGCGGTTATGTAAAAATTGCTGGAATGGAAAAGGAAAAGGGTGTAGATCCACATCAAATTAAAGATGGGTTTTATGGAAAGCGTCCGATTGACAGAATTAAAGTAGCTATCATGGGCCCCCTTGTAAATATTGTATTTGCATTTCTTGTGTTTTCCATGATTTGGGCTCTTGGGGGTAGAGAAAAGAGATTTCAAGAGTTTACTAATATTATAGGCTGGGTGGAGCCAGGGTCTCAATTGATTCAAAATGGTGTAAAACCAGGAGATACAATTACAGAGTATGGGGGAAAGAAATTTGGCGGTTTTAAAGATTTGATTTATGGAGGTATTGCAAACTCTGACTCTATTGATATACAAGGTAATAAAGTTAATTATTTCACAAATCAGAGAGAGGCTTATCAATATCGATTACAATCCTATCCCATGACGGGGTACCCAAAAGGGGTAAATACAATTGGGGTTACTCCTGCAAACTTTTTGATTTTTTCTGGATTTGATCCAAGATTAGGACAATATTCATCTGCTTATAACTCAGGTATTCAAGAGGGTGATCGGGTAGTTTGGGCAAATGGGGAAACTGTTTTTTCCTTGCTCGAACTTAATAAAATTGTAAATCGGGGCGACGCTTATCTCACGATAGAAAGAAAAGGGGCCCTGTTACACATCAGAGTTCCAAGAGTGTTATTAAATGATTTGCAGATCAATGCCGATCAGAAAGATGAGTTTTTGGATTGGAAGCGGGCTTTAGGGATTACAAATGCACAAGAAGAACTCTTTTTTATACCCTACGAAGTGGATGTGTTAGGGATTGTTAAAGGGAAGTTTGCTTACATTGATTCAGATTTGCCTGATGAAACAGGATCTAGAGAGTATTCTATTTCTGGTTTGGATGGACCTTTAATGCCAGGGGATCATATTTTGGCTGTAGGGGGACAACCAGTTTCTAATGGTCTTGAGATCTTTAAAGAGCTTAGAACTAATAAAGTTTTGATCGTTGTAGATAGAATAGCGGGAGCTGAAACAGTCTCTTGGCTTAATGCGAATAAAAAATTTGTCGAGAGTGTCAATTGGAAAGATCTTAAAGAACTTACAGATGCGATTGGAACTGGTAATGGTTTGCGAGAGAAGGGGCAGCTTGTTCTATTAAATCCGATTGAGCCTATATCGATTGAACAGATACAGACCCTACAACAAGCTAAGAGGGAGGGGTATGAGCCTCAAATTGCAACCAGTTTAAAGCAGGATAGAAAATCTGCAAAGCGTCTTATTTTAGGGTTGGGTGTTGCTGATAAAAGAGTTGTATACAATCCTTCCCCTTTGCAAGTTTTTGATGATGTTATTTCAGAAACAGTTCATACAATCTCTTCTTTAGTAACTGGGTCAATAAGTCCAAAATGGCTTTCAGGTCCAGTGGGAATTGTCTCAGTAATGCAGCAAGGACTTGGAATCGGTTACAAAGAAGCTCTCTATTGGATGGGTCTTATCTCATTGAATTTAGGCCTGGTAAATCTCCTTCCTATACCAGTTTTGGATGGAGGACATATCACATTTTCTCTATGGGAAATGATTACAAGAAGACGAATTTCTTCTAAAGTTCTAGAGAAAATCGTTCTCCCCTTTGTTGTTTTGATGATTGCATTTTTTATATATGTGACTTTTCAAGACATCATAAAAATCTTTATGTTGGGCTAAAAGATAATTGTTTTCATAATAATACAATTATGTTATTTATCAAATTAAAATAACTAAGAGTGTATTATTATGGCGCGTCATTTTGTTTATATAGGATTACTCATTACTTCATATTTAGGAGCGAATCCTACAACGCCGACTGTTGTCCAGGGGGCTGCAACGTTTTCTGGGGGGGTTGGAACATTAACTGTAAACTCCCAAAATCCAGTTACAGCAATTAATTGGGATACTTTTAGTGTGGGGACAGGTGAGACCCTTAATTTTACCTATTTGAATGGTTCTGGTGTTGGAGATTATTATGTTCTCAATACTGCGACTGGTGGATCTGCTACTAACATTATAGGCACTTTGAATGCAGCTGCGAGTGTGGGTGGAAACGGGAATATTTATATAATTAATCCAGCGGGGATTACAATAGCTTCGTCGGGCGTAATTATGGCTGGTTCATTTCTTGCATCTACCCTTCAATTAGCGAGTAGTCCTTTCGATCCTACGAATCCGATGACTTTTACGGGGAGCTCTCAAACCAGCGTTACGAATTTAGGAGTAGTTACTGCGACAGTCGGAGATGTTACTTTTATTGGATATCAGGTGATTGATAGTGGAACAATAAATGCGTGCGATACAGTAGCATTTGGTGCGGGATTGAATCTTTTGGTGCAGCCAGGTAATTCAGATAGAATTCTAATTTTAACAAATAGTACTGCCTCAGCGACTGCAACAGGAATTAGCTCTGGTGGGACAATTTCTGCAGAAAGTGTTTATTTAAAGGCTGATGGAAACTTATATAGTTTAGCAATTAATCAGACAGGCTCTATTAATATTGCTGCATGTCTGGGGAGTGTCGGCGCTGTTACGATGATTGCTGATCCGTTAAATGGATGCGGGGGGCTTGTCCAGGTTTCTGGTACGATTATAAGCAGTTCAGATGTTTTGATTAACGGAAACGTGATTGATATCCAAGCCGGCGCTCTTATTAATACTTCGGCTACAGGAGGGGCGGGCTCTATTACGATTGGGACACTAACAGGTACTTGTCCCACAGCAAATGTTTATGTAAATTCCACTGCGCAACTTTTAGCAAATGCTTCTGTTACAGGGACGGGAGGTACTGTTACAATTTCTGCGAATAATTCCCTCCTGTTTTTAGGAACTCTTCAGGCAACAGGGGTAAGTAGCGGCGGTTCAGGAAATTTTACTTGTAATGGATATTTAGGAGTAAATGGATCTGTTTTATTTACAAGCACTAGTGGAGTTTTTGGAACGCTTTCTTTGACAAATTCAGATATTATTGTGGGGGGGGTAGCTAATTACGGAACAAATTATTCCCCAACTTTATATACGACGGGGACAGTCGATTCCATGATTACAACCACCGCTCTGCTTAACGCTTTAACAAATGGCAATTTGAGTATTACAGCACAAGGGTATTATCCCGCTGAAAGTACAATTACGGTCTCAGATAATTTTACCTGGTCGAGTGGAACTACTCTTAGTTTGGCTGCAGGCAATACGATTCAAGTAAATGCAAAAGGGACAATGACAGGGACTGGAGTAACAGCCTCTACCCCTATCATCGTTATGGCTGCACCTATTATTAATTTAGGACTTAGCTCATGGCCTACATCGATGACGGCTGTTCAAACAGGATTTACCACTGCATCTGGAGCGGTTCAAGTCACCTTTGGGGATCAATTGAATCTTTATGGTGGGGGTATTTCTGATACAGAGTCGTCCTTAAAAGGGGTGAATATTATAATAAACTCGACAACAAGCGGAACTGGGGATATTTTGGTAAGTGGAAGTAGTTGTTCCCGTGCTTCGATTAATGGAGCCTCTGTTTTAATTGGTCAAACTACCAACCCAAATTCTTTGACAATTCTAGGGGGAAGTTGTTCCTCTAATAATGAATCTTATATCGGAAGTCTTACAACAGGATCGAACATAGCAATTACGTTAGCGGGGGATTTGAATCTTGTTGGGGGAACTGTCGGAATGAGAAACCGGGCCAGTATTATTTCCAGTGGCTCTGGCGCCAATTCAATTGCCATTTCTGCCTATGATATTAATCTCACCGGGGGAGCTTCAGGAAGTAGTCTAAATGAGGCTAGAATTATGACAAGTGGCAATTTAGGAAGTGTAACACTGACAACTGCGAGAGATCTCTATATTACTGGGGGAGCTAGCGTAAGTGGCTCCGCTTATGTTTCGGGCGGGAGTGCAACTGCTACGGTGGGGAGAGATTTAATCATGACTGGAGGGACAGCATCATCCAGTAGCGCATACATTTCTGCAAACTCTGGCGTAACAGGAACTATTAATCGATTTTTGATTTTGCAAGGAGGGTCTGCCCAAGCAGCAGATTCTTATATTTCTGTAACAACAGGAGATATTAATTTAGGAGCCTCTTCTAATGATGCCCAGTTTATTTTTAATGGGGGAAATATTTCCAGTGCAACGAACGGGTTTGCCCATTTGCAAGTAACAAATGGGGGGAATATTAACATAGGTCAGTCTAATAATGCCCCTAATTATATAAATTTGATTGCAGGTTATGGAGGAAATTCTTTTGCAAACCCCTCAGCATCATTTATTATTGATGGAGATGGTAGCATTACAGTGACGGCCCTTACAGATATCAACTTCTTAGGGGGAAGTGGTGGTTATAAAACTATCGCCTCTTCAAGACTCAACGGTACTGGGGAAATCACCTTTACTACAGGCAGAGACATGAATATGAAGACAGGAAATGACCTTAGTGCCGATGTCTACTTATTTGCTACTAATGGGTTAATCAATGTAAATGCCTCTAGAGATTTTAATATGACAGGAAGTTGCTCTATTCCAAATATAGCCTATTTAACGGCAAAAGGGGTGGATGGAGCTGTTGAAGTGATTGTGGGAAGAGATTTTACAATGACGGAAAAAACTGCGATTACCATCGATAATCCGACCGTTAGCAATCCCAGCGATGCCCTTCTTATTGCTGTGGGAAATACATGGACTCATATTGGTTGCCCTGTTGTTCGGGTAAATGAGATCTATATATTGCCAGAATCTCCAACACCAACACCAACTCCAGTGCCAACCCCTGTAATACCAGTCTACCCTGCAGATAAGTACTATCGATATGTATTCTTGTATGAGCTCTTCTATAGATTGAACTACTTCAATCTCTATGATTGGTTCGAATTCCAGAATTATTCGTTCTGGGATAGCGCTAACTACGTTGCCCCTGGCAACTAAAAGAGCGTCTTTAATCAAAGCTGAGGGTTAATCCCTCAGCTTTTTCTTGTGGTTTTTTTCTGATTGGGGAACAATGTCTGAAGGGGTGATACATGGCGCTTTTTCAGAATAATGTCTTTGAGGATGAGAGAGTAGAGTTGGGAATCAATCTCAATGAGCTTTTGGTAAAAAGGGCTGCGGCTACATTTTTTTTCAAGGTAGTTGGAGCTAAAGGGAGGTATGAGGGGATTGAAGATGGCGATCTTTTGATTGTGGATAGAAGTGTGAGCCCTTCTGTTGGAAAAATTGTGGTGGGGGCGATTCAAGGGGAGCTAATTGTTAAAAAATTAGTGGGGGATGAAGGGGAATTTCAGGTTTGGGGAGTGGTTACTTGCGTGATTCATCCGGTCTGATTGTTCTTGCCGATTGTAATAATTTTTTTGTCTCTTGTGAGAGGCTCTTTAATCCAAGAATAGAGGGGGTCCCTACTATTGTCCTTTCGAATAATGATGGATGCGTGATTTCTCGCTCCAATGAGGCTAAAAAATTGGGGATAAAAATGGGGGAGCCCCATTTTCAAATCAAAGAGTTTTGTCAGCGTCATGGAGTCGCTGTCTTTTCTTCAAATTTTCAGCTCTATCGAGATTTGTCTAGGAGGGTGATGGATGTTTTATCAACCTCTGCTCCGCAGATGGAGATTTATTCAATTGACGAGGCCTTTCTCTCCTATCCAGATGAAAGAAACGGGGCTAAAATTTTTTCAGATTGCGTTGCCCTTAGAAAAAAGGTGAAAGATTGGGTGGGAATCCCAATTTCACTCGGAGTTGCCCCTACAAAGACGCTTGCAAAAGTGGCGAGCAGTATAGCAAAAAAAGATTGTGGTGTTTTTGATCTCACTGATCCTCACGTCCGAAATAAAGTCCTTTCTACCTATACAATCGGCGATGTTTGGGGAATTGGGTCTAATAAAACTAAACTTTTAAAAAGCATGGGAATTCGTAATGCACTTGATTTTGCTAGCATGGATCCCCCTTCTGTTAGAATTAAAATGGGGGTGGTGGGAGAGAGAATGTTATGGGAGTTGAGAGGCATTCAATGTCATCAAATGGAGGAGTCAAAAGCTAAAAAGAGCATTACAGTTTCAAGATTGTTTGGGAAAATTATTACTCAGAGAGAGGCGCTTGAAGAGGCGCTCTCAACATTTGCAAGCTCGGCTGGAGAAAAACTGCGGAGTCAAGCAAGCCTTGCCTCAGCAATCACTGTCTTTGCCCATGACGGCCTTGAAGTTTATGAGGGAAAAAGGGAATTTAATACCCCCACAAGTGATAGTTCTGAGATTATAGCTACAGCAAAACAAGCACTTCAGGAAATTTTTTATGAAGGGAAGCGGTATAAAAAGTGTGGGGTAGTTTTAACCGATTTAATCCAAGAAAATCAAGCCCCTACAGATTTGTTTGCAAAAAAGGTAAATCCTAAAAGAAAAATTCTTATGCAAGCTATTGATCAATTAAATGGTAAATTTGGAAAAAACAGTCTGTTTTTCGGCGCTAGCGGGGTCGATTCTTCCTGGCATGGAAAATCAAATCAACACTCGGGTCATAACACTACGGACTGGGATCATTTGCCTATTGTAAAAATAAAGTGCCCGCCAGTTAATAGCGGGCACTAGAGAGATAATTATTTAGTCTCTTCTGGATCAAGAATTTCAACTTCTGCATCTTCTGCAGCATTTTCTGCTTTTGGAGCTTCTTGTCCCCCTTGAGCAGCTTCTTGTCCTTTTAAAGATTCTCCAATTTTTTGGATCGTCTCATTGAGGTCATCTCTTGCTTTTTTGATTAGATCGATATTGTCAGATTTGATCGCCTCTTTTGCCGCCTCAATTTTTTGATTGATTTGGTTTTTGATCTCTTCTGGTACTTTATCTCCATAATCTTTGAGAGATTTTTCTGAACGGAATATGAGAGCATCTGTCTCATTTTTCGCATCGATGGTCTCTTTGATTTTCTTATCTTCATCGGCATGAGCTTCCGCATCTTTGATCGCCTGATTGATCTCTGTTTCTGTGAGACCAGAAGAGGCTTCAATGCGGATTTTTTGCTCTTTGTTTGTCTGCTTATCTTTTGCAGAAACGTGTAAAATACCGTCAGCATCGATATCAAAAATCACTTCAATTTGAGGCATCCCTCTTGGTGATGGGGGGATGTCTGCTAGGTCAAACTGGCCAATGCGGCGGTTGTCTTTAGCAAGTTCACGCTCCCCTTGAAGAACAGAGATTGTTACAGCAGGCTGATTATCTGCAGCTGTTGAGAAAATCTGTTTTTTCTGAGTAGGAATGGTTGTGTTTCTGTCGATAAGTTTTGTCATCACGCCGCCAAGAGTCTCAATACCAAGTGAGAGGGGAACAACGTCAAGTAGAAGAACGTCTTTCACATCACCTGTTAAAACAGCACCTTGGATAGCTGCGCCAATAGCAACCACTTCATCTGGGTTTACCCCTTTATGAGGCTCTTTTCCAAAAAGTGATTTTACAAGTTCTTGTACAGCTGGCATTCTTGACATTCCACCCACAAGAATGACTTCATTAATGTCTGAAGCAGTGAGCTTAGCATCTTTTAGAGCTTTTAGGCAGGGCTCTTTTGTTCTCTCAATGAGAGGAGCTGCTAAACTCTCAAGTTTTGCTCTTGAAAGGTTTAGTGTTAAGTGCTTCGGACCACTTGCATCCATAGTAATGAAGGGCTGATTGATCTCTGTAGATTGTGTTCCTGAGAGTTCAATTTTTGCTTTTTCCGCTGCGTCTCTAAGTCTTTGAAGAGCTGTGCGATCGCCTGAGAGGTCAATGCCCGTCTCTTTTTTAAATTCAGCAAGTAGATATTTCAAAATCACTTCGTCAAAGTCGTCTCCACCTAAGTGAGTGTCTCCATTCGTGGATAGAACTTCGAATACACCGTCCCCGATCTCAAGGATAGATACGTCAAATGTACCACCACCTAAGTCATAAACTGCAATTTTTTGCTCTTTTCCTTTTTTGTCAAGGCCGTACGCAAGAGCAGCAGCTGTTGGTTCGTTAATAATTCTTCGAACGTTAAGCCCTGCGATTTTACCCGCATCTTTTGTCGATTGTCTTTGGGAATCGTTGAAGTAGGCAGGTACTGTAATTACAGCTTCTGTAACTTCTTCACCAAGATAGGCTTCTGCACTCTCTTTCATTTTTATAAGAACTTGAGCGCCAATTTCTTCTGGAGAAAGAGTCTTGTCGCCCATTTGAAAAGCAACTTTTCCCCCATTTCCTTTTACTACTTTATAAGAGACAATTTTGAGCTCTTGTAACACTTCATCGTAGTTTCTTCCGATGAAACGTTTTGCAGAGTAGATCGTATTTTCAGGGTTTGTGAGGATTTGTCTTTTCGCAGGAACACCCACGAGTCTTTCAGCGCCTTTAAAAGCAACGACAGACGGAGTTGTTCTAGCCCCTTCAGCATTAGTGATAACCTTAGCCTCGCCACCTTCCATTACGGCAACGCAGGAATTAGTCGTACCAAGGTCGATACCTATTATTTTATTACTTTTTTTCTTAGACATTTTCTTCTCCTTTGGTAGCATTTTCTTTTCGCTTGGCGACTTTTACTGTGGCAACCCGAAGGATGCGTTCGCCGCGTTTATAACCTTTAACAATTTCTTCAATCACGGTTCCATCTTCAAACTCCTCGGTTTCCACAGTCTCAATTCCCTCATGGAAATGGGGATCAAACTGTTTGCCGATCGAGTCGTAGGTACGGATGCCGTGAGTTTCTAAAACTTCTTTGAATTGATTTGCAATCATCTTAAACCCGGTTGCCCAATTTTTAAGCTCTGGGGAGAGATTGTCTGTGTAACGAAGGGCGTTTTCAAAATTATCTAGCGGTGTTAAAAACCCAGATAACATGTTGTCTATGGCATAAGCAATAGTCTCTTGCTTTTCATGAGACAAACGTTTGCGTAAGTTTTCCATATCGGCTAGCGCCCTTAAATATTTGTTTTTGTAATCCTCTACAGGAGGCTCAATTTTTTCTTCTATTGCTTCTTCAATTTCAACGATGGGTTCATCATTTATAGGTTCATCAGTCATGTCTTTTCTCATGGGTTAGGCCCAAAATCTCCTTGCTAGCATGTTTTAAAGCAGGAGTTTTTGATTTTGGTTGACGGTAAGTTATTTTAAATTTGTATAGGTTGTTAGTTAAATTTTCGCTTAAATATTTAGCAGAGCTTTGTAAAATGCTAAAAACTTTGCCATAGTTGAGTCTATCAGGCCCAAGGGCTGCTAAAACACCAACAGTTTTTTCGCCGATTCTGTAAGGAACTGCGATAAGAGAGGCTAAATGAGGGGGAGAGATATAATCTGCCAATTCATCGCCTATCCAAAATTTGGTCGCCTCTTCTGTAAAAGCCAGGTTGAGGAGGTTTTTAAGAACAGAGGTGTTTTCAATTAAAGAGAGGGTGTTTGATAAAATTGCAGGATCGTGAAATTCTGGATAAATCAGTAGCTTAGAAAAGCCTGCTTTGTAGAGTTCTTCGGAGCGCATATTTGTGTAGCTGACAAAATGACGCAATACAATTTCGTTGTAGTGTGTTTGGGCAAAGGACTCTTCTTCATGATTCAAAGTTGGTTTGGCCATCCCTGTCAATCGATATTGAAAATAGGCCTCAACGCGTTTTAAAAATGGGGGAGAGATGTTTTCCGAAGTTTGGATAATTTCTGTATGTACCTGTCCAAAGTCGGTTAAAATTGCACATAGAATTCGTTCGCCATCAATTTTTAAAAGTTGGATATTAATAATAAAGTCTTGGTCAAATCTAGGGGAAATAACGAAAAATGGAGATCCAATCAACTCACTAATCGAATCTGTAACTTTCTGTAAATAATTGGGGATTGCTTTAGTCTCTTTGAGGCAGATAGAGGATATAAAGGCATCCTCTTCAGGGCTTAAAGAGGTTTTTTCCAGCTCTTCTTCGGCGTAGAGTCTATACGCCTTGTCAGTCGGAACTCTTCCTCCAGAGGTGTGGTGTTGTTTTAAAAACCCCTCTATTTCCAATTTTGCAAAATAATTTCTAATAGTTGCTGAGCTTAAGTGCTCAAAGCCAGCATCTTGCAAGGTGTGCGACCCAATAGGCTTTCCTTGCTTTACATAGAGATCGACCAGGCCTAAGAGAACCTCTTTTTCCCGATCTTTTCTATTATTTTTTTTTATTTTAATTATTTTTCCCATTACCAGAATTATAGGGAATTTAGCACTTTCTCATCAAGCTTTTTAGCACTTAGTTAGCATGATTGCTTGATTACTGCTATATAACTGGTATAGTTATGGTTACGAGTCTATAAAATAAGGGGGAGGGCATCTACAATAGAGGGGGTCCAGCTTAGTCCCTTGGTATAGACTATTTGGGAGGCTATCCTGCACGCAATAATCGCTTTTTGGTGAATTGAGGGGATATTGTGGAGGATTCGATCTTGGTATTTTTCTCTAAAAAGGGGGAGGCAGTGATCAATAAGAGCCTTAATAAGGGGGTTGTTGGGATCTTTCGGGAGATCTTTAGTTTCGAGGTAGTCTAAGATTTGGTAGGTGAATGTATTAATCCTTTTAGAAATAAGATCAGAGACTTCTGTAAGGGGTTTAAATCCTTTTGCACCAAGAAGAAGATTGGCCTCTAGGCTCGATTTTTCCTCAATAAAGGCTAGAACTTCTTTGATTAAAATCGGCTTTTCTTTCATAAATTCTTCTTCTGTAAGAATAAGGCTAGTAAGAACTTCTAAGGAAGAGCAAATCACGCCCCCTTTGTTTGCCGAGCTATCCTTGATGATAATTACCCCTTTTTTCTCTAGTTCTGTCCTGGCGTCAGGGGTAAGATAGAGATTGGCACCCTCCACTATCGCTTTGGAGGTGGGGATCCCTTCAGGAGTAAGAAAGTCTTGCCAATTTGCCTTGCTAAGGGTTCTGGGTCTTCCCCCCCCCGGGACAAAAATATCTGTAACGATTTTATGAAGGTTATGACTGTATAGATGATGGGTGTCATTCCCGTTAAGCCAATCTTGGACTAAGCTTCCATTCTCTTTCCTGTAGCATAGGGTTTGCCACGCATAACTTGTTTGACCTTGCTTGGTTTGGAGGTCTAAAAGAAAGCCGCCAGAGGAGAGTTTTTCTGCTGGATAAAATCGGATCGGCTTCTCTTCTCGGAACAACTTTGCAAGCTCCTGAAGGTCAAGACCTAGAGGGTCGTACATTGTTCCTGAGACATCTGTAATTGCTAGGAGCTTTGCGGTATTAGGATAAAATTTATAAAGGTTATAAATTTGATTACCCGCAACATCCCCATCAGGTCCCCCTGATATTTTTATGGTAAAAGAATCTCGATCGGGGTTGATTCCCATCGACTCGAGTACTTTGTGCATATAGACGTTCACCCCGAAAGATGTGACTCCAAACTCTTTATGATTAAATCCATAAGTCGGTTTGCTTGAAATAAAAGCAATCCCAGGTTTATAGCCCACTTTTTTGCTATAGTCAGCAATCCATTCAATCATAGAATCATGCATATTTTCGTCAGGGCCGAAATAGAGATATTCAGGTTTTTTATAATAGTCTATGATGTCTTTAGCTTTTAAGGCGCCATCCTCTTCACAGTTGACAAGAGTCAAAATTGAGTCGACATAAGCTCTTTGAGATTGATAAAGATAGACTGATCTTTGCTCTTTTAAAAAGGTCTGGAGATTTAGTCCGATTTCTTGCTCGTTTAAGTTCATTGCAAGGAATTCTTTCTTATAAATTTCCGATTCTTGGGAGAGCTCTTCAAGAGGATCTACAAAAATTACCCCTTTTGCACCCCCCTCAGGGATGTCCTTGTTTTTTTTCTGTTGGGTGTAGGCAAGATTGTAACATTCAGAAAAAATGTTAAGCCTTTCCCATAGGGCTTGTTCTGCTCGATAGGGGAGGACAGTTCGAATGCCTCCACGGGATAAGTCTTTGAATCTTAGATGAAATCCGAAGAAAGATTTCCCTTTTATAAAAAAAAGTGCAAAAGGAATTTCAGGGAATTTTTGAGCCCAATCAAAGGGAAGTTCTGTTAAGATCTCAGGATTGAGTCTAAGAGCAAAAGCCGATTTATTATTTCTGTAAAAGTTGGTTTTCTCTGTGTAATGGATGATTCCTGCTATGATTTTCAAAACATTTTTTCTTCTGCTGTCTAGGTAGAGATTTCCTGTATCTAATTTTGATACCAGAGATAAAAAATTTGCTCGAGCTTCATTGTAAGTATTTAAATCATGAGTGGTTGGATGAAATTTTAGTTCAAAAATTCGAGTCAGTTCAATGGTAAGTTCGGGGTGGCGGATTAAACTCTCTTCGATATTTTCCTTTGAATACAGATTTGCATCGGCATGAAGGAGAAGTTGGTGAGCAAGGGAGGTGAAGAGTCTAACAAGATTTCCTAGATTCCCCCGAAGAAATTTTGTCTCAACAAAAGTAGAGTCGATCAAGTCGTTATCTTCAAAATATTTAAGAGTTCCAAGCTCCTGTATGAAATCTTGTATATCGGTCGCTTCCCAAGCCGCTTTATTCTCTTTGCCATGTAGAGCTAAAGACATCAAAAGGACATTTTCACACCTTTCAGTGGGGACATACGATGCGCTAACACGTTTCATTACAAGGTTATGCCGAAATACTAATTTTGAAAGGCGGTAGAGAAAATTGTATTTTTGAGTATTGTGCCACGCAAACACAATTTGCATTGAAGGAAGCTCTTTTTCTCCTCCATTCCATTTTTCATTGTATTTAACTTCGCATTGAATTTGATCATCTACAAGTGCTTTAAAGAAAAGATCTAAGGTGATTGCAAGTCTCTCTTTGTTTAAGGTTCTAACAAAACCTGGATCTAATAGGGGGAGTAGGGTTTCTCTAGACGTAACTTCTTTAATAACAATTGGTTTGTTAAATTTTGTGTATTGCAAAACAGCGATTCTTAAGTTTTGTGTGACCCCTTTAATGGGCAACGGGGCGTTAGAAATAAAAGTTTGGTAACTTTGAATGCCAAAATGCTTATAATTTTTTAAAATACGCATGTCTGCATCAGGGCTGTCTAAGCAAATCACAATCGAGCAGTGTTCAAAGTGAATAGGAATAAAATTTCCTTGAAGATTGAATCCCATTAAGTTATGTACAATCGTCATGATTTCAGAACGCTGAAATTCTTCAAAAAAGACAGGTAACATGTGATTTTCTAACCAGAGATAAAACTTTTCAAATTCCTGACTCTCTTCCCTCATCGCCTGCGCAAGATCATCGGGCGAAAGCCTGCCTACTTTTTCCATAACCCATTACCAATCATTTGATTAATCCAATTTAGGGTGTCCACACCCACCTCCAGCATACAAATCGCCCAAATATGAGCAAGTTGTAATCTACCTGAAGCCCCTTTTAGATGAAAAGAAACTCCTCAAAAAGAGGAATTCTTTTTGAGGAGGGTCGGGGTTGAGTTTTGAAAGAACTCTATTCTGTTGTTTTTAAACTGCTGCTCCCCTTATCTAGAGCGATAAGATCCTTGCAGTAGTTTAAAAAATCAGGACTGAGATCTCGATTGACTTTTCTGAGTCTTTCTTAGAAATACAGGCTAGGGCTTTTTGAGAACAAAGATACCAATTCCATTCCACCAAGTTTCAGCATCATTAATGCCATTAGAGTGAAGTGAGGCTTCGAAAAGAATCGTGTAATTAAGTTTTGCAAAAGCAGCTCTTGTCCCCTCATGAACGGACGGCCAATCCCAATCGTCAATCACTGCAATAAAAGTATCAGCAAAAATCGGATCGTAATAAGTAAAGGCCATCTCTTGAGAGAGAGCGGTATGGTTCCCGTCGTAAAAATAGATGTTAATGGGAGTGGAAATATTGGAGAGGTTAAACTTAAAGGAGTCTGAGTTGAAAAAGCTGTAATTAATCGATTTTTTTAGAAAAGTTTTGCAGTTTAAACGAAAGGAGTGCTCTGGTCCTCCAAATTCGGACCAATTATCTATTGCTGTTGCACTTACGATTTTCTTGTGGTTTTTATAGAGAGCAGAAATCCAGGTAGATCCTTTCCAGACTCCTACCTCTAAATAATGAGTGTTTGAAAGGGAGCAGAGATTGTTTAGTAAGTGCCGTACTTTGGGGCTTGACATCCCTTCAAGGGCTAGAACTTGAGGAGAAAGAGAGGAAATGTTGTCATTTGCCTGTAAAATTGAATTTTCTACGTGCTTAGTATAATCATCCCCAATTTCGGAGCAAAGTGTTGCTACGAAAATGCAAGAGGCGGAAAGTAATAATTTATTCACTAGGTTCTCCTATTTTTTAATTTTTTTAATAATCTGCTTGGGAAGTGGCTCTCCATCCAAAAACTCTTGCTTTACAATGGAGAGTTTCAAGAGAGCTGCATGTAAGTTTTTGATCTATAATATAATTGGCAATCAATGTTTCCAGATTAATCAATTTTTCCTCCATTTCTTTAAGGTCTATTGAGTCGAGGGCTTGCTTAAAATGTTTCCAGCGAAGCGCTATACAACCTGTGAATACCTCGTTCCCAATCCACTTTGCAAAAGCATCGCACTCAGGATGTTGGAGAATTGTATTCAATAAAAAATTATCATATAAGAGA
The DNA here is from genome assembly GCA_937996705.1 of uncultured Chlamydiae bacterium. Lineage (GTDB taxonomy): Bacteria > Chlamydiota > Chlamydiia > Chlamydiales > 2-12-FULL-49-11 > VGMD01. Next base: position 80,381 of record CALKUQ010000042.1, read on the forward strand.
TAGCGGCCTGTTAATTTGATTACGATATCCTCGTCATTAAAAGGAAGGAAAGGAATGCATTTTTTAATTGCCAGTACTTCGTTTACGCCAATATTTTGGATGGTAGGGTCGTTTGTTTGGGGATATAAAACTTGAGAGGATAATTTATCAAAAAAAGAGCGTTTGATAGGGGTAGATTCAATAATCCAAGGATTCATTCCTAAACGTTTTAAAGAGCTTAGGCTTTCTTTATACTCCTGCTTACGAAGTTGATATTGTTCCGATATAAGAGCGCTTGTAAAAATTATATGAGTCTGTGCAGTGCATAAATTAAATAGTGAAAGAAGAAATAAAACTAAGAGATTGTTCATGATTGCAAACCTTTTTTAATATTGTACACTTTTTGAAACCAGTAGGGAGCATATAATTTTTCTCTAGACCATTCCTTGTTAGAAAATTTTGCATAAGTTTTCTTTAAGAGAGCAGTTGTGACCTCCTCCCAATTGTTAATAATTAGTATAGGAAGATCTTCATAAAGCGGATCTAAAGAAGAGCTTTCTACAATAGGAAAGCACCCCAAGAGAAGTGCCTCCCAAGTTCTGTGGCAGTCAAGACCGTTTCCTTTCGGACTTACAACAAAAACTGATTTGGATAGATCTTGTAAATAAAGGGGATACGATTTTTGGTTTTCGAATTTTAAACCTAGACTCTTGAAATAGTTAATGCAATTAACTCTTTCTGGCCGAGGAGTTATATTGATATAAATGAAGTTTTTTCTCTTTTTTTTTATTAATGCGGTTGGAATTATGGAATCTAAAAGAGTTGTATTTCCATGAGCCCAATTTTTATTTGCAAGACCGATTGGAATAGGAATTAATTTTGAAGTGGGCGCTCTGTCGATGTTCTGGACAAACCATGCTGCAATTTTATCACTCTCTAAAAGAGATTCATATTTTCCTGGTAAAGATTGATCTGATCCATATCCATAATTAGACGTAATAAGAATCACTTTTTCTTGAATTTTAGGAAGATATTCTTCTATAAATAGATCAAGGCATAAGGAGTCGACATAGATAGTATCCCCAAGTTTGACTAATTCAGGATCAAACGAAGTTTCATTTCCAGAGTAATCTTTGCCAAGTAATTTCCAATCAGAAAAATGAACCCAAGTAAGACCTGATAAATAAGGAAAACTAGTCTGATATTGAGAGGAAAAAATAGAGGAAAAAATTAGAGAAAAAAAGGAAATAGATGTGCAAATATTCATAAAATTTGTTAGAATTTTAGCATGATTAAATTAATTAGTTCAATGATTTTTTGTTCAGGTCTCTATGCTTCAGAGTCTGATTGTCCCTCTTCAGTTACAGATATAAATTGGTATACCGATTTTTGTAAGTCTGCGGCAGAAGATGATATTCTTTTTGCAAATTTTAAAAGATCTCCCCTTTATACTGTCGTTTTAGAGCATGTAACATACAATTTTGGAAAACAGTATCTTGAACTAATTAAGAAAAACTATCCTCTCTTACTTCTAAATGCGGAACAGTTTAGAACAAATGATTTAATTGGAAATCCTTTTGTGTTTCGGTTTGGAAAATATGGTATTTTTTCACCTACAACACTACGGTATATGAAAATAGCTGGGGATATAGGCTTAATGGATATTGAGTTAAAGGAAGCTAAAATTATTGAAATTGGAGCAGGCTATGGAGGGCAGTGTAAGGTTTTGTCCGATTTTACCGGATTTAAGGAGTATACAATAGTTGATCTTCCAGAGGTCCTTTTGCTCGTGAAACGATATCTTGATGCTTTCGATATTAAAAATGTTAAACTTTTAACCCCAGATCAGATCGATAGTTGTGGGGATTACGATTTAGTTATTAGTAATTATGCATTTTCTGAGTGCTACAAGTTGATGCAAGATGTTTACTTAGATCGTATTATTAAAAATTCTAAGCATGGGTATATGATTCACAATGGGGATGCTTATGATCATGAAAGTTTTTATCATACAGAAGATCTTCTCCAGTTTTTGACTGAGTATGGCTATTTCCCCAATGTGCACCCTGAAATACCACAAACAGGGGGAGATATAGAGCACCCTAATGTAGTGTTGACCTGGTAGAATCAATGAATTTGCTCTTGATTCTTTTTAGTTTGCCTTTGTATGCCATGACCTCATTTATAGATGGGTTTAATTTACAACCCGGTGAAGAGGTTGAGAAAAATTCCCTTTTTTGGGAGTGTAATCGCCTTTATGAGGATTATAAACAGTATGCTCTAGTCGAAAATGAATATCAAATTCCTAAGAATATTCACTTTATATGGCTGGGCAGCCCTTTACCTAAGAAATGTGCTGAATTTATCCAAAGCTGGAGACTATTTCATCCCGATTGGAATATAAAAATTTGGACAGATAAAGATGTAGCCGCCCTTAATCTAATTAATAAAGTTGCTTATAGAAAAGCATCTAATTGGGGGCAAAAATCAGATATTTTAAGATTGGAAATACTGTATCGTTACGGAGGGGTTTATGTTGATACCGATTTTGAGTGTCTCTCAAGTTTTGATGAACTACATAAAAGTTGCCAGTTTTATGCAGGTGTCTCAAGAGATGGTACAGCTGTTTTCAATGGACTGATGGGTGCAAAAGTCGGGCATCCCATTCTTTATGAGTCTATTTTGCAATTGAAAACTGTTCCTTATCAGAGAGATTTTCATAAAATTATGGAAGAGACTGGTCCTTATTATTTAGGGAGAATGGTAGAGCGTTATGCTCTTACTTGTCCAAAGGGTTCGGTTGTTATTTTTCCTCCAATCTTTTTTTATCCTTTTCCAGGGACGTGCCGGAATGATGAGAGTAAGGTGCCCTCTGAGTTCAGAGTAGATGAGACAATGGCAATTCATTATTGGTCATGTAGTTGGCAGAAAAAATCTTAGCATCAAAATCATCAGATTAGAAACTTTACTAGACATCTTTCGAAACTTCAAAAAAGAGGGTTTCAGAAAATTTAATTTTTAGCGGAGAAAAAGTCTTAGGGAGTTGAGGCCGACGAGGACTGTGCTTCCTTCGTGGAGGATGACGGCGAGCCAGAGGGGGATAATTCCGCAGATGGAGAGGGTGGTAGCGCAGCAGATGATAAGAAGGGCAAAGATTAGGTTTTGAGCGACAACGAGGCGGGTTTGGCGCGCTTTTTTGTGAAGCCAGCCGATGATCGAGATGTCGTCTCTAAGGAGTACGATATCGGCAGCTTCGATGGCGGTGGCGCTTCCTACAGTGCCCATTGCGATTCCACACATTGCTTGCATGAGTGCAGGGGCATCATTGATTCCGTCGCCGACCATGATGAGGGGGGAGGTCTCTCCTAGTTTGCGAATTTTTGCAAGTTTGTCAGCAGGGGAGAGGTTGGCGAAAATTTCTTCAATGCCTACTGCCTTGCCTACGAATTGTGCGTTTTCTGTATGATCTCCTGTGAGCATGACTACTTTGAGGTTCTCCTTGAGCTTTTTAATCGTATTGTAGGCGTTAGGGCGAAGTTCATCAGAGAAATGAAAAATTAAAACAGAGGTTTCTGCTAGCAGAAGAGTTATAATGTGGCCTGCGTGAGAGAGTTTTTGTTGGATCTCCAGTTTTTTTGCAGAATCACTAATTAGGGTTAAAATAAACTCAGCACTCCCAATAACAACTTTTTTATTATTGCAAAACCCTTCGACCCCTTTTCCTGAGAGGACTTTCACTTGATCGATTTGCTTTTGGGGGATGTTTAGTGATTCTGCGTAGGTGGTAATTGCTTCTGCAATCGGATGGTGTGCGGCTCTCTCTAGCCCCGCTGCTATAGCGATAGCCTCTTCTTTTGTAATAGAATTGCCTAAAATTTCAATTTGGGTACAGGTGAGTTTTCCTGTAGTTAGGGTTCCAGTTTTATCAAAGGCTAGAATATTACATTTTGCGAGGGCGTCTAAAACAATTCCCCCTTTTAATAAAATGCCCCGCCTTGCACACGTAGAAATAGCGCTTAAATAGGCAGTGGGGGTTGCAATGATAAGGGCGCAAGGGGAGGCCGCAATTAAAAATGCAAGAGCGCGGTAAATCGATCCCTCTTTTCCTACATAGGCCATCCCTGGAAAAAATAGGGGGAGTAAAAGTCCAAATCCGAGGGAGAGTAAAATCACTGAGGAGGCGTATTGTCTGCTAAATTGGTCTAAAAATCTTTGTAGTTTTGGTTTAGATTCTCCCGCCTCTGTAATAAGTCGGATAATTTTAGAGAGGGTAGATTCGGCGCTTGTTTTTGAAACTTTTATGGTTAAGCTTCCATCGGTGTTTAGAGCCCCTGCAGGGATTTCATCTCCTACTTTTTTAGAGACAGGAACACTCTCTCCAGTTAGATGGGAAAGATTAATGTAACTGGTTCCTGCGACAACAATTCCATCAAGGGGGACAACTTCCCCAGCTTTTACTAAAATGAGGGTCTCTAGTTCTATTTCACGGACCGATTTTGGATAGACTAGTCCATCAGAGGCGACGATATAAGCTGTAGTGGGGGCAAGTTTGTGGAGCGCGTTTAAAGCTCCTTTGGTTTTTTGGGTAACGGTCTCCTCAAGTGATTCTGAAAGGGCAAAGAGGACGAGTAACAGTCCTCCCTCAAGCTCCGCGCCAATTAAGACAGAGAGGAGTGCTGCCAAGGTCATTAATACTTGAATATTGATGTTCCAATCAAAAATATCTTCTAGAGAGCGGATTAAAGAGGGGGTTCCTGCTAAAAAATAGACGAATACCAGAAAGAGTGAGGAGAGGGGTGGGGAGATGCTTTTGAGTGTGTAGGAGATAATTAAGAATATAAGGGCAAAGAGAGATCCCATCAAAGCGACATGTTTCCCCCATTTTCGCGAATCTTTTGTAATAAAGGGGTTTTCAGATTCTTCATACCCGGAAGAGAAGTATTGTTCTAAAGCATAAGGTGAGACTGATTTTGATTTCATAAATTAATAAAAAAATTTAACAGAAAATAGGTTGTCATTGCGCTCATAAACGTGATTGCAAGGTTCCAGACGGCAGTATGGAGAATTCTGATTTGGGCAATTTTGGCCATAAACGCAGAGGCAATTAAAATAATAAGGGGGGCAGAAAAAAAGATTCCCGATTTTCCAATCAGAAGGTAGGAAATAAAGAGAACGCTTACGGCTAGCAGCGATCCTATCGCAGTTCCCATCGCTTGTTTTAGAGGGTGCTCATACGATTCTAGGCTGACACCTAACTCCTCTTCCAGCATAATGCCAAGAAGTTTATTGTCATCTGCCATTAAAACATCAATTACTTTTGTTAAAAGTGGCTCGGAAAAACCTTTTGCCCGGTACATCTCTGTGAGCTCTGATTTTTCCTCTTCGCGGTTAGTCTCTATCTCGTTTTTTTCATCAATAATCAACTTGTTGATTCTTTCAAGTCTTGACCAGCCAAGTGAGGCGCTTCTTCCTATTTTCCATAGGATAAAACCTGATAGAATAAGTGCAAGAAAAAAAGGGGGAATAACTAACGGAATTGATAAGAGGAGTCCTATCATTGCTACTTCTCTGGCAGCATCAGCTCCCCCTATTAAATAGCCCTGAGCTTCGATTCCATGGGGTTCACTTGAGGCTATCTGCCCTTTTTTTCTCGCATCTTTTAAATGCTCAAGCACGCTGCTTCCGTTAAAATGAGATCCCATAAATTTAAGCTTATAGGATCTCATAAAAAAAGAAAACCCGAAAATTAGGCTCTAGATTTCTTTGGATTTAAGGCTATATGAACCCAGCTTCGTTGAATAACTTCATTATAATCATGAAGCTGTGTGTTTAGTTTGCTGACATCCCAAGCAGCGTGTAACGCAATGACTGCAATATCAATATGGTAGAGTAAAATCCCTTGCCCATTTTCTGTAGCGATGAGTTTTGCGTGAAATCTTCCGGTTCGCGAGGTAGGGTTTAGATCTCCTCTGATAAGCAAAGTCATGCTAAGTGCTTTTCTTGCAAGTCCTTCAATCAAAGAAAATGGAATTGCTACAACAGACATTATAGAGGCAGTTAAAGATGCAAGCGATTTTTTAGGTAAGTTGGATTTAGTATTGTTATTGTGTAACTCTATTGCGCACTCTAGAAAAGCAAGTGAGTAGCTACTTGCAGTTGTGGCAGCTGCCATAAATAATCCTCCGTTAAAAATTAAAAATATAAGTTTAAAATATTTTATTTCAAATAATTATATATTAAGAGCAAATTAAGGAGGTAATGTTTTTTTTTCAAAAAACGGAAAAAATTAAGGCTGGATGATAGAGATGCCGCCGAGATAAGGTTGGAGGGCTTTTGGAATAGTTACGCTACCGTCGGGGTTTTGGTTATTTTCTAAAAGGGCAACCATAAGTCTAGAGGTGGCAAGGCCCGACCCATTTAAAGTGTGGACAAATTCGTTTGTTTTAGCATCTTTGCGATACCGTATTTTTGATCTTCTTGCTTGGAAGTCACGACAATTAGAGACAGAAGAGACTTCGTAGTATCGGTTTTGTCCAGGGAGCCACACTTCGATATCGACAGTTTTAGCAGCAGCGTAGGACATATCGCCTGTTACAAGGAGCATGTTTCGATAGTGCAAGCCTAAATTTTCAAGCACTTCTTCGGCGCTCTTCATCATTTTATCAAAGGCTGCATCACTCTCTTCTGGCTTGGTAAAAGCAAACATCTCAACTTTATTGAATTGGTGAACTCGAATGAGCCCGCGTTCGGCTTTGCCATGGGAACCTGCCTCTCTTCGAAAGCAAGGGGAGTAGGAGGTGTAGAACTTTGGTAATTCATCGTCGCTTAAAATTTCATCGTAAAGGAGACCGTTGAGGGCTACTTCTGAAGTGGGAATTAAAAACAGGTCGTAATCTTCATCGGTTAGCTTAAAAAGCTGTTTTTCGAACTTGGGAAGTTGGCCAGATCCATACATAATTTGAGGTCTGACTAAGTGGGGTACAAGGTGAAAAATAAAACCGTTTTTAATGTGGGTTTCGATCATAAGATTTAATAGGGCCCACTCAAGTCTTGCGCCGATATTTTTATAGACCGGCCATCCAGAGCCAGAAATTTTTGTCCCGCGTTTGAAATCAAACAGATCTAAACTCTCTCCCAGTTCTACGTGGTTTTTAATCGGAAAGTCAAACTCTCTCTGGGATCCAAAAGTTTTGATGCAAACATTGTCTTTAGGGTCGGGAGAGACTTTAATATCGTCATCAGGCAAATTGGGAAGCTCAGAAAGTAGAGTCTCATACGCCTTTTCAAGTTCAGGCTCCTTCTCAGCACACTTCTGCGCCCTCTCTTTTGCCCCTGCTACCTCTGTCATCAAAGAAGTTGTGTCGATTCCTTGCCGCTTTTTCTCACCAATTTCTTTCGAAAGGCGATTCAAATTCGCAGAAGCCTCTTCAGACTCTCCTTTTGCTTTGCAGTAAGCTTCGTAAGACCTAAGTAAAGGGTCTAAGGTAAGGTTGCTATCTTTCCTGCGTAGCTTCTCCTCGATGACTTTAGGCTCTTTGATGATTTGTTTAATGTTTAGCATGGAATAGAGTTTACTGAAAAAAGGATTTTTCTGCTATACTGAATTCTTACTGTATGGAGACCTCAATGAAAGAAGAATTTCCCAGAGCAAAAAATCCTTTAATTTTACGTTATCACAGAATGTTGGAAGCGTTCTCAAAATCTGATGATGAGAGAGATTTTTATTTAGATAAGGTGGAAGGCTTTATTCTATATATGGATTTCGATAAAAACGAGGAAGATCTGGTAGCTGCAGAAAACGTATTTAAAGCCTATCCTGACAGATATTGCTTGGTCCCAAAGCTTAGTTACTATGAGACAAAAAAGTTCATGGAAGGGTTTGTAAACGAAAAAGTTTACGATATTGACACTAAAGAAAAGCTTCTTGATGTCATTAGTGGTAAAGAGGCTAGAGAAAATTTTTTAGAATATATTTATGATCATTTAAACGAATTAGATAAGTGGCAGCTTTATTATCACGAGAGATCTAGAGTTCGTATCATTGAGTGGCTACGCAGTTGTAATGTGGTCTTTGTTTTTGAAGAAGACTTAGAGCTCCCTAAGAATGTTGTGGAAAAACTTAAAGAGCATATTTTCGATGCAAAGGTAAGTAAAGATGTAGCTCAAGCACGCGAGATGCTCGAAGTTAAAGCAAAAACTTACTACTCAAGCGAAGCTTTGAATCCAAGACCTAAACGGGGAAGGCCACCTAAACAACAGGCAAAAGTGGAAGTTGAACCAGAATTGACAAACGATTTATACACAACGGTTCCCCCTGCGTTAAGACAATTTCTCTTTGCCCCGGAATTTGGGACAAGCGGAGCCTCCTTTTCCTCTAAATTTGATAGCGAAGAGCAATTTCTTGCTAATATGCGCGGCGGAAGTAAAGACAAAGTTGATACAAAACTTGAGATTCTCTCTCAAAGACTTGAATCCCTTCGTCACCTCTCTGCAAAAGTTAAAGATGTTGCACCGAGTGTAGATAAAAAAATTATTAACGCTCTTGCAGCAAAGACAATAGAAGACGAAAGTCAGCATGGAGAGCCGAAGCTTTCTCAGATTGCTCAAGATCTTTTTCCTAAAAAGAAGTTCAGAACGACTCCGCAGGATGTGAAAGAGCTTATGGAAGAGAAAAAGAGGCGAGGCGTTAAAAAAGTAACCCGCATCCAGTATAAGAAGAGCGATAAAAAAGAGTAGAAGTAACCTGATTTATTAGATTAGTTACGAAACTAAAATGGAAAAAGGGTTCTGAATCCTCCCTTTGATAAAAAGCTTTTATACTGAGAGGGAGCTTCGAAAGACCTCTATGTTTTATCTATTAATAAATTCCATTAGAGCTGGAGAGGCTGACGGGTCTAGGACAACATCGTGTTGATCGTCAGGATAAGCCCTATCTTCGTTAGGCCTGTGGATGGTATGGTTAGAATCGCTAACGTGGTGTCCGAGAGAGAGTTCTCGAGGAACAGTTAAATCGCTGTGAGCTTGTACAATAAAAAGGTCGCTTGTCGATAGAGATTTTGCTAAAGCTGCGTTATTTGCAATCCAACCAGATGAGGTGAGGATATTTTCTGCAATCCAAAGGAATTTAGGAGAATTTGCAAACGTAAGTATGGCAGATCTTCCTAAGTACAAACTTTTTATTTTTGAATTTATATTATTTACTCTGTTAGTGAAGGGGGAGGTAAGAAGGGAGAGAGCCCCTGTTAATGTAAGTGTTGTGTCGATTGCAATTGTTTTCCCAATCTCTATAAAATCTTTTTTTGCTAGATAGAAATTTCGAGTGATAATCAGGTTGTCTAACATTGAGAGGGTGAAGTAAGTGACACGAAAGATCAAGTGAGGGAGAGAGAGAAAGGTATCTTCTAGAGAAAATAGAATCCTTTGTTTGATTCTGGGAGTCCTCTTTTCTTTTTGAATCTCTGTTTTTGAGATCCGTTTGCTAATAATTCCATTTTGACGTTCCACTTTTCCGTGGAGCCCTCTATGCAGAGTTGTTATTAGCAATTTCGAAAAAGGCTTAATCATGAGTCTAAATAGGGCGAATGTATTTTGAACGACAGCCTTCATTTTTCGCTCAGTAGCTAGTCGTAGGGCTATGACACATCCAATCGATTGAGCATATAAAATAATGTTATTTTTTTGAATTCCTTCACTTTCCAGTTTCTGTAAACCGGAATCGACATCTAAGACTAGATCGTCAAACGATGTGGGCCGTTTTTTATCGCTTGCTCCAGTAGCTCTATAATTTACGCAAAGTATATTCGTGTTAGTTTTTTCGGAAAGTTTAAGAAGGTCCTCTAGCCGCTCTTGCCAAATTGCTTTGCTTGGATTAATGCAAAGGAGCCATTTTGTTGCATCGGGTCTTGTAATCCGAACCGCATCTATTTTAACACGGTCTGTGGTGGTAAAAGTTTCCTTTTTAGCACCTCTTGCTTGAAGGTAAGCATCATCTACTCTAGCAATTAGTTCCGAGTGATTCTTGTTTTTTCGGACATAGTCAGAGGAGGACCCTATAATATAGGAAGAAAAGTATTCCTTCGCAATATAGCGGCAGGGGTGACAAGTTATTTCTTGTAAGGATCTTAACATGCCCTGAATTATGGCAGATTTTGTTATTTTAGAAAAGCAGGTTTTTTTTCGGCAGCCCTTTTAAATCGGTGCTTCCGGAGGTGGAAGGGGGCTTGGAAAGGGATATTAATCTGAAGATTCGAAATTTTTTTAAGATATGAAAATTTTTCTAAAAGGAGCTGCTCTTTGACATAAGTTCCCTTAAGGTGCTTTTTTTCTTTTGGATAGATGTCAGAGAGGAAAACAATATGAGCTTTTAAACTCTCTTGAGTTTTTAAAAGGGCATCATACTCGAAAACAAGCTGCTCTTTCTCAGAAATAGCGTTCAGAGTCTCTTGATTTTCAATCAGTCTTGATAAAGTCTCTTCAAAATCTCTTAAAAGTTCCATGTTATACCTTAAATTCGATATACTGAAAGGTGGAATTAATTAAAATAAATATTTTAAATTGGGGTGAAAATAGTGAAAGGATTTTGTCCATTAGCATCGGGATCGAGTGGGAATGTGGTTTATCTTGGGTCAAGCAAAACAAAAATTTTATTTGATGTTGGGATCACTTTCAAAAATATAAAGGAGCGATTAGAGGAAATTCAGGTCGATATTGAGGAGATTGATGCGGTTATGATCACTCACGAGCATATTGACCACGTGAGAGCGGTTGAAATGATTGCCAAAAAACTGGATATTCCAGTGTTTTGTAATAGTGACACTGCAAAAGCGATTGCTCAAACCATTGATATCCGCCCAAAATTCAAAATTTTTTCTACGGGTGAGAGTTTTACATTTGGTGATCTTGAGATACAACCTTTTAGCATTCAACATGACACATTAGATCCGGTTGCATTCACAGTCCAGGTAGAAGGAAAAAAAATCGGTATTTGTACAGATCTTGGGTTTGCTACAAAACTTGTAGAAATGCACCTTCGCGATTGTGATTACCTCTATCTTGAGGCAAATCACGAAGAATCGATGGTTCACGCCTCTTCAAGACCTATGGTTTACAAGCAGCGTGTTTTAAGCCGGCAAGGCCATCTATCAAACAGAGCCGCAGGTGAGCTTCTCGCAAACGTTCATCATACAGGGCTTCAACATGTCTACCTTGCCCACCTATCGCTAGAGTGTAATACACCCGATACAGCATTAGAAACTGTTACTTCAATATTAAAAAAACAGGGTAAAGAAGTGGAGATTTCCATTGCTCATCCCGACAAAGTAAGTAACTCAATTTTCTTTTAAAGGATTGTATATCAGATATAATTTGTAATTTTTTATTATTTTTTCTATAATTTTTTGCATGTCATTAAAACCTGTCTTAAATTCCCTATTTTTTCAAAAGGTAGGTCCAGCTAATTTACTTCTAAATCACTTTGTTATGCCGATTTGTCAAAGATCTTACATGGAGAAGTTTAGGTCTTGGCAGTGGCCAGAAAATCGGATCCCGTTAATGAGGGAGCAACCAATCGTCCAAAATTCAGACGCATTTTTTCGCATGCGTAAAATTATAAACATTACGTTTGTCTCTAGTTTGAGTGTTTTTATTTTGGGAAATTTTGCCCTTAAAATTTTTTCTGTGGTCTGTTTAGTCTTAGTAGTAGCAACGACTATAATTCTTTTTTGTTGTAGTAGAGATGTTGTTTTGCGAGCAAGAAGGTTAGGACAAGCTTGGGCTGTAGGTTGCGCATATGTCGAATACATCCGTCTAGTAAACTCTCGCCAAACAGTTTCAGATTTTATTCAACGCGGAGCAAATGAGTATATTGAAATTTTCAGACCGCAACTTGGACAATTTAGGGGTGGTTCAATAATGGATTTACGACCTCTCTTCAAGGATCATATTTTGCCTGGCTTGCCTGAACCTATTCAACTATCCATTAAGCAGTTTGATGCAGAATATGTTTTTTTTACAATATCCAAGATCTTTTTCGTCTATAGTCTTGGAAATTTGTCTGCAGAAACCTTGCCAAAAAGAGAAGGAGGTTTACAAGCTTGGTCCTTATTTACCGAAGAAATGGAAGAAACTATTCAAATATTGAGGCAAATGAAGCAAGCAGGCGTAATATCTGAAGGGGAAATTCAGGCCTGTCGCACGGTTTTTGCCAAACCCGAAGATTACCCAGACCAGTTGCCTGAAGTTTTCAAAAACATGGTTGGCCCCCATCTAGTCCCTGCCTCAAGAGGAGCTGTGGGTCAAGTTATGCAATCTTGCTTGATGAGCGCATCGACTGGCGTCTAATTTAAAAAGAATAAAGTTTTGAAAACATGCGTTGAGGAGAACCCTTGCGCTCTCTGAGGCCGATTCCGACTTAGGCAAATCGCATTTTGCTTCGGGCTGAGGTGCGGACTACACTCTCTCCTCTGGAGATCCTGCGGACTCGCAAACAGCGATTTTCCGTTGCCATAATTGACCCTAGGCTACGGCCAACTTCCAATGTGGCCGTAGAATATTCAAAAGGAACATTATCTCGTATGCAATATTCCCAGTATTTTCGCGCAGCCAAAGGGGGAGAGAAAATGAGGTACATTTGGAAGAGGTATATAATTTGTAGTTTTTTTTTGTTTGTTCTATAATTTAGCGCATGAGATTAGAGCCTATTCTAAATTCATCATTTTTTCAAAAAGTAGGCCCAGCTAATTTGCTTCTAAATTACTTTGTTAGGCCAATTTGTAAAAAATCGTATTTAGAAAGTTTTAGATCTTGGAATTGGCCAGCTGATAGAATTCCTCCAATGAGGGAACAGCCTATTGTTCAAAATTTAGACCTGTTTTTTAGAATGCGTAAAATCATCAATATTACTTTTGTGGTTACTTTAAGTCTATTCGTATTGGGAAATTTCGCACTTAAAGCTTTTTCTGTCACGTGGTTAGTCTTAGTCGTAGCATCGCCAATAATTCTTTCGGGTGGTAGCAGGGATTTTATTTTGAGCGCAAGTAGGTTAGGGATTGCTTGGGCTGAAGGTTGCGCATATGCGGAATACATCCGGTTACTAAATTCTGGGCAACCAGTTTCAGACTTTGTGCAGCGTGGTGCTGATCAATATATTCGCACTTTTAGAACCGAAGACAAAAGATTTAAGAATCTTCAAATAAGGGATTTATGGAATCTCTTTCATGATTATATTTTGTCTGATTTACCTCAAAATATTCAACGATCTATTAAGCAGTTTGATGGGCAACATATATCTTTTATGATAGCTAAGTTGTTTTTTGTCTATAGTCTTGGTAGGTTATCTGCAGAGAGATTGCCAAAGATAGAAATTTTTTTGGAAAGTTTGCCTTTATTTACCCCTGAAATGCAAGAAACAATTGAAATGTTGAGGCAAATGAAGCAAACAGGTGTAATCTCTAAAGAGATAATTCAGGTCTGTCGCACAGTTTTTGCTAATCCTGAAAATTATCCCGATCAGTTGCCCGAAATTTTCAAAAACATGATTGCCCCCCATCTAAGAACTGCCTCAAGTGGGGTTGTGGGTCAAGTTATGATGGCCTGCTTCATAGCGCCTTAAAATCCGGACCTCATCCTTCAATAAATTGTACGGATCTGAGTCGTTCGTTCGCAGCACTACTCCACTTTCGCTTTGGGTCCGTTTAAATATATTTTTAAGATTGCAGTAAGGGGGTTGTAAGGTTAGGAGGGCTCTTTAAGGATCCTGCGTGGGCGACTGCCATCGGCTGCGCTGATGATGCCGTTTTGCTCAAGTTCGTCCATGAGAGAGGCTGCTCTGGCGTAACCAATTTTAAGTTTTCGCTGTAGGAAAGTTGTAGATGCGGTCCTAAAGCTTAGGACGAGTTCGAGCGCTTTTTCGTAGAGGGGGTCGCCCCCTTCATCGGCTGAGGGATCGTCTGAGTCGTCGTTGCTTTGGATTTCAAAGGATTGGATTAGATAGTTTGTAGGCATACGCTCATTGATGTAGGAGACAACTTTATTAATATCTTCATCTCTTACATAAACCCCTTGGCATCGGACAATTTGGGAGGTGCCTGGGGGGAGGAAAAGCATATCTCCATTTCCAAGAAGAGATTCAGCTCCGTTTTCATCCAGGATGATTTGGCTGTTGATGCGGCTAGAGACTTTAAAGGCGATCCTTGTCGGAAAGTTGGCTTTGATAAGGCCTGTGATCACTTCTCTAGAGGGCCTTTGTGTGGCGAGCATAAGATGAATTCCCACCGCTCTTGCCATTTGGGCGATACGTGCAATAGGTGTCTCTAAATCAGCGCTTGAGGTCATCATAAGATCGGCGAATTCGTCAATGATACAAACAATAAAAAACATCTTCTCTGGAATTGCTAAATCCAGAGCTGCTTCGAGCTCAATGTCAATTTTTCGCTTGTTGAAGGCGGTTACGTTTCTAAGGCCAAGTCTTTTTAAAACTTCATAACGAAATTGCATCTCCTTTACTAGCCATTGAAGGGCGCCATAGGCGTCTTTTGCCTCAGTGATAACGGGTGCAAGAAGATGGGGAAGGTGAGAAAAGGGGGTCAGTTCCACTTTTTTTGGGTCGATTAAAATGAGACGGACTTCATCAGGGGTTAGGTTCATCAAAATTGACATAATGATGGTGTTGATGCAGACCGATTTTCCAGAGCCTGTAGCCCCTGCAACAACGCAGTGGGGCATTTTAGTAAGATCACAGATGACATCTTCTCCACTCACAGTTTTTCCAAGGAGGACTGGAATATGAAGTTTGTTTTCTGTGTCTCGATAGGAAGAGAGCATTTCTTTAAACCCGACTTCTTGGGGGAAAAGAGAGGGGATTTCTACCCCAACAGCCGCTTTTCCTGGAATAGGTGCGATAATTCGAATTGATTTTGCTTGGAGATTCAGTGCGATGTCATTTTCTAGCGCTTTAATTTTTTGTACTTTTACACCAATGGCTGGATGTACTTCGAATAGAGTTACAGTTGGTCCTGCGTAAATGTTGCCTACTTTTGCCTCAATACCAAAGCTTAAGAGGGTCTCCTCTAAAATATCTGCCCGCTTTTTTAGCTCTTTTTTTAGCCCCGATTGATCCACTTTTTTCGCATCTGTTAGGAGAGAGAGGGGGGGGAGATTGTAGCTCCCTTTTGCTAAAAGGAGGCGGGGCTTTTTAACAGCAGGTGCTTGTGGAGGTGCTACAATAAGGGCAGTTTGCGATTTTGGAGGAGATTTTTCAGGTATGGGTTGAACTGGCCCCTCTTCTTCCTCTTCTTCTTCATAGATTTGCTGTAGAAGCGGGGCCCTTCTTGGTGGGGTGTATTTATAAGTGGGCTTTGGGGGCTCTTTAGTAAAGGCAGGCTCAATTGCATCTGCCTTGAGAGGCTCTTGGACGGGGGCAAGAAGACGAATTAGGCGAAGTGTTTTAGCTAAAAGAAAGATGCATCCTTGGTAGATTAGGGGAATCATTCGAAGGGATGATCTTACCCCATTTAGAAAACTGAGATCTGTAAGTAGTATAAACGAAACAATCCAAGTGAGGGAAAAAGTAAGAAGCACGCCAAGATTACCTAAGAGTTCTTCCAGGTTAAAGTGGGGTAGGTCCCGATAGAGATAGTAAAAGGGGGCGCCCCCTAAGTTATATCTAATATATCTGACAGGGAGAGGAATGCGTAATATAGCAGATTCTGAGTAGACTTTTGGATAAAACATCGAGAGGTCAATCCACCTGGTCTCTGCAAACAAGTTAAGGAGAATGCAGTTGCTTACAATAAAAAGGGAGAAATAGAGGCTCTTAGCTAGGAAGTTGGGAGATGTTTGCAGTTTTATAAGACGCCAACCAATCCAAATAAGAAACGAGACAAAGAAATAACTGACAAGACCAAATAAGTAATGAAAGCCATATGCGATAAAATAGCCGATAGCCCCGAGCCAATTTTCTTTGGGTTTTGCCTCTACAAAGCTTACAAGGCAAAGAAAAATCAATACGCTAATTGCAATAAAAATTAATCCCTTCGCCTCAGGGTGATGGTTAATTTTTTTGCGAGGAGGATTTTTAATCTGCTTAGGCATATCCCTACCATACAGGAAACAACAGACATCTGTCAAAGAAAATGGGGCGATAGAAGGGGATCGAACCCTCGACCTCAAGAACCACAATCTCGCGCTCTAACCAACTGAGCTACTATCGCCACACTATGAAGTCGTAAATTGGGAGCTATTTTACCTTTTTCCTTCTATTCCCGTCAATTATTTCTACAGAAAATTTAGAGAAAGAGCCTCACGGATCTTATAGCGCAGGCCTTCTAGGTAGAGTCCTAAAAGAAGAGTTCCAAGGAGAAACGCTGCAAGGAGATCAAAAGGGATGTGATCAACCCAAATACCTGATTCTAAAAAGCTTGCTCCATAAAAAACGGTATTTAAAAGGGGGGTGGTATAGAGCTCAGTTAGAAAAAGGAGGGGGGTGCCGATCGCTGGAATGGGAGATAGAATGAGGCCGATCATAGGAAGGGTAATTGCTATAGGAAAGAATAAATTAAAAAAAAGACTTATTATGGGAAAGTAGTGAAAGTGGTAGAGGAGGAGGGGAATTGTGGCTAAATTTACTCCCAGAGTGAGGGCAAACGTGTTTCGACAAAATGCAGATAAGAAGTATCCAATTTGAAAAGTGTCTCGTTTAGGGAAGATTTTGCGAAGGTGGAATTCAATGGAAGGAAATAGTGCTAGAATGCCAAAAGTTGCAAGGTAGCTTAGTTGAAATCCAATTTCAAAAATTGCAAATGGATTCAAGATAAGAGAGATAATTACAGCGACTCCAAGAGAGTTGAGTCCGTTGACAGGCTCTTTAATTAAGTAGCCAACTAAACAGATAATCGCAGCAAGCCATGCTCTATTAAGAGAAGGGGTCTCTCCGATAAAAAGAAAGTAGAGGGTGACAATCACAAGGAGAAAATAACAAGTGCTTCTTTTAGAGAAAAACAGATTAAGAAAGGCTCCTAAAATAAAAATTAACCAGGTGTAGTGAAATCCTGAAATAGCAAGAGTATGGGTGAGTCCGCATTTGCTAAATTGTGCGCTGAGGAGCTTGCTCTCAATTTCTCCAGTTCCTAGAGATGCAAGAAATGAATAGCAGGTCTGGTCTTTGATATGATGTTTCAAATGGGATCTGAATTTCTCTTTTAGCTTGAATCTCAGATGGCTTAAGTTTTTTGTATAGGGTAGTGGTGTAAAAGAGGAGGGGAATAATCCATACAAACCATGAGAATTGGGTTTTAGTGAGCCTTTAATCAGATAATCACTTCCTGGGGATAAAAGATCTTTTCTGAAAAATGTGCAAGGCAAGTCGTAATAAATTCCCTCTTCTGAAACAAAACACTTCATTTTGCCATAGTAGCCAAATGAGTTTTCGAATTTGCGAATTTTAGTAAGCTGATAATAACCTACCCCTGTTGTCTGTGTTTCAAGTGGAGCCTCTGCAAAGAAAAGAGTTTGCCCACACATACCTAGAGCAATTAAGGTGAAGCCGATTTTTTTTATCCAACCAGAACCAAATAAGATTAGAAAAAATGGAGGCCAAACACCATAAGCTAAAGCAATTCCACTAATAACTGCCAATGCATAATAAAGAGCGGGATATCTTTCCATTGGAAAGAGGGTAGCACAAGGGGTTATTTATGTTTGGGGAGTTTTTCATCGAGGGTAGAGTGAATGATTCGGGCAGACCTTGCCCCCGTAAGATGATGAATAGTCCATTCAAACATTACGCTAATTCGATTGCGGAATCCAATCAGAAAAGCTACGTGGACAAAGGCCCAGATGAGCCAGGCAAATAGTCCCGAGAAGTTAAGCTTGCGAATGGTGCAGACCGCTTTTCCTGTTCCAATTGTTGCAAGACTCCCTCTGTCAAAGTAGTTGAAGCCTTTTATCCGAAGGGGAGAGGATTGCCCATGTTTCAGTTCGTTTTTAAGCAGAGAGCCAACAAATTTTCCTTGCTGTAAGGCAACTGTTGCAACACTAGGTAAAGGGGTCTCTTTTTTTGAGATGAGATGAGATGCGTCTCCTAAGACAAAAATTTCTGGATAGCCAGGAACGGAGAGATCATTTTCAACCATCACCCTTCCTTGTTTGTCTAGCTCTGATCCTAAAGATTTTACAACTTCAGGGATGGTGTTCCCAGCAGCCCAGATAACATTTTTCGATTCAATAAAAGTGGTCCCTAGCTCGACCCCCTCTGTTGTAATTTTTGTCACAGAGTGCTCAGTTAGTACGGTTACCCCTAATTTTTCGAGATCTGATTTAGTTGCTTTTGAAAGTTTTTGATTAAAAGAGGGGAGGACTCGATCAAATGCTTCTATAAGATAGACCTTTGCTTTTTCTGTTCGGATCCGTCTGAAATTTTTTCGAAGTGTTTTTTGGATTAACTCTGCAATCGTTCCTGCAAATTCAACCCCTGTAGGGCCTCCTCCGACTATTACAAAAGTTAAGTATTTATGGGTCTCCTCGGTATTTGCAAGTCTTTCGGCTTTTTCAAAAGAGGTTAAGATGTGCTCTCGAATATTAAGAGCATCTGTGATTGTTTTAATTCCCGGAGCCAATGCCTCCCACTCATTATGGCCAAAATAGGAGTGTCTTGATCCGACTGCAATAGCTAAGTAATCGTAATCAAAAGCGTCTCCATTTCCGAGGACTACTTTTTTTTCCTCTTTGTTAAATTGGACTACTTCGCCCATTAGAACTGTTGTATTTTCTTGCTTAGCAAGGACTTCTCTGAAAGCTACACAAATATCACTGGGAGAGAGTGTTGCTGTAGCTACTTGATAAAGAAGGGGTTGAAATAAGTGGTGATTTCTTTTATCAATTAATAAGATGTCGATCGGAACTTTGTTCAATTTTTGAATTAAATTGAGACCGGCGAATCCTCCGCCTATGACTATAAGTCTTTTGCGTTTTAATTGTGAGCTCATAGCTCACTGTATACAAGTTGCTCCAAATTGAGTAAAGGTTATTCCACAGAACTCTCTTCGATGGTGTCAGTATCGGTTAAGGAGGTAGAGGTGATGGAGCATGTTCTTGAAGTTCTATGCTCATTCCATTGAGCTTCAACGAGTTTTTCCCCGAAATCGCCAAAGTATGCACGAAATGTGGGGGGTAATCTATCCGATGGTTTTTTTAAAGATTTTTGAGCAATCAAGGTGTGACAGTGTTTTGGTCCACTATTATCAAAAACTTTCCATTTGTGCAGTTTTTTTTCTACAAGAAAGACAAAATTTGCATGAACATTATGATAGCTTCTTTCAATTGCCGATTCTGGTACAGACCTTCCCGTCTCTTCACATCTACTTATTGCCCGCTCTTTGCAAGTCTCTAAATGGGCATCGACAAAAACAGCCTTAATAGCAAATCCAGCCTTTTCTGCAGACGAAATAAGTTCTTCACAAAATGGCATCCAACTCCCTGTTCCATCAAAAACAATTACATGTCTTTCTGCAAGAGATTTCGTATCTTCGAGACATCTATTAAATTCGGCTACCGCCATTTGAATGCTCTCTTCGTGGATCTGAGCGGCAGCATCTCGGACACCTGCTGCCTTCAGTTCATGATATCTTGTCAGTTTTTCTTTGTGGGCATCTGGGGAAACTACTGTGATTAAAGTCCCTTTGCTAGATTTAATTGAGCAATAGTGTTCTAAGACTGTGCTTTTCCCCGCTCCTGGCGATCCCATAAATAAAACAAAGCTGTTAATAAAAGTAGTCATAATAAACCCAAATACCCATAATTATAATAAGTGTATTTTATAATTATTACTAATTATCGGTCAATATTATATTAATTAAAAAATAAACTAATTTTTTTAATTACAAGGAATTTGTGAAATTAAGGAAATTACTCCTTTTTAGAAGAAGGAAAGTACGAGCATAGTATTTTTCAAAAAATTATTTTAAGCCCTCCCCGCTACTTATTTGATTTTCCACAAGTTCTTGCGGCAGATGATATTTAATCAATCGTTTTGAATCATATTTTTGAGCTCCATCAAACGTTTGAAAGATGGGTAAGATTCATTTGGAGGCGGTATATTAAGACTAGATAGATTTCTTGTAATCGTGTAGAGTGGCGGTATGCTTGGAGTAGGTGAGTTTTTTGAAAAGTACCGTGAGGCCTTAGCTTTGGAACTTTGTTCTGGAGAAGAGGGTTTAAAGAGGGGGATTCGGGCTGTCGAAATTGAGAGGCCTGGACTTGCTTTAACAGGGTTTTTAAAAGGGCATTCGACAAAGAGGGTACTTGTTTTCGGTAGAGTTGAGATGGAGTATTTGCGAGAGCTTGCCATTGAGACGAGAAGAAGGAGACTCTCTCAGATTTTTTCAGAAGAGTTGCCTTTAGTGATTTTATCACGTCGTTTGAAGCCGTTTCCTGAAATGATTGAGCTTTGTAAGGATAAGGGGCTTGCCCTTTTTCGAACCAGTTTAACAACCTCTGAAGTTTTGCAGAAACTGACGGTTGCTTTAAGTAAAGAGTTTGCTCCTACAACATCTTGCCACGGCACTCTAGTTGAAGCTTTTGGAGTAGGAGTTTTAATTCAGGGAGATTCATCGGTTGGAAAAAGTGAAACTGCTCTTGGATTGATTGAACGGGGTCACCGGTTGATTTCTGATGATGTTGTGATTATTAAGCGCAGGGAGGGGGGAAGCTTAATTGGTACTGGCCCAGAGCTTACACGGCATATGCTAGAGATTCGGGGAATTGGAATCATTAATGTTGCCCACATTTATGGCGCTGTGTGTATTAGAGAGACAGCTAGGATTGATGTGGTTGTAAAGCTTGAGGAGTGGGATACCGCTCATTTTTATGATCGAATCGGTTTGGAGGAAAAGTATCTCGATTTTTTAGGGGTGAAAGTCCCTTTTCATATCCTCCCTGTAAAACCTGGTAGAGATGTTGTCCTTTTGCTTGAAACTGTGGTTTTGAATTATAGTTTGAAAAAAATGGGATATAACTCGGCTAAGGAATTTAATGTTAAATTATTAGAAGCTATCTCAAAAAGACAGAAGCGGATTCCTGTAAAAGCGTTTCAAGAAAATGAAGAGTAATTGTATTGTCTAGAATCTGCTAAAAGTTATAGTATTGGTTGCTATTATCTATTTGGGAAATGCAAAAAAGTGGCTCTTGTCAGTGAAGAAATTCGTCTTCAGGGTGTTCCCATCAGCGGTGGAATTGCAATAGGAATTATCCAAGTTTTTCATCAAAGTGAAGAGTGGAAAGTTCCCGAATATTTTCTTTCGCAAGGGGAGATTGAATCTGAAATTCTCCGCTATCAAGCAGCTCTTTTAAAGAGTCGAAACAGTCTCAAGGAATTGCAAGAGCTGTTTCACGAAGAGGGGGGAGGAGATGGCGCAAGCATTATTGGAGCGCAAATCCAAATGCTTGAAGACCCTTTTATTGCGGATCAAATTGTCTCCAAAATTCGTGAAACAAAGAGAAATAGTGAGAGCGTCTTTAAAGAATTTATGAGTGGATATATCGCTTTTTTTGATGAGAATGATCCAGAAATTCATCAGAGACTTTTGGATGTAAAAGATGTAGCAGCAAGAGTGTTAAAGGCTCTTTATCCGGAATGCGAAGAACTTGACGAGAAAAGTTTAACTCAGTCTATTATTTGTTCTTATGAACTTGTCCCTTCCTATACTGCGGAGGCGACTCTTGGAGAGGTCCAAGCTTTTATTACAGAAATTGGGGGAAGCACCTCCCATGCAGCTTTAATCGCAAAGGCAAAAGCAATCCCGTATGTTTCAAATATCAAAATGGAAGTTTTAAAAGAGAGTGGGGGAGCTACAGTGATTGTTGATGGTAGCTCAGGAAATGTTATTATTAATCCGTCTAAGACCACAATTAATATGTATCAAAGAAAGCAACGGGGTCAGAGTGTCCGTTTTGATGTTATGAAAGAGGAGGAGTCTGAGGTAAGAACTCTTGATGGAGTGGTGATAGATGTTCAAGCAAACCTCGAAAATTTAGCTGACTTAGACTTGCTTAAAAGGGCGAAAATCAAAAAAATAGGGCTTGTCCGGTCTGAATTTCTTTATAAGCGCAAAGAGATTGAGACTGTGAGCGAAAATGAACAGTTTCAGCTCTACAAAAAGCTTGCTCA
The DNA here is from genome assembly GCA_937996705.1 of uncultured Chlamydiae bacterium. GTDB lineage: Bacteria > Chlamydiota > Chlamydiia > Chlamydiales > 2-12-FULL-49-11 > VGMD01. The sequence continues at coordinate 102,519 of CALKUQ010000042.1, forward strand.
GCTTGCAGGCAATATGGATATTGTTTTTCGTGTCTTTGATATTGGTAGTGATAAAAAACTACTCTCTGGACATAGTCATGAGCCCAATCCCGCTTTAGGAGAAAGGTCTATTCGCTTTCTTTTGAAGCATAGAAAGTTTTTTGCAACACAAATTCGGGCGATATTAAGAGCTAGTGTGTTTGGGAAAATTCACCTTATGCTTCCTTTAATCAGTGATATGGAGGAGCTTGTTGAGGCAAAACAACTCATTTATGAGGAGCTTCAACGACTTAAAGGTGAGGGGGTTATTCTTCCTAATAAGCTCTCGATTGGGTGTATGGTTGAAGTGCCAGCTTTTGTGATTATGTGTGATCATTTGGTACAAGAGTGTGACTTTCTTTCTATTGGAACAAACGATCTTATTCAGTATACCCTTGCAGTTGATCGATCGAATCCACACACAAGTGATCGTTACGGAGAGGCTCATCCAAGTATTCTTCGTATGATTCAACATGTGGTAAAAATTGGGGAATCTGCCAATATTCCTGTAAGCATCTGTGGAGAAATTGCTTCAAACCCCCTTCAGACAAAAACGTTGTTAAAACTGGGGATAAGGGCCCTTTCTTGCGCTCCTAGATACATCCCTGCTATAAAAAAAATGATTAGGTCTATTAACTTAAGTGATGATCTTATCTAATTATATTTCAATTTGATGTGGGTAGGTTTCTGTTTACAATAAATTGATTTTCTAGGAAAATTTTTCTTTTTTCGATCAAACATATGAGGATTGTATGGATTTACTAGGACCTATTGGACTAAGAGCCCTTTCAGAAGGGGATCTTGAAAAAATGATTAGGCAACGTTCTTGTCTGAATCGAGATGTAAATAATATTATTTTAGAAGTTTATAAAGCTGCTCGCGCTTGTGGTGAACCAGCCGCTTTAGTTAGTCTAAAAGAGCGATTACCCCCCCCACTTCAGTCACTTTTTGACAAGATAGAAAAGGGGGAAGACCTATTGAGTGGGTATGAAGGGGCTGATGATGAAGTTGCTGAATTGGAAGGGGTTGTGGATGTAGCGGCAGGAGGAGCAGGAGGAGCAGGAGGAGCAGGAGGAGCAGGAGGAGCAGGAGGAGCAGGAG
>CALKUQ010000043.1 GCA_937996705.1 uncultured Chlamydiae bacterium
CATGAATGTAAATTGCTGAGCTATGTGGACTCGTTTATCCATTTTTTTCTGTTTCCTTTTTTCACTGAGCGCTCTCCCGCTCTCAGCGCAAGATCCACAATTATCCCAAAACCTAGCTAACCCTCTACTCAATTCCCCTGCCTTCGCTGGTTTACAAGATCAAAACAAAGTCTATTTAACCCACCGCAACCAATGGCCGAATCAATCCGCTAATTACCAATATTCAGCTGCGGCACTAGAGGTCAGTCTAGGGAAAATAAATAGCGGCTTAGGGCTTTTAATCTCATCAGACAAGCAATTTTCAAGTCTTCAAACTACATCATTAGCCCTTCAATATGCCTACCATGCGAATTTGAACGAGTCTACCCTCTTATCGATGGGTTTGCAAGGTAGCCTTATATTTCGGAGCCTTGATTATAGTCGATTAACCTACGGTGATCAACTCAGTTCCTTTCTTGTTAACGGCACACTCGGATCGACACTCGATCCTACAGCTTCCCTATTTTCGAATAATGTCAATTATGGAGATTTAGGAGCTGGTCTCCTATTAAACCACTCTACTTATTGGCTAGGGGCTTCCGTTCACCATATCAATCGGCCTAACCAATCGCTACTAGAGAACTCAGATGATTTGATTGCCCCTAAATACGCCCTACAAGGGGGATTAAGCCTAGCTATTTCAGAAGGAAAAAGTATTAAACCTGTAATTTACCTTAAAAACCAAGGAAACTTCGCGCAGGTGGACCTCGGAACTTATGTGCAATTAGACCCCCTGGTGCTTGGTTTTTGGTTTAGAGGACTACCCCTTAACAAAACAACTGCTGACTCTTTTTCTAGCCGAGAATCATTGATCGGGTTGATCGGAATTCAGAATAATCGCTATTCCTTCGGCTATTCCTACGATTTCACGGTATCGGGACTCGGCGTAGGTTCCGGAGGTGCCCATGAACTGAGTTTCTCTTATGTTTTAAATTGGGATTTTGGCCAAAGAAAATCCTATCAACGCTACCGCCAGAGTTTTGCTTGTCCGAGGTTTTAGTTACAAAAAAGGGAGCAAATGCTCCCTTTTTTTAGATTCAGAATAGACTGAAATAAGTTTTCAAATCGTAGAAAATATGACGTAGGCCATTTTCTGATTTGAAAGATTATTTCAGAGTTCTTTTTACTTCTTTCATTTCGTAACACTCCAGCATATCCCCCACTTCGAGGTCGTTGAAGTTTTTCACCGAAAGACCACATTCGTAGCCAAACTTTACTTCTGCTACATCGTCTTTGAAACGCTTCAAGGCAGAGATCTCTCCATCGTGAATTACGACGAAATCACGAATGACACGAATCTTGTGAGCACGCTTCACCGTACCATCTAATACGTAGCAACCTGCTACTGTACCAATTTTGGTAATCTTAAACACGTCAC
>CALKUQ010000044.1 GCA_937996705.1 uncultured Chlamydiae bacterium
CTGTTTTTGCGTTAACGTTTGACGAGATGTTACGAACAGTAACATTTTCAACATCAAAAGAATCCACAACTACAATACCTCGAAGAATCTTGCGTTCAATTCCTTGAGAAAACAAATAAGGTCCCGTCAATAAACCGAATAAAACCATAACTACTGTTTTCATAAGCAAGTATTTTAAGCATTATTTAAAGCCCTGTAATTCACGATATTTGGCAGCCAATTCTGAAAGTACAAAAGAGGCCATCGTGTAATTTTTTGCTTTCATAGCCGACGCAAAACCGTCGTTTTCTGAAGCATAGAATATAAATCCTTCGACATAAGCTTCCGGAATATCTAATGTATTTTGAATGTACTCTTTATCAAATTTATGAGCCAATTTTACTTGAAGCCGTTCTTTTTTTTCTATTTCAACTTCTTTTTTGAGCATACTGGTTCGTCCACTAACGGAATTAATTAATCCGTCAACACTCATGCCTCCAAGCGGAATCAATAGCGGACTGTACCATTTGAATTCGCCAGCAGCAATTAATTTTCGCTCAGCTGGCGTGTACGTTTTTTGTCCTTTTGGAACGATACCCAGCGATTCGGCATTAATACTCTTATAATCAATAATAGCAAGTTCTTTTAGTTGGTTTCGATGCAATTGCATGGGAATAAAAACTAAATTTTCACCAAAATCTCTTTCTGTAATAATATGCTTGGTAGGATTAAAATTAAAAGCAGTAAATATTAACGTATCATTTGGTTTTCCTTGTAAAGCTTCTCTAATTTTTTTTTTGGTTTCTTCCGTATGAATTTTCCCCCAAAAAGGGTTTTTGTCTCCTGGTTTTGAAATTCCGTCAAGCACATTATAAGCTATCTTTCGATTTTGGATGGTATATTCAAGTTCTTTTGCACGACGCGTGGGTGGATCTTCCCATTCCTCACCTAAATGAAGAACCAGAAACTGAAACGAGTCAGATCCATATTTGTCCCAATCGTGTTGAAGAGCCTTGTTTGGATGAATTTGACGATGCAAGAGCGACTTATGCGAAGCAAGCCGCCCTGATACATTCATGGATTCTCCATAATATCTCCAATCATTTTCTAAGCAGTGGACCATATAAAGTCCTGGTAATTTTCTTGGTTGAATACGGTTTAGCACGGAATTGTCCTTATTACTAGGAGATTTCCCGTTTAAACGAGTGCTATCTTTTTCTTTGCAGAAAAAGCGGGCAAAAGGATTTTTACCTAAAGGCATACCATCAGAGAAAGAACCTTGACCGATTGGGTAGATTAAGAAAACTGCAGTTGCAGCAGCTACAGGAGCTGAGTAAGCTACAGCAATCCATGGACGCATACCTAAACGGAAAGATAATTCCCATTCACGACCCATGTAACAACAAACACCTAATAAGAAGTGACAAACGATTAATTGGTAAGGACCACCGTTGTATAAGTATTCGTCTAATGAAGCTGCTTCCCAGATAGGGTAGAAGTGTAGACCGATTGCGTTTGAAGTAGGGATTACAGCACCAGAGATGATGTTGTTACCGTATAATAAAGAACCTGAAACTGGTTCACGGATACCATCGCTTACAAATTCATAAAAAAGCAGGGCATATCAACTTGACTTTGCCAAGCAACCTCTGGTACCTTTTAGGTACCAAAAGTTGTTTAAATCTTTTTTAAGTTTAACCATCTTAGCTAAAAAGCTTAAACCCCTCTTTTAAAAAGAGTTGGCTAAGTTTATAAGCTTTTTAGCTTAATAAGAGAAGGTTAAAGAACTACTAAATATAAAAAAGAATAAAAGAGTTAAATAAAGTTATCTTTTTGATTCTTTTTTATTAATTTTTTCTATTCCATTAAGAGAATTCATAATTTTAAAGTGTAGTTAATTTGCGTGGACTATATCTTCACCCTGAAATCTTTTGCAGCTATAAAAGATGTTAGACAGATCTAACTATAATTCAGGGGTTGGGCGCTAATGTGTTATTATTGTTGGGACTCAAACACTAGTCTCTGAACCTTCCACAAAAACTTATAAAATTTATAATTATAAACTTTATAGCCCATTTTAAACTTTTTAGCTTTACTAAAAAGTTTATAAACTTATTTAGCTTTGCTAAATAAGTTTAGTGGCTTGGCTGCTGGTTGCCTTTCGGGTTCCAGCAATTCACCCAATTTTTCAACATCTTTACAGATGAAGGACACCGATTTTTTTCTAGCTAATGTCTACTGGAGGAGCTGCGATGAAAGCGATGATGAATACAGAAGTTGCAGTTAAAAGTGTAGGGATCATGATTACACCGAACCAACCGATGTATAAACGGTTTTCTGTGCTAGTGATCCATTCACAAAAACGAGCCCATAGGCTTGAAGATTCACGACGTTCTAAAATTGCTGTCATAGTTTTTAAGTTAAATAATAAGATGAATTTTCTCCGTTAAATTTATCTTTTTAATTTTAATAAAAGAGATAATTTTGAATTCAAGCCTCTTTATTGAAGCTAGGTAACCCTAATATATCAAAAAAAAACAATTCGTGCAACTCTTCTCTTTTTTTTTAGTTATGTTTGGATGGTTCAACCTTTTTAACAACCCTTTTAAACTTATTTAGCTTTGCAAAAAAAGCCAAGCAACTTTCTGGTACCTTTAGGTACCAGAAGGTTGTTAGAAGGTTGCACTGGTTTTTAAAGCTAAATAAATTTATAAGCTTTTTAGCTTAGTTTCTACTCTTAAACAACTCTACCTTTTTTAGCTGTAATAAAAGGGTTGCTTATTTGGAACAAAAAACAAAACAAATTCTTTCTTTTTTAGTAACAACCTTTTTAAATTTAGGTACAAGAAGGTTGTTTGTAATCTATAATCTTTTTAGCAAAGACTTAGACTTATTTTAGCTTAGCTAAAAAGCTTAGTCCTTTAAAAAAGAGTTTAAAGAGAGTAAGTCAGAAAAAGCTAAAAAGCTTTGCTAAAGAAAGGTTTATTATTAAATTGGCATTAAGATTTCGTTCCCGCACAGTCCCCCATGAAGTTTTGAAATCTCTTAATCTCTTTCACATCTAAATTCGAGATGGGTTAGAGTGGTTCAAGATTAACGTCGAACACCAATAAAATTTGGTATACTTATAAAATGAACAAGTCTAGTCTTTAATTGTTTATAAAAATTTAACAATTAAAGACTAGACTTGTTCATTTAATATATTAACAAATCTCTGATTTGAAGAATAAATTGTAGGTCAAAATCACCCGGTTGTTAGTATGTCTTCACTCAAATCATTACTGATCTTACATGTAACACCTATTTAGCATAAATGCCTCAGCTTGTCTAGCTGTCACCTTATGGTTAGTGTCCGAGGACACTGAGAGTACTCATCTTGAGGTGGGATTCACACTTATATGCTTTCAGCGTTTATCTCTTGCAGTGTGGCTACTTGGCGTTTACTGTTGGAACAATAACCAATACACTATAGACTGCTTTGAAAAGGTCCTCTCGTACTATTTTCAAATCCTCTCAATACTCTAACGCCTACACCGGATATGGACCAAACTGTCTCACGACGTTTTGAACCCAGCTCACGTACCACTTTAATGGGCGAACAGCCCAACCCTTGGAACGTACTACCGCTCCAGGATGTGATGAACCGACATCGAGGTGCCAAACCTTCCCGTCGATGTGAACTCTTGGGGAAGATCAGCCTGTTATCCCTAGAGTAACTTTTATCCGTTGAGCGACGGCCCTTCCACACGGCACCGTCGGATCACTAAGGCCGGCTTTCGCCCCTGCTCGACTTGTAGGTCTTGCAGTCAAGCTCTCTTTTGCCTTTACACTCAATGTCTGATTTCCGTCCAGACTGAGAGAACCTTTGCACTCCTCCGTTACATTTTAGGAGAAGACCGCCCCAGTCAAACTGCCTACCTGTTACTGTCAAGTGTCTTGATAAAAGATCACCATTAGGATTCTAGCCTTTCCAGAGTGGTCTCTCAATGATGGCTCTGGTTTTCCCGGAAGAAAACCTTCATAGCCTCCCACCTAGGCTGCGCAAGAAAAGCCCGAACCCAATTCCAGGATACAGTCAAGCTTCATAGGGTCTTTCTGTCCAGGTGCAGGTAGTCCGCATCTTCACAGACAAGTCTATTTCACCGAGTCCCTCTCCGAGACAGTATCCAAATCATTACGCCTTTCGTGCGGGTCGGAACTTACCCGACAAGGAATTTCGCTACCTTAGGACCGTTATAGTTACGGCCGCCGTTCACCAGGGCTTCAGTTATCAGCTTCGCTTACACTAACCAACTTCTTTAACCTTCTGGCACTGGGCAGGCGTCAGCCCCCATACATCGTCTTACGACTTAGCGGAGACCTGTGTTTTTGATAAACAGTTGCTTGGATCTTGTTATTGCAACCTTATAAATAAGGCACTCCTTCTCCCGAAGTTACGGAGTCATTTTGCCGAGTTCCTTAGAGAGAGTTATCTCGCGCCCCTTAGTATACTCTACCTACCCACCTGTGTCGGTTATGGTACAGGCATTTTTATTTAACTACATTACGAGCTTTTCTTGGAAGTATGACATACACTACTTCAACACCTTAGTGTTTCGTATTCACGTCTCAACTCAAAGCGTTTTCACCGCTTCTCAACATCTTGAACGTTTAAACCGGTAAAACCAATATCCGGCTAGCTTAGCCTTCTCCGTCCCTCGATGTAGGATATTAATAAAAATGGTACGGGAATATTAACCCGTTGTCCATCGACTACGCTTTTCAGCCTCGCCTTAGGTCCTGACTTACCCTCCGCGGACGAACCTTCCGGAGGAAACCTTGGGTTTTCGGGGTATAGGATTCTCACCTATATTTTCGTTACTCAAGCCGACATTCTCACTTCTGCTTCGTCCATACCCGCTTACGCTAGTACTTCAATCTACAACAGAACGCTCCCCTACCGATATATTAATTTGTTTATATATCGCACAGTTTCGGCAAATTACTTAGTCCCATACATTTTCGGCGCAGGTTTACTCGATCAGTGAGCTATTACGCACTCTTTAAAGGATTGCTGCTTCTAAGCAAACCTCCTGATTGTTTATGCACTCCCACCTCCTTTACCACTTAGTAATTTTTAAGGGCCTTAACTGGTGCTCTGGGCTGTTTCCCTCTTGACAATGGAGCTTATCCCCCACAGTCTCACTGGTGAACTCTACACTTAGTATTCTTAGTTTGCAACGATTTGGTACCGAATTACCAGCCCGCATACGTAACAGTGCTTTACCCCTAAGTTATAACATTTATCGCTGCGCCAAAACGCATTTCGGGGAGAACCAGCTAGCTCCGAATTCGATTGGCATTTCACCCCTAACCACAGTTCATCCGCTGATTTTTCAACATCAGTCGGTTCGGTCCTCCACTTAGTATTACCTAAGCTTCAACCTGGCCATGGTTAGATCATCCGGGTTCGGGTCTATAACCAGTGACAAACGCCCTATTCAGGCTCGCTTTCACTATGGCTTCAGCATTCTCTGCCTTAACCTGCCACTACCTATAAGTCGCCGGCTCATTCTTCAACAGGCACGAAGTCAGACGCTTTAGTCGTCCTCCTACTGCTTGTAAGTTTATGGTTTCATGTTCTTTTCACTCCCCTCCCGGGGTTCTTTTCACCTTTCCCTCACGGTACTATTTCACTATCGGTCATTCAGGAATATTTAGCCTTACGAGGTGGTCCTCGCAGATTCACACGGAATTTCACGTGCTCCATGCTACTTGGGATACAATTAAATTGGTTCAGTTTTCGAGTACAAGACTTTCACTTTCTATGGTTAAGTATTCCAAACTTATTCTTCTAACCGTTCCATTAATTTTTTTTATTGTCCCACTACCCTTAATTAATAATTAAGTTTAGGCTAATCCCGTTTCGCTCGCCGCTACTAAGGGAATCGTTTTTACTTTCTTTTCCTCTAGGTACTAAGATGTTTCAATTCTCTAGGTTTGCTCTGTCTTATCTATGAATTCAATAAGTAGTATAAAAGTTGCCTCATTCGGAGATCTCCGGATCATAGCTTGTTTCCAGCTCCCCGAAGCGTTTCGTCGGTAACCACGTCCTTCATCGCTTCTGAATGCCAAGGTATCCCCCATAAACTCTTAGTTCCTTGAATTTAACACAGAAACTAATAACTAAGAATAGACCTTTCAGAAAGCTTAAAGAACTACGAGGTATTGTAATTCACTGGACAGCTAATACACGTAAAGGTGCTAATTCTCAAGCTCACTATCTTTACTTTAATAACGCCAATAGGTCTGCATCTGCTCATTATTTTGTAGATGATAAGTCTATACTACAGTTGATTCCAGATGACGAAGTAGCATGGCATGTAGGTGACAGCATTAAGTTAGCTAATTTACCAATTAGAGCTAAGTACGTACCTAAAGGAGACAATCCTAACAATTACTTCATTGGTATTGAGATGTGTGTGAATGAAGATGCTGATCAGCAGAAGGTAATTGATAGTACAGTACGTCTTGTTACTGATCTGATGTTGAAGTACAAGCTAACTAAAGATCAAGTCGTACGTCACTATGACATTACAGGTAAGGATTGTCCTAAGATGTTTGTACCACTTGTCATTAACGGTGTCAAGTTAGAACATGCTTGGTTAGCTTTTAAAGATAAATTACCTATTACACCTGAGCCAATTGTAATGTCTTCTGCTAGGTCATTGGATGTAGCTACTGAACCACAAGAAACTAAATTAACTACATGGGAACTGTTATTACTGAGTCTGCACCAAATCTTAGCCTTTATACAGCGGATGTAGATTGGATTAAGATTGAGCATTTGAAAGGTGTACTCTCACAGTTTGAACCTGTACACTTACATCCTGATGATCCTCAATATAAAGTTCAGTGGAATGGTCTGCGTACTAAGTTGGTGGATGGAATTTTCTTTCCTCAGTTTGGTAAATTGAGGTATGTTCCTGGTAGACTTGGTTATTATGCTAAGTTCTGTACAATTGTAGATACACAAGACAAGGTACGTTACGAGATTACTCCTGGTATCAGAGACTTGGAATGGCATTTTGCTT
>CALKUQ010000045.1 GCA_937996705.1 uncultured Chlamydiae bacterium
ATGATCCTTGAGTCTATTTGTTAAGATTTTTTCAGGATTTCACGTCTGACCCTCACCGATGACCCTCACCGAGGGCGCGCCCTATTTGAAAACTAGGTAAGCCTGCGGCAAGTTTAAAGATGAAGATGCAGGTAATGAAAGATGGATAAGATTCAACTGGAACTGCTATATAATTCTTGCATTAAAGCAGATGCATCTCTTAGGGAGATTCTGGGAGGGTTAGGGATTCCACTTGGGGAAATAGCATCAATACGGTAGTGGATCTCTTTGTAAAATTCACCTACATTTCTCTGTCTAGGCTCCTCTAGGTATCCACCTGAAAGGTTTCGTATGATGCGCCAAAAAGCTTCTGGCTGCCCTTCTTTAGCCGTTCTAAAGATCTCTTTTTTTAAATTAGCTAGAACCGATAAGACGATTGCAGTTGTTGCAGTTTCATCTTCAGGGGTAATTTTTATCCCAAAGGATTTTGATTTTAGATAATAGGTCGATTTGATTTGTTCATAGGTGGGATCTGAAATTTCCGTAGAAATTGTTTCGCGAATAAGACGTCTTATCCTGGGGGAGAAACAATCAAAGGCTGATACAAAAGAAAACGAACCGATTTCTACACAGGTTTCACTGGGATTAATTTTTGCTGAGTAGACCCCTGTTTCTTGATTTTTAAAAATATGAATTTTGGAGGGCTTAAAATTTCCATAAACAAGACCGTTTTCATGAAGCTCCGACATTCCTACTAAAATTTCTGTGCAAATCTTTGAGAATTGGGCAAAAGTTATCGGATCTTTTCTTTTAACAAACTTAAGAGCTGTAATGGGCTCACCATTTATAAGGTGAAAGTGCTTTAAAATATTGCCACTTGTAAGAAAGGGATGTCGTATAGTAATGGGGGAGACGCAGGTTAAATGATGGACGCTTAGGATCGACCAAGGTTTTTTTCGGTCGAGGGGTTGTAGAAGGTCTGTGTAAATCACGATCTTTTTAGCGACGAATTCGTTCAATCGTAAACAAGTTAGATGCCATCCGTATTTTTCTTTATAGGTGACCCCTTTGCTTACTAAAGAAAAAGGGGACTTTCTTTCAAACATTACTAAAAATTGAGTTTCATTTAAGTGTCGAAAAAAGTGGGGAAGGGGAGTTTCTATCGAAGAATTCATATTTTTTGTGTATGCAAAAGAGTCGGAAAAATAGACTTTTTTTCCGTTTTGTAATAGGAAGAGCTTATAAATTTGGGCAAAAAGAGATTGGAAAGAGAGCCTATCTTTTTCCTCATAAGGGCCTTCTATTTTAAAAAAAACGGGATATGGAATTTCATGTAATTGAGATAAGGGGATGAGGTCAAATTCAGTCGGTTCTTTCAAAGAGGCTAATTTTTCCAGAACTTTTTCAAACGAGATGGGGGGGCTTCTTAAGCGAATACCCACTCTAATTAAAGGCATGAGTGATTCTAATAACGAACTATTAAATTCAGTGCTGGAGGCAAAATCAATGTTTGAAATAATTCCTGTAAGTTCCCCAAAGAGCTCCCAAAATTGGGCCATTTTTTCGGGGGAGCCTCTTGATGTTTTTGAATCCAGGAGTATTTTTATGAAAACAAGCCCCAAGCTTTGTAGGGTACTTTCATAGGTTAGAGTTAAAGGGAGTTCGTTCAGGTGGGTTTCGTAAAATTGGATAAGTTTATTCGTATCTAAGAGGTGATTTCTTTTTAGGAATTCGTCCATGACGATCATTTTGTATGAGGGTCCAAGGTAATCCCAAGTCTGTTCTTGCATTTTCTGATGAAAGGGTTTAGCGCTATTAAGATCGCAAAGTTTTGCCGTATAAGACCTGTTTTCACGATAAATAAGAAGATTGCTTGGTTTCAAATCGCCGTGAATCAAGCCATGATTAAAAAGGTTGATAATCCCCTTTGTTAGATCGCAAAAAATTGATAGTATCTGATTAAAATTAGGAGGCTTGGAAAGCTTTGCTAGATGTTCTCCACTACAAAGGGCTTTATTGCTTATATGAAATTGTTTGAACAAACCTTTACTAGTTCTATGAGTTTTTTTTTGTAAATGCTCAATGCCAAGCAGGTTAATCGGTAGGGATTCAAAAGGATGCGGTGAAAATTTTTCTGATTGAGAACGGATGTCTGTTGCGCAAACCATAGGTTTCATCGATATATGATTTTTAGAAAGAAGGGTAATGAGCCATCCTTTTTTTACTACTTTAAAAGAGCCCCGACCTGCAAGGGTCCGAATTTGTTTTCTATCTAGGGTAAGAAGGAAGGAAGATTCATCAAGTTTTCTTACCGAATGAGGGGCTCTTACAGGACAATCAGAAAGGGTTCCAACCTTTGCATAGGCCGAATTATTTTCATTTAGATAAAATTTATCAAAGGAAAGTCTTTGAAAAAGGAGGGTGGCAACAAAGGCTTTTTCTTTTGCGCAATCGGGAACTTCATAGCAGGGTTCAGAACTAATAGTTATGTTGCAACTGGATAAATTAGTTGGAAAGAAGTTAAGCATTTAAACGCCCCTACAAAAGGCTCAAAATATAGCTAAAACAATCAAATATTTCAACAGGCATCTTTCGAAACTGGCTTTGCTAAAAAATGGGAATTTTTAGGAAGGACTGAAAATTTCGACTCTGCAGGCTAAAAAGCCCATTGACTCTAAAATTTCTTTAAGTCCTTCATCAGTAATATAACCTGTGATTTCCTCTCGGTACTTCTCGTTGAATTTTTCTATAGCAAGTTCCTCGACTTTTATTTGATACCTTTCATCAAAAGCTTTTAAAAGTTCCGTAGGTGTTTTGAGGAAAACTTGAGCTTTTGTAAGACCGGTGGAAACAGAAAGACTCAACTGATGCCAAGGATTTGCTCTATTTTCTTCATAAGTTTGGAGTAGTTCCTGAAATTCATCTCGATCTGTTGCAATTTTTTTATCAAATTCTGGAGTTGTAGGACACCCTTTAAACATAGTGCTCTGAATATATTTGGAGAGCTCTTCTTGTAAGGCGCTCCCTTCTCTTCTGCACTCCTCTGAAACTTCTTTAACAAGAGCTGCGGTTGTATAGTGCTCTAGAAAATTTCTTTCAATAGTAGCATCTCTCCATTTTACTTTAGTTAGATGATCTTCGAGAACTTTGGAGGGTAAATAAGGGTCTACAACCATATGAAAATAATTAATCGAGTGAACAACGTCTGCTTCTAAGTCCTCCAAATTCATATCAGGGTAGTCTTCAAGATGGTCTTCAAGCCATCTTCTATAAGTTCCATAAATTTGTTCAATAAGCCCGTCAGCAAATTGTTTGATCACTAATCCTATCATTATTTTAGCAGGGGCACTTCTGTATACAACGAGCCTTGAGTGCATTTGTTCTAGTTGCCCTTGCCAACCTCCACCACAAACAGAAAATAGTTGCATCAATTGCTCCTTACTTTCTAGGTCTCTTTCTCCAGAATCATCAAGTGCTGTTTCAATATTTTTTAGTAAGGATTTAATGTGGAGATACCAACCGTCTAAAGCCTCCTTTTTCCCTTCTGGTGGAGTTCCAAGAAAAGCTTTGTGGCTCTCTAATCTATCCTTAACTGTTTTTATAAGTTCCTGATAAGGATGAGATTCAGGATAGTAAGTGGAAACATAGGTTCTCAGTTTTGCAAGTAACCTCTCTACACTTCCTACTGCTGAGGAGTGTTCTATAAAAGCTTGCATTTCTTCTTTGATTTCAGGTGCAATCATTACCCACCAATCGACCTTTCTTTTATAGCGATCTGAGACTTTGTGGATAATTAAAGGATGTAAAGCTAACACATAATTTAAAAACTGGTTGGAATGCTTATAAAAAGTAAATGTAGAATCTGAAGCAAATAATTCTTCAAACACTTGAAACAGAATTTTATCGGATTTAATTAGATTAAGAAGACTTGGAGCTTTTTTTACTCCTAGCAGGCAGATATCCAAATTTTGATGAGCTGCTGGAATAGCTTTAAAAATAGATGTAACTTCTGAGAGGGAGCACTCTCTTAGTAACCTCAAACAGAGCTCATAGGTCCGCCATTTTGCAGGAACAAATTCCAGGCTGCTTTTGTTGGTTTTAAGAGCTTCTAGACAGATAGGTTCGTCTACTAAATTTCTAGGAACATCTTTAAGAGCTCCTCCAAATCGTTTTACTATCTGAAAACAAAAATCATAGGTCTTGATTTCAAGAGGTGTGTATTTAAACAAATCGGGGTTTGTTTGTAACACTTTAAGGCAGACTTCCTCTGTCTTTTCCACTTCTGGAAAGTAGATAAAACTCTCAGCTCCTTTTGATAAAGCATAATCGCACATTTCTCTATCTTTTAAGCTGATATCGACATACTTAAAGTATTTCGGGCTGTTTCGCAGAATCTGTTTGCAGACATTCCTCATTTTTTGACTAGGAAGATTCTCACGAAATAGAGAAGGTTGTTTTTGAATGGCAGCAAGACAGAGAGTTTCACTACATTGCTCTGGCGATAGAGTATTTAAAAAAGCAGGTTTTTTCAATACATTCGTTAAAAGGTCCAAATCTACAATTTCTCTACTTACCCGCTCCTTTAACATTCTATTTTTTTCTAACAATTTGAAATCTAGTTTAGCAACAGGGTAGCCTCTGCTATTACTATAACTGATAATATCCTTAAGAGACTCGATTGCCTCTTCGATAGGTAATACCAGGGAGGTTAAAAATATTTTTTTTACATCTTCTAGCGATTTTTCCACAGGAAGGGGAGCTGCAAAACCTCCCCCTTTGTCACCACTTAATTTTTTAAAAGTTCTTTGACTATCCTCTTCATCTGCTTGAGTTTGAGGATGTTTGTGCTTTTTTAAATTTAGGATAGGTTTAGGAATCGATCCCCTACTGGAACCTCCCTCAGCTTCTGCTTCACTGCTTTTTCCCAGATCGTCGAAAATTTTATCAAATAGCCCAGCATCGGGCATCCCTAAACCAAAAAACATTTTTCCCTATCCTATTAAATTTCAAAACTGATTTGCTCTAGAGGATATCATTAATTTGCATTAAAACAAATCTCATAATAGAAAAAATACAATCATTAATAAGCTGAATTAAAAAATATACATTTACCTTAACTTAACGCTGCTAATTTTCATAAAAATATTATTTATTACTTAATTTAGACGCTTATGTTTAAATGTAATTATAATAAAAAAATGGAAATAAATGGATAAATTATATTCTAACTATAAAATTAGTCAGCAGAGGGTTTGGCCTTTTCCCAATCAAATTAAAACAGGGACAAACGATTTTATTGTATCTTCGAGATTAACAAAAAAATGTGTTACTGGTCTTGGCAAAACACTATTAGACAAGTCGATAGTTGCTGATTTTAATATGGTTGCATTTAGTGATGAAGTGTTAAAAGCTTCAAAGAGGTCCATTTATAAAATTCAGATTCAGTCAGCGGATGATTTTTCAACACCGAATGTAGACGAGGGATATCATGTAAAGATTGATGAAAATGGAATTGAAATATCAGCAACAAGTTATATTGGTGCAGTTTATGCTTTAGAAACGCTCAAGCAACTAATTCGGAAGAAGGGGAATCAATATGTGATTGAGAACACTCCGATGGAGATCAGTGACAGTCCTAAGATTCAATTTAGAGGGGTTATGCTGGATTGCGCTCGCCATTTTCTTCCCTTAAAATTGCTAAAGCAGCAGGTGAAGGCAATGGCCTTTCAAAAACTTAATCACCTCCATCTTCATCTAACAGACGGTCAGAGTTTTCCCCTTGCTTTGGGACCTAACACAAAAAGAATTGCATGGGGTAAATCCTTTAAAGAGAGAGGCGCTTTCAGTGAAAGCGAGGTGTATACAAAAAAAGAGATTCGAGAGTTAGTTGAATATGCAAAACAACGAGGTGTCAGGATAATTCCGGAAACAGATACCCCAGGGCATGCCTATTCATGGACTTATGGATATCCAGATATTATGACTTGCAATGATGTCGATCATCAATCTGAGGAGACTTGCCCAGAACCTCCCTGTGGTTTTTTTAATCTACAAGATAAGTTGCCAGAAATTAAAACAATTGTAGAAGGTGTTTTTAATGAAGTGATTGATGCATTCAATGTGGGAAAAAAAGGGTACGGGTCTTACTATCATATAGGTTTTGATGAAGTAGGGTGTCCTAATTTCAAAAGTAGTGTTTGTCAATCTCCCTCCTGTGAAAAAGCGTTCGGACAAAATTCGGTAAAATACGCAAATTGGTTGTTAGGTTGGTTTAAAAAAGCCCATCCCTCAATTAAAACGGTTATGTGGATTGATCAAATTCTAATGAGTAATTTTAATGCTAATAATCAATATACAAATAATGTAGAGGCAGATCCCGAACATGTTATTTTACATTTTTGGAATTTGGATAGCGCAACTCCTTTTCAAATTAACCAGTTAGCAGCAACGGGATTTAGTTTAATTAATTCCCAATCAACAGTTTACTATTTAGATGCTGGGGGAGAGGGGAATCAATCTTATAGAGGTGGACCTGTTATGAGTTTAGCCTCATCAAATGCCACGAAATTAAATATTGGGTACGAAAAGTATTGGATGGCCACTTATCCAGGGATGGGTCCTTCATCTCCGATTAGTTCAGGTTGGGCTGTTTCATGGGAGGAGATCTATTTAAATAATATTACGTGGCTCACAACAGATATAGGAAGTGCAAATACAGGAAACTTTGTAAATATCCCCTTGAAACAAAAAGGGAAGGGGGGAATTATTGGCGCTTGTGCAGCTCTTTGGGGGGAACAAGTCGATTTTACCAATTTAGAGCAGAAATTATGGCCGAAAGCTACAGCTTTAGCAGAAGCTCTCTGGAAGTTTGATGAAAATAAGTTGCCTGATAATATTCTAAATGCGAGATATAGAATAGCTTTTGCGCGAGAGGATTTGCTGCGATTAGGTGTGCAAGCATCGCCAGTTCTAACAGGAGATCTGTTCAAAAACGCCCCTTGGGGAGCGTTACATTCCGATACGAGTTTAATGTATGATATTAATCAAAATAAACAGCAAATTCCCGTTGGATTTGTCCTTCAATACAAACGTTTTTGGGATAAAGGGATCGTCTGCGTAAATCCAGTAAATCCGTTTTGCGGAAATCAGATTTCTCAAACAATGCATTGTGATGGAACTGGGGAACCTTATGTCCAACAAGGGTGCGAGTATCCAATACAAGGAACATGACTAAAGGCTAAGAAATCAAAACCTCTTGATGTAATTAGATAGGCGCCATTTTCCAGGGAATGAAAGATGGATAAGATTCATTTGGAAACGCTATATTCCTGTTATAAATCTAATTGGTTTCTAAATTCTTCTTTCTCATACCAAAATGTTTGGCCTACATAGATATGATCGTGGCTACCGGGCACTTCAATGAATCGGAAATTAGGAAGATGTTTGAATTTATCTTTTAATCGATCGAAGTGGTGTATTTTTGGCATATCAGTATCATCCATAGCTGACACAACTCTCACTTTCCCTTTGCATTTAGATAATTCTGATTCGTTGTCAAATCCAACACCTTGTTCAAATATAAATTTTGCAAGTGACTTCAAGCCATTGGGAGCCCTAGCGTAGGCAACAAGGCTAATTTTTGAAAACCCTCTATCTAAGACAATATTGGTCCCGTATTTCTTTCCAAGGTATACCGCAGCTGAAGAACCCAAAGAGTATCCCCAACAAATCAAGTTTTCTTTCGAAACATGGTTACGCATTAAATACTGATAAGCTGCCTCTGTGCTTCTATAAATCCCAGTTTCAGAAGCACTCCCCTCGCTTTCTCCAAATCCCTCATAATCGAATGCTAGAATATTGTACCCCTGATTACGAAAATCACAGAAAAGTTCCTGGTTAAAAGAAACTTGTGATTGGTGTGAGCCAGAGCAAATTAATATGGTTTTTCCATTATGGCCTCCGGTATAGTGCATTCCATGAATATGCTGACCACCCTCTGTTTCAAATACGACTTTTTTAGCTTCAATAGGACCTGTAATATAGTTGGATGGGCCTGCATTAATTTTTTTTAAACTACTTAGATCCCCGATGATATAATGTGAAGAAATAAAGGTACAGGTTGCCTTAAACATCCGCACTAGGAAGGGGATAACTGCCAAAACCTCTAACACAAGCTTAATGACCTTTTCTGAAGAAGATTCCTTATCAAAGCACTCAAAGGGCGAACAGTCGGATACGCTTGCCCGCTGAATAGGATTAGCCACAAAGCCCATAAATAAAATCCTTAGTAAAAATTAAAAATATAAATTAATTATATCATAATTATTTTTAAAATTAAACCTTTTTATTATGTAAAGCTCAGGTTCTTTTAAAGTAAATAATTCTTATTTATCTGATTATAAATGAGTTAAGTTGATTTAAAAGCAAAAAATCGTCAAAATTCGTAATCCCTTGTTATTCTTAATGTTAGCGATTCGTCTATTTAGGATTAAAGAGGAAAAAACTGGTTTTTGAGGGTTTCTCAGATTGTGTTACTGATTTTGGTTGGTGTCGACCAAAAAGTTGGTATTGTCAGCAAGGGACATGTAAGGGGTGAGTTGTTTTTGTCGTTTTCCAAAGGTGTAGGTGAGGGCTATGCAAACATTAGAAGAGTAGTTGTTGGAGGGGTAACCATTTTTATTACGCGCTCCCATGTAGGCTGCATGTCCATTAATGCTTAAATAGTCTGTTAACGGGGCAGAAAGTCTTGCGCCAACGATAAAAGTTCCAGGGAGGCCTGTGGTGTACATAAGCGATCTTATATAAGGCATTCCGGCCCAAATCATCGCGTAGCCAGTGTTTTTAAAGTAGTGGCAGTAAAAAAGGTTTGCTTGGCTGATTGCTCGAAATTGGAAGGGAATTTGCTGGGACTCTTTCAGCGCGTTATTTGTAAAAATAGTTCCCCAGATACCAATTTCATTCCCTTGGATGGAATATCCGGTTTGCAAGCGGACTTGAGAGAGATAGGGGTTAACGGCAAATTCGCCAAAATTCACATTCAACATCGCATCGTAGGATAGACCTAAATTAAATCCTGAATTGCAGTCTGTTTCTCTTGAGAGGGCGCCTGTGAGAAACCCTTGCTGTTGCAGCCCGGAAGAGTTTTCAAAAGAGGTGGAACTTCTTCCCATCCAATCGTAGAGGCCATAACTTCCCCCAAAATGCAAAAATAGAGTGTGAGTAAGATCTGCTTTAAAATAGAGGCTTGTGAAGGCTCCCATATTCCCTTCCCAACTCCCTTCAGGCAAACTTCGAAAATCGTCAAAAGCGAGGGTGAATTTTCCTTCGAGGGGAAATAAAGAGGTGTGAAAATTGGGTGTAGAGGGATCTGAAATTTCAGTGGCTCCGAGAAGTATGGTAAGAAAAGAAAAAGAGGTAAGAAGTGCAGCACGCATAGACATAAAGTAAATTATTTTATACAATTCTATCAATCTTTTTTTTAGAGGGCGATTGAAAGGTCTGATTTTTTTATCTTGTATTACTTTTACTTACGCAGGGGAGTCGCTCCTTTCAAACATTAGACAAGTAACATTTACTGAGATGGGTTTTGAGAGGTCGGGGGAGGCCTATTTTTCGCCAGATGGGTTAGATCTGATTTTTCAAGCAGTTCCCTTAGGTCAGGAGCATTATCAAATTTATGTGATGAATTTAGAGGTGGGCGTTCCTAAAATGGTGAGCACAGGAAAAGGTGCGTGCACTTGTGGCTATTTTAGACCGGATGGGAAAAAGATCATTTTTGCCTCAAGTCATGAAGGTGCTGGAGAGGAATTCAAGAGAGTAAAGGGTGAAAAATATAGTTGGGATCTAACCCCTTATATGAATATTTATGAAGCAAATCCAGATGGTTCGGATTTAAGGGCGCTAACCACTGGCGCTGCTTATCACGCTGAGTGTGCTTATTCTCCAGATGGGAAAGAGATTGTTTATGCAAGTAACGCAGACGGGAGCATGAATCTCTATCGGTTAAACGTAGAGGATCTTAGTGTGACACAACTTACCTATACAACAGATTGTTATAATGGAGGTCCATTTTTTTCCCCAGATGGCACTCAGATCGTATTTAGGGCGGATCGGGAAAAAAAAGAGTATTTGCAACTTTTTTTGATGGACCGAGAGGGAAAGGATGAAAAGCAACTAACCCATAATGAAGCTGTCAATTGGGCCCCTTACTGGCATCCAAATGGGTTATGGGTTGCCTATACAACTTCGATTCATGGCCACCACGCCTATGAGATCTATTTAATCGATGTTGAGACAAAAAAAGAGTGGCGGATTACAAATAATCCCAATTTTGACGGGCTACCGAGTTTTAGTTCTGATGGAAAAAAAATGGTCTGGACCTCTAAGAGAAAGCAAAATACTTGTCACGTGTTTATTGCCGATTTTATAAGGAAACAACTTGAAGAAAAGGAACTCATAAATGAATAAGATGATTGTCTTTCTAGCTTTGTCTATCTACGGAGTCTGTTCGATCTCTTACAATCAGACTCAAGATCTTACTCCGATCCTCACTCAGGAATCGTTGCCTTTTACTGTAACCCTTGCGTTGTCAGAGTTTCAATTGCCATCAAATAGTTCAGATTCTTATGGAATACAATCGTTTGTCTCGGCAATTTATAAAGGAAAATGGCTGCTTTTAGGAGGGAGGACAAATGGACTTCACGGTTTTGGGGATAGTGATGATAATTTTCCGCCAAGGTTGCAAAACACCAATGTATATGTTGTAGATCCGAAAAAAGGGAAGGTGAGCGTTCGATCGTTAAAATCAAGTTCAGCAGGTCTCAATCAATTCCAGATTGATGCACTATCTGCAACGGCCTCTCAATATTACCAAGTGGGTAGCACATTATATGTTGTTGGGGGTTATGGTATTGATAGTGCTTCTGGCCAATTTAATACAAAGTCTACCCTTACCGCAATTGATGTGCCAAGTATGATGGATTGGGTAGAAAGTGAGAACTCTAAAAAAAGTGCTGCAGATTCTATCCGTCAAACCTCTCACCCCCTTCTTCAAGTAACAGGGGGAGATTTGACACAAGAGAATCCACATCAACCTTTTTTGCTGATTTTTGGGCAAAATTTTCCCGGGTTTTATTATAACTCTTCTAACGGTCTTTATACCGAGCAAGTCAGGGCATTTCAAATTATTGATAACGGAAAAACACTTTATATTAAGCCAGAGCCTCAATACGCAACTAATCCCAATTATCGTAGAAGGGACTTAACGGTGATTCCGAGAATCAAAAAAGGTTCAAGATCTTATGATGGAGAATATGTCGCCCTCTCAGGAGTTTTTACCGAGCAGGGAGGAGTTTGGACTGTTCCAGTAATTATTCAGGGAGATGGGACCTCTTACATGCCCGATCCTTTAAATCCAAACACGTTCAAGCAGGGGATGAATAATTATGTAGCGCCCTATGTGAGTCTATTTTCTAAAAAATCTGGGGAAATGTTTACGTTGTTATTTGGGGGTCTTAGCTACCTAATCTACTCTGGAGGTTCTTTTTCAGAAGATCCACAAATCCCTTTTATTAACAGTGTTACAACAATTAAAATTGACTCTCAAGGGGATTTTAGTCAGTACATTATGAATAATGAGTACCCTGTAATTGAGTCGGAATTTGCAAATTTTGGCAACCTACTTTTCTTTGGTACATCGGCCACTTTTTTTCCTGCCTCTGGGTTGTCTCTCTTTCCCAATCAGGTGGTCTCCCTTGATAGTATAGGTTCTGAACCTGTTTTATTAGGCTATATTGTTGGCGGGATACAAAGCACCTATGCAAATACAACAGAAATCACAGATTCCTCGGCATCCCCTTATATTTTTTCGGTTATCTTGCAAAGGCAATAGAGGGGGCTTCCAGTGGAAAAAACTCCCTGTTTTAGAGAGGCTTTCTTGCTTGAATTATCGTTGGAATGCTCTCATGAATTTTTTATCTGACGAAGAAAAACTTTCTAGAAAACAGTTAGATAAGCGTAACACATACAAAGATCGTTTAGTCTTGAGAAAATAGGGATGATGTTGTTATTCTATTTGTTTTAGAATTAATGGTTTTAAATCTAAAGAGCGATTTGAAAGTACAAAAATCAATTTTTTAAAAATCTTAGATAGAGATTATAGCGGTGGGGTATGCTGAGTTGTTATGAAGTGAGGGCAGGTGCTGGTGGCGGTGGTTCTGGTGTTGCAGTTGATGAGAAAGGGGAAGTTTCTGGATTGGATCCTTCCAGAGATGCTGCGCTTACCAGAGGCGTCGATGCAACAAGTCTTGAAGCTACGATTCGAAGACTTTTTTTAGTAAATGTTAGAAAGTGTGTCCGTCCTTATTATGAAAGAATCACTCTTATTAAAGAGGGGAAACTTCTTGAGGCAATTTCCATGAAGCCGTCCCAAATATGGTACGCAACAACTTACTTAAGAGCTCTTCAAGCTCTGGGAGATACTAGAATTCCAGTTGGTTCAACAATGCCCCCTGCTCACGTTCTTTTGAATAGCCTTCGCGACCGCTTTTTGTTTGCAGCTCCGTTAGGGCATAAAAATTATTGGGAAAATATACCAGATGAGTTATCTCCAACAGGGTTAGATGATATTGCGTTGAGATTGAAAAGAGGGGTTTCGGCAAGTGCAGCGTTTGGAAGTTTTTTTGAAACGCTTTCATTTACCGAGTGCTATATGGTCCCTCATCGAATTGCATTAAATCTTATGTTAATAGATTTATTAACGCCTGAAAAATACGATAATCTCGCCTCTACGTTTTCTTCTAGAAATTTGGAGTATTTTTTTGAATCGGATTCAACGTCATGTAAATTAATGGAAACTATTGAGATTCCTGAAAGGGCTTCTCTTGCAGATCCTGATCCTGAATTTAAGATAGGGCAAATTTATTATATGCGTAATCATTTCCAGTATCGTGCAAGACACCCTCATGGCGATGGGATTGGGATAAATATTGTATATATTGGGAAAAATAGTGAAGGAGTTTCAATTTTTACAGGTTTAGGATTAAATCCAGAGGGGGAAACTTTAAACGAAATAGCCCACTTTTTACTAAGGGAGTTTAATGAAGAGCCTTTAACGGATAACGATGTCTATCCAGAAGCTCTTGTTAAAGAAATTAAAGCAAAGGGTGGTTTTGCAAAAATTATGGGAAAGGATAACAAACTCCACTCATTTTCGGTCAAAAGTCTTCCGGACTATATAAGAGGCGAAAAAATCCATGCACTCATAGATGCAAAAGCTTTTAAAAAAGAGTACCAAAGAATAAGGCTTTTTAATGCTTTAGCAAAAAATTTTGCGGGAGAAGTTTTGGGAGAGGAAGAGTTTTTTGAAGATCAAGATTTTTTCGGATCATCCGAAAATGGGGATAAAGTCGTAATTATCGATTTGAATATTGAAGAGATAGGGAGGCTTTTTTGGAAATATTGTGGCAGTTCTACTTGTCTAGGAAGTGGTTAATAGAAAGTTTTAAATGGATTTAATAAAACATACATTTTAGGAGCTATTGTGAGTGGTTGTGCAGGTGCTTGCCGTACGAATTATTTATCTATTGGCGTTTTAGCGCCCCCACTTCAGCCGATTGCAACTATTTTGGGACTACTCGTAATCGAGAAAGAGGAGAAGAATGACCTTCTTATAAAAATTGTAAAACAGTCTTTGAAATATTTTAAATCCTCCACGGATGAGGGCCATTCTCGAGAAGTGCTTTTCTTTTTGAAGTCTATAGAAGATAAAACAGGAGAGGGGTCAATACGTGGTCGATTATGGGCCTATTACAATGAGGAACAAACATTTAAAGAGTCTATTCAATCGTATGATCAAATGAGCCGATTAGTTGCTGGCACGATTCAGACAAAAATTACCAATATTATAAATGAATTAATAAGGATTGTTAAAGAAGATAAATTTACAGAGGTAGAAGAGACCTTAACTGGCATTTCTCGATTTGTAGCGATTGAACATTTGGCAATATTTGCAGAATTGATAGAAATTGCAATTGATCCTCGTTGCGGAGAAATTTTTGAGAGTGCACTCGAGGTAAAGGTGTCTGGAAAGTTTAATATAGAAAGGGTAAGAATGTATGGAAAAGCGCTTTTGGCAATTGCTTATCAAATGGAAGTGCTTTTAGATAGAGCTTTTAATGCAATTTCTTTATTCCATCCGGATAACAACTTAATTTGTGAAAAAATATTAACGCTCTCAACCGCGACTGTTTATGTTCGAGATCCGAAATCTAGTGCGGCTAAAAAATTAGCCGAGAAGAAAAAGGATAGACTTGTCTTAGAAGAGATAGAAATTGCTCGTGAGGCAGGAAATCTGAGAGGAAAAAAATCTGAATTAGCTGATTTAATCCCAGCTCAAGAGTTAGCTGCGCAATTAGTGGGAATTGAAAGTGCAGCGAGGTATTTCACATTATTATTAAGTTTGCGAGACATAGTCAAAACAATCATCCTCTCAGAAGAAGTTATTATTAGTAAATTAGAAACAAAATGTTGGAGTCAATTTAAAAAAGAATTAGCAGCTTCTGTTAAACCTCCTCTCTCTTTACCTTTGACAGTTCCTCTCGAAGATGGGAGTAGAGGAAAAAAGATGGTTAAGCCTAAAATAGTTAAAGTGAAAGAAATCTCTCGGGTCAGATTTTTAGAGGCACTAGATCTAGGGGCTTTGGAGAGGAGAATGAAATTGCATCCGGGGTTGCAAGAGTCCTATGCAAACGCTAAGGCCCATTTAGAAAATATCTGTTGTCTTTTAGAAAATTTGAAATTACATACAGCCCCACTCGATTTATTTACACTGATTATTGAAGTAACACAATTAATGGAGCAAATGCTTGTAACTGTAACAAGAGACTTTCTTAAAAATGGGGATATTAAAAGTCATAGTTTTGCCTATTTGCTTGAACTGAATAAAAGTGGATTCATAGAAGCTGAGGATCGAGAACTTCTTAAAGAGCTTGATTTAGTAGAATTTGCTTCGCGTCAGCCCCAAAATTTTCCAAAACTACATTTTGTTAAATATTTGCCGGCATTTGAGTTGTTGAAGGAATCAGTGAACCAATTTTTGGATCGAGATAGCGGAGACCTTGAGCTACTAAAAACGAAGGTCCTAGATTTTGTTAAAACTTATATCTCTCTTTTTAATAGACTTCATAGACAGTTTGGGAGTGGAACGATAGTTGACGCTAGGATAATAGAGGGGTTTTTTGCATCAATTTCTCCTGCAGAAGCTTCAGTTGGAGGTTCTGGTGGAGCTGCAGGGGGTGAGGTAGTGGCAGGGCTCGATCCATTTGAAGGACATGCCGATTTTTTTGCAGCAATCAAAGAAGATCTTGCAAGAAGGCCTCCCTCTCCATTTTTAACAAATCTATTTGTTCAAATTGCCCTTCTTAAAAATGAATTAGACCGATTAGATCCTAAATTAATGAATTTTAGATTATGTCGTGGAACTATTCTTTGCTATCAATTTCTTGAAAATCTATGCGCTTATCTATTAAATGATTCTCAAATTGCTAAATACAATCACGATTTTAGCAGTATGCCTTTGCCTGAAATGGGGTTAACAGAAGAAGATTGGGAGTTTCTGAAATTAGGGAAGCAGCAGAGCGGGGAGGCTCGGTATAGAGAGTTTCGCTCGGAAGCAACTTTGCATGCAATTGCAGAGAAAGGGGCAGCAAGGGTAAGGGAGGGTGGAGCGAGCGGTTCAGTAAAAGCTTCAGAAGAGAGTGGCGTGGTTCGGTCAAAAGCCGGAAGGATAGTAGAAATAAGGTTGGTAGAGGTTTATAATGCAACAAGGCGGATTGCTACCAAAATGCTAGCCGCATCAGCAACGAGAGGAGCAGGAGGAGCAGGAGGAGCAGGAGGAGCAGGGGTTCCAGTTTTAAGTGGTGTTTAATAAAGTAAGATATATAGAATATAAAGAAAATATTTAAAATTCTGATAATTTGTATCTTTATAGTAAAGGATAGAGAGGGAATGGAGGGCAGATTGTTATCGGAAAGTGTTAGATTTACTGCACCTAGAGCGGGGGGAACTGAAGGACCCTCGGTAAGAGTCTCTCCAAAAGTTGCCCTCCCTTTAACCACTCTTACTGCTGCTTGTCAGCGCTACCCCAAGGTATGTATACCAGATTTCTTCAAGAAGATCGATCAAACTCGAGCAATTTACGACGATGTTCGTGAAGAGGCCCAAAAATTTATAGAAGGAATTTCTGATCCAACTTTGCGTGGTAGGGTAAAGGAGATAATTTTCTTTGGAAATGAGGGGGAGGTAGAAGAGGAATTTGCCCCTAAAGTAATAGATTTACGGGACAGAGTTAGGAAGGTAAATAAAGATTTGGAAATTTGCAGTGAATTAATGGAAAAACATAAAAGTAGGTTTTTTACAAACGTACCTTTTATAGAGATGGTTAAGGGTAGAGTGCTTAATTGGGCTTCTTATAACAGTGAATGGGGTGAAATTTTAGGGTGGACTTCTCGATTTCTCCATTCTATTAATCCTGATGAGGAGCCTTTGTTATTACACAGGTTAGGTTTTAGTTCTTATAGCGAAAAGATAGATTTCATTATAAAAGAAGTTTGCAAAAGGGTTCGAATCCATTATTTGTCAGAAGAGGGGGTAAAAATACGAGAGAAAATTTCAGCCCATCCCTTCGTAAAAGGGGAAGTTCTTAGTTCATCAGATTTGCTTAAGGAATTAACTATTACAGTGGTGGATAACTTCTTATACATTTCAGTTGTCTCCGAGTTTCGGTTAAATCATTACCAGAGGGCTAGTGCAGAAAGGGGAAATTATTCTGGACCGATTGATTTGCTCTAATAGGGCTCTAATGAGCTTGTAAAGCAACAACCGTAATATTGTCTCCTGTCATTAAATAACGGGATCCCTTAAAAACAATTACGGAAGGCATATGTTGTATTGCAACCTCTATCAGTCTTTTTGAGTAATCAGGTTCTTCAGAGGTTGTATGAGATAGGGTTTTAATAATTTGACCCTCTTGGACATAATCTTTTAAACCATCACAAGCTAAAATAAGCAGATCACCAGGAAGCATTTTGCAAACAGTGATTTTAGGTTTGTTAATTACACAAGGGGGTTTTTCTTCCGATTTGTAACTATAATCACCAAAAGCTCGGCTTACATTTATTCCTCGACAAAGCCTGTTTTGTGGACGAGGTGGTCTCAGAATTTTAGAAAATTTCGTTGGCCAATCTGTGGCAATTTTTGGTTGATCTAAATATATTGCCATTCTTCCTGCTTCTGTAGGTGACGACCAATCTCGGACCACAGAAAGAGGAATTGATTTCAAAACCCCCTCAATTACTCTGTAAATATTTGACTCACTGTCTCCGACTGTTGCTGTGTAGACTAAGTTGGTCTTTTTTTCAATAAAGGAAATCACTGCGGTGCAGCCGCCTGATCCCGGAAGATTCCTGTCAATTTCAAGGAATAGGGATTCAAAAGCCTTGTGCACAGTTCCAAGACACCCTTCTAATTTTTTAAAAAAGAGCTTTTCGAATCTTTTTTTTACCTCTCGCGCCATATTGCCACTGTCACCATGACCGTCACATATACCTGAAAGCACTCCGATTTCATTTTCTAAAAAAAAATGTGTGTCTTCCATGCTTGGTCTCGATTTTCCAGGATTTTCTGACGCAAATATTTCAAAAGTAAGTTGAGAAAAAGGGATAGCTTCTTCACTGGCATTCACCTGAGCAATAGATGCGTAAGGGTTATCTTCACAATTGGCTAATTGGAAATGTAATAATGAGTTAGAATGTTCCGTTATTGATTTTTCTAGATTTTTGGTCATTTTTAAAAAGGTCTCTTCCAAAGATAAATTTCTTAATTTCCAGGCGTTCCAATTTTTAATCGGGCTTGCTAGGCTTAAACTCTCTTCTCTAGTTTCAGAACTTATTCCTGCTCCGGCTCCTGCTCCTGCTCCTGCTCCTGCTCCGGCTCCGGCTCCTGCTCTTTCCTCTAGTGAACCTGTCGCTTCTCTTGTTTCGGATTCTTTCTGAAAATCTGTAGGTGCTAAAACGGGTGGATCTCTTTCCAGAGGATCAGCTTCAATGAAGTGCATGTGGGGCTTATTAGCAATATGCATTATGCATCTTTCACTTAAGGCTACAAATTTTCCAAGAAATGGTATGCATTCTATTGCTGCAAGAGCCCTATGGCTAACGCGATGAATCAAATTGCTTTTTTTAGAAGCGGTCCAATGATACCGAGCTTCTTTTAAACCTATAAACAAGTTGCATACACAAGAAGTATTTAAGTTATTCATAAAAATTAATCTCTTAAAGTAGGGCTTTATACAGCTTGTGTTTGGGAAAAAATATTTTTTAAAACACTCTTAA
Source organism: uncultured Chlamydiae bacterium (assembly GCA_937996705.1). Lineage (GTDB taxonomy): Bacteria > Chlamydiota > Chlamydiia > Chlamydiales > 2-12-FULL-49-11 > VGMD01. The sequence goes on from CALKUQ010000045.1 coordinate 18,369, forward strand.
TTATAACTTATCTTATTCAATATGGTTACGTTATGTAAAATATATTAGAGGTTTGGTTAAAACCAAGTGTAAAGTTTATGTAAAATTTTAATATAGATCAACGCCTTTTTGAATGTTCTTCCTTTTTCTTTCCTATTAAAATCTGGCCCGCCTGAGGAGAGGGCAGTCAATCAGATGAAAATTTTAAATTCAATAAACCATTCATTGGATCTAAATCTCATGTTCCAGACATTACTTCCGACATCAACTGCCGAGCCAGTGGAAGTCCTTAGATAACGAGATCCTTTAAAATGGCCTGCATCAAAAAAACGATAACCCGATCCGATCGCCCATCGGTTGTTGTAGTTGTATTCAAGACCGGCAAGGATTGTGTAGGTGAAATTTTTGCGCACGAGGTATTGATTTTCAGAGGAGAAGCTTTCGTAGGGGCTGGAATCGCCTGTTGGAGGTAGACCCGTTGTTCTAAAATTTGTGATTGTTAAATTGCTAACTCCGACAGCAGAGCCTAAGGTGGGATAGAGAGTCCCTTTTCCAAGGTTCCAATGGCAATAGGGTATCCATAGTCCAAGAAGATTTGCAGAAAAGAGGAGGGGTGTGACATCGAGATCGAATTTTCTTGTATAAGATCCGCCGCCAGTGGTTGGGGTTTGGTATTTTCTGTATTCAAAGGTGCTCCGATTAGAAATACTAACTTCTAGATCGATCAGATGGAAAACTTCAGAGCCTACACTGAAACTGGCAATAGCGCAATTTCCTAAATTACTATTATAACCTTGAAGGGCTCTATTCCAAGGAGGTGAAGGAGCAGTAATGTTTGCAGAGCCAGAAAATGAGATCCCTGAACCAACTTTAATATAAAAAGAGTAATCGTGCGGTTCTGAAGAGCATACCAAAGGGGTTAAGATCAATGCGTTTAGAGTAATAAGTTTGTTTAGCAATAGCTTCATGACAATCCTTTTAGAAAATCGTTCCAGTCCTTGTAAATTGAAAATAAATTTTCCCTTCTTCTGAAGAGACAATTAAATTAAAGGTCTGTCCATAAAAGGGGTTAAGAAGAATCTTTGTGCTCGCAGTCACCATGCATTCTGTCACCATCGAGTTTATGATGCTGTCTAGCTCTAAATCAATCGGTGCTGTTGGTGTAAACCAACTTACGATGAGTCCATTATCAACAGATAAGTAGTTAGAGATGTCTGTGTAGATTACAGTAGAGTTTTGCATAGATAAAAAGGAAGCGGAGCAGGTTCCTACTGGCTGATTATTTTCATTGTAAAGGGGTGCTCTTCCAGCTAAATAGCTTGACGCTGTCGTTGAGCTGTCTACGGATACGTTGGAGGTAGGTATTAAGATAAAACTATTAGCGAATTCAGAGATGTAAAGGTAGTAGGTCATTGTTTCAGGTTCTATTGAATTTAGCGCATACAAACGGTCGCTGTGAGGGGAGACAAGGAACAATAAGAGTAAAAGGAGTGGCCTACAACGATTTTTAATCAAAGGCGGGAGCTTTTTATAGAGGGTTTGTTGAGTCATGAGGCTCCTTTTTGCTGTCGAGTTATTTTATCGACTTTAGCTTGCTAACATTTATTTATCAATTTTTTTAAAGTTAAAACAGCTACGTTCCACATTTGAGATGTGTTGGGGGTGTCCTAAATCATCTAGCAATAATATTGCATTTATTATAAGGTATTTGCAAAAAAAAATACCAATTTGGGGGTTGTTGTGGATATTAGTCTAGGTGGTGGAGGTGGTAGGGTTCTTCGATTTGATGCAATTCCTATACCCCTTCAGCCTATGGGAATCATTTTTAGCTTTTTTATATCACCTGGAGATAATTATGAATCCACTGATGTTAAAAATATTAAAAATATATTAAAATATTTTAAATCTGAGGGTGAGGCTGAAGAGTCCCCCTGGCTTGCTGCTTTTTTTAAGGGGATGAAAGAGAGCATAGACCCTCCAGCAATTCGCAATCGTTTTTGGCTTTATTATAATGAGGAGAGACCGTTTAAGGATGCCCTCCTCGATTATGATCAAATGAGCAGAATTGTAGCAGGAGCGATTCAATGTCAAATTAATAAAATTATTAAGGGTTTAATTTCTGATATTGATAAAGAAAGGTGTACGAGTTTTTTTAAAGGAGTAATAGAAGCAGATAAATTTATTGTTAGAGAAAATATCGACGTCTTTTCGAATTTACTAGACTTAATGCTGGATCCTCGATCTGGTGAGATTTATGAGAGTCCAGTTGATTTAACCTTGGCGGGAAAATTTAATATAGAAAGAGTTAGGATGTATGGAAAGGCTCTTTTAGCAATTGCTTTCAAAATAGAAGTTCTCATAGATAGGATATTTAATGGGTTTTTGTTATTGCACCCAGATAATAAAGTAATATTCGACGAGATCTCTAGGATTAGTAAACTGGAATTTTTAGTTCTTGATGCAAGATCAACCGCAGTAAAAAAATTAATGCAGAATAGAACCGATAAAGTAATTTCGGAACAGCAGCAGCTTACACGTCTTGTACACAATAGCTTAGGAAAAAAAAGTGAATTTCTAAATTTTAGGCCTATTCGAGGGATGTTGACAAAAATGTTTGGGGAAAAAAATGGGGATCAATATTTTTCTCGATTATTGGATTTAAAAGATATCGTAAAAATAATTGCTATTGCGGATGAAATTTTATTTGCTAATTTAGAAAAAAAAGCGATTCAAGAATTAAAAAAGCTTCATTCCCCACTACCTCTAAAGCTTCATTTGGTTTCAGCTTTGTCCCCTTCGTTTGAAGAGGTGACTAAAAAAGAGGGTGAGGATTTTGATGTAGCAGTTATGGCTAAAAAAATCTCGTCTCTGGAGTTTCTAGAGCGATTTGGTGTAGCAAGTTTGCGTAACAGCATTAAGTTGAGTGGAGGAGGAGCGCAGTCGTATCTAAACGCAAGGGCACATTTACAAGATCTGATTTTTTTATTAGAAAATTCAAAATCACAAAATGATCCCTTGGAACTGTTTACAATAGTTGTTCAGGTAACGCAAGTTATGGAGCAAATGCTCACGACAGTGACAAGGAAATTTTTAAAGAAAGACGATCTAAGAAATCACAGTTTTTTGCAATTGTTAAAATTGTATACAGGGTCAGCAATATCTAAAAAAGATCGCGATCTCCTTGAAGATTTGGAATTAGTAGAATTCGCATCCCGACAAATCCATAATTTTCCGAAACTCCATTTTGTTAGATATTCATCAGCTTTTAAGTTGCTTCAAACTTCAGTTAGTTTATTTGCTAATCCAGAGAGTGGATCTATGGAACTATTAAAAAGTGATGTCTTTGATTGGGTAAAAGAGTACATCTCTCTTTTTGATAGACTTCATAAGCCTCTAGGAGATAGTAGGCAAGTTCCTAGCAGTATAATCCAAAGGTTTTTTGCATCATTTCTCCCTGAAAGAGCTTTGGCTGTAGGATCTGGCGGAGGTGCGGGTGGCGCTTCTGGTGCGAGTGGAGCAGCTGTAGTAATTGAAGGAATGCCTATAGTTGAAGATCATCGAGATTTTTTCACTGGAATTATGGAAGATCTGGCTAGAAGGCGACCCTCTCCATTTTTAACAAATCTCTTTGTACAGATAGGGCTTCTTAAAAATGAATTAGGTCGGATAGATCCTAAATTAATGAATTTTAGGTTATCTCGTGGAACTATTCTCTGTTATCAATTTCTTGAAAATGTATGTGCTTATTTATTAAATGATGCTAAGATTTCGAGGTATAATCACGATTTTAGGGCAATGCCTTTGCATGAAATGGGGTTGACAGAAGAAGATTGGGCCTTTTTAGAATTAGGAAAACAGGGACGAGGAGAGGCTAGATTTAGAGAATTTCGTTCAGAGGCTACTTCGCATAAAGTTGCCGAGAAGGGGGCCGCTAGAGCAAGAGGAGGAGCTAGTGGTTCAGTCGTCAAAGCCTCAGAAGAGAGTGGCGTGGTTCGATCAAAAGCGGGAAAGATGATAGAGGATAAGTTCTTAGAGATGTATAGATCGACTCTGCTCATTTCAATGAAAATGCTAGCAGCATTTCCAGGAGCACCAAGAGCAGGAGGAGCAGGAGGAGCAGGAGGAGCAGGAGGAGTTTAATTATGGGGACCGTGCTTTCAAATCTCCAATTTCAACACCCTGGTGCTGCAGTAGCAGCTATACTCATGACAGTTGAAAGACCCGGATTTTTCGCAGCAAAATCGTTTTAGTTCAATTAGGCGAAGCCGTCCGCTGAAGAAGGCTCTGTTTGAAACCAGGCCTGATGAAGCGGAATTGAAATAAAAAGATTTTGTAAAGAAAAAGAGGGTGTTTCAACTGGAATGAGTATATATTGCCTGGCACTCCCTAATAAAACCAAAGCTAGGAGCTATTAGAGAAAATGATGTCCCTTTAAAATTTAATTTTGTAGATTGAGGTTTTTACAGAATTATAAGGGATAGAAGATGTCTAAAACTGGTTGGCTTTGCATAGCCTTTTTCATGCACTCAATTATTTCTCACGCTACATCAATTACTTGGAGTGGTATATCTCCGAATAATGAGATGAGTGATGCCGCGAATTGGGATCCAAATTCCGTTCCAGGAAGTAGTGATGATGCCCTATTTAATAGTGGAATTGAGGGGATTGATACAAATCCTGTAGAGAATGCGTCCATTTTATCGGTAGCTACCTTTAATTTTTTAGAGAGTGCAGAGATCTTTCATTTTAATTTTAATAACAATTCGCTCATTTTTTATGGGGCAGGGATTACTGGCTTAAATACAAATCCCATAATCAATGTTACCAATATTGATAATACTCTAAATCCAGGCGATTTGATCTCTTTTTTGGGGGGGAGCGGGACCTCTGGTAGCTCGATTATTACAAGCTCAAATCGCGCTACGCTTACAGGTAACGCATCGACAACAGCTCTTGGCTCTGTTCTCTCAAATTTACATTCTGCAGGGGTACTCACAATTACAAATGGGGGTAGAATTACAGCAACTAATAGTGGTGTTGACAGAGCCACTGGAAGTGGAAGCAATGGGGTAGCCAATAGTGAAGGGAGTCAGCTCAAGTTTGATGGAATGGTTACAGCCGGAGATAATGTTGCTATTTCCGTGACTAATAGTGGCGTTTTCAGCGGTGTTAATATTAGTGCGGGAGATCTAGTTGCAGTGGTTAATGGCAGTCAAGTTAACTCTTCAGCAGAGTTTCATGCAGGAGATAATTTTACCTGTGATGTTTCAAATATCGGTAACGATAGCAGTTCTGGTTGGGGACTTAATTATGTTGGAAAAATCAATGCAGCTCAGGTTTTTTTACAAACAAATGCGAGTTTTGGCAACGATTGCACAATTAATGTTTCTAATTCGGGTGATAACTCGAGTCAAACGATTCTTTCAACAGACAATATTGCCTATCTTAATGACCAACAACTTTATGTGGGAGGTCCTCTAATTGCTGGGGATAGGTTCAGATTATTGGCGAGTAACACGGGTAGAGATAGTAGTCATGGATACGGGGTTTATCAGGTTGCAGTAATTAATTCTAATTCAGGTTTAACCGGGAATCAAATTCTTTTTAAGCAGGGGGCAACTCTTGGAGATTATGCGACAATCGGAGTGGTTAATGAAGGTTCTTACACGGGTAGTAATACCAATGAAGGATCAAGTGTAGCTCAAATGAATTTCGGGCAAATTGCTGTGGGAGATTACAATTTTCCTGGTTTCTACGCATTTACGGCAGGGGATAATTTCTCTTTGAATGCAACAAATAGTGGCATAAATAGCACAATCGGAGTTGGAAAAGATTCTGTAGGTTCTATTTCAACGGATCAGGTGGTCTTTTTTACCCCTGTGAGGCTCAGGAATCGGGCAAATATTTTCATCGAGAGTAGTGGTCAATTTTCTGGCAATGCAACAGAATTTTATGTGAATGTCGGATCTGTTGGAGGTAATCAATTCTATTGCAAAAGCAGTTTTAGTGCTGTAGATGATTTCTCTCTTACTGTTAATAGTTCAGGCGATTCCAAAGGGGGCGGCATAGGTGGCTATTTTATTGGTGATATAACAGGAGGTCAGCAAGTTCATTTTGAAAATAGCTGTATTATGGGGAACAATGCATCGATTATAATTACAAATACGGGATCTACTTCGTCTAATACAACTAATAGTATTCAAGTGGGTAGCTTAATGGGTTATGGGAAGCAATTATTTACGGAAGGTCTATTTCAAGTTCAGGACGATTTTGTTTTAGAAATCACCAATAACGGGTTCAATAATGCCGTAAATCGGGGGGGGAATTATGCAGGTTTTATGAATAATAATACAGTGGATCAGACTGGATCACAAGTTCATATGACTTTGGGGGCATCATTAGGAGATCGAGCATCAATTGAAATTTCAAACACAGGTGGGTATGCAGGTGTTAATACTGCAGTTGGCAATTTAATTTCAGTGTTGTCCGGGCAACAATTTTATTCAGTACAAAATTTCGAGGCGGGAGATGATTTTTCTTTAAGGGTATCTAACACTGGGGTTGATAATGCATCTCTTCAAAATGACAATAGTATAGCCACTCTCGTTAACGCGCAAGTTCAAGTAGATGGTCGTTGCACTTTAGGTAATAATGCTTTGATTGTTGTAACCAATAGCGGTACAAATAACGATGAGGGAGGAACTGCTAATAATATCGGGCTGATTACAGGATCACAAGTGATTGTGAATGGAGTTTTTAGTGCAGGGGAAGATCTGAATCTTAGCGCTACCAATCAAATGATTAACAGGGGTGGAGTTAGCAATGTGGTAGGAGAAGTGACGGGTAGCCAAATAAGTTTTAGAAACGGATGTCTACTTAATAACGGTTCTATCATTTCTGCTTATAACAGTGGTGTTGTAGCTGATTCTCAGATTGTTTTTGCTCAAGGGTTTACCATTTCTGCTGGCTCTGCAACGATTCAAGCTATTAATGAAGGAACTGTTACCCAGCATGGGATTGTTGTAGAGGGAAGCGGTTTGGGTGGAAATGCTAATATTATTTTGCAGGGAAATGATTTGTATGCAAATACTTCTGGGGTCACATTTACCATTGGAGGGTTGAATGGGGATAGTTTAAGCACCGCAAAATCAAACGCTCCCTTGTTAATTCATACAGATTCCACGATAAATGCAAATTTTTTGGGAAATATCCAAGACTTTTCAGGCCCATCTCCTTTAACAAAACAGGGAGGGGGGAAGCAAACTTTGTCAGGGGTTAATGAGTACACAGGATTGACTACTGTTGAGGAGGGGACCCTTGTGATAGCAGGCTCAATTTTAGAAGGGGTTAGAGTCGAAAGCTCGGGCATTTTAAAAGGATCTGGAAGCATTGGAGGAAGTGTTGTAAATTCTGGGATTATCGCTCCGGGGCAAAGCGTAGGCACACTAAGTATTGGAGGAAATTTCACAAACAGTGGCGGGGTTTTTGAAGTCGAAATTGAGCCTGCGGCAGCATCTGCCCTTGATATAGGCGGATCTGCTTTGGTTTCAGGAACTGTCCAAGTGGTCCAAGACCCTGGATCTTATCCAAGAAGTTATACGTATCAGATTCTAGAGGCATCAAGCGGTATTTCAGGAGCATTCGATCCAATCGTTACTGGGGGGATTGTGATCGGAGGACTTCCTGGATACTCCTTTACGCTTAGCCAAGAGGAACATGCTATTTTTCTCTCCTACAGCTCTCAGATCCCGACAACTTACCTTGAGGGTAATAATCTGATCATAGCAAATTATTTAAATAAGTATGGAGATGGCTCAACGATTTCTCTTTTTAATGGGAGTAGTAATCAAGAGTTAATCGATGGTTTAAAGAGCGTTTCTCCGTCAAGAAATGCTTATGTCTCCTATATTACACAGATGATTGCCTTTTCTTTAAGTACGAGCCTTTCAACTTACCTAGACCAGATTCGTATGACAGGATCTAGGTATTCAGGGGATAAGACTGCAATAGCGCTTCTTGCAGATCGGTCTAATAAAACAGTTCCAATAAAGAGGGAAAAGCCCCTTTCTGGATGGATCTTGGGATTTGGGGAGCTTGCACACCAAAGAGGAACAAACCAAATCCAATCGGTTAACTATGGGTCTGGAGCTTTGCTAGTGGGGGTTGATTATCTATTTGAGAATACCGGTTTATTTGGGATTGCTTTTGGGTATGATTATACTCATTTTTCCGAGGGGGGAAATGCAGGTCATGGCAATATGAATAACTACGTTTTATCCCTTTATGGGATGGTTTCAGCTTCAAACTTTTATTTCTCACCAGCTCTTTGGGGGCTATTTGACCAAACTCATAACGTGCGTAATCTTTCATTACCCAATTATTTTGCTAAAGCCTCCTCAAATATCCACGCATGGCAACTTGATCCTCATTTGGAGATAGGGTATGTTTTGCCAAATAGCCCCTTAGATTTCACCCTATTCTCCTCTTTAGATTGGCCGGTCACGTGGCAAGGGGGCTACAAGGAAAGAGGGGGATCCCCTTTTAATGTCTCTCAATCTGCAAGAACCTCTTCGATGGTTCGAAGCGAGACGGGATTTAAATTTTGCGCAGAATGGGAGCAATCTTGGGGTAAAATCTCGTTAAGAGAGAAAACAAGTTACGTCTTTGAAAAACCCTTTAACTCAGGAAATATCACAGCAAATTTTGTCGGTATGCCCAGCAGTTTCACAGTAGTAGGTATTAACAAAAACCTCAACTTAGGCGTGGTTGGCCTAGGGGTTTCAACATTTATAGGAAAAAAGAGGCCTCTTGTCCTTACTCTAGATTACGAGGGAGAATTCGGCTCTAGGTATAAATCCAATCAATTGATAGTTACTTTGCGTAAAGATTTTTAATTGGAACGGCATTATTGCAACTTATTAAGAAAGAGAATAGAGTAGAAAGGTATTGGATCAAAATAGTCAACACTCCTTCTATTCTAGTTTACGCGATTTAGGCCCCTATTTTATTGGAGAGGGCGAGGAAGTTGTTAAATCTCTTTTCAAAAGCGATTTAGAAGTTATTTCTCTTCTAATGGAGGAGAGGTATCTTGCAAAATTGACCTTTCCGAACTCTGTTAAAATTGAAATTGCTTCTAAAGAAGAGCTCCAGAAAATAATTGGGTATAAAATGCATCAAGGTATTATGGCTCTTGGTGTTAAGCCTAAAAATGCGTTGATAGAAGAGATGACAGGACCTGCGATTGTCCTCAATGGTGTGGTAGATCCAGAAAATGTGGGGGCAATTGTTCGTAATGCGGTCGCCTTTGGTGTGCGTAATTTAATCGTGGATACCTACTCCTCACCTCCTTATTTAAGAAGGAGCATAAAAGTGTCGAGGGGGGCACTATTTCAAATGAAGGTGCATACTACTTCGAATTTATGTGAGTTGCTTCAAGGAAAAAACAGTGTTGCAACTTCGCTGAGTAATAAGGCTGTTTTACTAGAGCAAGCGATCTTCCCTCAAGACCCCTATTTTATTTTTGGCAGGGAATCTACTGGAATCGATCCTGAAATTTTGAATTCTGCCTCTACCCATGTTAAAATTCCGATAGATCCAATCATAGATAGTCTTAATGTTGCAGTAGCCTCAGGGATTATTCTCTATCAGTTCCAAGAAGTATTTAAAAATTCAAAGAAAATCTGAACTAATACTTGAAATTTTATTTGCAAAAACTTAACTTAATGCAACTTTAATTTTTTGGAGTTTTTATGAGTTCAGCTGTAACAAAATTCGGTACAGGATATGTTAGTTTTGAAACCTTCCGACAAGTGTGTCTTACAATCGGCAAGATTGAAAGTGCCGAAATTAATCGAACTGCAAAAGTGCCTGCGTTTGCAATTCAATTGCTTTTTTCTCCGGGTTTGATGAAAGAGCATTTTAGAGTAAGCGGCAAAGAACACTATACAAGTTCGGCGCAATTAGTTTCAAATCACTCAGTTGAAGATTTGACAGGGGCAGACGTTCTTTGTACGGTTAATTTTCCGAGAAAGCAGATTGGAAAAATGATGTCGGATTGTCTTGTAACTGGGGTTCAAGCGCCCAGGGGGACAGCTGATGAAAAAAGGGAGACAACGATCTTCATGAGACCCTCAAGCCTTGTAGGGCCAGGAAGTAGAGTGGGGATTTTGGCTGAAGAGGAGCCTCTTGAATCAAATAGTCGTACATTAGATTGGCCCACATTTGCATCACTTGATTTGAGAGTGGGTTCGGTAAAAGAGATTGAATTATTAGATAATACATTTCTTGGAACTCTTAAAAAAGTCAAATGCGTCATTGATTTTGGCGAATTTGGAGAAATTGGGTGTGTCGGTCTATTCGGATCAGATTTTAAACTAAGTTCATTGCATAGAAAACAAGTGCTCACCTTAGTCAATCTTAGAGAGCAAGATCTGAAAGAGAGATTTGAAATTTCTGATGATTCGATTTTAGGAGCTATTTGCACAGTTTTCGGAACAGCAGTTATAGAGCCTGCAAAGCCTGTTGAACCAGGATTTCGTTTAGCTTAACATTATAAAAGGAGGGTTTATGATAAGTAGTGTAGCAAGAGCAGCAGATAGAGGTGTCTATTATTTAGCTTCTCCATTGAAGAGGGGTTTTGGAAGTATCAAACAAGAATTAGAAGAGACTGTTTCTAAAAAGTATTCGATTCATCCATTTAAAAATGGTTTGGATACAGGAAATGTATTAGCTGTTACGAGAAAATATTTAGCCATGTCTGAAGCTTTTCCCTACATTCAAGCGGGAGCTTACCACGGATTGATTATGAGGGTGATTCATCAGAACTCTTCGATATCTCGTAAAATGGAACAAACTTTTGTGGTTGGCAGTTTTTTAAGTTGGGATGAGACTGGTGGGAATTATTTGATTCGAGAAGAGGGGATTTCGGCACTGCCTAAAATTTTAGACACAAAAAGACACTTTCATGCCTCTTATTTAAAAGCAGATTTGAAGTACATTTGGGGGGAAGATATAAAGCCAGACTATTGTCCAGATACTAGAGAGTGCCTAGTGACGCTTTCTCGAAAATTAGGATCTTCTAATCATCTTGAAAGATGTGCGATGATGGTTGCCTTTGAAATGCATGCAGGTCAAATGATAGAGGCTCTTTGGAAAAGTCTTTCAAGAACCCTGTGGTTAGAACCTGATAGATTGCAATACTTTAAAATGCATGTAGGTGGAGATGACCCTGGAGAAGAATATCACATTCAATTAACGCAAAAGTTGATAAATTCGATTGTCCCAGGTTCAAAAAGGAAGGAATTTGTTTTTTTGTTTGAAGAAGGATATAAGCTTAACATAGATTGGTGTAACGCTTTGTGTAAGGATAAAATTAATCGATATAAATAGAGAGGTTTTTAATAATGATCGTTCAAAGAAATTTTGGTGAAATTGGTTTTTTTATCGATTCTACGGAAGGGGGTTCGAGATTAGCAATCACGAATATTTCTGATAGATTGGAGCATCTTGCTTTTAGAGAAGGGGGGAGAGAGGTTTTTTTAACGACAGGAAGTGATGAACTTCCTAAAAGTGAAGGTATTTCAATTTTTTATGAAGTGAGAAAGCCTGATCGGGTAGCAAGGCCGATTTTTGAATCGATGCGGTTACTTGTAGGGTCAATTACAGCAATTCGGCCACTTGAAGGTGAGCCTGAATCACTCTATCTTTCAGTCGATTTTGGGATGGGAGGAAAACAAGATATCACCCTTGTTAACACCGATCCATCAAAAATAGTGGAGGGTAAACTTGTTGTTGCAGTAACAAATTTAAAACGAGAATGCATTCACGATCAAACCGGAGCCCTTATTTGTTTTAAAAACAGTTTGGGTAAAAACATCCCCTTTGAAACAACAGAGCCAGTTTTAGAAGGGAGTCGCTTTACGGTTTTGGGGTAGTCTTTTTTGAAAATTGTGATAAATTAATAATTTATTTTTTAATAGGCGAGAATCATTCAGTTCTCGCTTATTTTTCTTAAGGTAGATATAGTATATTGTGATATGAAAAATCAAATAGTTATAGGAAAGCGGGCGGTAGAAGAGGTTTTGAAGAGAGCTCCAGAGAGGGCCATTCAGATTTATTCTGTCAAAGATATTGAAAATGCCCCCTGTCCTGTAAAAATTATCTCAAAAGATCAACTGGAAGAGATGGTTCATAGCACTTCTCATCAAGGAATTGCGTTAAAGTTAGTCGATCTAGAACCCCTTTCTGTAGAAGATCTTTTTGATGCTAAAATTATCGTGATGCTCGATTCTATTTTTGATCCGCAAAATGTTGGTGCTATTATGAGAGCGGCTGAATGTTTTGGCGCAGATGCAATCATTGTTTCCAAAAACCGTGGATGTCCTATGACCCCAACTGTGAGTAAAGCAAGCGCCGGTGCTTCTGCTTTTATGCCTTGGGTCGAGGTTTCTAACCTTGCTGAAACAGCAAGACGACTTCAGGAGGAAGGCTTTTCTATTGTTGTTGCAGATATGGATGGAAAAGAAAGTATTGAGTGGCCAGATAAAATAGTTCTTATTATGGGTTCAGAAGGGGACGGCGTTCAGCAGCTCCTTAAAAAAAGGGCAGATCTGATGGTCCGTATTCCCATGTATGGAAAAATAGCTTCCCTTAATGTTGCGCAAGCGTGTGCAGTTTTGTTAGATAGAGCTCATCGCTCTTAGACTCTCTTTAATATTTATTTGTATAAAATTTATATAGTCTATATATTTTGAAATACTCTCAATCCTGAGAAATAAGGAGAAAGTATGAAAAAAACATTTGTTACTTTAGTCTGTTTTTGTTTCGGCGCTTTATCTGCAACGCCGCAAGAATTCGTCGCAAATTTAAAACAAGCGGCATTATTAACCTTACAAACAGAGCCGTTACTTCAGACTATTAATCAGTCTAAAATAGCAGAGTGTATTACAGCTCTCTGTGATACGGGTTATGTAGAATTAAATAACGATCCGAATCATAGCGTCGCAGATATTACACTCGGCGTAATGGAAAAAACATTTGCAACTATGATAAGTCAAAATCAATTAGAGATTGCAAATGCCTCTTATATGCATGCTCTTCCAGATCTTGCGTTCAGATTCGGTAATGGGTATACCCAAAATCTCTCAAGTCTTGTCTTAACTCCTGAAAAATTGATTGCGATGCAATTAAGATCTGCTGCAGTTGAGTCCTTGTTAAGTTTGTCGCAAGTGTGGGGATATATATACTATTCCGGGGATGATTATGCAGCCTTTCAAGCAGATCCTGCTAACAAAAAACAGGTCCAAAATTTTGAATCTGCTTTGGCTCGGCATGTTCAATTAAGGGCCGATAAAGGAAATAGCCCTCCTCCAGAAAGTATTGAGGGGGTTGTTTATAAATTGCGAATGGGGGGTATCTTTTTTACTTTTACAACAAATATTACCGATCAAACCTCAGAAGCGCCAGCCAAACAAAAACTCTATTTTTTATTCCCGTATAAAAATCCTCTAGCCTCTCCTTCAAAACAGGCAGAAGCTGCGATGCTTTCAAATAACATTCAATATTTTTTTCCATAAAATATAAATAAGTCTTAAGAAGTGCGGATTGGATTCAATCCGCACGTTTAATATTTCTGTATAAATAGAGGGTTCATGAAATTTTTTATCTGTTTTTTTAGTTTTGTTTCGATTCTTTTAGCGAATTGTGAGGACAAATCAATTTCTTTAGAAGCTATTGAACAAATGAGGATAAATTTTAAAAGTTGTGATAAATACAGAGCGATCCAAAATGCTTTATCAAGAAACCATGTGACAGATATAGCTATGAATTGGGACCGCTATGCAACGATATCGCACAATTTTTCGCATACGATTTCAGGGGAATTACAGGTTACGGATCAGCAGATGAGTGGTAGGTGTTGGCTCTTTGCTGCGTTGAATGTTCTTAGAGTACCCTTTGCAAAAGAATTTAATTTGGGGACATTTGAGTTTTCTCAAAGCTATTTGTTTTTTTGGGATAGATTGGAAAAAGCAAATTTCTTCTATGAAAATATACTAGAAACCGCTGATAGACCTTTGGAGGATCGGTTAGTGATGAAAATTCTTTCGGGAGATATGGTCTCTGATGGAGGGTTATGGAACATGACTATGAATTTAATTAACAAATATGGCGTTGTCCCTCAATCGGTCTATCCTGATAACGCAACTTGTCTAAACTCCAACTCTTTTAATCAGATTCTCCAAATGAAGTTAAGAAGGCATGCCGAAGTTTTAAGAGAGCTTGTAGCCGCAGAGAGGAGTCCTGAAGAAATCGTAGAAAAAAAATATGAAATGTTAGAGGAGATCTACAGGATGCTCTCTCTTCATATGGGCACCCCACCCATTCAATTTAATTGGGATTTTGTAGATCAAGATAATACTTTTTTTTCGTTTAAACACATAACGCCAAGAGAGTTTGCTCAGGTTTTTGCTCAGATTAATGATGACGATTATGTGACCCTTGTCCACAGCCCTAGAGAGATAACGCCCTATTTTCAAGCGTATACTGGAAAATATTCAACAAACCTAATCGAAGGAGAGCGAGCGATTTGTCTAAATGTCCCGATGGATGTGATGAAAGAGATCGCTGTTACTTCCATTAAGGAGGGATCTCCTTTTTGGATTGCTTGTGATGTAGCCAAATTTATGAATCCGGATTTAGGGGTCCTTGATACAAAGCTATACGATTTGGAACTTGTTTATGACACTTCTTTTGCCTCCACAAAAGAGGCTCGCATGAATTATCTTGATAGCTCTTTAACCCATGCTATGGTGTGTACAGGGGTGAATTTAGAAGATGAACTACCCACGAGATGGCGAATCGAAAATAGCTGGGGGGCTGAGTACGGCAATCAAGGTTTTTTTGTTATGACTGATGATTGGTTTAGTGAGTATCTATTTGAAATAGTTGTTCGCAAGGAATATTTAACAGACGAAGTTCTTCGTATTTTGGAACTTGAGCCAATTTGTTTAAGTCCATGGGATCCTCTCGTTAATTAAAAAATTGACAAAATTTTAAATTTTACATTAAGATTGTCCATCTTTATTAAATCTTTGTGATAGGTAATAAAAATGGATATAGCTTTAACTGTAGAACCAAGCACTGTGCATACTTGCTCTTTCGAGAGAGATCCTAGAGGAATCAGAGGAAAAATTGGCGATAAAATTCGGGATCGCCTTTTCTTTTCAGACCTTGGTAAGGAATATAATGACTGGGACATGGTAGGGGTGAGGCAAAGAGAGATCCCTAGAGGTTTTAACGTGGAAAGGGATGTGGTGAACATCCTTTTTAACGACACGGGATTGCGAGTGCATCTCCTTTTTTTTCATGAGGAGGGAGGGCAAGGAAGTAGGCATTTTTGTCTAAGAATAGGGGGAAAAACGGAAGATCTTGAGATAGGAGCTGCTAGATTAGATCCGTATTTAAAAGCATATCAAAAAAACCAGCAGAAATTAGTTCCTAGGGATTTTCTGGTAAGAGCTAACATCGAAGGTGTCGATCAGGGGCGGGGCTCAGATAGTGAAGATGACGACTTTGAAGTTGTTAGGAATCCAGAGGCTGTAACGGTTACCCCACTCCCTCCCACAAGAGTTCAAAGTGTTGATAGAGTCGCTAGATTGACTATGATTCAAATGAGTTTTTACGACATTGAATCAGGGGGTAGGGCATGGAGGCCCAAAGCGTTTAGTGATTTTGGAGATGTCGCTTTTTTAGTTTTAGGAGAATTAGATCGAAGACATCAAAAAATAGACTCCCTTATTTGCCATGCTCACGGATCTGCGGTCTTAGAGGGGATAGAGCGGAGAGAGGCTGCCTTGATTCCTCAGACAATTATTTTAGATAGGGCGATGCCCTCTGTTTTTAAAGCGCTTAGAGGGTCTCGCCCCTGGTTTTACCGAATTTTATTTCCTATTGTTAGGCGGTTTGGATGGGCAGGTGACCCGGAAAAATCATTAAAATTAGCAGATCTTCCCGATACTCAAATTTTGCAAATCACAGCGACGCACGATATCTATTTTTCTGGTATGAGTGGTTGGGAGGAATCTCTTGCTCAAGAAGAGGGTAAAAAAATGGCTAGATTTGAGTTTTCTCCAAGTAGGGTCTTTCTCGATAAGGTGGCTCACCATTCAGCCCCCCTCTCATTTTATAAAGTTTGGGAAGAGAGGCGGTTAACCTCGTGGTTTTCTATTAGAGAGAGGGAGAGTGTTGTGGATGCCGTGGCAAGACAGGTCTTTATTCCGTTTAATTTTAAAAGGGTGTTAAAAGAGGCTTGTCTATATGTGGATAAGGCCCCACCAGGGGCGAAGACAGATTTGTATCTATTTATAGAGCAGATTTTGCATCTTTCGGAATTTCAGAGGAATCCAAGAAGTTATCTAGAAATATGGGCAGATAAGAGTGGCCCGATAGCAGATTTAGCCAGACAATTTTTAAGATTGCATTTTTAGGGAGGTGTATTATGAGGAAATTTCTTTTTATGATGGTCTGTATAGGATTATCAAAGAGTGAATTGGTTGCAGATTATATTGCAAATATTTCGTATCGGTTTGATAAGCAATTGTGTATTGATAACAGACAAATTTTTGAAGTGCTAGGAAAGGATCATTTTGATCATTTCAACGTCGGAGATTCTGTTACTGTTATAGATAATAATACGGGGATTTACATTCTAAAAAGTAAAGACGATGAAGAAGTCTCTTGTAGGCTATTTGCAACAGTAGAGAGCGAGCCTCATTTTGTTGCAAAAGTAATGGGTGATATGGTTTTGCTTTCAAATGGGGAGATTTGCGTAGTTAACGATAGAAATTCTTACGATTGGGCTCTTAGGGCGCCTGTTTTACTGGTGATAACCCCTGAGTACTGGGACAGGCTAATAGATCTTAAAACAGGGGTTTCGCAATATGTAATGCTCCTGGGTAAGGTCGAATGGGGAAAAGTGGTGGATGAGGTTATAGGTCACGAAGGAGAATATGTAGTATTAAAGAAATCAGGGAAGTTTAAGGCGTTTTCAGATCGATTGGGGTATAACTTTTGGTGGCAAGTGGGTGATAAAATTTATGTGAAAAAATTCATCCAATCTTATGTCATTGGGACCACCCCCCCTGTGGAGCTCCGATTTCTTTATAATGCAACTAGAGGGGAAGTTTCTGTTTCTTTAACCGGAGAGGAATAGAGTTATGAAAAAGGCCTGGTTGATACCAGGCCTTTTTTAACAAATTTGATCTAACTTTGTATTAAGCAAGAAGGTTTGTCTTTTCTTCCCAAAATGGAGAGTAAAGAAGGGCGCCATCAGCGTTGTTAATATCCATTACTTGCATCTCATCAATACCAAGTTCATTCATAAAACCAAGAACAAGGATCGGATTTGTAACCGCAACGTTTGTATAATCTCCTTTGCCTAGATCAGAGTCTTTTTTCCCATCTAAATGGTATACTTTTTCTAAAAGTTCATTTTTTGTGAAATGTCTTTTCTTTTCCACAAGGGGATAGATTCTGTAGGTAAAGATATTTCCAATTCCAATTACTTTTGTATTGGGATTAGCGATTTTTTCTTTAAATAGGCTGGCTACTTTTTTCGAAAGTTCCACTGCATGAGATTCCGCAGTTTTGATTTCATTAAGATTAAGTGGGTTTGGGGTTTGAACTTTTTTTGGGTTCTCATGTTTAATTTGTTTAATTACCCGATTCTTGAAAGGGACAGAAGCATCAGTACCTCTGTGAACTACAAGCTCTCCCTTTTCATTTAACATAGAGAATTGGTAGCTTCCCCCACCGATATCCCAAACAATTACCTCTTCTGTAGGAGCGTCTGTTTGCGCAGCAGTAGCTTGAAATCCAAGCTCGCCTTCAAGGTCTTGATCTACAACGAAAACTTTTACCCCAGTCTCTAAGTCGATAGTTTCAATAAATTCTTTTGCATTAGAAGCGGTTCTAAAAGCTGCTGTTGCAACTGCAACTACTTTATCTGCTCCATTTTTTAAAGCAATTTCTTTGCATTTTTTTAGAGAATCTAGACCCTCTTTCATCACTTTTTCATTAAAAGTATTATTCGGAGAATTTTCAAGCTCTTCCTGATATTGGACAGTAAACGTCTCATTCACAAGAATTTTTTCAATTTTAGCAGTTTTTAAATTAATTTTAGCTACTTTTAACTTTGTAGCTCCAGAGCCAATGTCAATTGCAGCTCTTACAACTGTATCATTGTTTTTAGAGCTTGCGGAAAATCCCCAAGCTGCGAGTGCTGCAAGCATTAAGCCAAGCATAGAAATAAATTTGATTTTTTTTGATAAACGAATCATTTGATATACCTCATTATTACATAATTAAACACGTATAATAATAACATGCGCTCATAATTTAAACACATTGAAAAATTAAGGCTGTAGTAATGAAGTACAGATAAGACAATTTTTAATTTGATGGTTTTTTGCAGGGCAATAGCTCCTTGCATAGTAAATCAATTGGAGGTGAAGTTTGTTCCATAGGTGCTTGGGGAAGAGTGCTTTTAGATCAGTTTCAGTTTGAATAACCGATTTTCCTGACGAGAGGCCGAACCGTTTTGCTAGTCTGTGGATGTGTGTGTCAACGGGAAAGGCAGGGACATGGAAGGAGTGGGCCATAACGCAAGAGGCTGTTTTATGACCAATGCCCGGAAGGGCTTCAAGCTCTTCGAAGGTGTTTGGAACTTCTCCATTATGCTTTTCGATTAAGAGTTTCGAGAGATTCCAGATCGCGTTTGATTTCGTATTTCCTAATCCACAGGGCTGAATGATTTTATAGATTTCTGGAACCGTTAATTGGATCATTTGAGCTGGAGTGTTAGCGATTGCAAAGAGGGCAGGGGTAATTTCATTAACTCTCTTATCAGTACATTGGGCAGAAAGGAGTGTGGCAATCAGGAGAGTGTAGGGATCTGTGTGATCTAGAGGGATTTTAGGGTCAGGGAAAAGGTCTTCTAAGATTTCCTCTATTATTTTCCGACGCAGAACTTTGCGAATATAGCACCTAAAATGTCTTCTGTTACGTTTGTTCCTAAAATCTCTCCGAGCGCTTTTAAAGACTGTCTGAGATCAAAAGCTAGAAATTCTGGAGAGATTTTGTTTTTAAATCCTAAAATAACCAAGTCGATCGAGTCAATTGCTTTGTTTAGAGCTGCAAAATGACGCTCTTTTGTTAGAGTGAGTTGTTCTTTATCTAACAGGGGATTACTTGTAATTTTTTTGAGTATCTCTTGCTTAAGTTCGTCTAACCCCGTTTTATATTTTGCCGAAATTTTAATACCGCTTCGCTCTGGTGGAGTATGGGGCAGGTCAGATTTATTCCAGAGGATTAGGGCATTGGGATAATTAAGTAAAAGAGCCTCTTCATCAATTGAGAGTTTTTTTGTGATATCGAGGAGAATTAAAACAAGATCTGAGTTTTTTGCAGTCTTTTTAGAGCGAGAAATCCCTTCCATTTCAATCACTTCCTCAGTTTCTCGGATACCTGCTGTGTCAAAGAGTTGAAAAGGAATCCCATGGATTCTTAGTTCTTCGTGAAGAATGTCTCGGGTTGTTCCTGCAATCGGCGTTACAATAGCCCTTTCTTCATCTAGAAGGGCGTTCATAAGCGACGATTTTCCTACATTAGGAGATCCTAGCAGGCAGATCGATTTTCCAACATTAAGAAGGGCGCCGTCATGAAATGTATTTGCCAATCGGACCATTTTTTCTTTTGTGGTGTTTAGCATTTCGATTAAATCAGATTCTGAAGCAAATTCAAGCCCCTCTTCTGGGTAGTCTACCCAAGCTTCAATAATTGCAGTGATATCGGTAATACATTTTTGTAAGTCTGCAACTAGGATTGAAAGCCTTCCTTGCAGTTGGTCAGAAGCCGCCTTTAAAGCTAATTCATTTTTTGCAGCTATTAATTCCTGGACAGCTTCTGCTTGAGCTAAGTCAATACGATTGTTTTTAAATGCGCGGAGGCTGAACTCGCCAGGACCTGCGGCTCTTGCTCCAGCTTCTAAAATTCGAGCTAGCACTTTTTGTGTGATAAAAGAGCCTCCATGGCACATAATTTCAACAGAAGCTTCGCCTGTATAAGATCTCCCTTCATGCATAACTAAGAGAAGAACTTCATCAATGACGGAACCCTCTTTCGAAAAAATTTTGCCTAGATGTGCTGTGTGAGAAGCATAGCTGTTAACATTGCCGGAAAAAACCCTTCCTGCAATCCAAAAAGCATCTTTTCCAGAAATTCTTATGATGCTGATAGCCCCTTCCCCAGGTGCTGTTGCTATAGCTGCTATGGTATCCTCGTTCATAGACAACTATGATACACCAGCGCTACGTATTCATTAAAGCGGAAAGAAGCTCTAAAATTTTTTCTTTAGTTTTTGGATCTAGTAAATTCCCGGTTTTATCAAATTTTTCATGAGCTGCACTTATTAGGATTTCGGGCTTATTTAATACGTGGATGTTTAAGCAGAGAAATACCTGTCTTAAATGGTACTGAGCTCTAGAGGTCCCTTGGAGGCCCATGGACGCTCCCATAAGTCCCACTTTTTTATTATTCCAAGAATTATCTCCATATGGCCTTGATGACCAATCGATTGCATTTTTTAGAACTCCAGAAAAGGAGTAATTGTATTCCGGGGTGGCAATCAAAATACTGTCGGCCTCTTTGATTTTTGCTTTTAAAGCTGCTACGGATGGGGGTAGGGGATTTTCCTCGTCTTGGTTGTAGATGGGGATCTCTTTTAGACTGAAAATTTCAAAATCGCAATTTTTAGGGGCAAGTTCTCTTGCAGCTTCCAAAAGTCCGTTATTGTAAGATCCTTTACGTAAACTACCTGAAATTGCTAGTATCTTAAATTTTTTATCCATAAGTTCCTTTTTCTTTAAGTATGCAAACCCTAGGTTTTTAAGACAATAAACATTTTTACTTCTGGAAGTTATAAAAGGTATACATTTTATAACTCTTTGATTTTAGTAGACCTTAAAGAGATTAGAGGGGGAAGCTAGATGTCAATAGATTCACTATATTCATTATTAATGTTTTGGGACGGTGATCCGATGATTTATCAACTAGATGGTTAAAAGGAGTTAATAACAAGATTCGCCCTGAGTTCAATTTCGGATTCACCTATTGATGCACCACTAGAGGTGGAGTTGAGTACAAGACTTCTTTCTCTTGCAGCAATAAAGCCAGAACTTGTAGAGAAGGTTGCTCAAATGCAGAAAATACTCTCGCGTGCACATGAAAGAACGAAAGGGGAGATAGAAAATTTGCTAGGACTCGACACCTGGGAGCCGGGTCCGAACAAAGATGTTGCTAAAGAAAAAATCTTAACGTGTTTTCTAAAAGGAGATGCCAATCTTGATTTGGAAAATTTAAATTTAACGACATTGCCCTCGGGCATAAAGCATTTACAAATTTCAACACTCAATATCTCTTGTAATCACTTTATAGTTCTGCCCGAGCTTCCGTTAACTTTAGAGAAATTGAGTTGCTCTGCTTGCTGGCAACTTGCAGCGCTACCGAGCCCCCTTCCGGCTACTTTAACGAAATTGAATTGCATTGGTTGCAGAGAACTTACGGAGCTACCCAGCCCCCTTCCTGCAACTTTAATGAAATTGAAATGCTCTGGTTGCAGGGGACTTACGGCGTTGCCCAGCCCACTTCCTGCTGCTTTAAGGGTCTTGGATTGCTTTGCTTGCTGGCAACTTACAGCGCTACCGAGCCCTCTTCCTGCTGCTTTAACAGAATTGGATTGCTCTGGTTGCAGAGGTCTTCAAACAAGACCTACTGTGCCACATGGTTGTATTTTAACGGATAACGGAAATACATATGGATCAGGAGGCGTCCCATTAGCTGCTCAAAGTGCTGCGCTGGTAAGATTGGAGATTCCTTTGGGAGGAGGTGATACAGACCCTCTTTGGCGCACCTTTTTAATGAATGCAGTGAGAGAGATGCATCAGGGGGAAGATTTTAGTTTGGTGGTAGAGGGGCATAAAATGTGGGGAAATGAAGCAGCTGGGGAAATTAGAATCAAGCAATTAGAGGGAGAACTATCTTTAACATTTGAGTTTGATCCAACTACAGGGGTGCTTGCAAGCATTAAGGATGAGGGGGGAGGCGATGTGAGTTTGAATGATTTGAAAGAAGATGCCAATCTTTGGGGGGAAATTTTAAATCAATTTGCAGGCGAAGTTTTAAAAACGAGGGGCATTCAAGTGGAAGGGACCACTATTAAAGTCCATCCTAAAGCGCTTAAAAAATATCCTGAAAAAGTTTTAGAGAAGTTAACGCCCTTTGTAACAAATGTCCGATATTTGAATAACGATTTTACTGCAGGGTCTGCAATGGATGTAGGTGGGGTCTCAAGACAATTTGTAACCGATCTTTGCAAAGCTATGTTTTTTGGAATTGGGGACAAAGGGCCAGTGCTCAATGTAACTGAGGAAAGAATGTTAGATGTTAAGGAATTAGAGGTTGAGAATTGTCGAAAATTTGGAAAATTACTCTCGTTTGTCTTGGGGTCTCACTATCCATTAATCACCGGAGTCTATCTGAACCCCAAATTTTATCTTCTTTTAAAAAGAGCGAGCGAAGGATTAGAAGTAAATCTATTGGCTGTTGAAGTCATAAAAGAGACGCTCAATCCCGATGAATTAACAAAAAAAGCACTGGAATGGTATCAGCATCCATCAGATACCCTTAAGGAGGCCGCCTTGGAGGTGTTAACTACCTGTTATGGGGCAGAATTAACAGCCGATTCGACAGACGAGGATATTAAAAGAGAGTTAACCGAGTCACTTTTAGAGCCACAAATTAAGAAGGCTAAGGCTATTTTAGAAGTTTTAGAGGGAATGACCCCTGCTGCAAAAACAGCCCTTGGAGGAATTCCAGATGAAGCCCTTTCAGAAAAAATTCAGGGAGTTTTAGTAACCGCTGAGACTTTAAAAGCTGCCCTTCAAATTGAAGGAGTTTTATTTGATGCTGCGGATCAAAAACGAAAGTGGATTTTGGAGAGAATTGATGAAAAAGCAGGCGATCTAAAATGGCTCTCCAGCTTCGTCAATTTTATTACAGGTCAGCCATTTTTGCCAACCCATTCACCAAGCGAAAAGCCAATCAAACTTAAATTTTTTGACCTTCCCGCCTTTAATGCCCACACCTGTTTTAATATGCTCGATATTCCGACAAACATTCCAAGCAGAGACGAATTTCTAGCGGCCCTAGATGTTTGCATGCAAGATCCCAAAAGCTTCACAACCGCCTAGCTTTAAAACCCGGCCTGCTACTTATTCGCCCTAAGTGCCGGCTGGAACAACGAATCTAATTCACAGATCTCCTCCTTGAGGTGAAACATCTTAACCTCTCTTTTAGCTCGTATCTGAATTGGTTCCCTAGGCTCAAAAGGTGAATAAATAGCAGGCTGGGTTTTAATTCTGTCAAAATTTTAGATTGAATAAATACTTTGTTTTTGTTAACACATTCCCTATGCAAAAAATATTACGACTGTTTTTCGTTTTTCTTTTTTCTATTACTTCGATTCTATCGGATAGTTTTGATGGATTGCCCTTATATTATTGGCAACAGAAAGATTTGGTTAATTTTGGGGATTATCTCTCTGTAAAAATTGTGGAGAGAATTATCGATGGTCCTGTCACAATTTTTAGGAAAACAAACACTCCTAAGAAAAAATTGTTAGCGCTCGGCTCTTTGCTCTATTTTGCTAATACAGGGGATGTGCTTTGGGGAACTGGGTCAAATAATAAGTACACAAATCCGAGTGATTACAATTTTAAAAGTTTAGATGTAAGAGCGGTGCGGGGCCCTCTAACTAAAGCATTTCTTGAGGAAGAATTTGGTATTGAGTGTCCAGAAATTTATGGTGATCCAGCTTTGTTATTTCCCTATCTTTTCCCAGAATTTCGAAGAAAAAAGGAGCCGAAACATCCCTACATTATAATTCCGCATCTCTATGAGATTAGCTCTTTTTCTAAAGAAAATGGAGAGCACATTGTTCATCCGACAGAGCCTTGGAATGAGGTGATTGAAAAAATTCTCGACAGCGAGTTTGTTATATCGGGGTCTCTTCATGGGATTATAGTGGCAGAAGCTTTTGGAATTCCAGCAAGGTATGTAAGGCTTTCTGAAAAGGAACCTTTGTTTAAATATGTAGATTACTATCTTGCAACAGGGAGGGAGGGTTGCTCTTTTGCAACTTCCGTAGAAGAGGCGCTAAATATGGGGGGCGAGGCTCCTGTTATTTTTGATCCAGAGAGACTCTACGATTCATTTCCCTTCGAGTTTTGGCCCGATGTAGAATTTAAGAAACCTTCGTTCACTTTTTCGAGTTTTAATGAGACTCTATGTAGTTAGTCTTTTGCTCCCGTTTTTGTTACTCGGCGGCTTGCCTGATTTGGAGAAGGGGGTTCAAGAGTTTGTTTTGGAAGAAAAACAAATTAAGATTCCTGGTCATAGGGGGGCTTTTAACCCCTCTATTGTTCGATGGAGTGATGGTAGACTTCTTTTGTCATTTCGTTCTTGGGAAGAGGGGGTTCAGTTTCCGAATTTAATCGGGTTTGTTTGGTTAACCGAAGAGTTTGAAGTAGAAGGAGAGCCTATGATGCTTTCTATTTATGGAGATAGGCCACTAGCAGTTTCAAGAGCTCAAGATCCGAGGCTAATTCAGGTAGGATCTAGTTATTATATTGTATACAATAACATACTCAATGATGTTGATTTAGAGGTGAGGCGAATGGTTTGGGCTCTTTTGCGTTTCAATGGAAAAGAGTTTTATATTGAAAATCCCCAATATATTACGATTTTTGAAGGGGACAAAAAGAATTGGAGAGAAAAAAATTGGGCCCCATTTGATTTGAATGGGAAATTAATGTTTTCTTACAGTTTGAATCCGCATAGAGTTTTTGAGCCCTTGTTTGGAACAGAGGAGTGTAAAACCGTTGCTTTAACTCAGGCTCAAATTGACTGGAAGTGGGGTGAGCTAAGAGGGGGAACACCGGCAATACTTGATGGGGATGAATATTTTGGCGTTTTTCACACCTTTGTCGATATGAAAAGTGTTCAATCAGCTGGCAAAAAAATTTCACACTATTTTATGGGGGCTTATCGGTTTCAGTCTGAATATCCCTACGCACTCACTCAGATTAGCCCGGAACCAATTTTGGGATCTCAATTTTATAATGCCCCAGAGTATCCTACATGGAAGCCTCTTAGAGTTGTTTTTCCAGGAGGGATTGTTTTTAATAACGAGTTTGTTTGGGTGGTTTATGGAAGACAAGATTTTGAAACCTGGGTCGTTAAAATGGACAAACAACTATTATTAGAGAGTTTAATGCCAGTATCAGGAGGATAGGTGCATTTTTTATTCATGCTTTTGATTCTTTCGCTTGAAGCGGGGGTAAATTTAGAATTCTCTCCCCACACATTTGTAGTTGAATCAAAAAAAATTGAGATACCACAGTTTCCAAAAGCATTTAATCCTTCAATCATTCGATGGGAGGGAAGGATCCTCTTAAGTTTTCGAAATATTGCAAATCCGAAAGATTCTTATAATTCCTCAGAGATAGGATTGGTATGGCTTGATGAAGACTTTCAAATTGCAGCAGAGCCTCAAATTTTAAACCTATCGAATAACGAAGTATCTAGATCAGAGGACGCTCGGTTGATTGAAGTAAACGGTAAACTTTTTATGATTTATTCTGATAATGAAGATGAGAAAATTACTAAAGGGGGATTTCGAGTCTTTGTCGGAGAACTTAAAGAGAGAGAGGGTAAATTTTACCTAGAGAGTAAAAGAAAGTTGACCGAGTATGAAGGGAAAAATGAGAATTTGCGAGAAAAAAACTGGACACCTTTTAACTTTAATAATGAGCTTTATCTTTCCTATAGTTTAAATCCCCATCTCGTTTTTAAGCCTCTGGATAATAGCTCTGTCTCAGAAACTGTGGCTCTTTCAGAGTGTCCTCTCCCTTTTTGGGTTTGGGGTGACCTTCGCGGAGGTACTCAGACTTTAAAGATAGAGGATCGATATCTTACTTTTTTTCACACCGCGATTAGGATGGCAACGGAGCACTCCAACGACAAAGAGATGCTTCACTATTTTATGGGAGCTGCAATTTTTGACTCTGCCCCTCCATTTTCAATGACTTATATTAGCAAAGAACCTATTATTGGCGCTGGCTTTTTTACTGGACAGGTGCATAAGCAATATTGGGGGTCATGGCGTGGAATTTTTCCTGGTGGATTTATTTGTGAAGGGGAGCATATCTACATTGTCTACGGTAGGCAAAATTGTGAGATGTGGGTTGTTAAACTGGATAAAAAAGAGCTCATGGATAGCCTTGTTCCTGTTTCTTCCGATCAGGGGAGAGTTAGTTGATTTAGAAAAGCGCGCTCAGAGTTTTGTTTTAGAGACAAAACAAATTGTAATTCCAGGTCACCCCTACGCATTTAACCCTTCGATTGTCTTTTGGCGCGGTCAAATTTTACTTAGTTTTAGAGAAATTCCCCTCCCCGATTCAGCATTTCCCGCTCCCATCTATTCTTCCAGTATTTCTAGAGTAGGCCTTGTCTTTTTAAATCACGATCTTACCATTGATGGAGAGCCTCATATGCTCGATATCCCGGGAATGATTGTGGATGGAGAATCATTTGCAAGATCTGAAGATGCAAGACTTATTAACATTGATGAAAAATTATACATTGTCTACAGCGATAATCCGAATCAAGAAGTGACCGAGGGTGGCTTCAGAATGTACATCGGCGAATTAGATTATGATGGAACTTCTTTTTCTCTACGTAAATTAGAGTCTCTTACAAATTACCCTGGGGAGTCCTCTCAGAGGAGAGAAAAAAATTGGGTCCCTTTTGATTATAAAGGAAATTTACTTCTAGCTTACAGTATTCTTCCCCATCAAATTCTCTATCCTCTCCTCAATGGATCAGGAGAGTGTAAAGAAGTTTCACTCACCCGTTCAGAGATTTCTTGGAGGTGGGGAGAACTTAGGGGGGGTACGCCCGCACTTAGAGTGGGCAATGAATATCTCGCATTTTTTCACTCTTCTATTGACCTTGCAACAGTGCACTCAAAAGGGGAAATTATGCCCCATTATTTCATTGGAGCTTACACATTTCAAAAGAATTCTCCCTTTGCAATTACCCGCATAAGCCCTGAGCCTATTATCGGTAAAAATTTTTACCACGGCCCCACATACGCCTACTATTGGAAGCCTGTCCGAGTTGTTTTCCCTTGTGGCTACATCTTTGACTACAAATACATTTGGCTTGCCTACGGGCGCCAAGACCATGAAATTTGGATAGCAAAGCTTGATAAATCTGGGCTCTATTCGAGCTTAGTTTCTGTTAAAAATACATAAAATTCTTTTTCAAGTAGAACTATTAAGAATACAATTTACGTGCAAAATAAAGTTCATCAGATTACAATTCCTTGATATGAAAAGACATATACTATTTTTTTTGATAAACTTGGCCTCTTTAGCATCTGAAGTGCAAGAGGTGGTTATTATAGGGGGAGGACCTGCGGGCTATACTGCTGGACTTTATAGCGCAAGATCGGGATTGTCTACCCTTTTACTTGAGGGGGAAGAGCCGGGCGGGCAGATCTCCCTGTCGGTAAAAGTTGAGAATTTTCCGGGGTTTCCCAGTGGGATTTCCGGGGTTGAATTAGGGGATAAAATAAAAGAGCAAGCGGTGCAGTTTGGAGCCAAATCGCTTCTTGACACAGTGACTGAAGTAGATGTATCGGCAAAGCCCTTCAGATTAAAGCTAAAGAGTGGTAAAGAGGTTTATGCCAAATCGCTAATTGTAGCTACCGGTTCTAAAACTAAATGGTTGGGGCTCCCCTCCGAAGCTGCTTTGCTAGGATCAGGGGTTAATTCCTGTGCAGTTTGTGATGGTTTTTTATTCAAAGGAAAAGAGGTGGTTGTTGTAGGGGGAGGGGATACTGCCTTAGAAGATGCCTTGTATCTTTCCCAATTTGCAACAAAAGTTACAGTGATTCATCGAAGAGACAATTTAAGAGCCTCTTTAGTTTTGCAGAAACGGGCCTTTGAAAATCCGAAAATCAAATGTATTTATAATAATATTGTCGAAGAAATTTTAGACGTAACTAAGGGAAGTGTCGAAGGGGTGGTCCTTAAAAATGTAGTAACAGGAGAATCTTCCCTTTTGTCCTGCGACGGGGTGTTTATCGCTATTGGCCATTCCCCCAATACAGAGATATTTAAAGGGCGTCTTGACCTTGATGAAGCAGGTTACATAGTTGTCCAACCTTATTCAACCTGCACCAGTATTCCAGGGGTTTTTGCAGCAGGTGACGTAGCAGATTCGCGCTACAGACAAGCAATTGTTGCAGCGGGATCGGGTTCAATGGCTGCAATTGACGCATTTCATTATATACAGGCAAATAAAAACCAAGGATAAACAATGAAAAAAATTTTATTTTTAGCTGCGCTCTCTTTTTCTCTCTGTGCAGAGGAGCAAGTTTCTACCCTTAGTGATGCAGATGCAAAAAAAGTTTTTGAAGCGTCGTTTGTTACAAGCGAATGGTTCAATGAGATGATGAATCGTTTGAGCGATATGTTTACTGCCTCAAAAGGAACCTCACTTTCAAAGGAAGAGCTTTCAAATGTAATGAAAGAGGAGTTTTTCAAAAATGAACAAGCACACTTAGAATTTATTAAAACAAAAGTTAAGCCTCAAGATTTAGAAACTCTTTTAGAGGTTTTAAACAATCCCAATTATATTCGAGTTAGATCTACTATTGATGAATTAAATAATTGCATGACTTGTGTCTATCCAAAAGCAATGGAGGCGATTGCAGAAAACCCTCAGAGCATACCTCTACCCGTAGAGAGCCTTTTCCCGATTAAAGAAGTTGGAGTAACCGATTTTGAAGATGCAATTTCTGCTTCAAAATATGTTATTTTAGATGTTTATGCAGACTGGTGCGGACCTTGTAAAATGCTTGCTCCAAAATTGCAAACCTTGAATGACGAACTTCATGAAAAATATACTTTTTTAAAACTAAATGCAAATGAGAACAATCAGGAGCTTGCAGGTCAGTTAAATATTAAAGCATTACCCACTCTCATTTTTTATAAAGATGGAAAGGAAGTGGCTAGAAAAACAGGTAATATGGATATTGATGCTTTGAAAGCGGTTATCGAAGCAACATTTGATCAATAATTGATTTCAAGGGATTCTGGATGACTTGGATGATTTAAACCAGAATCCCTACTTATGGCCTCATAGAGCTATACTGGTTCCAAATGAATCTTACCCATCTTTCATTACCTGCATCTTCATCTTTAAATTTGC
>CALKUQ010000046.1 GCA_937996705.1 uncultured Chlamydiae bacterium
GTTACATCTTCCGCGCAGGACGACTCGATCAGTGAGCTATTACGCTTTCTTTAAAGGATGGCTGCTTCTAAGCCAACCTCCTGACTGTTTTAGCCTTCCCACTTCGTTTCCCACTTAGCATATATTAGGGACCTTAGCTGGCGGTCTGGGTTGTTTCCCTCTTGACACCGGACGTTAGCACCCGATGTCTGTCTCCCGTGCTTGCACTCGTAGGTATTCGGAGTTTGCTATGGCGCAGTAATCCGCAATGGACCCCACTACCATGACAGTGCTCTACCCCCTACGGTGATACACGAGGCACTACCTAAATAGTTTTCGGAGAGAACCAGCTATTTCCAGTTTTGTTTAGCCTTTCACCCCTATCCACAGCTCATCCCCTAACTTTTCAACGTTAGTGGGTTCGGTCCTCCAGTACGTGTTACCGCACCTTCAACCTGGCCATGGATAGATCAACTGGTTTCGGGTCTACACCCAGCAACTAGCGCCCTATTCGGACTCGCTTTCGCTACGCCTTCCCTATTCGGTTAAGCTTGCTACTGAATGTAAGTCGCTGACCCATTATACAAAAGGTACGCAGTCACCCCTTACGAGGCTCCTACTTTTTGTAAGCATACGGTTTCAGGATCTATTTCACTCCCCTCCCGGGGTTCTTTTCGCCTTTCCCTCACGGTACTTGTTCACTATCGGTCGATTACGAGTATTTAGCCTTGGAGGATGGTCCCCCCATATTCAGACAGGATTTCACGTGTCCCGCCCTACTTGTCTCTAGCCTAGTACCACCCAATAATTTTCACATACGGGACTATCACCCTTTATTGTTGGACTTTCCATTCCATTCTGTTAATTACTGAGCTATCACTAGAAGGCTGTTCCCATTTCGCTCGCCACTACTCTGGGAATCTCGGTTGATGTCTTTTCCTCTTGCTACTTAGATGTTTCAGTTCACAAGGTTCGCTTCTCATACCCTATGTATTCAGGTATGGATACCACAAAAGTGGTGGGTTTCCCCATTCAGAAATCCCCGGATCAAAGCTTATTTACCAGCTCCCCGGGGCTTATCGCAGGTTATAACGTCTTTCGTCGCCTGTAATCGCCAAGGCATCCATCATGTGCACTTATTCACTTGATCCTATAACGAGCACCATTGCTAGTACCTGTTACAGGTTTACTTCTACTTCTGACATGTTTGCCGTAATCCAAACTGTAAGTACTTTGTTAAGAACTTGGTAAAACTCGTTTGTATTACTGATTGATGATTCAATCTTTACCCTTATTACATTGTCAAATGTCCTCTCAAAGAAACATTTGACACTTTGCTTACTCAAATTTTTAAAGAACAGCCATAAATGGCAAAACTAAACGATTAAATATTCGCTTAGTTTTGACATTTAGATGATGGTGGAGGATGACGGGATCGAACCGACGACCCCCTGCTTGCAAAGCAGGTGCT
>CALKUQ010000047.1 GCA_937996705.1 uncultured Chlamydiae bacterium
GAAGCCCTAAGCCTCCTTCTAATTCATTAGCTCCTAACAAAGGCTCATCATGTTGATTACCTGTAGCAGGTGTAGAGGGAAGTGTTGAAGTATCTATGGGCATAACTTACTCTCCTTTTTTATAGAGTCGTTTTTATCTAAAACTTCTAGTTCTTTCTTATCATTTTTTATAATAGATCTTTTGAGAAACTCCACTTTTTAAGCAAAGCAAGTTTCGATAGAAATCTAATCCCCTTTTTTGTAGTAGGTCCTTGCAATTATTCCCTGTGGAATTTTATAAGAGTCAGAGGGTTCTGGAGAGGGTTCTGGAGTTCGATCAATTGCAGGAAAGCATCTTCTTGTCACATCTGGGATTCTAACCCACCAGGAAAGCGTTGTTTCTAAAGCAGCGCCCTTTACTTTTTTAAAAAGACACTCTGCCGGTAATATCACGACTGCTGAAAAAACGACTGGCACAAAGTTAAGAAGTGCTAAAGCTGTTCCTAAAATAAATCTAGCGATGCTAGTGATTTTGGAGCATGGAACGTTCGGGCTTGAGGTGTATTTAGGCGTAAGAGGAGTAGTTAATGGCTCGCTATTTTCGTGGCTTGTTATTAAGTTATTGCTAACAGAATCCATAATTATCACGTTTGTTTAATAATGACATATAACTCATTATAGCATATTTAGGAGGAAATGTAAATTATTATTTTAGGTTGATCGATAGGTTAGGGTTTGGTATCCTATTGAACTTTAATAGGTTGCAAACAATAAATTTTAGGGGGAACTATGGATTTTTTTGCTGATCCTGTGTTGAATGGGGGAGTGCCAATGGAGTATTTGGATGCATTTGAAGAGGGGGGACGCCCTTTCGATGGGTTGCCTGGGATTGAAAAGGCGACTATTGCGGCTCGTGATCCAGAGAGAATTGCTGAGACGGTTATGAAGGTTGTGGGTCAAAATGCGGTCCTTTTTAAAATGCGGGTGATGAAAGATCACGAAGTGAAGGGGAGGGCCTTGTTGCTCCTTTATGAGAGAGATAGCAATCCTGAAGATGAAAAGGATGGGTGGAAATCGGTGGTTGTCAGGTATGCCCCCCCTGTAAGGGGGATAGATGTGATGGATGTAATTTTTGAGGCCTCTCGTCATTTTGAAGGAGATGTTCCGTTTAGGGGTGCAAATGAGGCGCTTAAAGGACATTGTGTTGTCAAATTATTGAAAAACGCCTATCACTACAATTTACGATTTCATGAGTACACAATTGAACTTGATAGCTAATTCTGCACGAAATGCTGCTTGTAGCTTGCGTGTAATTGGCCCAAGGGGGATTGTATGAGTATCGATTTTTGAGAGGGGGAGAATTTCCCGAATGGTCGATGTGCAAAACGCCTCTTCGATGCGGGGAATTTCCCTTTCTTCGATAGGACCTTCGAGGATCTCTAGATCGAGTTTGTTTGCAAGTTCAAGGACGATAGACCTTGTGATTCCAAAAAGAATCCCCTCTTTAGGTGTTCTTAGGATGCCATCAATCACGGCGAAAAAATTAGATTTTGTTAATTCTAGCAACTCCCCTTTGCTATTTTTAAAAAGGGCATCTTCGGCCCCCTTTTTTGCAGCCTCTTTTAGCGATACAAGTGCTGCGAGGTAGCAGGTCGATTTGATTTCGTGGAAGTGCCTTGTTAAGTTTGTGGTAATGATAGGGATCCCCCTTTCATATTGCGATTCAGGAGGGAGGGTAATTGGATCACACAAAACTATAAATTGACTTTCCCCAGATTCGTCTTCCGATAGATAGAGTCTAAAGACAAGATTGGGGGTGTTGTTTTTCTTCAGTAGCCTCTCTATTACAAGTTCCACAGATTTTGGGTAATGTAGACCAAGTACGTTTGCGCTGTTTTGAAATCGAGCAAGATGCTCTTTTAAAAAAAAGGGGGTGAATTCGTAGGTTCGAAAGAGTTCAAATGCCCCATAGCCCCGAGTGAATGCAAGGTTTGTAATTTCTAACTTCGCCTCAGATTGTGGGAGAAAATTGCCGTTTTGAAAACAAAAATGAGCCATAAAATAAGAATAACTTTTATGGCTCTATCCGTAAAGGGATGTTTTAGTGGGTAGGTCTAATTTTATGAAGTTGTTTTGCAACAGTTTCAATAAGGGAGATGAGTCGTTTTTTAACTTCTGGGCTATCTGTTGCAGAGAGCTCACCGTTCAACTCATCGATTTGTGTTTCAAGACGGGCCACCTCGGCTAAAGGGCCGGCTTTATTAAATATCATTGTCCGTTCTTTAAAGACGGCGTCTAGGTGCTGGTAAATTTCAAGGTCTTCAGAAGGTGATTTTATGAAAATACACGTTGCTAAACGCGACAAAAAATTTCTTGAATCGCTTGTTGCGGGAGACTTTCCCTGTTTTAGATCACGAAGGTGGTGGGTTTCTGGAGAAGATTTAGTTGGCCAGAAACTTTTATAAAGGCAAGAAGGAATCATAAAACACCTATAATTATTAGATAATTAATTATATCACTAAATCTAGTGTAAAGTCAATAAAATCTCAGGAACTTCATAATATAAAAAAATTTAATAGTTTGAAATAAAAAAATTGCATAAAAATAGGCTTAGCTTTTATGGCTGGAGAAGAAAGGGTATAAAAGGGAGTTTGATGACTTTTTTGCAAACAACGGAAGAATTAGCAGAGCTTCTCATGAGTGTGCTGGAAGATGTCCCCAAAGTGTTGAAAGGGAATAAGACGGCCGCTCAGCGAATTCGGACAAAAACAGTCCTTCTAGCAAAGCTTGCAAAAGTTTGGAGAAGGGAGTCTCTCGACCAAGAGAAAAAGAAAGCCCCCCGAAAGAAAAAAGAAAAGAAAAAACGGAAAGTGTGATATCCTCTTTTCCCATATGGAAGCAAGATGTTGTCATGTGGGTGTTTGCGGAGGGTGTAAGTTTCAACAAGTCCCCTATAATGAGCAAGTTAAAAACAAGCAACAGGTGATAGAAGAGCTATTTGCCCCTCATCCCGTAGAGCAAATCACCGGATCTCCGAGCCCTTGGTCTTATCGAGGCAAGATGGAATTTTCTTTCTCTCAAGACAAAAAAGGGGAGAAGTATCTAGGGCTTGTCATGCCGAAAAGTCGGGGCAGAGTTTTTTCTTTAACAGAATGTTTTATCGGATTTCCCTGGATGGCCGAGGTGGTTCAAACGGTTCGAAAGTGGTGGCAAGAGAGTAGGCTTGAGGCCTTTTTCCCCCCTAAAGGGATAGGGAGTCTTAGGACACTTACCATGCGCTCAAGCCGAGATGGAAAAGAAAAAATGGTCCTCTTAACAGTCTCTGGAAATTCAGAGTACGCCTTGACAAAGCAAGAGCTTGATCAATTTGTAAGTATCGCTAAATACGACGAAAACACCTCAATTTTTTTAGTAGTTCAGATGGCAATTAAGAACAGAGAGACCGAGTTTTTTGAGATGCACCTCTCCGGCCCAGATCACCTGAAAGAGCGCCTAGGCGGCTTTGAGTTTCATATCAGCCCCCGAAGTTTTTTTCAGCCCAATGTTAACGTGGCTGAAATCATGTTTGAAAGGGCGATTCAAATGCTGAATCTAAAAGGGAGCGAAACAGTTCTCGATCTCTACTGTGGCATGGGGACAATCGGAATTTTGCTCTCAAAACATGTAAAAGAGGTTGTTGGAATAGAACTTGCAAAAACCAGCGTGGCAGATGCTAAAGATGCATTAAAGCGATTCGGTATTGAAAATATGGAAGTGTATGCAGAGGATGTAGGGACGTTTTTAGAAAAACGGAAAGGTGAGTTTCAACCCGATATTATTGTTTGTGATCCCCCAAGAACTGGCCTGGATAAAAAAGCGATCGCAGCTATTAATGAAATAAGACCGAAAATGATTCTTTATATCTCTTGCAATCCCATCACACAAAGGGAGAACCTCGACCACTTTCCGGACTATCAAGTCTTGCAAATTGTCCCTTTCGATCCCTTTCCCCACACAAAACACATCGAAAATATCATTCTTCTCCAAGCGACACACGCCTAACTGGAATCAGAATAGTAAAGAGGATCGACCCTAGGGTTGACATTGGGAGGGTCAGCTGCTATGATGAGCTAAAGTATTTATGGAGGATCAATGACAACTATTTTTTTAGCTGCTGCGGAAGCGATGGCTGCCCCTAGAGACCAAAATCTCTATCAAACTTTAATTATGGTCGGTGTTGCCATTCTGTTTTTCTACTTTATTCTATGGAGACCAGAGCAAAAAAGACGCAAAAAGCTCGAATCCCTCCGCAAATCTTTAAAGCGTGGTGATAAAGTAATTGCAATGGGTATTCGCGCAACAGTGGATGATGTGAAAGAGAGAACAGTAATTCTCAAGCAAATCGACGGCTCTAAAATCGAAATGCTCTCGGCTGCAATCACAGAAATTGAGAACAGCACAGAGCCTGCTACAACTCACAAAAATTAGTCGCCTCTTCAAAGAGAGCTCGATTGCTTAAAGCTCTTCAGGTGGAAGCAATTCAGGCCTCCCCGCTGCTGGATCTCGCGAACTTACTCCTTTAGGACTTTGAAAGCCTGGGCTCCCTCCCGGAGCCCCTTGTGGAGTTCTCTTTCCTTTAGGGCTTCCAAAGCTAGGGCCACCGGCTCCAGCTCCAGCTCCAGCTCGAGCTACACTGGGTGAAGCTCCTAGGAGTGTTGCTCTACCCGAAAGGCTAGAATCACTAGTTAAAGGCTTCTTTACGAGGATTGCTTTAGAAAAAATTGTAGAGAATAAAGTCTTCATGTTGTCTAAAAAACGTATTATGTCGTATTTAGTCGATTCAGATGAGTCAAGGACAGCCTTTATTGCTATCAACCTCCTGCACACCCCTGAATTTTCCCCGTTAATTAACGAACCTAAAAATTTTTGTATTGGATGAATGCCATCCTTTTCTTCGTAGAGAGTTTTTAGCTGCCGAAAATGTTTTCGAATTGGGTCAAGACTTTCAGTTAAATCAACTATTTTCTTATGTGAGCTGTGCGTTTTTGCATACCTTAAAATTTCTAGTAAATAGTTGTTATAGAGTGTCTTAAAGAGTGATTTAGGTGTTAAGGGGAGAGGAGAGGGAGAGGGGTCGCTGCTCTTAATCCCATTTTTGAGGATTGTTAATAGAGAGGTGATTTCGTCTTTAGAATCGCCTTGAGTTGCACAAAACTCTATTACCTCTGGAGAAATTTCAAACTTAATTGCATCCCCCGCGACTTTAACTCTAATTTTATCTGTCGCAAACCATTGATCAATAACAAGATGTCGATATTCCTCATTTTGAAGTGCTTCTAACTGAAAGGTATAAGAAGCATTCGCGGACTGAGCTTCTTCTAATCGAATATGATAGAGCTCTAAAATAACTTCAGCCGAATCGTCACTTCCAGCCAGGGTTCTACGAGAAATTCCAGGGCGAGCTGATTGTGTTGCTGTAGCTTCAAGAGAGGGGTGTGGAGTGGGGGGTGGGGTGGCTGAGAAAGTTCCTGCCGCAGCTAAAGCTGTTGCAGCAGCCTCTGGTACTGCGTCAGGTCCAAGAGGGCCGATTGTAGGGGGTTGGGGAATCAACTCTGCTAGATCTAGCGCCTCTTTAAGTAATTCGCTTTGATCATGGAATTCCCTTTTAATTTCTGCTACCTGCATCGCCAGTTCTGTTTCGTGAAGCTTTCGGCGCTCAAGCTCTTGCGTGAGTTTTTGTAGCACGGATTCATGATCCCGACGAATCCTCATGAGTTGCGCTTGAAAATCAGAGGATAACGCCTTTCTTTGGGCCTCATCTCCACTCATTAATACGTCATTCATCTGCTTTAAATAAGCAAGTTGTTCTAGAAGCCGCCTGTTTTCATCGCCCAATCGATCTATTTCGAACCTAAGATTTGAATTTTCTAAAGTGAGCCTTTCTATTTCTAAGGCATGAGAAGTTTTCATTTTCAATAGATTAAGCTCAAGCTCCGCTAGAGTAGCTATTTGGTCGTCTCGAGTTCTCTCTTGCGCGCTAGTGAGTTTTTTAAGTTTCTCAATTTCTTCTTGCATAGATGCAATCGCTTCAGTATCCAAAACTTTTTCCCTTTCGAACTGGGCCAGTCTAGAGTTAGCAGCAACTAATTGGTGACTAAAATTTGCATAGAGGATATTTGCTGCATTTGCTTGGGCTTCTGCTTCCTCAAGTTTGTCTGTTAAGGCCTTTAACTCTTGTGTATGCCGCTCTTTTGTCTCAGCTAGGTCTCCCTCCATGCTATTAAGAGATGTTATTGTATCCTTCATTTGACGATAAATTTCCTCAAATGACAACGCTATTGTTTCTGCTGGTTTGCCTGTAAGAGCTTTGGCAGCCCCTAGAATACGCCTTTCCAGATCTGCTAACTCTTTAGTTGCAGTCTCTTTTTGCTCCTGTAATTCCCTAATTTCTTGAGATAGCCCTTGATTGGCTCTCTCGGTTCTTCTCTGCTCATCTGTTAGTCGTTCAAGTTCGATTTGAGCCTCGGCTAATTCTCTCGTTTTTTCTTCTAATTGATTCAAGGAATATTTCTCTAAAGATTCTGCTACGTTTTTTTCCTTTGTTACGGTCCTTAGTGCTTCTTTTAATTCTCTCAATTTTTCTTGTAGGTCTTGGATTATAATACTCTTTTCCTCACCATGTCTTACAAGGAGAGCTTCTCTTTCTTCTGAATGTTGGATGTGTAACCTAAGCGTTGATATAGTACTTTCCAGCCTGTGTATAGCTTTCTCATTGCTGGTATTTTGCGCACGTGCTTGGATTAGTTGAAGTTCTAGAGCTTCGATTTGACTTGCGGCCTTTGCAAGAGCAGCAGCTTTCTCGCTACGAGCGTCTTCGATTTCTTTTTGCTTTGCTTCAAGAAAATCTGCTCTAGGTCTTTCAGCTAATTCTTTTTGAAGGGCTTGTAATTTACCTTCTAGAGCGCTGATCTCACTTGTTTTTTCAGTGACCTGGAGTAGAAGAGCTGCATTAGCAGCACGAACTTCTTCCATTTGGGTTTGAAAGGTAGCCGTTATCGAGTGTTGTGCCCTATCATACTTTTGAATAAGTGTGGCAACTTCATCTTGGTTAGAGCGTGTTAACTCTCTCACTTCTCTACGTTTTTTGAAAAGCTCTCTATGTAAATCATCCTGTTTAGCTGTAAGTTCTTCAATTTCCCTAGTTTTTTGGTCTAATGACAACCGATAAGTATCTTGGTCTTCTATTGCCCATCTACCCATATCAGCTATACGGCCCTGCTGAGTCCTTAGCGTAAGCTGAGTATCGAGTAGCTTTCGCTCAATTCCTTGTAGTTCTTCAAGCTTGCTAGTCAGTTCAGCTTCCCTTTTCTGAAACAGGGCTAATTGTGCCTCGTAAGCTGCTTTATCCTCTGCTTGGGTTCTATCTTGGGCGCTGAGTAAAGCGCGGGCTGCCTCTAGCGCTATTTCAAGGTGGCTGATTTTGCCATCTCTTGCACGGATTTCACCCTCATGAATAGAAATGATCGTTTGGAGCTGGGCGATTTGAGCATTTCGGAATCCAATTATTTTTTCTTGGGTTTGGCTGCTGCTTTTAAGCTTGGAAATTTCGACCGATGTTTTTTCCATTAATTCAACAAGTTCCTTTTGAAGCTCCTCAATCGTCGGGGTATCCGCGAGATGGGCTTTGTGGAGCGCTCTAAGTTCTGATACCTCTTGTGCAATCTTCCTGTAAAGGGTGTCGTTACGTCGTGCTTCAGTTGTTAAGCTAGTAATCATTTTTCTAAACTCATTAAGACTAGTTTCTTTCGAGTGAATCTCAATTGCTGTTGCAGTCGCTACCCTCTGAAGATGAGCAACTTCAGCTTCAAGCCTCGACTTTTCAGCTTGAAATTGTTCTGCTTGGTCGGATAGAGCCGCTTCGAGTCGACTAACTGCAGTGTCTAGTTCGGCTATACGTTCTTGGTTTGCTTGTATTTGAGTAAGAAGTTGATCTCTATTCGTTCTAGTTTCTTTCCTTAAGCGCTTAGCAAGAACCTCATTTTCTTCCCTTGCTCGAACTAATTGATCCTGAAAATCTTTATATTGAGCTTCAGCACCATTTGCTTGGAATATTAGATCTTGTTGAAGGTCCTTAACCAATCTTTCTGCAGCTAACCGAGCGCTGTGTGTCTTTGCTAATGCAGGGCGTAGGCGAGCAATCTCTTCTTGTTTAGCAGCTAACTCTGCCCCTAGTCTGCTAAATTCCTCTTTTACCCTTGCTGCAAAAGTGTAGAGTTGATCAAGTCGCTCCCCTTGGGTGCCTGTCTGCGCCACTCCCAACACACTCAATTCTAATCGGCCTAGCGCCCCTTCGTCTCTTCGGCGGGTGGAGAGATCTACCTGCAAAGCCTGAATTTGAGCCTCTAGTTGTCTAACTTTTAGCCCTTTTTCAGATTCTGACCCAGTAAGTCTAGCGAGTTCTGACTCACTTTCCTCTAGTTGAGAATGTAGTTGTTGATTTTCAGCCTCAAGGGTTGCGTTTCTCTCCACTGCTCGAGCTAGAGCTTCCGTCGCACTAGCTAGGGATCCTTCAATCTCTTGAATTCTTTGCGCTAGCTGATTTCTTTCCTCTTCAATAGAGCGGATTTGGTCTGCTTGTTGAGCTATACGCAATCGATTTTGAGCGAGTGCTTCTTGAAGAGACGCTACTTGATCTCTGAGCTGACTATTTTCATCGTCTTTTTGCGCAACAGATGCTTCGGCTTCAATAAGTTGAGCTTGGGTAGATCTAAGAGCCTCAGCTTGAGCTTGAAATTGCGCTGTAAGAGTTGCTAGTTGCTCCCGCTCGATACCTAGAGCTCGGCGATTTTGTTCTAATTCATCGGTTTGCTTCGATAAATTTATCTGGTAGATACTTGCCTTTTCGCGTATGGATGCAAGTCTTTCTGCATCGCTTTTTCCAGTCGGAGGGGGGATCTCTAGAATCGCCTCGAGCGCGGTAAGTTCTCTTTTTGTATCAACATCTGCTCGTCCAAATTGAGCTAACTTATCCTCAATTATTGTATTAGTGGCGGTCATTTCTTTGGATCGGAGAGTAAGCAATTTGTTATCACGATTGAGATCAGCTACTTTTTTTCCGACTTTTCTGAGAATTTTATCCAAACTTTCCAACTTTTCCGCTTGAGATGATTTAACTCCTTTCAGTTTAGAGATTTCAGTTCTGTTTCTTGCGATTTCTTCAGTTTGGCCTGACAGTTGTTGAGATTTTAGAGCGATCTGAGCTGAAAGGTCGCTGTTTTCTTTTGTTAAACGTTCTAGACTAGCTCTAAGGGCTGAATTTTCCCCTCTGAGGGCGGCAATTTCCCTCTCTTGAGCTGACCTAGTTGCCTCGTTGTTAGCAAGACGCTGTTGAAGAGCTGCTAAGTCTCCTTGAAGAGTCCTGTTATGAGCGGTTAGCTCTCTAACAGAGGCTTGCGAGCTAGCAAGATCTTGGCTGCTCTGTGCAAGATTAGCCTCTTTAGCAAGAAGCTGGGCTTCAATAGCTTCCATTTGCCTCTGTTTGGCAGCTAGTTCTCGCTCACTGTCCCCGAGTGCACTGCGTTGAGACTGAAACTCGGCAAGATAGACGTCAGCTGTTCTACGTATAGTTTCAAGCCTTTCTCTATCAGTTTTCGAAGGGTTGGTCTCAAGACCTAATTTGCCCTCAAGAAGAGAAAGCTGCTCTTTTGTAAGTGCGCCTGCTTCTCTAATTTGCTCTAATTCCCTAGTAAGTTCTTGGTAACGGGGGTACAGAATTTGAAAACCTTGATTAAGGGCCGTATTACGCTCGCGGAGAAGAGTTACTTCAGAGGTCAGGGCGTCGTAAATCTTTCGCATCTCTCCTAACGCCGCTCGTTGCTCGCCAGTCAAGGTTTCGAGATCAGTGACCTTGGCCGTTTTGGACGCTAATAATCTAGTGAGTCTGCTTGCTTCTGCAATTTTTTCAGCTAACTGAGATCTAATCGATTGATTCTCTGAGTCTAAGCGTGCTAGATCGCCTTGAAGCCCAGCTATAGTAGCTTCTTGATCCGCTATTCTTCCTCTTTGCGAACTCAATTCCTGTCTAAGAGTCGCTAAGGTACTCTGCAAATCGCTCTTTTCTCGAGCCATTGTCGCAACAGAATCTATTGCATTCCTTAGTTCCTCGCGCAGCGGTCCAAGCTCTGATTCTAAAGCTATCCTCCTGG
This sequence comes from uncultured Chlamydiae bacterium, assembly GCA_937996705.1. Lineage (GTDB taxonomy): Bacteria > Chlamydiota > Chlamydiia > Chlamydiales > 2-12-FULL-49-11 > VGMD01. The sequence goes on from CALKUQ010000047.1 coordinate 10,164, forward strand.
CTTCGACTCCTGAATGAGCTTCTCTCAAGTTTGTTAGTTTCGCAGTTTTTCTGGCTAGTTTGCCTTTTTGTGCCAGGAACTCAGAAATATAGGGTGTTGCAATTGCTATTATATCTCTTAATCGCTCCTGGATGGGTTTCGAGGATTGATCTGGGAGCCTTAATACACGTTCTAGTTGGGTAACTTGAGCCTCTGTAGCAGAATTATTTGCTTGAAGTTGTTCTAGTGATTGCTGAATTTCAGCTATTGAAGCTTCCTGCTCTTGAATTCGGGCTTCTAAATCCCTTTTTTCAGCTTCTAAAACTCCTATTTGGGCTTGCGAGCTCTGTTCTTGCTGACGGAGTGCTTCTAGTTCAGCTGATAAACTGGAATTTCGAGCTGTAAGACTTGAGACTGTCGCTCTCGACTCTTGTAAATCGCTCTCTAATCGATCTAACCTAGAAACAAGACCATCCCTTTCTGTCGTTAGATCTTGTATGCTAGCAGCTTGCTCTGCATTTGCAGCCTCTAGTTGAGCAACTCGCGCTTGACTTGCCCGAAGCTCGGCATCCACTGCATCCTTTTGAGAAGTAAGAGGTTGTAGGGTCTCTTGTAAAGCCCTTAATTCTGCTGCCTGACCTTCATTTCTTCGCTCTACACCCTCAAGAGTTCGTAACCTCTCTTCTAAAGCGCCTATTTCTCGATTCAAACGAGTATTTTCCGCTAACACTCTATCCAATTCTCTCCGAGCCTGATCTAGTGCGCCTCCATCCCGTTGTAGTGTCCTGTTTTCGCCAGTTAGCGTCTCAATTGAATTCTGTAAGCTTTCATTATGAGATCGTAAGTACTGGAGCTCAGCCTCTTTCCCTGCAAGAGCGCTTTCTAAGCGTCTGGCACTTAAGGTTTTTTCTTCAAGAGCTTGCCTAACACGCTGAACCTCTTCTCTTGCTGCGTGTGTTTCAGCTTGGCTGGCTTGTAAATCGATCTCGAGCCTCGCAATTGTCTCAGCTTGGCTTTCAAGTGTGTGACCAGGTTGGGGGGGTCCTGTAGGGATGGGTGCTTGGGGGCAGTGATGAGGGGCAGGTGGGGGTGGCTGGAGGGCGCTGGCAAAAATCTTCCGCGCAGCTTCGAGCATGGCTTGGGAGGCAGCGTAAATTGTGGCTCGCTCTTTGGGATGTCCACTATTGGAGAGTCTCTCGAGTGGAATTATAGTGCCTCCGTCTAGCTCTATAGATGCGCCGTTTGCATCTACATGAAAACGGGTTGTGGCTAGAGTTGCCCTATGATGGGTCAAACAACGTTGAAAGGTTTGAGTCGCCTGGATAAAATTAAAATAGGGGGCAACCGCTTTTGAAAGGTCTTCTTGGGTCGAAGTGGTTTGAGGCCATGAGCTTGCAGCGGGGTTTGAGTAGGTGATTCCCTGAAGAATGTAGGTGGGATTTGAACCGCTAGTTGGACTTGTCACAAAAACCTCTCTAAGATTACTTTGCAAATAAAATAATTATATCATAATTAAAATTAATTATCAATCTATAAGGTATTATCAGTGCCCTGTTTTTCAGTAGGATATGATTTATTTCATAATTAATATCTCTAAAAATACTTTGAATTAATTATGGAAATTAATTATAGAGTGAAATATCAGCGCTTTTGTAAGGGTGCTGGGTATAATAAAAGGGATGTTACCTATGTTGAAGATATCAGAGTTTATGAAGGATTTTTATATTAAGTTAGATGTTGTTGTTCCTGAGGATCTTAAGAGAGAGCTGGCGAAGCACGAGAGGGTTGTCAAGCATGCTCTTTATATGGTTGTATCGGGCAAGGATCTTTTCCAGTTAGGGGATGCGCCCCGGTTTCAGGAGAAGTTCCATGTAAAGATGGACCAGATGGCAGGGGATTACCACACTTGGAAGAGGGCGGGTTGCAAAGCTTATGCAAAGCCTAAGCAGTATGTTTCTGGAAGGATAGCGGGGGCTGCTAAAAAGGCATTTGACTTAGTATTAAACACCTATATCTTAAGGCTCCGCGAAGCAGAGGGGCAGAGAGAGAGGGTTGCAGAGAGAGAGGGGAACCTTCTCGTTATGGAAGAGAGTGGGGAGGAGCCGTTAAGCGCAGCTTAGTAGAGTGAGAGTATTTGAAAAATTGAAATCTTTTTGATTTCCCAAAACGTCTATTTTGCTGTTTTGGGAAATCAAAGGATTGTTTTCGTTACGATATCTTAGAGGCGAGTGCTTCGATCAGGGCTGTTGTTTGGTTGATAAACGGTGTGAGATTCTCCGGATGGAGCTCTTTTTGGTTTAAAAGGGAGAGGTCGTAGATCTGCTTAGAGAGTTGTGTCGCCAGAGGGGCGTCTTTCTCTTTAAGGGCGAGTATTTTAGAGATGAGAGAGCTGTTGGTGTTAATCACAAGTGTTTGTCCGCCAAAGGGTGTCTTGGGGAGCTCTTTTTGGGTAAGGAGGAAGTAGTCGCGGAATCTTCTTGCCTGCTCATCAATCATAATGAAAGCGGGGATAGAGGCTGTGGCTAAACTTTTTGCCTCAACTGTTACACCCTCTTGACCTAGAAGCGCTTCGAAATCGCTCGCAATTTTACTGGCCTCCGATTTCCCCTCTGCATCCAGCAACACCTTCTCTTTGGATTCATCGAGCAGGGCGTTATCAATTTTGCTGTCAATGCGCTGAAATTTTGCATCGATTTTTTGTTCGATAAAATTGAAGAGCGCGCTATCAAGGGGCCCTTTGGAGAGGATAACAGGGATGTTTTTCTCTCTGTAGAGTGCTAGAAATTGAGAGTCTTTTGCCTCTTCTGGGGTGTAGTAAATTTTTTCTGGGGTAGCAGCGAGGTACTCTTCCAGGGTGGTCCAGCTCCCCTCAAGGGTTTTCCAGAGGAGGAAAGATTTTGCCTTTTCATAAAACTTCTCATCTTGCAAGATGCCATACTTCACAATCATCTCAATATCAGGCCAGTAAGAGATGAATTTCTCTCGATCTTCTAAGTAGAGGCTAGAGAGCTTATCTCCGATTTTCTTAGAGATGTGAGTGGAGAGTTTTTTCACGTGGGCATCTTTTTGGAGGTAGCTTCTGGAGACGTTCAAGGGGATGTCGATGCTATCTATGGCGCCGCGCAAAACTGTCAAGTAATTGGGAAATAGGTCTTTGCAGTTGTCTGTCACGAAGACTCGATTGCAGTACAGTTTGATGTTTGAGGAGTGGAAGTCGAATCGTGGGGTGATTTTTGGAAAAAAGAGGATGGTTTTGAGGTTGAAGGGGTGGTCGATTTGGAGGTGGACCCAAAAAATTGGATCGGGCTCTGCGGGATAGAGGTTTCTATAAAATTCGAGATACTCTTCGTCTGTGCACTCGTTTGGTTTTTTTAACCAGAGAGGGGGTTTGTTGTTAATTTCTGCGTCATTGATGTAGATAGGGAAGGGGAGGAAGGAGCAGTATGTGCGCAGAATCTCTTCAATTTTGCCATCTTCTAAGTACTCTTCATCTTGGACATGGAGGATGATATCGGTCCCTCTTGTCTCTCTGGTTCCCACTTCTAGATCGTAGGAGGAGGAGCCGTCTGAAATCCAGTGCGCTGCGGGAGTCCCTTCAAGGTACGATTTTGTCTGAATTTCGACAGTTGAGCTGATCATAAATGCGGAGTAAAACCCGAGGCCAAAATGTCCGATAAATTGATCTTTGTCGTGAGAATATTTTTGTACAAATTCTTCAGCGCCCGAGAAGGCGATTTGGCAAATGTAGGTCTCCACCTCATCGGCTGTCATCCCGATACCATTGTCTGAAACTGTGATTGTTTTAGCCTCTTTGTCGATTTTGACATCGATTCGGAAGGGGGGCTCTGCTTGATTTAAGAGGACAAGTTTTTGTATGGCATCTGTAGCATTGGAAACAAGCTCTCTGATGAAGATGTCCTTATCAGAGTAGAGCCACTGTTTGATGATTGGTAAAATGTTTTCACTATGAATTTTAAGTTGTGACTTCATGGTTACCTCATAAAATTTAAAAGACCTGATTCTTGTAGTATTATGATTAGGACAATAGCAGGGCAGACCCATTTTATCAAGAAGAGCCAAGGTTTTGCAAAAAATTTATGCACACATCCGTGACCAAACTCTTCAAGGGCATCTGCACGCTTCATTTTCCAGCCAATTAAAATGGTTACAAAAAGTCCTGCAAGGGGCATAAACCAGCTGGCTGTTAAATAACTTACCGTATCAAAAAAGTTTTTTCCGTAAATTGCTTCCCACTGGGGAAAGAGTGTTTTAGACCCCGAAAGGGCGCTTGGAATGCCTACGATAAAAGTGAGAGATGCGGCCAGAAAGGTAGCCTTTTTTCTCGAGATCTCCCAAACTTCAATGACGTTTGCTACAAGGACTTCAAGAAGGGACATGGTCGAAGTTAGAGCGGCAAAAAGCAAGAGGAGGAAAAAGACTGTAGAAATTAACTTAGCTGCAGGGATTTGTGCAAATAAAATAGGCAAGGTTTGAAAAACAAGGCCAGGTCCCGATTCTGGGGGAAGGTTTGCAGAAAAGACGATGGGAAAGGTGATTAGGGCTGCAATCAGGGAGACAAAGACTGTCATGATTGTGATGATAAACGAGTTGTACGGAATGTTGTCTTCTCTGTGCATGTAGCTTCCGTAAGTCACTATGATTCCAAGGCTTACACTTAAGGTAAAAAATGCCATTCCGAGGGCGTTGAGGACTGCTGAAGCCGATAATTTTGCAAAATTTGGTACAAATACAAATTTGAACGCTTCATTGAAGCCAGGTAGGGTAAGGGAGTAGCAAAAGAGGCCAATTAGGATGATAAAGAGGGCGGGCATTAATATTTTAGACCAGTGTTCGATCCCTTTTCTCACTCCGCTCATGATGATCCCCACGTTCATGAGGAGGAAGAGGGCAAACCAGAGGATGTTGATCCCAGGTGAGGCAAAGAGGGTGTCAAAAGTCTGTTTGATTTCGGCCGGATTTTTCCCGAGGGTGAATTGGTTAAGAGACATGAGTGAATAGCTTAAGCACCAACCTGATACAACGCTGTAGTAGGAGAGAATGATCAAACAAGTGATAACGTTTAGCCAACCTAGAATTCGCCAGTTGGAGGATCCTCCGGTCATTTCGGCATATCCTAGAACGGCACTTTTTTGGGTTTTTCTCCCGATGATTAATTCCCCAATAAAAACAGGGAGGCCAATTCCAAATGTAAAAAGAAGGTAGAGAAGGACAAACGCCCCTCCGCCATTTTCGCCTGCAATGTAGGGGAATCTCCAGAGACTGCCTAGCCCGACTGCTGAGCCGGCTGTCGCCATGATGAATCCAAGCCTGCTTGCCCAGTGTTCGTGAGTTTTAGACATGAGAAATATGATAAAGGAGCGTCTATTTGTGGACTAGTAAAATCTTTTATTGTTATACCAAAGGTATGAAGATCATGGTAGCACAGTTAAATCCAGTCATTGGAGATATTGCGGGAAACACAAAAAAAGTGGTAGATGCGCTTGAAGTAGCTAAATCTCAGGGAGTTGATATTGTTGGATTTCCCGAGATGACTCTCTGTGGCTACGCGCCCCAGGACATGGTTTTGCATAAAAATTTTATTGAAGATATGGAAAGCGCTCTTGATCTGATTGTTAAGGCGTCAGTAGGTATTTGTGCAGTGGTGGGGTTAGTGAGGAAAAACCCAGCCAAAGAGGAGAAAGATTTATTGAACAGCGCGGCGGTGATCTCTGACGGCCAGCTTTTGGGGTTTCACGATAAATGGCTTTTACCAACCTACGACGTTTTTGATGAAAGGAGGTATTTCTCTCGGGGAAAGCATGTTCAAGTTTTTCTTGTTAAAGGGGTTAAAATTGCCGTCCTAATTTGTGAGGACATGTGGCAAAATGCGGGAGAGGAGATTTCTGGGACCTCTTACCCTTGGGACCCTGTTAAAGAGCTTGTTGTTTATAAGCCCGATATTTTGTTTAATTTGACCGCCTCCCCCTTCCAGTCTAGGAAAGCTGATATTCGGGTCCAAGTGTGCAGGGCTGCTGCAAAGACACTTCATTGTCCTGTTGTTTACAGTTGCCAAGTTGGGGCCAACGGCCCTGTTGTTTTTGACGGCTACAGCCTATTTGTCGATAAGGAGGGGAGTCTCAAACAAGTTGCAAAGGGGTTCCAAGAGGATTATATGATTGTCGATTTGAATTCGAGGGGGAACGTACTCTCCTTTGAGCACGATCCGATGTATGATATGTTCTCGGCGCTCAAGCTGGGGGTCTCTGACTATTTTAAAAAATCGGGGCAGACTAGAGCTTTGATTGGTCTTTCCGGGGGGATAGACTCGGCTCTTGTGGCAGCGATTGCTAAGGAGGCTCTTGGAAACGAGAATGTCCATGGAATCTATATGCCTACTAGATTCTCCTCCCCTGAAAGCTATGAAGATGCAAAACAATTGGCAAAAAATTTAGGGATCGAGTTTAAACAAATTGACATAGATCCCTTGTATCAAAATTTTTTAGACGGCCTCGCCCCCTATTTTAAAGAGGAAGAAGAGGATGTTACCGAAGAAAATATTCAGGCAAGAATCCGGGGAATGATTTTGATGGCCTTTTCGAACAAATTCCGCGCCCTTGTTCTATGCACCGGGAATAAGAGTGAGCTTGCTTTAGGCTATTGCACCCTCTACGGCGATATGTGTGGCGCCCTTTGTGTGATAGGGGATGTATTGAAGACAGAGTGTTATCAATTAGCACGTTGGATCAATCGGGAGCGGGAGATCATCCCCCAGCGCATCTTGGAAAAGGCCCCCTCTGCCGAGCTCCGTCACCACCAAAAAGATTCAGACACCCTCCCCCCCTACGAGCTGATCGATAAAGTGATTCGGGGATATGTTGAGGAGTATTTGACCATTCAAGAGATTGCAAAAGTCTACCAAATCAGAGAGGAGGATGTCACTTTTGTGGTCCAGCGTATTTATAAGGCGGAGCATAAACGGAGGCAAGCGGCCCCCAGCCTCCGTATCTCTAAAAAATCTTTTGCAGTAGGGCGTAGCCGCCCCCTCCACTTCTCCGGCTCAGAAAAAGTCTATTAATCTGAGTTTTAAAAGATGGTTATCCAACTCATTTTCAGATTGATAGATGTGGAGGCGCTGGGTATTGGTGAGAAATTTCGGTTAGTAGGAGAGCTTTTTACATTAGCGAGGGAACGTCCGTAGCTCGTCTGTAAAGGTAGGTCTTAAGTTGCCGGTCGCTGCAGGGAGCAAATGAAATTGGTCATGAACTAAATCTGAAAGTTGTTTCGCTAAATCAAACAAACTTTTTTGGAGCGCCTTGGCTGGATCCCCTTCGAATTCGGTAGGTCCCCCATGTTCGAGTACTGAATACATGTCTGATGCTACAGGGTTGGCCATGAAAACTCCTTATGTTAATATTATTAATTAATACGAATGAGGTCTAAGAGAAATATTATAAAATAATTATATCATAATTTGTTTTTGAAATCAATAATTACGACATAACCCAGCCGGTCTCTCGATTTATTATTCTAATAATAAATGGGTTGCGCGATATTTGGCAGATTTAAAACAAGAGGGATCAGCAAGGATAGAGTGATGGAAGGATAAAACAATTAAAAAAGGAGGGGTTTATCACCAGGGTTTGTTGCAGGGGCTAAATTGGAACTAGTGTAAAAGATTCGGTAACAGAGAATCGAAGGGAGGCAGGCTCCCTTTTAAAAGGTCTGCCATGTCCGTAGGCCGGGTTTAAATTAGTTCAAACCTCGGGAATTCCCTACGGAAAGGCGAGCGGAACCTGCACAGATAGGGGGAAGGGGGGTTAAATCGTTTTAGGAGCTCCTAGGTGCCCTTCTTCTGGCAGAACTGTTGGAGGAGTTTGTCTTGGAGTTTCCGGGAGAGCCTCTGGAAGAGCTTGCTCTGGAGCTTGAGGCGGAGCTTCTCCTGGTTCCATCTGGAGAGGTGGTGGAGTTAGGGTGAATTGGCAAGTTGGAACTGGGCAGCCTTTGCTGAGGCAGCAAAATATTGTCGCTACGCCGCAGAAAATTGGGCTAATTATTTCATACATAAAGGGGATTTTCAGCCCGCCTCCTAAGCCTCCCATGACTCCGCTTCCCAGCGTCCATGCTGTGCATAATTCTGAGTTAGAGGTGTCAGATGCCCGCAAGGTGGGTCTGTCTTTGCAACCGCCATAAATTGGTGTGAGCTTGCATGTTAGATTGTAGCTAGCTCCTGTGATAGAGAGTGTCATGATTTTCCTTTTGATAAAGATTACTGTTAAAAATTATAGTTTTATTAGATTAGTGTGTCGGGAAAGGGGAGAACTTCCGCAAGGGTTTTCTTTTTTAGAGCGAGCATAACAAGGCGATCAAAACCCATAGCAATTCCGTAGGTGGATGGGGGGAGCCCCTTTTCAAGGGCTGAGAGGAGGAATGTGTCTAAGGGGAGGGGGGGTTTATTTGCTAGACTTCGCTTTCTGTTTGCCTCTTCAAAGCGCCCTTTTTGAATCAGGGGGTCTGTGAGTTCGCAAAACCCATTTCCGAGTTCGATCCCTTGGTAGAAATACTCGTAGCGCTGGGCTACTTCTTTGCCGCCAACAATCGTTGTGGTGGCAAGGGCGGCATCCTCTGCAGGGAAATTTGTGATGAGGGTGAGTTTGTCCTTCCCTAGATTGGGTTCTACGGAATCTGCCCAGATGTAGTGTCTTTTTTCCTCCTCGCTCCAGCTAGAAGTGTTTATGTTTGAAGGTTTTGCATATAGATAGTAGGCTTGATCGTATGTCAGTATTTCCAAGGGAAGGGGGCCGAGAAAGAGGGAGATAAATTCTGCAACTTCTTCTAGAAAGAGGCTCTCTTCGGTCTCCGTCTTGTACCATTCGCACATTGTGAATTCAGGGTTATGGCGGGAGCCCGACTCCTCCTTTCGAAAGGTGTGCCCTAGAAAGAAAATGTCTCCAGAACCATCGGCTAACAGCCGTTTCATCGCATATTCAGGGGATGTGTGGAGAAATCTACCGTCTGTTGTCTGAAAGGGATCAATGTAGGCGTCGATAGGAGCAAATCTGCTCATAGCTGGAGGATCAACTTCGGTAGATCCTCTAGCATCAAAAAATGAACGAACTTTTTTAAAAAAGTGTGCTCTAAACCCGACTAACGTATTCTGTTGTTCTTGTGTCAACTTTGATTTTGTCTCCTTCGCAGACGAAAATAGGGACGGGGATCTCGGCTCCGGTTTCGGTTTTTGCTGGTTTTAAAACTCTGCCAGAAGTGTCGCCTCTTGCTCCGGGAGCGGTCTCTGTAATCACCATTTCCATAAATGTTGGAGGTAAAAAGTCTACCGCTTCGCCTCGATAAAAGACAATACTATAGAGGAGCTCTTCCATTAGCCAAACTACTTGGTCTCCAATAAGGCTCATCGGAATCATGATTTGATCGAAGGTGTCTTCATTCATAAAAGTAGCGCCATCGGCATCTTTGAATAGAAGTCTCATTTTCATCTCTTCGACATCGGCAAGGGAGAGTTTTTCGTTGGATTTGAAAGTTTTCTCAATAAGAGCGCCTGTTTTCAAATTTTTTAAACGGATCCTTGCAAATGCTTGGCCTTTGCCTGGTTTCACAAGGTCTACAGTAACAACGTTATAAGGGTTGTTTTCCAATTCGACCTTCATTCCCTTACGGACTTGGCCTGATTCGATTTCTGTCATAGAATCCACCTATTTGTTTTGGAGACATTATCGAGCATTCTACACATTTTCTACAAGAAAAAACCCAGCTTCTTGTAACTCCTGGAGGAGGGCTTGAAAGTTATCTGGTATGGGCATAGGGGCTAAGCGGAGTAAAATGGTAGTGATTCTTTTAAGTTTTGTTACTTCCTCACCTAGGTCTTCACGTACTTTATGAAGATGTCTAGTTTCTGACTCAATGGTAGCGTGGATCGAAGATTGAGAGCGAATCAGGTCTCTAAGTTGCTCTTGAGCCTCATTGATCTCGGCATAAACGGCTCGAAGATTGCGAAACGCTTCCCCCAGCCTATCTGCAGCGGTTTCATAGAGCTCTTGGTTGGCTATTATTTGTTGGGCAAGACGGTCATTTTCACGGGAAAAATTCGTTACTTGAGATTCAAGATCGGTGATTTGGGTTTTAAGCGCCTCCATATTTGCATAGAGCATCACATAGTGTCCTCCAAATGCGATAACACCTCCTGCAGATAAAATAAGAGCGGTGGAAAAAAATGCCCCCTGAAAAATCGAAATTGTAGCAGCTGCAACTGTTGTGATAAGTCCTGTTAGCATTACCTTGTCTCGCCAATGCCGATCGAAGCGGCACTGAGTCAAGGAGGGCGCGATCCATCGAAGATGGCTACAGCAGAGCGCTTGCATAGGGGAAACTCCTCTTTTCTAAAACTATTTGTTAAGAAACAATATAGATTAAAAGGCGATTATTTCTTATTCTTTTTTTCAGCTTTAAAGGCAGTTTCTGCATAAATTGCTTGAGAAAGAAGCATTTGAGCATGGGAAAGAGTGGGTTCTTCATTGTAAATTAGGTAAAGTGAAAAAAGCTCTTCCATCACTTGCTTCTCTTTTTCCTCAAACGGTTCTAGGGAAATTAAATCGAGTTCACTGATCATTTCCCCAATCACCTGTTTCTCATCAAAAAGGGAGGTAGCTCGTCCTTGAAGATTTAAAATCGTCCTCTGGAGATAGATTTGGAGATTTTGGAGTAACTCTACAATTTGAGATCTTCGAATATTTGGAGTCTCATCTTCGCTAAAATGAAAGGGATCTATCTCTTGTAACAGAGGTTTGATCGCTTGAATAATTTTATTCCCCTTTTTTTCAAAGTCATCTGGCAAAAGGAGGAGCTCCTCGACATCGGAGTGAAGTTTTTTTAAGTGCCCGTTCATTTTTTCTCCGAACGGGGGGGCCATCATTACTTTTAATTCTGGAGTTAATTTCATAAGCAAATCGAGCTTAGAGCTTAAGTCTTTAGATCTACCTCGCTCGCAAATGCTTAAAATAGAGCTGATGACCACTTTAATCGAGTGTATGATTTTATATCTGTGATTTATTATATATTTCATATTTATTTTATTATTATTTTCGATTTCATAATAATATTCTGCGCAGATTAATATTGAAAGTTTTTTAAATTGTGGAGAGCTTGAAGATAGGCTATTTTTTTGTGAGGAGATTTGTCACGAGGGCTTCAAGTGTGGCGGGATTGGTTTGAGGGGGGAGGAGAAACGATTTTGGGGGGAGGGTGGTGTGCTCGGTGGCAAGGGTTTGGTTGAGGAATTTCAATGAGGTGTAGCCTTGTTTATTGGCGAAAATTCGGATCCGTGTCATGTGGTAGAGCCAGAGGACGCAGGAGGGGAATTTTCCAAATCGATCTTTGAGTTCTTCAAAGATCGATTCGACGTCTTGGTTGGATGAAGCCTCACCAAGGCGGTGATAAATTTCCAGGCGGAGAGAGGAGTCTGGGATGTACTCAGCTGAGAGTTTTGCGTCGTAGGCGAACTCGAGTTTGGTCTCAAGGAATGAGGTAGGCGACTCGTTTTTAAGTGCTTCTATCGCTCTTTTGAGGAGTTTGCAGTAGAGGTGGAAGCCGATGCTTGAGACGTGCCCTGACTGTTGAACACCAAGGATGTCTCCCGCCCCTCGCAGTTCAAGATCTCGCATGGCAAGTTTCATCCCCCCGCCAAAGCCTGAAGTTTCGACAAGGGCATTGAGTCGCTTTTGAGAAATTTCTGGAAGTTGCCTCTGTTTTGGGATCATAAAATAGGCGTATGCTGTCTTATTCCATCTCCCGACACGTCCTCGAAGCTGGTATAAATCAGAGATGCCAAAGGTGTCGGCTCGGTCTATGAAGATGGTGTTTGCGTTTGGGATGTCGAGGCCGTTTTCGATGATAGTAGTTGCCACAAGGACGTTGAGCTCTCCGTGTTTAAATGCGTGAAAGACATCATCAATTTGGTTGCTTTCCATTTGACCATGAACCACTCCTACCTTAGCTGCAGGGACTAATTTCTCTAGGTCGTCTGCTACTTTGTAGATCGAATCGACCCGGTTGTGAATGAAAAAAACCTGTCCGTCTCTAGAAAGTTCGCGCAAGATGGCGTTTTTAATTAGAGATTCCTCTCTTTCAACAAGCATGCTTTTAATGGGGAGTCGATCTTGAGGGGGGGAGTTGATGACAGAGAGTTTTCTTGCACCAACCAAAGATAGATACAGGGTTCTTGGGATCGGTGTTGCGCTCATGCTTAGAGAGTGAACCCCTGTTTGGAACGCTTTTAATTTCTCTTTTGCTCGGACGCCAAAACGCTGTTCTTCATCGATGATTACTAGACCTAAATCTTTGAAGAGAACGTCGCTTCCAATCATCCGGTGGGTGCCAATTAAAATATCGACCTTCCCTTCGGCAAGTTTTAACAACGTCTCTTTATTCTCTTTAGCGGTTTGGAATCTAGAGACAAGGGCGATATTTACTGGAAAAAGGGCCATTCGCTCTTTAAAGGATTCGTAATGTTGTAGGGCAAGAACCGTGGTAGGGACTAGTACAGCAACCTGTTTTTTCCCGTCAGCAACCATTTTAAAAGCGGAACGCATGGCCACTTCAGTTTTTCCATAACCGACATCGCCGCAAAGAAGGCGTTCCATAGACTCAGGGGTCATTAGGTCTCCATGAATTTCTGAAACCGCACGAAGTTGGTCTTCGGTTGCATGAAAGGGGAACGCTTTTTCAAAAGCTTCAATTTCGGCGCTATCAGGCGGGCAGGCAAAACCCCCTTTGATTTTTCTCTCGGCTTGCATGTGCAATAAGTCTTTTGCGTAACCAAGGATGGCTTGCTGCGCCTTAACTTTTGTTTTTGCCCAATTGTTTGTCCCTAGTTTGTTGAGGACAGGCTTTTCTTCCCCAGCTCCTATAAATCTAGAAATTAGGTGAGATTGTGATGCGGGGGCGTAGAGTTTGCTATTTCCTGCGTACTCAATAATGAAAAACTCATCTTCGATCCCTAGGTGATTTTTCTGTTTTTCAATCCCTAGAAACTTACCAATTCCGCTGTGAAAATGGACGACAAAATCCCCAGGGGCCAAGTCATGGAAATCGGAAAGGGGGGTTTGGTAGGTAGAGCGCCAGGCGGTGCTTCGCAGTTTTGGCCTGTGAGAAAATTCTGTAAAGGGGATAAAGGTGGTTTTGTCAAAACCAAAACCGCTAGAGAGATACCCCTGAATAAATTTTGAGTTTTCTGGAAGTGGGGCAAGAGAGGCTCTTACGGAGGCCTCCTCTTTTTCCCCTTCGACTAAAAAAATAGGGGCTGCTTGAGGGTTAAGATTTGTGATATCGATGGTGTAAAAGGGGGTAGGGCATTTGGTAAAGGAGAGCTTTTTGCCAAACATATCATTTTCTATAGGGTGTTTGGAGAAATAGATCTTTTGCCTCTTCTCCTCTAGAAACGTGTGAAAATCTGCAAAAAATCGAGACTTAAAGCCAGCGAGCTCTTTGAGTTGAACGAAGTGATCTTCGCAGGCTAGAAGGTCTTCAAAGATAACAACGGCCTCTGGCATATAATCGAGTAGGGATTCAAGTTGTCCCTCTTTTAAGAGGGAGCCATATTCATCTGCGTGAGAAAAAGTAATTTCGGAAACTTTTGATGCCGATCGTTGGCTCATGGGGTCGAAAATACGGATTGATTCAACGACGTTGCCAAAAAATTCAATTCGATACGGCGATTTTTCAGAAATAGGGAAGACGTCAATAATTCCCCCTCGCACTGCGAATTTTCCTTTGTCATCGACTAATTTAGAGCGTTCATAACCAAGTGTTGTGAAAATTTCAATAAAATCATCAAAGGGGACTTCCTCCCCCTCCGTAATTTTCCAAAATAGGGAGGAGAGAGTCTTTCTTGAGACCACTTTTTGTAAAAAAGATTGAAGGGAGGTGAGGAGAATGTGGGGCGATTTTGCAGAGGATAATCTATGCAACACCTCAAGCCTTCTTCCCATGATGTCTCTGCTTGGAGGGATTTCTTCGCCAGGGAGGGCTTCCCAAGAGGGGAGCTCAAGTAAGCCTTCAGGCTGGAAAAAAGAGAGGTCTTGAAAGAGTTGATTTTCGTGCGAATCACTTTTTATTACAATTACATTTTTAGAAGAAAATTTTTGAATCGCATGGATCAGAAGGGCCATGGGACTTTCCCAAAGACCTTCAAAGAGAAGCGATTCGCCTTTGCAAACCCTCTCCTTTAAATTTTCAAAAAAAGGTCCTTCTAACACTTCCTGATTCCCTATATTGTGACGATCTATTATACAGATAGATGGTAAAAAAACTAAAGGAGAACTTTGTCTCATGAGAGTCTTTTTGTTTTTTCTTGCTCTCCAAACAAGTGCTTGCGCAAGCCAATTAGTGTTAAGCTCTTCAAGAAATGGACCTGCTGCGAAAACTCAGATTTATCTATTTAAACCAAATGCCCTTCTCCCGAATTTTCAAACAGGGATGAAAGTAAACTCTTCACTTGATGGAGTAGGAATCTCTTATAGGCGGGGGGCCTTGCTCGGATTTTATGATTTTGAAATTTTTCATACCGGCCATGCCTTTATTTTTGACCGAGAGGAAAAAATCAAGGGTGCTGCCCAGACGGGTAATTTCACCCTTGCTAGGGGTCTTGCGACTTCGGGAAAGCATCTTAAAAGTTATGTTCTTGGGGGGGGAGGGGCAAGTTATAATGTTGCCTCTTTAGGGAGATTCACTAGGACTGTCCAGCCCATTATTACGACAAAAATTGGTGTTGATTGGAATTGGGGTTTTGTAGACTTTGGATACAACATCCCAGTTCCCCCGCTTGGATATGAATACAACATAGTGACTCAAACAGATGCTGGTTATACAACCACTCATGTTGAGCATAAATATTCATTTATTCCAGTTACGAGAATTGGGATAGGATTCACGTTTTAACTCATCTTGCACGGCTTGTAAGGTGAGTTTTTAGATCAACTGATTCTTAAAGTTAGGCTTTTGCAAGTTTGCTCTGTAAAGAGGGAAATTTCTGCTTGGGTATCTTCTAGTGATCTTATTGTAAAATGGTTGATAGTAAAATCTCTACTCCTTTTGTTAAAGCATGCTAGTGTAAATGTTTTTGGTTCAGTTGTTAAAACTCCGATTAGATCGGCTTTGATCGTAAATCTTGAAAACTCTATAGACTGTTTTTCAAGCTCTTTTTCTATCCGACTGATAAGGTCATTTAGAGGGAGGCTCCTGTATGCTAAAATGAAAGCTTTTTCCCTCCCCACACTCTCGGCTTCAGCCCTCTCTAAAAAGCAGGGTATGCTTGGTCCATATTTTATGCGATCCATAAATTCTCCAATTTATTTTCGGAATAATTATGCACAAGTTTATGGTTTTTCCATAGTTTAAAAATAGTTTTTTAATGAAAAACTTAGAAGTCCTCCCCTCCAATTTGTAAACATGGAGGGGGCTAGAGGGGTAATTTTTTAGAGGAGTTTTGTTAGAAGGGTGTGGGCGAGCTCAAGGGATTGGCCAATTGCTGAGGGGTCTTTGCCTCCAGATTGGGCAGTATCAGGTTTCCCTCCGCCCGTTCCTCCGATGGGGGCTGAAATTTCTGGGAGGAGTTTGTTTGCATGGATTCCCTTGGCTATAAGGGTGGGACTCACCCGTAGGAGGAGGCCGCAACGCCCTTCCCCTTGAGTGGCGAGAAGGAGGGCTCCCTCTCCTAGTTTGCTCATGAGGTCGTTTGCAAGGGGCATAAGTTCGTCTTTTTGGACTGAGACCTCTGCGATAATTACGGGTGTCGAATTAATGAGCAGCTTTTTGCTAAAAAGTTCCTCTCTGAGGTGGCCGATTTGAATTTTACGCATTGCCTTGATTTCGGCTGTAAGTCTTTTTTGTTCTTCTAGTAAGCTTGCAATGGACCCTTTCAAAAGATCTTCTTTTGCATACATAAATAGTTCTGCCTGCTTGCCTGTTGCCGCTTCAATTCTCCTGACACCTGCTGCAACGCTCCCTTCCGAGGTGATTCTAAAAAGGCCTATTTCTCCAAGATGACGGACGTGGGTCCCCCCGCAAAGCTCTTTTGAAAAATGATCGATATCGACGACACGGACCTCTGCTCCATATTTTTCCCCAAAAAATTGTTTGATTTCGTTTTTTTGTTTGATCGACTCGTAGGAGGAGGTGTAAGTAGAAACAGGGCCATTTTGATGGATTTTATCATTCACAAGTTCTTCAACCTGTTTGATTTCCTCAGGAGTCATCGCTTTGTGGTGAGAAAAATCAAAACGGAGCTTGGTTGCATCTACAAGGGAGCCTGCTTGTCGGATGTGTGGCCCGAGCACTTTTTCTAGAGCCCAATGGAGAAGGTGTGTCGCAGTGTGATTTCTCCCCACTAAGCTTCTCTCTGAGTGGGTTACTCCTGCATGAACCGGCTCTCCTAGTAAAATTGTCCCCTGTTCGAGTTTTCCTGTGTGGAGGATAATTCCTGGGTAGGGCTTTGTCGCTTTTGTTACATGAAATAGAGCTTTGTCGTGGGTGATTTTGCCGCTGTCTCCAACTTGCCCCCCCCCTTCGCCATAAAAGGGTGTAATATCTAAGATGAGAGAGCCTTCCTCTCCGGCATCGAGTCGATCTCTAAATTGGCCTCCTGAAAGAATTCCGACAATTGTCCCATCCCCTTGGAGATGGTCGTAACCAGTAAATTCACACTCTCCGTTTTTTTCAAGAAAATGGGCAAACTGATTCTCTTGGGCTACTTGAGAGTGTTTTACGTGTGCACTTCTTGAGCGCTCTTTAGCAGCCTCTTCGAGGAGCATATAGGATTCGAGATTTACGTTCAGCCCGTTGTCTTTTGCAATGAGGAGGATTTCTTCAACAGGGAAGCCGTAGGTGTCTTTTAATTTAAAGGCATCTTCTCCACTGATTTGCTTGGATTGAGTTGCCCCTTCAATGATATTGGCTAAAATGTTTCCCCCTTTTTTTAAGGTTCGGAAAAAGCCCTCTTCTTCGCGCGTGATAATCTCACAAATTTTTGATTCGGAATCTTTTAGCTCTGGATAGCTTCCCCCCATGAGGTCTAACAGGGTGGGGAATAGTTTTGCTAGAAAGGGGGTGTCAAAACCGAGTTTTTTCCCATAACGAACGGCCCGCCTTAGCACTTTACGCTGAACGTAGCCTCGGTCTAAATTGCTAGGTACTGATCCGTCTGCGATGGTAAAGGCAAGCATCCTAAGGTGATCAGCAATTACATGAAAAGAGGGTTTATCTGTTTCATAATGAACACCTGAAAGGTTTTCGGTCTTTGCGATAATTGAACGGAGAACGTCTGTTTCGAAAACTGTGGTACTATTTATAAGAAGGGATGCGATTCTTTCTAGTCCCATTCCTGTGTCCACACACGGTTTAGGAAGGGGGGGCATTTTCCCAGAGGTCTCTTTATTAAATTGCATGAAAACGAGATTCCAAAATTCAAAAAAGCGTTCACCTTCACTATCTTCTAGGGGAGATCTTGCCTTGCTAAAGCTTTCTCCACGGTCATATAATAGCTCTGTGCAAGGGCCGCAAGGGCCTGTATCTCCCATCGACCAAAAATTATCTTTTGCCCCGAGCCTTACGATTCTTTTCTCAGGGAGGTATTTTTTCCAGATCTCAAATGCCTCATCATCATCTTGATAGACAGATACCCAAAGTTTTTCTATATCTAGATGAAAGACATTTGCAGTCGCTTCAAAGGCAAATCGGATCGCATCTTCTTTAAAATAGTCGGCAAACGAAAAATTTCCAAGCATTTCAAAAAATGTGAGGTGTCTTGTTGTAAATCCCACATTATCAAGATCGTTGTGCTTTCCTCCCACCCTTACGCACTTTTGAGAGGTGGCGGCCCTTGTGCAATCGAGCTTTGAAGAGCCTAAGAATACTGTTTTAAATTGATTCATCCCAGCATTGGTAAAAAGGATGGTAGGATCTTCGTGCGGAATGGTCGGGGAAGAGGATATGATTCTGTGATTCTGAGCCTTAAAAAAGTCCAAAAATCTGGTCCGAAGATTGTTTGTATCCATGGTTTTTTTCCCTTGCTAAGTTTTCATTTGCCGGACAGAATATAGCATAAAAGGGGCTCATATGGAAGAAGAAATGCTAAAAGAGATTGCCGGAACAATCAGAGGATTGTCGATGGATGGTGTTCAAAAGGCAAATTCTGGTCATCCAGGACTTCCTATGGGATGTGCGGAGATAGGGGCCTATCTTTGGGGGGAGTTTTTAAAGTATAACCCTAAGAACCCTAATTGGTTAAACAGGGATAGATTCGTCTTGTCGGCAGGTCACGGCTCCATGTTTCTCTACTCCATGCTCCACCTATCTGGTTACGATCTTTCCCTAGACGATTTGAAAAAATTTAGACAGCTTGGGTCAAAAACCCCCGGCCACCCAGAAATGCAAGATACTCCTGGTGTTGAGGCGACTACCGGTCCGCTCGGGCAGGGTATTGCAAATGCTGTTGGAATGGCGTTGAGTTACAAAATCTTAGAAAATAGATTTAATAGAGAGGGCTTCCCCGTTATCAATAATAAAATTGTCTGCTTAGCTGGCGATGGGTGTATGATGGAGGGAGTTTCCAGTGAGGCCTCTTCTTTTGCTGGGCATCTGGGGTTAAATAATTTGATTTTGATTTATGATATGAACTACGTCACCTTGGACGGAGAGTGGAAAGACAGCTGCTCTGATGATCAAGTCCTTCGTTATAAGTCGTATGGATGGGATGTGGTTGTCATTAAAGACGGAAATGATATCGGCGAAATCACTAGAGTGTTTCAAAATTTTCCTGAACAAAGGGAAAAGCCCCTGTTAGTAATTTTGCACACAGTCATTGGAAAAGGTGCAGCGGCTAAAGAGGGGACTTGTAAAGTGCATGGCTCGCCCCTTGGGGAAGAGGTGTTAGTTGCTACTAAGAAAAAATTGGGATTGCCTTCGGAAAGCTTTTATGTCTCGCCATCGGTTCGGGAATTTTTTCAAGAGAGGCAAAAAAAGTGTCAGCAAGAGGAAGATGAGTGGAAGGGGATGTTTGAAAGGTGGAAAAACGCCCATCCAGATCTGTATGAACTCTACCTAAAGATGGAGAATCATAACATCTCTGAAGCGCTAAAAGGGGAGATTTTGAAGCTGCCGACCGAGGAGAAGATGGCCGGGAGAAAGATGTCAAATGTGGTATTAAATTTCCTTTCAGAAAAATTGGATTATTTACTCATTGGTTCTGCAGATTTATCGGAATCAGATTTTACTTTCATAAAAAATGCTAAGCCAGTTCTTCCTAAAAATTTTGAAGGAAAGATTGTCCGTTACGGCATCAGAGAGTTTGCCATGACGGCAATGGCCAATGGAATTGCCACCACTCTGTTAAGACCAGTGGTGGGGACTTTTTTCTGCTTTTCCGATTATGCCCGTCCTGCAATTAGACTAGGGTGCCTCTCCCATTTGCCGACAGTGCTTATTTATACACACGACTCTATTGGTTTAGGGGAAGATGGTCCAACCCATCAGCCGGTAGAGCACTTAGCGGCTCTTCGTGCCATGCCAAATTTGTATGTTTTTAGACCAGGCGATGCCAATGAGGTAAAGAGGGCCTATATTTGGACTCTAGAACATAAAACAAGCCCTGTCGCCCTTGTTTTAACAAGACAGCCTTTACCAACATTTAGAGAGACTGATTCTGACGGAGCGATGAAAGGTGGGTATATCGTGCTAGAAGAGGATCGAAAAAAACCTGCTGATTATATTTTAATAGGTACAGGTTCTGAACTCCAATTAGCAATCGAAGTGGGGAAAAAGTTAATCGGTGAGGGGAAAAATGTGAGAGTAGTATCGCTCCCATGTCATAGGCTCTTTGAAGATCAAGATTTTCAATATAAAGAACAGGTAATGGGCGGCTCTGCTGCTAAGCGGGTAAGTATTGAAGCGGGAGTCTCTATGGGCTGGGAGAGGTATGTAGGCCCTGAGGGGATTATGATTAGTATCAATGAGTTTGGAAGATCGGCCCCTATTAATGACGTGATGAAGTTCTTTGGCTTTACAATAGATCAAATTTATGATCGCATTAAGTAGAATACTTCTGGTTTTTTCTGTAGCAATTCTCCAAGCGGCAAGTGGTGGTGTGATCACCACAAATACGCTGGGAGAGTATTTTGATCCGGTAGCAAATAGTACTTTGCGCTACATCTACGGTCAGGTAGTTGTAGATGCAAATAGCGCTACCCTTTCAATTTTCCTGCCGCTGATTACAACCTCGGGTGTTGAGGCTACTGTTTTGTCAGAGGGGCTTGCCCATTTTACGATTAAAGCGGTAGCAAAGACAAAAACGTTTGCCCAAATTCAGGCAGATAAACAGTTATCTGCCGATATTCAAATCACAGCGATCCCCAATTTGACAGCAATTCCAGGTTATCAATTGAATCTGCAACTCCTGGGCCAATACTTAAATACCAATATCTTTAGCACCCCAAACCCTGTTCAATATTTCAACTTGCAGATGTTTCCTCAACTAGTAGTCTATACGGGAGGACTTACTCAGCCTGTTTACTGCGACATTTACTTTAACAAAAACCCGTCAAAAAAATGGATTTTGTCTGCGGAGAATAATTTTATCTCCAAGGGGCTTTTTCTATCCCAAGATTGGACGACTAATCTGATAGCCCTCTCAAAAACAAATGTGAGCTCCACCCTTACCTGTACTCTCCAAATTCCGGCGACCTCGTTTACAAATATTGAGCAAGGGACCTACCTCATTCGAATCGCAGCAGTGATGGCCCCTTTAGCCTCTCTTTCTGGATTGCCAGCAACTCAACTAATAAATTTGCAAAAACTCGTCTATAACTCGGCAGGCCAATCTGTCTATTCAAATTCGACAAATGCCGCAGCAAATCTTATCTATCTAAACAAACAGATTGCTGAGCTTGTCTCAGAAAATTCCTTGTAATTGACTTCATTTTGACGTCAAAACCAAGAGATGGGGGCAAAAAAAGGGGCGGTTGGGCTATCTTTTTAAAACTTGAGTATTTCAACCTGTTTATGTATAGTTTTTTGCATATTTAACAGGTGGGTTTTAATGGATTATATAACAGATTTTTTGTTTCAAAGAGATGCACAATATCAAGAGGCAAAGAAAATCATACAAACTGCATGCAATGCTTTCGTAGCAAGTTCTCAATTCTCTGATGCCAGAGATGAAGACGAATTGGAAGTTGATGAGAGAATTCAAGATATGCAGCTTGCTCGTGCAATCGCTTTAGTAGAAAGACAAGAGTGTAAAGAGGCCTTTGCAATGTTAGGGCGCTTCAGAAGCATTACACGTCTATCGGTCGCTGCAATTGGAGTAGCTGTAACAGGTGTTGCAATTAAGGCTTTTTTCCTAGCAACCCCAGAGTAACTGATCTTAGAAATAGTGCTAAAAGCTCATTTAAAATCCCGTCTGCTACGTATTTACCCTAATCTTCTCGTGCAAAAACAAATTTACTCTTCATAGATCTAGGGCGAATAAGTAGCCAATCGGGTTTTAAGGGTTGTTTAGGTTTTTTGTTGGAAGGTTTGGTGGAAGCTTGTTTGGAGCGCTTGTTCTGTGATGTGAGGGACAAAGTCCATTTCAAAGACAGGGCAAGATTTTGTGTATTGTTCGAGGGTTCTCCGATTGAGGGGGTCTTTGGGTCCATTTAGGAGAAGGCCAAAGATGGGGAGGTTTTCCCTTTCGAGTTTTTCCAGAGTGAGGAGGGCTTGATTGATTGCCCCTTTGTTATTTCTTAGAACAAGGAGGGTGGGGGCTCTGAGCTCTTTCATAAAATCGATAAAGAGTTCTTTTTCGTTTAAGGGGAGCATAATTCCACCAGAACCCTCGACAATTAGGTGGGGAGGTGTTTTTTCTGATTTTTGCGGCTTCATCATATCTATTTCGATTCCTGTGTGTTGCAAATGTGGTAAGAGGGGCTCTCCAAATCGGTAACTCTCTTTTAAAAAGTGGGCGCGTGGCAGCCCTGTTGCTTCATGAACCCATTCAGTGTCGGTGCAAGGGCTCACTCCACATTGTATGGGTTTCCAATAACATCCTTTTAAGCCAAGAGTGATCACCGCTGAGACAAAAGTTTTTCCAACATTTGCGTCCGCTCCCATTACAAATAAGGTTTCAGGAAAAAATACCATACAATACCTCCTAAGAATTATTAATATTTGGCATTCTATTGCATAAAGGTTTTTTAAAGAATAGAAATCTTGCTTTTAAAAGACTATAAAGCTTCTACGTGAAGGTCTGCTCTGTAGGAGGCGAAGCTCTTTTGCAATTCGAAGATATTTTTTTCAGATAAGTTTGTGTTAGGAAAGAAGGTAATTCCCCCAGGTGAGGGGCTTGCTATAAACGAATGGTCAGAGAGGTGGAGGCCAAGTTTTTTTAATTCAGCCGATTCGCTGATGGTAAGGGAGACGAAGGGGGCTTTTGTTTTAATAGGTTCAAACCCTATTTTTTGAAGAGTTTTAAATAGAGTGGAATTGAGTTTGAGAAGTTTCTTCCTCTCGGAATCCATAGATGGAATCAGTTTTATTGACGCATCAATCATCCCTAAAAAAATTGGGGAAATGAATTGCTCTTTATGGAGAGCGGGAATTTTTTCAAAAAGGGCAGATTTTAGTTCTTTACTCGTCGCTATAAAGGAGACATAGCTTCCAAAGCATTTGCTAAAACTTCCCAGGAGGATGTCTATGCCCGGTTGGCCCGCCATTAGGCCAAATCCATTAGTTCCTAATGCAGAAAAACTCAGGCTGTCATTAACAGCGAGAATCGATTGGGTCTCTTTTTTTAGAAAAAGAAGATCTTCCAGAGAGTGCATGGTCCCAGTTTTTTTTGAAATCGAGTGCTGTAGAAGGATGGGCCTCTCATTTAAACTTGAGAGGTGACGTAAAAGGTAGGGGTCAGACTCATAAAAAGTGACAGTTTCAAATCCTAGGAGTTTGGCAAAAAGTTCTTCGGTTGATCGTAGAGCGAGTTCATAAGAAGGTAGTCCTCTTGTAGGAAGGAGGCCGGATCCCCACTTAATTGCGTAGGAAATTCCCTGTTTTCTTACATAAGGGTGGATCGATAGGTTTAAGTAATCGGTTGAGGCGAAATTAATCAGAGATGGATCGATTTCGGAAAATAGGGGGCGAACTTTTTTTTGTGCGATTTGTCTTTGTTTTTTCATCTTATCTGTAAATTAAAGGGTAGTCATCTGTATTTAAGGAGTCTCCATAGTTCACGCCGCGCCTTTTTGTCTGGGATGCATAGGGGTCAGTTTCATTTCTGATAAAGACAGAGCCTAATTCTCCATATCCAATCAAGAGGGCCTTTTCAGTTAGATCGATCGGAATTAAAGGGGAAAAAACAAGAATAGATCTCTGGAAAACAAGGACTCCTGCAACTAAGCCTTGAAAGGAGGTTTGCGTTAAATCAACCGTTTCGTTTTTTGCAATTCTGTCGAAAATAAGCTGAACGGGGCGAGTCGATGTGAGTTGAAAGATAATTTCTCCAAGCTCCCTGGAAACAGACATTTTTTTAATTTCAGGGTGATTGCGCCAAAGATCAAATTCGTCTGAATATTTGTTGATTTCAGCAGTTTGAGATTCTTTAAAAAAGTCTTCGAGTAGGAGGTTTTTATGAGACTCGAAATAGGTTTTTTGGGCAATTGTCACTTCATAACGCATGTTTGCAGCCTTTGAACAGTTTCATGTAATGTTTTTTCGGTAATAAAGGAGGAGAGTCTGATAAATCCCTCTCCAGATTCACCAAAGCCCCTTCCAGGAATCGTAATTAGGTGGAGCTCTTCTAGTAAATAATCGAAAAATTTCCAAGAGTCGGGCTCCTTAATTTTCCACCAAACATAAGGGGAGTCGATTCCCCCGTAACAGCTCTCTCCAAGGGATTCGATCGCCTCTTTTAATTTTCTTGCGTGGAGGGAGTAAAGGGCGATTTGTCCCTCACACTCGACTTTCCCAGCTCCAAATAACGAGGCGTAGCCAGCTTTTTGGATCGGGAGGGAAATGCCGTTTGTCTTAATGTCTTGGCGCTTACGCCAGAGCTGATTGAGTGTTTTATTAGGAATGACTGTGTATCCCAGTCTCAGTGCTGTAAATCCAGCTGATTTAGAAAAACTCCGAAACTCTATCGCAACATCTTTAGCTCCAGGGATTTCAAAGATTGTTCGCGGAACATCAGCCGAGGTGATAAAGGTTTCATAGGCAGCATCAACCAACAAAAGGGTCTCATGTTCTTGAGCCCAATCAACCCAGAGGGTGAGCTCTTTTTTTGTCATCGCAATGCCCGTTGGGTTATTGGGCGTGCAGAGGTAGACAAAGTCAAGTCTTTGGTTTGGAGGAAGGGGGATAAAGCCATTTTCTTCTAGACAGGGGATTAGATAGGGGGTTTTGCCCGCCAAAATAGAGGATTGGAGGTAGGCGGGATAGGTAGGGTCGATAATTCCTACTGTAGCGCTTGGGGGAAAGAGATCTTGAATGTCGCAAATATCCCTAACAATCCCCTCTGAAATAAAGATGTCATCAACGTCAATTTCAAGGTCTGCATACTGAGTTTCTAAAATTTTTTCGCGTAGAAAGAGGTGGCCCTCAGCTGGGCCGTACCCATGAACGATTAATTCCATTTCATCTGCAGCCCCTTTTAGCGCCTTTGAGACGGTGGGGGCAAGGGGAAGGGCGATATCGCCTACCCCTAAATTTAAAATCTGAGCGCTAGGCTCTTTTGCCCTTAAGGCAGCGACCCGTTCCCCTATTCTAGAAAATAGGTAGCTTTTGGGGAGTTTGTCAAAATTTGTATTGAGGGTTGTCATGCCGTAACGTGCCTAATGTCAAAAGTGGATATTTTAAACAAAACATGATATAATTGATATATGAAATGTATCTTAGTTGCTCTTGCGAGCATATCGCTGATTTCCAGTGAGATAGATAGTGATCTAGAGGCAGTCCATAAGTTAGGGAAGGAGGAGGTTTTATCTCTTCCCTTACCTGCTATCGGCAGCTTTTTATGGAATCGGTATGTTGCTGGTAGAAAGGTTTCTTTTGAATATTACGGGGTAAACCCCAAAATCTTAAGCAAAGAGGACCTTAAAAAGCCCGCCACGATCTTAATTCATGCAAGTGAATCCAACCAGGGGGAGTGGATGAATCTTCTCCGAGAGCTCTCTAAAAACCGTAATTTGGGCCCTCTTTTCACTTTTAATTACAAAGACGGGGAAGAGCTAGGCTCCCTTAGAGAAAAAATAGCTAGTGTAAAGGCTCTTTATGCAGCAGGCGGGGAGAGCGAGGTTGCGATTAATTTAATTGGCCACTCTCTAGGGGGTATTGTAGCGGTCGAATATGCTTGCGCCCCAGAAATTCATCTACCAGGTGTTTTACTTAAAAAAGTTATAACAATAGCCTCCCGCTTGAAAAACCTAGAAAACCCAGAAAAAACCCCTTTTTATCACTACGCATTGGACGCTATCGAAAGAGCTGAAAAAATATCTCAGCAAATAGAGAAAAGGGACTCTATTCAAAGTCTTTATACAATTGCAGCAGAAGAAGACTGGCTTGTTCCTAGAGAGTCTGTCCTTATTGGAAAAAGCAGAAACCAACAAGCTGTTATTCCATTCGTGGGACACGTGACAGTGGTCGACTCGCCTGAAACTTCAAAAATAGTTATGAATTGGCTTCTTGAACCGGCTTAGGTTCCTGTTTATTTCTAAAGCCCTTTTAGTTGCTTTCTCCCTTTTGCCAGGGAATCTGTAGTAAATGCTTTTTCAAAATTTTTAACAGGTTCAGTGCCGCGACGATTAGAGACGAGGGGGAGTTTTTCACCTTCAGTTCCAGAGGTAATAGGTGTTGAGGGGCAAGGGGTTAGGCTGGTTGATGCAACTGGAGCAGAACGGGAGGTAGAAGCAGGGGCAGGAACAGGAGCTGGAGTCTTTGATGGGGGGAGGGCAAGAGAGGCGGCACTTCATATACCGCTTCCAAATGAATGTTACTCAGATTTTTTTACATGCGCTTCATATTT
>CALKUQ010000048.1 GCA_937996705.1 uncultured Chlamydiae bacterium
GCTTACCTAGTTTTCAAATAGAGCGCGCCCTCGGCACCAACTAGCGTCTAATTTAAATAGGAAGCGCATGTAAAAAAATCTGGGTAACATTCAATTGGAACCAGTATATTTTAGTCTATTCGTTCAGATGTTCTACCCTAATTCCCCACGCAGTCAATGCTCCGATAATAGGTATCGCGCAACAAAAGTGGTAGGCAAGTAACGTAGCATCTTGCTTTAAATAGCTGAATTTTTCAGAAAGAATTTCTTTGACTCGATCTCGATTAATACAGGGAATAAGAAAGGCTAAAGACCAAAAAATTCCTTTTGCAATGTTAGTAATTGTAACTAATAGGCAGGGGAGTACCAGGTACGCTGCACTCAAGGGGGTAACAAAGAGGGAAATTCCCCCATTCCAGTGTTTTGGATCTTCTAGAAGCTCCATTCCTGTGCTTAGGCCTTTATAGAGCTCGTTGCGAATTTTACAAATATGATCTTTATTTCCCACACATTCATTTAAGGTATACAACTTGTTTATTCTCATGATTACTCCCGTGAAAGGACATAATTATATCATAATTATAATTTTAATTCAATTCATAACTTTCTTATTTCTTAAGTTTTTGATAATAAGGTTTTTATGAATTGATTGTCTAGGGGTTGCGTTTATTTAAAAGAGGGGGTATATGGAGGAGATGAGAAAAAATAATTTGTTAATACTTCTTTTTTTAGTGGTTAGCTTGCTTTTAGGGTATTTGGGTTATCTTATATGGTATCCTAAAAAGGATGAGAATCTGATTATGCTTTATGGGAATGTCGATGTAAGACAGGTCGATATTGCGTTTAGGGTGAGTGGGCAGGTTAGTAAATTATTTTTTGAAGAGGGGGACCGGGTAAAAGAGGGTAGTTTAATGTGTACGTTGGCTGCCTCTCCCTATGATAGTCAGCTGGAAGAGGCGATAGCTGCTGCAGAGGCGACTAGGGTAAGTTTAGCAAATGCAGAGATCCTTTTTTTAAGGAGATTAGAACTGATTGAAATAGGTGGGGTATCTCAGGAGGATTTAGATAATGCAAGGGCGAATCGAGATGAGCTGATAGCAAATTTAATTCGGGCAGAGGCTGCTGTTGCAGTTGCTCGAGATAATTTGGAGTACACAAAGGCGTATGCTCCCACAGAAGGGATTATTTTAACTAGAATTCGAGAGCCGGGTACTGTGGTAAATCCGTCTAATCCTGTCTATACCCTCTCTGTCTTGTCTCCTGTTTGGATTCGGGCTTTTGTCGATGAACCAAATCTCGGAAAAGTCCATTACGGAATGAGCGCAACTGTATTTACCGATGTAAAGGGGGGAAAAAGTTATAAAGGAAAAATTGGCTTTATCTCCCCTGTAGCGGAATTTACCCCCAAAACAGTGCAAACCACCGAGCTTAGGACCGATCTTGTCTATAGATTGCGTGTCTATGTAGATAATCCTGATCAAGAACTAGTTCAAGGGATGCCCGTAACGGTGCAGTTGAGAATTGAGTAATGTTATTGAAATTAAAAATCTTACAAAAAACTTTTCCGGGGCTAGCGCTCCTGCTCTGAAGGGTATTACAGCAAGCTTTCCTGAGGGTAAAATTGTAGGGCTTGTAGGGCCTGATGGGGCCGGAAAAACTACATTGATTCGTCTTTTAGCAGGGCTGTTAAGGCCTACCGAAGGGGTGATTTCGGTTTTAGGGTATGATACGATTCAAGAGACCGAAAAAATTCATGAGGTGACAAGTTACATGCCTCAAAAATTTGGCCTCTATGAAGATTTAACTGTTTTGCAAAACTTGGAGCTTTATGCTGCGTTAAAAAATGTAGTGGGGAAAGAAAAAAGGGCTGTTTTTGAAAAATTACTTACTTTTACTGGGTTAGCAAAATTTGGAGCGTTTTTAGCAAAAAATTTATCTGGGGGGATGAAACAAAAACTAGGTCTTGCCTGCGCTTTGCTTAAAAAACCGAAATTGCTTTTGCTCGATGAGCCGAGTGTAGGGGTAGATCCTATATCAAGGCGTGAGCTTTGGGCGATGGTAAAGGAGTTGCTAGGGGAGGGGATTTCTGTTCTTTGGAGTACCGCTTACTTGGATGAGGCGGAACGGTTGGACAGTGTGATGCTTTTAAATGAGGGGAAAGTTCTTTATAGTGGAGATCCTAAACTTCTTACAGAGACTATGATAGGAAAGTCTTTTGAGGTTAGAGAAATTGAGGGAGATAAACGTCTTTTACTGTTTAAGTTGCTTAAAAACAAGAGTGTGATCGATGGAGTGATCCAGGGAAGAGATTTACGAATCGTCTTAAAGGAGGGTGTAAACTCTATTGACGGGATAAAATTAACAAGTGTAGCTCCTAGATTTGAAGATGCTTTTGTCTCAGTCTTAGGGGGCGGGCCAGGGGGAGAATCAAAGCTTGCAGATAGAGCTCCTTTAAATACAAATGGGTGTGAGACCCCTATTTTTGCAAAAGAGTTAACGAAAAAATTTGGCCCTTTTACTGCCGTGGATCGAATCGGAATTGAAGTGAAAAAGGGGGAGATTTTTGGGTTACTAGGACCTAATGGATCGGGAAAAACAACCACCTTTAAAATGCTTTGCGGCCTTTTGATCCCTACCTCGGGGGAGGCTTTTATCAATAAGATGGATTTGAAAAAAGCTCCTGCGAAAGCAAGGGAGCGAATTGGGTATATGGCGCAAAAGTTTTCTCTTTATGGGAACTTGACAGTTTTGCAAAATTTAGAATTTTTTGCAGGGATATATAATTTAAAAAATTCAGAAAAGCGCGAGGCAATTGAGGAAATGATCGAGGTCTTTAATTTAAAAGAGTACCTCTCAACATCTACAGAGACGCTCCCTCTGGGATTTAAGCAGCGCTTAAGTTTAGCTGCGGCTAATATGCACCATCCTGAGGTCCTTTTTTTAGATGAGCCAACATCTGGAGTCGATCCTGTAACAAGAAGAGAATTTTGGAATCACATAAATGGTCTTGTAACAAAAGGGGTTACAATTATGGTGACAACCCATTTCATGGAAGAGGCAGAATATTGTGATCGGATCGCGCTGATTTACCAAGGAAAAATGATTAACATTGATACCCCAAATCAATTAAAATTTGAGGCAAAGACAGAGCAAAATGAGAATCCGACCTTAGAGGATGCATTCATAAAAATGATAGAGGATTATGATAGGGGAAGATAAAAGGGGGAGAATTCGTAGGGTTAAAGCTCTTTTAGTAAAGGAGTTTTTTCAGATTATTCGAGATCCGAGCAGTCTGATGATTACGATTTTCTTGCCACTTCTTTTGATCTTTATTTACGGTTCAGGGGTCTCTCTAGATTTGGATCACTTACGTGTCGGCCTTGTTTTGGAAGATACAGCCCCTGATGCTACTAGTTTTGCAAAATCGCTTACAGATTCCACCTATTTTGATGTGAAAATTGTGAGGGACAAACGAGAGCTTCACGATGATTTGACAAGAGGCTTAATCCGAGGATTTTTTGTAGTTCCAGCCTATTTTACCCAGTATCGCGACAGACCAGATAAGATAGCCCCAATTCAAGTGATTGCAGATGGGAGTGAGACAAATACTGCCAATTTCGTTATGACCTATGCGGGAGGGGTATTTAGAAATTGGCTTGCCCAAGAGGGAATTGAAGGGGGATTTTCAAGCTTAGTCCCTCTGATTCAGGTGCAGAGTAGAATTTGGTACAATGAAGAGCTGAAGAGTCGATTTTTTCTCCTTTCGGGATCTTTAGCAATTATCATGACACTCATTGGCGCGCTTTTAACAGCTCTTGTCGTTGCAAGAGAGTGGGAGAGGGGGACAATGGAGGCTTTGATTTCAACTACTGTTAGTATTCGAGAATTAGTGATTGCTAAGGTGGTTCCTTATTTTTTTATGGGGATGATTTCAATGGTCATGTGCGTCGGGGTCTCTATTATTTTTTACGATCTTCCCCTAAGGGGTTCGTTCCTTCTGTTACTGTTGGTTTCTGCACTTTTTTTAATCTGTTCGTTGGGACTTGGTTTGATGATTTCTACCATTACAAAAAATCAGATTTTAGCCTATCAAATCACTCTGATTGTAGGTTTTTTACCTGCATACATTCTTTCTGGATTTTTATTTGAAATAGGGAGTATGCCAAAATGGATTCAATATATTACCTATATCATTCCTGCTAAATATTTTGTTCAGAGTTTGCAAAGCCTATTTCTTGTTGGAAACGTATGGAGTTTAATTGTTTATGATATGATTCCGATTATTTTGCTCGCAGCGCTATTTTTTACAATTACCGCTTTTAAAACTGTAAAGAGGTTAGATTGAGCCGGGTTAAATCACTCATTTGGAAAGAAATGCTCGCTGTTTTGCGCGATCCAAAAGTGCGGATCTCCATTTTGTTGCCCCCCTTGATTCAGCTCTGTTTATTTACCTTTGCAGCCACGCTCGATGTGAAAAACGTCTCTATGGGAATTATTAATAGAGATGCAGGGGAACAAGGATTTGAGTTGATAGAACGCTTTTTCGGAAGTCCGATTTTTAACTATGATATTCAATTTTTGCAAGGTATGGAGGAGATCGGCCCTTTTATGGATCACCAAAAGGGGCTGTTTGTGTTATCAATTGATGAGCAATTTTCTAGAAATTTAGATGCAGGAAAACCTGTCGATTTGCAGGTTATTTTTGATGGGAGAAAAACAAATACGGCG
Organism: uncultured Chlamydiae bacterium; assembly: GCA_937996705.1. GTDB lineage: Bacteria > Chlamydiota > Chlamydiia > Chlamydiales > 2-12-FULL-49-11 > VGMD01. The sequence goes on from CALKUQ010000048.1 coordinate 4,708, forward strand.
CAAATCGTGGGGGGATATATTGAGCAAATCGTCAATGATTTCAATAATGATTTTACCGCAAAACACTCAAGCTACGTTCAAAATGTGGAGCTTTCAAAAAGAATTTGGTTTAACCCCAATACTTCCTATATTTGGTATAATATCCCTTGTCTTGTGGCAATTTTAGCGATGCTTACTTGTTTAGTTGTTACAACGCAATCGGTTTCGAGAGAGAGGGAGCTGGGAACCTTTGATCAGTTGCTTGTTTCTCCCTTGCGACCGTTTGAAATTTTAATTGGAAAGGTTGTTCCAGGAATCATTATTGGGATGATTGAAGGGCTGTTAATGCTTGTAATTGGGGTTTGGTTTTTAAGTGTCCCTTTTACCGGATCATTGTTTCTCTATGTTGTGAGCCTCTTTGTTTTTACCGCTTCCATTAGTGGAATTGGACTTTTTATCTCTTCAATTTCGGCAACACAACAACAGGCGATGCTCGGAACTTTTATTTTTATGATGCCAGCAGTCTTACTCTCTGGGTATGCAACTCCGATTGAAAATATGCCGACCTGGCTTCAACCAGTTACCTATTTAATACCCCTGAAGTACATGTTAATTATTTCAAAGGGGATTTTTTTAAAAGCGATGTCTGCCAAAATTGTCCTAGAAAATCTTTGGTGGCTGCTAGGAATAGGGTTTTTTAATTTGGTAGGTGCAGGAGTTTTTTTTCGGAGGAGATTGCAATGAAAAAGGTAGCGATTTGTCTGATTTTCGCAGGCTGTTCGGTGGGACCTAATTATAGACCCCCTCTAAATTCTATATCCGACACTTGGATCTTTCCTACAGAAAGTAGTGAGAGACCCCTTGTAAAGTGGTGGGAGGTTTTTGGCGACGAGCTTTTAAGTAAATACATCGAAGAGGCTGCAAAACACAATAATGACGTCTTAACAGCGACATCTAATATACTACAAGCAAAAGCGATGAGACAGATGGTCGCCTCGGCATTTTTCCCTCAAATTGGAGCCGATGTGAACGCTACTAGAACCTATTTTAGTAAAAACGGGCCAGTGATTGCAGGGGCAGATACTGCAGGGGTCGATTCTACCCCAAGCACCATTCCGTTTAATTTGCAATTTCCCCAGTTGCAAAACCTGTATAACGCTGTCCTAGATGCGATTTGGGAAATTGATATTTGGGGAAAAACCAGAAGGCAGCTTGAATCTGCAACAGCCCTTGTGGGTGAAAAAATAGAGATGAGAAATGATGTCTTGATCTCTGTTATGGCAGAGATTGCAAACAATTATATAGGACTCAGAGGGCTGCAAAAAGAGTCTCAGTTGATAGAGGAAAATATTTTATTGTTAGAAGCTGAGTATTTTTTAATCCATAAACAGTATGAAGTAGGGTATGTTAGTAGGCTCGATGATGAGACAATTCAAGCAATTTTGGCAACGGAGCGGGCGAAATTACCCGAATTGACTGCCGAGATTCACCGCAATATCTATACAATTTCGATCTTAACAGGGGAAGTTCCAGAGGCACTGCTTGCCGAATTAATTGTCCCTAAAGATCTGCCAAAGATCCCTGAAAACGTAGCTGTCGGGCTCCGATCAGAGCTCTTATTAAGAAGACCCGATGTTAGAAAAGTTGAACGGGAACTTGCAGCAGCAACAGCTGATGTGGGTGTAGCTGTAGCTTCCTTTTTCCCCTCCCTTGTTTTGCTGGGAGATGGGGGCTTCCAATCCCTCCTTTTAAATAATTTGTTCTCGCTTGCAAGTAAAACCTGGTCCATCGGAGGTGATTTCAACCTTCCGATTTTGCAAGGGGGGAAATTAATTGCAAATCTTAAAGCAAAACGGGCAAGAGTTGAAGCAGTCGCTCACACCTATCAGGAAACTGTTCTTAAAGCCCTTCAAGAGACCGAAAGTGCGATTATCTCTTACAATCAAGATTTCAAAACGATTCAAGAAAAAACAACAGCAAAAAATCGGTATGGAGATCTTGTCTTTCTAAGTAGGGAACGGTATACAAAAGGGTTAGTCAGCCTCCTTGCCTTCATCGAATCAGAGCGAAGATACAATCAATCTGAGCAAGATTTGCTCGCAAGCTCGACCAAAGCGCTCCTGGATACCATCTTTCTCTACAAAGCTTTGGGCGGCGGTTGGCAAGAGATTTAAACGACTATAAAAGCAACGCGATGCTTTACTAAATAGACAAGATGTTGTTACAATCACAAAATGAAAGTTTGGCTTTTTGCATGTTTTTTAAGCTTACTCTCTATAGAGGGGAAGGAATACCGCCTTTACGATGAGCCGATCGATGTCGTGATTCCATGCGCTAAAAAGGATTTGAGAACCCTCGAATTGTGCATTGAGGGGATTCGAAAGAATGTTGCAAGGGTAAGAGATGTCATTGTCATTTCAAAAGAGCGGTACAGCGAGAATGCCGATTGGTTCCAAGAAGATCTCTTCCCATTCAGTAAATTTGATTTGGGATATTATATTTGTGGTGAAACAAAAGAGGGAGGAGAAAAATTTTTGGCAGAGTGCCCTAGAGTGGGATGGATTTACCAACAGTTTTTAAAGCTCTATGCCCCATTTGTAATTCCTGAGATCTCTTCCAATGTCTTGATTGTTGATGCAGATGTCATTTTTTATCAGCCCGTCGAGTTTCTCAATGCAAAAAATGAAGGGCTCTATAATCCCGGAAAAGAGTACCACAAGCCCTATTTTAATCAGATGAAAAGGCTCCTTCCCACTCTCCATAAATTCTTTCCCAAGGCTTCAGGAATTTCTCACCACATGCTCTTTCAAAGAAGTGTCTTAGAAGATCTTTTTTCAACTGTCGAAGAGTATCATAACATGGAGATGTGGAAGGCTCTTTGCAAAACTATCGACCCTAGAGAAATCAACTTTCCCTGCATTTCCGAATATGAGATCTACTTCAACTTTCTCTTCTCAAAAACCTCCCAAGCAAAAATTCGCCCCCTCAAGTGGACAAACAAGTGGGATCTCTCACCAAAAGCGAGAAAAGCCCACATGAAAAAGGGGTATGACTATGTTGCTTATCATGAGTACAAAGATCAAAGATAGCCATATCGAGTAGCCATTTCTTGAATGTTTTGATACAGCTCTGGGTCTAAGTCCTTTTCAAGATCCTCCCAGTTCATTTTGTTGTTAGTATCACCCCAAGTATTTGTATTTTTTGGTACTCTTTGTAATGCCTCAAGGTTCGTTGGAATACCCAATTTTTCGCAAAATTCAGGAAAAATTTCCTCAATATCTTCAATTCGATAACGCCATTCAGCTTTTTCTTCCGCAAGCAAATTCCAGTAATACCAATACTTTGCGCATTTTGTAATGAGTGGATCATTTTGGTTTATTTGGGGAATATATTGATAAATATAACTCCAAACACGATTATGAAAATGTGAGTTCGGATCATAAAAATTTGATGACCAGGATGTGATTACATTAAGTGGATTTCTAACTTGATGAAAAATATGTTCAAAAGAGTCTGTTACTTGTTCTAATGATATATAAGAATATTGATTTACGGTCATGGCCCATGAAACAGATCCATCTTCCCCAAAAGACTCATGTTGAATATCATAGCCACATTCTCTTAAGAGGGTTGTTGT
>CALKUQ010000049.1 GCA_937996705.1 uncultured Chlamydiae bacterium
CTGGGACGTTATACGGTTTGGATTTTGATATTGAGGGGACAGCTCAATATGATGGTTCTGTTAGCATTCTAATACCAGCCTTAAGAACCATTAAAACTAATTATCCGAACCTGAAAATTTCAATTACTGTAGCTGTTTTGCCTACAGGTCTTACAAATGCACTTCCTATAGTTCAAGCGATAGCAGATGAAGCAGTTTCATCAAAGGCCTCTCCTGTTGTCGATCTGTATAATCTTATGACAATGGATTTTGGGGGAAGCTGGGTTAATAGTAATGGTGCTACAGGTGATATGGGCAAGTGGTCAACAGATGCCTTGTCTGCTACCTTAAGTCAAATTAATAAAATTTATGCAATAAATAGTCTGAACCAGATCACTTATGCTAATTTGGGTTGCACTCCGATGATTGGAGTAAATGATTATATAAACGGCAGTTCTCAACAAGAGATTTTTAAAATTGCAGATGCCACCACAGTCTTGAATTTTGCAAATCAGAATAAACTTGGGTTGATTGCAATGTGGAGCGCCCAAAGAGATAACATATATCAAGCTAGTACAGGAGAAGATAATTGGATAAATCCATATCAGAATGATACTATGTTTACTACAGGAACTAACCCAAATACAGCAAACCCTGCGCCGAGTTCCCCATACCCTTCGAGTGGTTTATACACAGCTATTTTTAATCAAATTTCTCCAGCGCCTGGACCAGCAACAGGAACCTTAGAAATTACGATTGAGGGTCCTGCAGGAATGACCCTTCCTTCAAATTACACAGTTTCTGTTCCGGGATGTTCTCCTTTTGCTTTTACAGCATTAAACACGCAGGTTAGTCAGCCAGTTTCAGTAGGGACCTATAATATCACAGTACCGGGGATCCCAGGGTATACAGCAACAATGCAACCTTCAAATCCTGTTGCAGTTACAGAAAGCCAGACAACCTCTGTAACAATTACGTATGCGGCGAGCACGGCGCCTCCGTGCTTGTATCAAATTGTAGAGGGAAGTGCAGGGTTGGTTTTGATACTTTCAAGTTCTGGAGAGTCTAAGGTATCCGTTCCATGGACAGCGAAAATTAACTGTTCTACTGGAGCTTGTAGCAATGCTGCTTTAGCTTGCAGTTCTTTAGGCTCTTTGTCTGAAGCTTCGGATGTTCTGACATTAACAGTTTCAGACACAGCTACCTATTTGGATATTAACTCAACGAATACGAATGGTATTTTGATTGGGGGGGTAACCGGTGGGGCTGCTGCAATCACATCAGTTTCGGTAGCTGGGTCAACTTGCACTGCTCCGAATTAGAGTTTGGTGATTGAAGCTGTGGGGGCTTAGCTGGCGCGTTTGTAAATCTAAGCGATGGAACAATCGCCAGGAGGGGAGTTTATTCTGGCATCTACTTCGAATGTAATAGAAAAAAGAGTTTCAATTTCAATAGAAGATGAATAAGGACTAAGGTACCTTGGATCAGGTCGATCATCTGGATTTCTGAGTAATCTTATATCTGAACTCATAGAAGGGATTACTGCGCGTATTTCGGAAGATAATAAAAATGCTGTCTCGTTTCTATAAGCTATTCCAGAGGGCCAGTGAAAACAGTATCGTCTAAAAAAGTGAAGAATATTTTCAATGGTAGCATCTGCTTTTACTCGTATCGTTTGAGGTTGACTTGGGTATTCGCTAGAGCAATAATGAAATCGTGATCCAAAATCAAGTAACTTATGCCTAGAATCTTCTGTGATGGGTTCACTACTATCTCGAAATACGGTAACGCCGAGTGTTTCCCACGACTCTTCATCCTGTCTTCTGATTTCCTCCTGAAATTGATCGAGGATTCGTTTTGCTTCTTCAGGTGCCGGTTCGGCTGGAAGGAGAATTTTTGAGTCTGACACTATCGATAGGTTGAGTCACGGTGCATCCTTAATTCAACAGCAACAACACTTTTTTCTGGTCTGACAAAATCGCTAAATTTTGCCTCTAAGGGAAACCTTTCGACTCTCAACAACTTAACTTCACGATCCTCCCATTTTTTGAAAAAAGAGTCATCCCCGTCCATTGCAGGGCGCATTAAATAAGGCCATCCAAGAAAATTCATTCTAAAAAATTGGAGTACGCTCTCGACAGTTGAACTTAGGGGCACTCTCAAATAACTCCAACGACGCTCGGTATTAGAGAGGCATGCAAGCAGTAAATGTCCTTCTATTTTTACACATTCGCTAGGTGTTGTGATTCGTGAGATAGATTCCATAGTTCTCCTTTGAAAGAATAACATGGTAGTGAATTATTGATTTTTATTCCAGTATATAAACATTTCAAAGATCTCAGAGCGATCTGATTTCTCTAACTAGTGGAGTTGGGGGTAGAGTCTGCAGTGCCAATTAAGGTTTGGTGATTGAAGCTGTGGGGGGTGACCATGGTGAGGGTGCCGATGAGGCTGTCGGGGCCTTCGGTGATCACTTTTTTCCAGCAGCGGGTACGACCTTTGAGCTGGCCGGTTTTCGTTCGTTTTTCGATGAGAACTTCGACAGGATGTCCGAGCATGGCTGCCCTTTCGGCTGCAGCTTGTTCGTTGTGAAGTGCCATGAGACGTTGGAGGCGGTCTTCTTTGACCTCTTCGGGAACGTCGTCTTTCCAGCGCATTGCTGGGGTGCCTGCTCGTGAGCTGAAGGAGTAGAGGAAGGCGGTTGAGTAAGGGATTTTTTTAAACACGTCGTAGGTCTCTAGGAAGTCCTCTTCTGTCTCGGTGGGAAATCCGACGATGATGTCTGTTCCAAGGGAGGCGTTTGGGACGATCTCTTTGAGCATAGCTACTTTTTCAAAGTATTCTTGCTTGGTATAGATGCGGTGCATTTTTTTAAGAATTCGGTCGGAGCCTGCTTGTATAGGGAAGTGGACGAATTCGCAGACTGAAGGGAGGTCACGGATTGCGAGCATGAGCTCTCTTGTAATATCTACTGGGTGGCTTGTGAGAAAGCGGATTCGCTTAATTTCTTTGACTTTATCCAGTTCGTATAAGAGGTCGTGGAAGAGCATGTGAAACTCTTTATTGTCTTTTCCGTAGCTGTTGACGTTTTGACCGAGAAGGGTAATCTCTTTATACCCCTTATCTGCAAGGAGTCGAACCTCTTCTAAAATGTCTTTTGGGGGGCGGGAGACCTCTTTTCCTCTTGTGTAGGGGACGACGCAGTAGGTGCAAAACTTGTCGCAGCCCCGAATAATAGAGACGTGAGCTTTGATGTTGTCTTCTCTCTCTGCTGCTAGGTAGTCAAGATTTTCTTCAAAGGCGCTATCGGTTCTGAGGGTCTGTTTCCCTGTGTGAATCACATCATTTAATACTTCGTTTAAGTCTGCAATGTTATTTGTTCCGAGTACAAAATCGACGTGAGGTAATTTTTTGAAAATGGCCTCTTTTTTGGCAATTGCCATGCAGCCGGTCACCCCAATAATTTTTCTTTTGCTTTTGGATCTGCCTAAAAGTCCTAATTTACCCATCACTTTTCTTTCGGCAAGGTCTCTGATAGAACAGGTATTATAGATTAAAAGATCGGCCATATCCTCTTCGGGGACCCGGTTAAGGCCTCGCTTCATAAGTTGGCCTACCATAATATCAGTGTCCAGCTCATTCATCTGGCAGCCGTAGGTCCGAATAAAAAATGTTTTTGGCTCTTCTCTCATAGGGTAGATAGTGTAGAGGAAATCGAATCTTTTTTCAACTTAGAATTTTCTGCTTGGCAAATATGGGGGTCTCATAGTATGATCTACCTCAATTTTTAAATGTTGAAAGGTGAACAATGTCAGCGCAAGGTAAACAGCCAACGAAATTTTTTAAACCCAATCATCAAGAGATGAATTGGTATCTTTTTGATGCAAAAGGGAAGACTCTAGGAAGACTTGCTTCAGAAATCGTGAAAGTCCTTAAAGGGAAGCACAAGCCTCAATTTACTCCGAACATGGATTGTGGAGATGGGGTAATTGTAATTAATGCTAAAGAGGTAAAAGTTTCCGGCTCTAAAGAAGCGCAAAAAGTTTATTTTAGATACTCTGGATATCCTGGTGGGCTTAAAGAAATTCCTTATCGTAGAATGAAAGAGAGACAGCCTGAAAGAATCATCGAGCTTGCTGTAAAAGGGATGATACCAACAAAAACGCCGCTCGGAAGACAAATGCTAAGAAAACTTCGAGTGTTTGCAGATGGACAACATAACATGGTTGCGCAACAGCCAATAGCAGCAGGAAATTAAGGGGTCGAAGATGAAAAAAAATGTAAATATTGCTTTAGGAACAGGAAGAAGAAAGACGGCGATTGCTAGAATCTACATGAGAAAAGGTGAAGGGAAGATCACAGTTAACGGAAAAGATCTTGAGGCTTACTTTCCTGTTGAACTGCAAAGACAAATTGTAAAAGCTCCTCTTGTTGTTTGTAACGTAGATGGGATCGATCTTCTTATTAATGTAAGAGGTGGTGGTCTTCAAGGTCAAGCAGTTGCTGTACGTCACGCCCTTTCAAGAGCGTTAGTAGAAGCTGATGAAGATAGACGCCCTCTTCTTAAAGAGAAAGGGTTTCTAACTCGTGACCCAAGAAAACGTGAGCGTAAAAAATACGGACAGCCTGGCGCACGTAAGAGATTCCAATTCTGTAAACGATAATTTCGTTTTAGAAGCAGATTTCAAGTATACAAAACCCACCCAAGTTGGTGGGTTTTTTTATTTTTCAACTTTAGCCTCTATTTTCTTTCAATGCTTGAGGGTCAGACGTGAAATCCTGAAAAAATCTTAACAAATCGAATTGAGGGGCAAAGATAAAATTTCAAAATATTAAGATTTTTTCAGGATTTCACCTCTGACCCCTCAGATTATAGAAAGAGTTACCTTAGGTGTGATAGGCACGGTTGCTATTACGGCGGCTTCGGTAACCGTTATTGCTTTAGGTGTTTTAATGAGTGTAACTGGTAGTATTGGTTTTGGGCTTCCCATGGCTGTTGGGGGAATGGCCTTAGGGACTAAAGTAATTGCAATGATTTGGAATAAAATTTTCCCAGAGCACGGTGGTCTTTTAAAAAAAATAGCAGAATCCAAAGTCGATCTTTCTTAATTCACCCCGCTCAGGTAAAAGGTTACCCAGCTTGAGGGTCAGACGTGAAATCGTGAAAAAATCTTAATATTTAAAAATTTTATCTTAGATCATCAAGTCGCTTTGTTAAGATTTTTTCACGATTTCACGTCTGACCCTCAAGATTTGTCTGACCCTCAAGATTCGTCTGACCCTCAAGATTTGTTAGTTTTTTATTTGAGAGTAGGGGAATGAGTTTTTGTAGCTAATAGATCCAAGTTCTGGTTTCTCTTTGCGAAAAAAGAATTTTGGTGGGTTGGTTAGAAGGATATTTGGATTATGGATGGATGTTTTAGAGGTTACTGTGATTGTTTTGGTGACGGCTTGGTTAGCTTCATTTTGTTCTATTAGATTCGTTTTTGTGATGATTGTAAATTCGACTCTGTTTGGATTTTCTGGGTTCGTTGCATGAACGATAAGCTTAATTTTTTCAATGTGAGAGTTTGAATGGTTGGTTTGATATTCTTCGGTTGGCAGGCAGGTAATTTCACAGCCTTGGCCATTAGGAAGGTTGTAGGTTAAATAGTTTCTTTCGAACTGTAAATCATTGGATAGATTGATTGCAAATTCAAGACAATCATCTGTGCCGGTAAATTCATAATTTAAATATTGGTCAATCTCAAAGACGGGTTCTTCTGTGGCGTTTAATGTTTGGGGGTGAAAAAAATTTAACAGTGTTATAATTGCAAGACTTATATATTTCATATAAATTCCTTTTATTACGCATATTTATTTGTAAGATAATTAATGTAAGGGGCTGTTGAGAAGGGGGCGCCACTTGCTTTTTCGATGAGGGCTTTAGGGGCAAGCTGACGTCCGTATTGGTGAATGTGGGTGTTTAGGTAATCTTTGATGAAGGTGAAGTTGCCGGAAGCAATTTGGGTTGCATGGTCTGGGTGGGCTTTAGTGATCGATTCGAAAAGAGCGCCTGCGTAGAGATTCCCAAGGGTATAGGAGGGAAAATAGCCGATAAGTCCGAGAGACCAGTGGATGTCTTGGAGGCATCCTTCGCTATCAGTTTTGGGGGTAATGCCAAGAAGGTGTTCCATTTTTGAATTCCAGAGCTGTGGTAGCTGTTTTATAGAGAGGGTCCCGTCTAAAAATCCCTTTTCTAATTCGTAGCGGAGGATGATATGGAGGTTGTAGGTCACTTCATCGGAGAAGATTCGAATGGGGGTTGGCTTTACTAAATTTACGTAGTTATAAAGCTCTGTTTCAGAGACTTTTTGCATAGCTTCTGGAAAAAGTTCTTGTACCTTGGGGTAGTAGTGGTCCCAAAATGGTTTTGAGTGGCCGATGCAAGTCTCCCAAATTCTTGACTGGCTTTCGTGAACGCCGTGGGAGGCGGCTTCAGAAAGGGGGGTTCCAAAGTGCTCTAAGGGGAGGCCTGCTTCGTAGAGGCCGTGTCCCCCTTCGTGGACAGTTGCTAAAAATGCTTGGAGGAAATTGGTCTCACTAAAATGGGTGGTTAATCGGATGTCGTTGGGGTAGAGAGAGGAGCAGAAAGGGTGGGCAGTTTCAGAGAGTTGCTGTCTCTCTTCTGTGAGTCCCATCTTTAAGAGAACATCGCGGCACAATGTTTTTTGGGCCTCGAGGGGAAAGGTTTTTCCTTCAAAGAGGCTCTCTACTGCGGGCATTTTAATTTTAGGTAACAATTCTCTGATTTTGATTTGGAGGTTAGCAAAGAGGGGGTCTAGGCTTGCTACTGTTGCTTCGGGTTCGTAAATGTCAAGTAAGGCGTCATAGGGGTGGTTTTTGTAGCCTAGGAGGTCTGCTTTTTTTCGTGTGAGGGAGATCACTTTTTCCAGATGGGGGAGAAAGAGTTTGAATGAGTTGGTCCTTCGGGCCTCTTTCCAGCTATCAAGGGCAAGTGTGGTTGCTTCAGTGAATTTTTTCAGAAAGGTGGTGTTTAACTTACTTGTGTGGAGATAGTCTTTTCTCATCTCTCTTACAGAAGCTGCTTGCTCTGGGTTAAGGGTAGATTTAGTGAGAGCGCCTGTTTCGATATCAATAAATTCAGAGAGCATTTTTAGATATTTTTTGCTCGTCATTTGCTTGTGAATGAGTTCATGAAGGAGTTTGTTTTGCTCTGTTTTAAGATCAAGTCCAAGAGGGGGCATGTAGGTCTCTTGGTCCCATTCAATTAGTCTGAGAGCAGAATTCAATAGGGCTGCAGGCTTAACTTGATTGCAAAGCTTTTTGTAATTTTTTTCGGAAGTTGTTAAGGCCATCTAAGCTCCTCACGATTGTTTGAAGAAGGGTTTTATAAATTGGTGTATAAAAAAACCAGGCTATATTAAAGGCTGCAAGAGGCAAGCTGCCAAGGAGTAAGTCGCTTGTCCAATGAGCCCCCACAAGGAGTCTTGGAAGGGCAAAAGGGATTGAAAAAATTAGAGCTAAAATCCCCTTTTTTCTTCCCATCAAAATGAAGGTGGAGAAGACAAACATAAAAATCGTCGATCCGTGGTCAGAGGGATAGCTATTTGCTGAAAATTCTTTTACTTTGGTCCAAGGGATGACGGAAGAGAGCTTAAAAAGGTCGGGAAGAACGCCTGAAGGGCTGTAAGCGGTGTAGTTAAGTTTCATGATTAAACATCGATTAAAAAAGAAGTAGCAAGAGACGCAGAGAAGTACAATTAAAATGGTGTTGATAAATCTTTCGGTGAGTTTCCCTTTTTCTCCTCTCAAAATATAGGGGATTGTAAAAAGCACTATGACAAGATCGTAAAGCCAATTTCCGATTTTTGCGTTTAAAAAGGCACATGGATTTTGCAAGAAGTGATGATTTCTAATCAAATCGTTAAAAAAATAGGCAAGAGAGATGTCGATTTCTTTCACAAATGAAACTTGTCTTAGGAAAAACGCTAAGGGGAGCGCAATAAGCGCTAAGGGAAAAATGTATTTTAGTTTTTGCATAGCTTATATGTAAATATTGCTTGAATCCCCATTGGAATAGAAAAAATGGTGATCCAGGGCGATATAAAATAGTTCTCTGATAGGAGTATAAAAGTTTTCATCATTGAATAAAAGAAAAGAAAAAAAAGAATGCCAAGTAGGAATAAAAAATACGAGGTTTTAGATTGTGTGGAAAATAGATAGGCTAAGAGGCCTGTAATAAAAAGGAGGGGAAACCAAGGATGAATAAGTTTATAGAGAAAGGCGGTGATAAATTTTGCATGGTCAAAGGAGAGCATGAGAGATTTGTTTTCAAGAGAGGTATAAATTTTAGAGAGGGGCATTTTTGCAGGGGGGAGTATGCGCTCTTCAATTTCATTGAGTAAAAAAGGGAGCTCCAGCTTAGGATAGGATTGGGTTTTTTCAAACCTTCCCAGGACATTTTGTTTGATTCTATCAACAAAATAGCCAACATAGTGGTTATCTTCGTAAGAGACGGTTTTGCAGTGAACAATTTCTTTGCTTGAAATAATCCAATAGAGGTCAAAAATTTCGGCCTCATTTTGTTGGTAGACTAGTCTTGTTTGATCGGGAAGGTGTCTTGTTTCTAAGGGAAGTTGTGTTTTTGACTTTTTTGAATGGGTAGACTTAATTTTCCAAAGATTGGCGCTTGTCACTCCAAACTCTGTGTTCCAGTAAGAAAAAACAGCAAGGAGTAAGGCTAGTGTAAAAAATGGAAGGTAGAGTTTTGCTTTCGAAATCCCGTTTGTTTCTAATGCAGTTAACTCACCGTGCTGACGTAGAGACTGGATGGTTTGAATCGATGCGAGAAGGAGGCTGAGAGTGAGTAATAGATCGGATTTAGAGAGGGCTAGACTTAAAAAAAAGTAAAAGAGTTTTTCGGCGCTGGGAATTGAGGAAAAAGTTAAAAGTTCAAGGGCAAAAAAAGTGGAAAGGAGGGAGGCGTAAATGATAGCAAAGAGGGTTACTAGTTTTAAGAAAATAAATTGAAAATAGAGAGGTGGTTTCAAGATTCACCTCGCAAAACTTTTCTTTGGTTAAAAAACGAGAAAAAAATAATAAATAGATGGGGAAGGAGCATGATAATAGTAGCTGCAGGGAGGGGAAGGTAGGCTTTTCGAAGGCCGAAATAGATTGAAAAATAGCCAAATAGAGAGAGTGTTAAAAAAAGGGCGTTTTTTCTCTTCCTTAAAAGGGGGCCGCTTAAGCCAAGTAAAGTGAATGTGAAGGGGTAGAGTGTCTTTGAAACTCTTTGAATAAGTTCGGTATGAGTTGCTTTCGAGGGGTTGTTCATAAGAGACTGTATCGAAAAGACCTCATAATCTTTTACTTTTGAAGATCTTTTTAAAAGCGAAGTAAAAAACGATTCGGGCGTGGACATTTCTGCTTGGTTATCAATAAATAAGTGATTAAAGGCATCTGGTTCTGAGGGGATGTGTGAGATAAGGGAGACTTTTTCCCCCTCTAGCGTTTTTCCTGAGAAGGTTAAATCGTCGGCAAGGAGGAGGGTGATCTGTTTTTCATTTTCCATAAGATAGGCAATTAAAACATTTTTAGCTTCTGATCCAGTAGAGTTTAAGTTCATTTCTGTGTAGATATTATTGATCAGGGGGAGGTGATTTTTTCGTAAGAGGACAAGGGGGTTAATTGAATTTGAGTCTAGGTGGATTTTATTTAAGACAAGCTTTGTGTAAGGGACAAATTCTGCAACCAGAAATAAGTTTACAATGACTAAGAAAGCTCCTGCAAAGTAGAGGGGGGCAAAAATTTTAGAAAGGCTTACACCCATTGATCTGAGGGAGGTGATTTCTCCTGTGGAGTGAAGTTTGTAAACAGTTAATAGCGAAGAGATAAAGCTGCAGATTCCGATTGCATGGGGTAGGGTTATGCTTAAAAGACAGAGAGTTAAAATAAATGCTTGCTTGTAACTTGCTCCAGCAAGGATAAGGAGGGTGAGTTTCTTGTACTTAATTAAAAAGCTTAAGCCAAAAAGGGTGAGGAGAGCTAGGGAAAAAATTTTTAGGTAGGTTTTTGTAATATAGTGCCATATAATGGGCATAAGCTAAGAGAACCTGTTAATTTTAGGTAGTAAGGGATATAATAGGGGCAAGATGAAAAAAACAAAACAATATTTAGATAAAACCCTTTCTAAGAACGGAAAATATCTGTTAGCCCTCTCAGGGGGGGCAGATTCCATGGCCCTTTTTTATTTACTTTTGGAGGGGCAATGGAATTTTCATATTTGTCATGTCGATCATGGGTGGAGAAAAGAGAGCGCTGAAGAGGGGGCGATTTTAGCAAATTTAGCAAAGTTACACGCAATTCCCTTCTATTTACATCAACTCGATCCAGGCGAGTTTTCAGGGGAAAATTTAGAGGATGCTTCTCGCAATGCCAGGTATCAATTTTTTAAAGAGCAGTATGAAAAGGGGGATTTTGACGCCCTGATTATGGGGCATCACGCCGATGATCAAGTTGAGACTATTTTAAAAAGAATTTTTGAAGGGAGTTCGCTTTCTCATATAACTGGTATGCAAAAAGATGTAACTCTTCGGGGGATGCGAATTCTTAGGCCATTTTTAAACCTCCTTAAATCAGAAATCATTGATTATTTGGACCAAATGAAAATTTCCTATTTTAGAGATGCGACAAATGAGGATCCTAAATTTCTTAGAGCAAGGATGCGAAAAGAGATGATTCCTTATTTAGAAGAGTGTTTTGGCAAAAGGATTAAAGGGAATATTCTGTTGCTCGGGCAGCGGATTCAAGATTGCATGCGTTCTGTTCATCACCAGGTGGAATCTAAGATGTTGCAGGTTCAGTCTGGGCCTCTAGGTCACTATATTTCAACGAGTTGCTTTATTGAAACATTTGAAAGTGAGACGCTTCTTAGACGGATTTTTGAAAAAGAGAAAATTGGGGTTTCCAGTGAAGAAGTTCAAAGGCTTGTAACTCTTATTAAAGGTAATAAAGATCAAAAAAAAATCACAAAGTTTGATTGGCAGATGGTCATTGAGAGGGATCATTTATTTGTGATTAGAGTCCCTAAAGCGCCTCTTTTCGAATTGGAGGCGCTTCCATCGTATAGAGCACCAGATGGTTGGAAGGGGATTTGGAACGGAAGTGGGGCGATATTCATCCCAGAAGAGGGATGTGTTTTGGGGCCCCCTCAGCTTGGCTATAAGCTTGAAAATGGGATGGAGTTAAAGGAGTGGTATCGAATTCATAAAGTTCCAGTCTTTTTTAGGTCTTTAGTTCCAGTGATTTGGAAGGAAGGGAGAATTGTTGGGGAGTGTTTAACTGGCAAGAGTTTTGTGAGAGGAGAGCCTGTATATGCAAATCATCTTTTGACCTTAAAGTGCTAATGAAATAACATAGACCCTTAAACTCAAGCTAAATTGTGGTAAGGGATATTTTTCTTGTTTTTCATATCGATTAAGTGTAATTAATATATTAATTGATCGTTAAACAAATTATTAAATATATAAGATATTAATTATGAAAAAAGATAACAATATGAAGCCAGAGAACAAAAAAAACTTTCCAGGGATATTCTTCTTTTTTGTGGTCGGATTGGTCGCAATTTTGATATTTCAAAATTTATCTGATGCAAAGCCAGCAGGAGTCTCTTTTAGCCATCAGGTAGAACATCTTGTAAATCTTGATCTTATAAATGGCAAGGAGAGTAGAAAAACCTCTCTCAACGATAATTTAGTGACCTTTTCCGGGGCTTTTCAGGAGAGCTTATCTGATTCAGCAAAAGAGAGATACCGCTATTTAAGTCTCCTTGCGCAAAATCATGAATTAACTGCGCAACAAGCAAGCCTTCTAAATGATTTAAAAAGTCTTCAAAATCAAGCATATGAAGCTGCAGCCTATTTTTTGAGTATTTCAGGGGTAAAAATTCCAGACGGCGGATATGTTGTTATTTCTAAGAGCTTTGATAGTTTTGATCGATTTAACTCGGTGGTGATTAAGGAAATTTCGCACAATGGAGTTGCGATCACGTTGCCTAAACTTAAGGCCCTTTATGAAGTGTGCACAAAAGATCCGAGTGCAGCCCATTTGAGCTCTTTTGGTCGAGGTCTTCAATCTTTTCTTGAAGAGATTCGTTCTGGAAAAGTCGGTATAGGTAATGAATCGACGAAGAGGACTCTTAGAGAGATAGAAATTTCAGTAGAAAAGGGGATGTCAGGCTCGACAGTTGAGCAATATGAAGTTTTTGAAAAGGGGTATAATGATATTCAGGTGATTGTTGCAAACCTCTTAAAGGAAGAGCAGGGGGTTAAGCTATACGATCTTAGGTCTACTAGAAATTACTTAGAGTATTTGGGCTTGTTTGAAAAAGTGAGTGCTGATTTAGCCAAAAATTCCCTCCAACTTGATAAGGCTCGGGTTAAAGTTGCCTCTGTAATTTGGTTTTTCCACAATCAAGAGGTCTCTACAAAAGCGTTAGAAAAAATCAACCCAGACGAGTTTAATAGATGGTTTATTGCTGCAGATAGAGAGTGGAAAGCGTTTGAAGAAAATAAAGGACTTACATTTAAATCTCCCGATCAACCTAGGTCAGCTGTTTTAGAAAGAACTTTTAAAAGTGAAGAGCCAACTCCAAATTATTTCAATTACCTCTTCACCTTTCTGCCCATCATATTAGTTGCCCTCCTCCTCTATTTTATTTTCTCTCGCCAGATGAAAGGTGTTGGTTCTGGGGCGATGAATTTTGGAAAATCTCCTGCTAAATTGCTCAATAAAAGTAGTCAGAAAATTACGTTTGATGATGTTGCTGGAATTGATGAGACAAAAGAAGAGTTAGAGGAGATTGTCGACTTTTTGAAAGAGCCAGCAAAGTATACCAAGCTGGGAGCTAAAATTCCTAAGGGTGTTCTTTTAATTGGAGCTCCAGGAACGGGAAAGACTTTGATTGCAAAAGCAGTTTCAGGTGAAGCTGGGGTCCCATTTTTTTCTATATCGGGGTCTGATTTTGTGGAGATGTTTGTTGGGGTTGGGGCATCTCGAGTGAGAGATCTGTTTGATCAAGCGAGAAAGAGTTCTCCTTGTATTATCTTTATAGATGAGATTGATGCAGTTGGTCGTCATAGAGGGTCTGGACTTGGCGGAGGTCACGATGAGCGTGAGCAGACTTTAAACCAACTTCTTGTAGAGATGGATGGAATAGAGCCAAGTGAGAGTGTGATCATTATTGCTGCGACAAATAGACCTGATGTTTTGGACAAAGCGCTTCTCAGACCAGGAAGATTTGATAGGAGCGTTGTTGTAAATCTGCCAGATATGAAAGGAAGATTGGCAATATTAAAGGTTCACGTTAAAAATGTAAAAATTGCTTCTGATGTTAACTTAAAAGAGCTTGCAGCGAGATCTGTGGGTATGGCTGGTGCCGATCTTGCCAATTTAGTCAATGAGGCTGCACTTTTGGCTGCGAAGAAGAGAAAGCCTGCTGTTACACAAGATGATTTAAGGCATGCTCATGATAAGGTCGCTTTCGGAAAAGAGAGACGAAGCCTTGTTATGGAAGAGGAAGATAAGATATCGACGGCTTACCACGAAGGGGGACATGCCCTTGCAGCTCTGATATTAAATTCTTCCGATCCTGTTTCGAAAGTAACCATTATTCCTAGAGCTAGAAGTCTTGGAGCAACCCATTTTGACCCAAAAATTAATCGGGTAACCCTTAAAAAGAGTGAGTGTTTAGATCAGTTGGTTGTTCTAATGGGGGGGAGGGTTGCTGAGGAAATTCTGAATAAGGATGGTTCAAGCGGAGCTCAAATGGATATTCAGCAAGCAACTTCAATGGCACGTTCGATGGTTTGCGAATGGGGGATGTCAGAAAAAGTAGGTATGATCCGCTTTTCTGATGGAAATGATAGTACTTTGATTTCAGGGTTTCACGAAAAGGCCTATTCTGAAGAGACGGCTAAACTCATTGATAGTGAAATTAAGGGCTTTTTAGACAATGCCTATAAGAGAGCTGTTCAAATTTTAAACGATAATTTTGATAAGCTAAAGCAGATTGCCGATATGTTAATGGAGTTTGAAACGTTAGAGCGTGCAGATCTTGATAAAATTATGGATGGTAGTTTTGATATAGCTGCTAAAAAGAAGGAAATTGAGACGGTAGAAGTTACAGCAAGAAGGGAGCCGCCTCCTGTTCCTCAATCGGTTGTGACGAAAAAAGCTAGAAAAAAGCCTCTTACTGACCAGATGAAGCCCATATAAAAAACCCACCGCAAGGGGCCTCGAGCTCCTGTGTTTTTAACCTTTACGTTAAAGTGGGTCAATTTCCAATTATTTTTTCAAATAACTGCGTCATAGTCCCCTAATTAGAGTGTTGTTAAACCAGCATAATGAAGCTAGGTTGTCCCAAGCGGCAGGAAGCAATCATTGTACCTCAAAGAGGTATTTTTCTTCAGATTTTTTTGAAAACTTGTTATAGTTTCTTTCCGGAGGGAGTATATGAAATTATTTACTGTTGCGCTTTGCGCTCTAACAATTAATTTAATAGCGGGAGAATCTATGACTAAATTTTCAGCACCTAAAGAAGCGATGAGCTTTGAGAAAGGTAAGTCTTATAATGCAATTATTAAAACTTCTAAAGGGGAAGTTGTTTGCGAATTAAATTTTGAAAAAGCACCTCTTTCAGTAACCAACTTTGTGCAATTGGCAAAAGGGGGCTTTTATAATGGGTTGACGTTTCATCGCGTTGTTCCTAATTTTGTAGTACAAGGGGGGGATCCTGAGGGTACAGGTAGAGGTGGCCCTGGTTACACAGTTCCAGCAGAGATTGGACTGCCGCATGAGCAAGGAGCTCTTGCTTGGGCGAGAACTGGCGATGAGGTAAATCCGACAAAAAGTTCCAGTGGATCGCAATTCTATATTACTTTAGAAAAAACTCCCTTTTTAGATGGGCAGTACACGGTCTTTGGAAAAACTCTTTCTGGATTTGATGTAGTTAAAAAAATTCAGCAGGGCGATAAAATTGAGTCTGTTGAAATTGTAGTTCGATAGGTTATTTATTCTTTTCACTGATTAAATAATCAAAGAAAACTTTCAAGCCGGTCTTCTCTGTTTCAAGAGTTTCAAGGCCGGTTTTGAGATGGCTGACTGTTATCTCTTCATCAAGATGTAGGTATTTTGCAAACCCTCTACCAATGTTTAAAAAGCACTCTTTATCTCTGTTGTAGGCGACTAAAATTTCTTTTCTGCCCCCAGCAATAAAGGGGTCATATTTCATAGAGCTTTGCTGGATTTTTTTCATGCTTTTAACAAGGTCTGGGTGAGAAAATATGAATGCCCAAAACTGAAAGAAAGGGGTGTCTTTTCGAACTTCATCCCCTAACTTAGTTAGATGATTTTTCTTGATTGCAAGCATAAGAGCTCTGGTTTTTGCTACAGTCGTTACAATTTCAGTGATTTTTTCGCCTGAGCTCTTACTAACTTCGTATTCAAAATTGCAACTAGCTACCAGCGGTTCCGCACAAAATAATAAGAGCGGCAATATTAAGAGCGGTAGCTTTTTTAGAATCCCCATGTTCTTCAGATAGCGGGACGCTCATTTTTCTGCAATCATAAAAAAAATTCTGGGAAGTACCGCATTTTTTGTCAGCTCTTGTATCAAGCAAAGAGAGGATGTCAATTGGTAGTTCTGGGATTGCATGCGCTTTTGCAGGACCGTGTTTTGGAGAGGATGAGGGTGTCCATTTAGCAACAACAGCTTCTGGGTTTGTGTTAAAAAAAGGTGATGTTGAGTGCATTTTATTCTCCCTAGGTTTTTTTTGTAGATGATGATGAACATCATAAGAATATTGCTCAATTCTTTCAATGTAATTTTCTTGTGAAACAAAATCGTGAGATGTAGAATAAAAAATTCAATTGTGAGGTTTTTTTGTGAAGCGAATCTGTGTTGCTTTAATTCCTTTTTTTATAAGCGTTTCTGCAAATGAGATGCCAGAGATTTTTTCTAAAAGCTCAAGGTTTGAGACAAAAGATCCCTGGAATTTTAGCGTAAATGTGGCATTTAATGAGTATCAAGCGGTTCAAGATTCTATGGAACTGGCTTATGAAAGTTCTACAAGTAATAAAGTTTCGAATGGCTCTTTAATTGTGTTAAATTATGACTACCACCCAGGATTTCAAGTCGGATTCACTTTAAATACCCCTTACGATTATTGGGTTTTGGGAGGAGAGTTTTTGTGGTATCAAGGAAATTCGGGGAGAAAAAAAACTGCCGAGGAGCCTCTATATTATTTGTCGCCCCTTTTTATAGGAGATAGCCCTTTTATTAGATCTCTAGATGCAAATTGGAAGTTGTATGTCGATGTTGCAGATCTTTACCTAAGTAGACCTTATTATTTAGGGGAAAAGTGGAAAGTGGTCCCTTACTCTGGATTTAGAGGATCTTGGATTAGTCAAACTCTTAAACTTGATGCAAATCTCTTTGATGAGGTCCCGACAACGCAATCGGCAATCATAAAAAGTAAATCTTGGGGAATCGGTCCAAGGGTCGGATTTCGGAGCAATTTTTTGCTAGGTTGTGGTGTTAGTCTTTTTGGGGATTTAGCTTCAAGCATTTTATACACAAGGTATAATAAAATTGATGCAGAATTTAAAAATTCTTTGAGCCAGGAGTCACGTACCTCTAATAATCAGTTTGGTAGTGTAAGGCCAAATATTGATGCCGGTCTCGGAGTTGAGTGGGATTCGTTATTGGCATTTAGTTCGGGTTCTTATGATTGGAAAAAAACGTTTTATTTGAATTTAAGCGCCTCTTATAATTTTTCTCTGTTTTTTGCTCAAAATATGGGAGTTGCTTTGGTGAGTGCTGCAGATAGTTCAGACTCCACGCCGGGTAATTTGTATTTGCAAGGATTAACCATTAGTTTGGCTTTTGTTTTTTAAAGGATTGGCATGAAATATGTTGCGTTGTTTTTGACAGTAGGAATTACAACTCTAACTTGTTCAGAAGAGAGAGGGCCGCAGTTTGGATTTTCAAAAAGTGCAAGATTAGAAATGAATAAGAATTGGGATCTTAGTATCAATGCAAACTTTAATGAGTATGCAGTAAGTCAGGATTCTATGGAAATTGCTTTTCCCTATCTCTTTGGCTATCTCTTTTCTCCTAGTAGCTCTTCTGTAAATGGTCCAGCAGTTGTTTTTGATAGCAATTATAAGGCAGGATTTCAGGTCGGTTTTTTGCTTAATACCCCTTATGATAAGTGGTGTTTTGGGGGTGAGTATGAGTGGTTTCGCAGCAGCGTAGCACTTTCTAAAAGTGGGGGAGGATTGCTTTCTTATACCTCTCCATTTTTTGTAAATAGTAGCGCACACTCGTTTGGTTCTTTTACATCTAAATGGAATGTTGGCATCGATTTAATTGATCTGTACTTAACAAGGCCCTACTACTCTGGAAAAAGGGTGTCGGTCTCTCCATTTGTTGGATTGCGAGGAAATTTAATTCGTCAGCATTTTAGTTTAGATTCTGCTGTAGAGTTTGCAAAAGGGCGTTCCAATTCCTGGGGTGTAGGTCCCTCTCTTGGTGCTAGAGGAAATGGGGTTTTGAAATTTGGATTTAGTCTTTTTGGGAACTTAGCAACCTCTCTTCTCTATACAAGGTATACGGAAATTGGACTGGACTATGCCGATTCTGTTTTTGCAAGAAATAATAATGTGGGGACGCTCAGACCTATTTTAGAAAGCGGTATGGGATTAAAATGGGCAAGGGGAAATATTAGTTTGGATGTCGCTTATAATTTTCTCGTATTCTTTTCTCAAAACATGATCAAGGGTTTGGTCTCTACGGCTAGTTTAGAACAAGCTGCATATGGAAATCTTTATCTACAAGGGGTGTCAGTAGGTGGGTCGATTATTTTCTAGTTGTCTTTTGTTGATGACGAGTACAGTCTTTGCAGATGCAGGATTCTCAAAGGGATTTAGAGTTTTTGAGGAAAGTCCCTGGAGCTATAGCTTTTCCGCTGCTTTTACAGAGTATGCTGCAATTCAAGATTCGATGGAGATTGCATTTCCAAGTAATTCTACAAATCTTCCAGTCGGTTCTGTTCTCAATTTTGGGTTTGGGTACAATCCAGGGTTTGAAGTGGGATTTATTTTAAATACTCCCTACGATAATTGGAGTTTAGCTTCTGACTATCTTTGGTATCGGGGAAGTTCCCATCTCTCTAAAACAAACGATGGCTCTACTTCTTATTCAAGCCCTTTGTTTGGTACAGGATTTTATGAAAATCTGATGAGCTCACTGGATGCAAATTGGCATTTAGGGCTGGACTTGATAGATCTATATTTAACAAGGCCTTACTATTCCGGCAAAAAATTGACGATTAAGCCGATGGTCGGTCTTCGAGGGGATTTGATTCGGGAAACATTTCATTTAGAGGGGGATGTTTTTGGAGGTGATGCTGCGAATCAATTTGTGAAGACAACGTCTAAATTATGGGGGGTTGGTCCAAGACTGGGCGCTGAAGGGGACTTTATCTATTTTAGAAACTGGAGTTTTTTTGGCAATTTAGCAACGAGCCTGCTCTATACCTACTATACTAAAATACGGGTGAATTATGATAATTCTCTCAATCAGGAGTCTCAAGCAAAAAATGATGGTGTGAGTCTTTTTCATCCTAACATTGATGCGGGATTGGGTCTGAATTTCGGCGGTTACGCTTGGAAAAATGCCTTTTATTGTAACTTAAGGGTGGCCTACAACTTTTCGATCTTTTTTTCTCAAAATATGGGAAGAGCCTTAGTCTCTTCTGCCAATGAGAGTGTTGCAAGGCCCCAAAATCTCTATTTGCAAGGTGCATCAATCGGGCTTGATTTTATCTTTTGATTAAAATAGAGTACAAATAAGTATGAAACATTTTACTGTCTTGCTTTTCTTAGGTGTGGGTTCGAGTCTTCTGGCTTTTGATTCTGGCTTGCCACTCGATTTAAACCAAACCCTTCCGATTGTTTCTCAGTTGACAAGAGAAAAAAAGGGTTGGGATTTTTCAATCAGCGCTACATTTAATGAATACATAGCAATCCAAGATTCGATGGAAATTGCCTTTCCTGGTGAGGTTCCAATCGGTAATATCGTTGTTTTAGATTATGCCTATAAGCCTGGGTTTGAAGTCGGTTTTGTTTTTAATACCCCCTTTGAAGGGTGGAATATTTGCGGGGAGTATCTTTGGTTTCGAGGAACCTCGCAGGTTACCAAACCTGCTAATGGAACCGTCCCCTACACATCTCCTATTTTGATAGAGCCATTTGATATTGCAATTGGTTCGATTGAATCTCAATGGCGTCTTGGGATGGATATTATTGATTTGTATTTAAGTCGATCTTACTATTCTGGAAAGCATTTGAGTCTATCTCCTTTTTTAGGTCTTCGTAATACTTGGATTCGGGATCATTTTGAGTTAAAAGCTTCAAAATTTGTAGCCGCTTCAAATATTGATCGAGCAACTACCACCTCTAGAGCTGCAGGAATCGGCCCAAGAATAGGGTTTCAAGGGAATTTTTTATTGAGTCAGAGATGGACGCTTTTTGGTAATTTAGCAACAAGTTTTCTCTATACAAACTATAACACGCTGAAGCTAAATTATCTTAATTATTTAGGTGAGCAATCAAATTTAGAAAATGATGGAGCTAAGACATTTCGCTCGATTTTAGAGTCGGGGATCGGGCTCTGTTGGGAGTCAAGAGGTCCGCATAAAATTAGTGTCAATGTTGCCTACAATCTTGCTGTCTTTTTTTCGCAAAATATGGAGAGAACTTTGGTAGCGTTGGCTAGGAGTACACAAGTGCCTCCAGGCGATCTTTATTTAAGTGGTGTATCGATAGGAGCGTCAGTTGTTTTCTAGATCGATTTCAGTTTTATTTTTAACTCAGACCTTTCTTTTTGGAGTCGAACCGATTCTCTTAGGTTTTTCTCAAGATGCTAGAATTGAGCCGAGAGATTCCTCCGATATTAGTGTGAATTTTAGCTTTAATGAATATTTTGCTAGTCAAGATGAGATGGAAGTGGGGTATGCGGGAAACACGGCTGACTTATTTTATCCAGTTTATCAAGTTCCTCAAGGGGAGGTTCTTAGGTTGGGGAATAATTATAGACCTGGATTTCAAGTAGGGTTTAAAAGCGCTTTACCTATCGACCATTGGATCTTTGGAGGTGACTACCTTTGGTATAGAGGTCACGCAGCGACCAAACATTATCACCATGGAACTGATTATTATATGTCGCCGCTGTTTGTCTCCCCTTACAATCTTGTGTTAAGCTCAATTGCGGCAGATTGGTATTTAGCCCTTGATCTTGTCGATTTTTTCTTAACGCGCCCCTACTATGAAGGGAAAAGGGTGACTGTTGAACCTCTGTTAGGGATTAAGGTAGGCTCGATTCGACAAAATTTAGATGTACATGCCGATGTTTTAGAAGGTGATTGGGAAACGCAAGAAGTTACTGCAAGATCTAGAGCTCTTGGAATCGGACCGAAGCTAGGTTGTCAGAGCAACTACTTACTAGGGAAGGGATTTGCCCTCTTTGGCGATCTTGCTGCTACCTTTTTTTATTCAAGGTATACAAAAAACAGAATTCGCTACGACAATTATGGGGAGTATTCAAATTCCTTAAAGGAAAATGGGTATTCTGCTCTTAGGCCGATTATGGAAGCTGGAATGGGGCTTAGCTGGAAAGGGTATTTTGGTTTGGGATCTGGATCTTATAATTGGCATAAGACCTTTTATATGAGTCTCTCTTGCGCCTATAATTTTTCCCTCTTCTTTTCTCAAAACGTTTCAAGAGGTTTAATTCAAACCGCTAATAAAGGTCAATCTACCCCTGGGAATCTCTATTTGCAAGGCTTTTCGGTTGGAATGGACTTTATCTTTTAAGGATTCTTATTTATGAAAAAAGTTTTTTTCGGGTTTATTGCAATGACTCTTTTGGTGGCAGAGGAGGGTCAAATCCCCTCCAAGATTGATACAGGACTTCCGGTGAATTTAGACCAAATTCAGGCAGGGATCTCACAGAGTGGAAGATTTCAAGTAAGAGATGGGTGGGGTGGCGGATTTACTTTGAAATTTAATGAATATGCGCCAAGTGGAGACTCTCGGGAAATTGCTTATGAAAGTACAACTCTGCAGCAACCAGAGGGAAAGGTAGCTACATTTGACTCTAAATATCATGCAGGATTTTCTGCAGGAGTTGTATTGAATCTCCCCTACGATCACTGGACAGTCAGTGGAGATTATCTCTGGTTTTTAGGAACTGAGGAGGTAAATAAAGACGACAGTTTCTATTTTTCTCCGGTATTTAATTTGCCCCCTTTTGATCTTGTAATGGATTTCTTTCACTCTAAATGGCGTTTGCAGGTAAATGTCGGTGATTTAACTCTTTCAAGAGCCTATTATTCAGGAACAAATTTGACTTTTGAACCTCTGTTAGGTTTTAAAGTTGCCGTAATTGAAGATGATTTTAAATTAGTTGCGAATGTGATTACCGAGTCCTTAGTAAGCCAAGAGACCTGGGTAGAATCGTCTTCCTGGGGAGTTGGACCGAAACTTGGGGTAAAGGGAAACTGGCTTTTAGGGGGTGGTTTTAGCTTTTTTGGAAATGTTTCTAGCGCACTTCTCTATACAACTTATACAGATCTAGAGGTTACCTACCTAAATTCTTTGGGTGCAAGCTCTTTAGCAAGAAATAATAACGCGCAAATCGTACAGCCAATTATAGATACTTCAGTTGGTTTTAATTTGGGTACTTCTGCATGGAAGAATTCATTCTTTATTAATTTAGAGATTTCGTACAACTTTGCTGTTTTCTTTTCGCAAAATATGGGCAGAGCGTTAGTTTCCACTGCAACTTCGACTCAAGCAACTCCTGCTAATTTGTATTTGCAAGGGGTCTCTGTTGGATTGGGCTTTATTTTTTAAGGGCTGGATGCAGCTAGAGCTACTCTCCATTGAGCCTGACTATCTATACTGGTTCCAAATGAATCTTACCCATCTTTTATTACCTGCATCTTCATCTGTAAATTTGCCTCGGGCTTACCTAGTTTTCAAATAGA
>CALKUQ010000050.1 GCA_937996705.1 uncultured Chlamydiae bacterium
TAAAAACAAAAGACTTCAGTCGTAAAACTGAAGCCTTTTGTTTGATTGGAGGTGGTTGGACGAGTTCAGAACTTTTCGATGGGATAAATTCAATATATTCTCTATCATTTGTGAGAAAATGCTTAGAGGGGTCGATGGTAATTAAAGAAAAAAAATCTTCTGAATTGATTCATGTTGATCTTATTGCAGCTCAAAAATTTGCGTATGAACCAAGCGGCTTAATGGGAGATCATTTTGCAATAGAGACGGAAAGTGAAGAGTATGGAGCCTCTGAATTCAAAATGAATCATCGGAATATTAAGTTCCGGGTAGCGAAGATCACTCCGACAAAGATTGGACAGTTTGTTACCATTTGGAAGCGGATAGAGGGTGGGCCTATTCAACCTTTTGATATGGCAGATCCTTTTGATCTAGTTGTTATCAGTGTTCGCACACCTGAACATTTTGGACAGTTTGTTTTCCCCAAACTTGTGCTATACGAAAAAGGAATTGTATCTAAGGATGGAAAGGGGGGCAAGCGAGCCATAAGAGTCTATCCACCGTGGGATAGAACGGATAATAAACAAGCTAATAAGACTCAAAAATGGCAGCTTCCTTATTTTTTTGAAATCCCTCTCAATGCACAAGCTGATGTCTCTCGGATACAAAAATTATTTCTTCTATAAAAATGAAAAATGCTCTGATTTTAGGCCTTGAATATGCTACACTTCACATTTTTTAAATTAATCCTTCATATGTTGGTGAAAAAGGTGAGTATCAAATCGATTCTGTAAGAGCAATAATTTCGGGGAGGGATCCATAATGACAGCTAGTTATTTTGATTGAGGGGGTGCAGACCATTTAATAACTTACTTAGGAGAGACACTCCTTCAAATAGTCAAAAGAATAAACGGTAGTAGCGGGGCTGTTGCTTATTTACGTACATTGACAGCAAGTCGGTTCTAAGAATTTCAGTTTTGGGTTATCAACAGCTTGCTAAAAAACTTTTAAAGATTCTATACTCACCATTTTTTAACACTAGGGATGCTAAGTTGCATCAAATTGCAACCTGAGATGAGAGCGTCCCTTACATCTAATATTTTTTGGGAAATTTATGATGAAATTTATCAACTATATTCTTGCAATAGCGTTTGTGGGGCTTCAATTAGAAGCTGTAGAAAATTCGGATTATCAAAAGCAGATGATGGAAGCGATAGCAGGCAATAAATTAGAAAAAGTCAAATATTTGATTGAGACTTCGCTTATAGGAATTAATGATCCTATAAATGAACAGTATCAACTAGATACAGCATTAATTAGAGCTATTTATGAGTCTAAAATAGATGTTATTAAATATTTGATTGATTCTAGGGCGGATGTGAACATTGCAAACAAATATGGTACCACCCCATTGATGGCTCTTATGAATTTTGCTTACCGATATTCCGAAAATGAAATCATGCAAATTGCAAAGCTCTTAATTAGCAATGGGGCAGAAATTGATGCCGAAGATACTGCGGGTGAAACAGCTTTGATGAAAGCAGCATTTGATATAGCTTATCCAAAAATAATACAGTTATTCATTGATTCTGGTGCAAAAGTAAACAGCAGATCAAATGTTCGAAAAACGCCATTAATGTACGCGGCAAGTTCAGGTAATGTAAAAACATTAGAAATATTAATTGAAAATGGTGCGAATATTGATGCAACAGATGAAGTGGGGCAAAATGCATTTATTTGGGCATTGAAATTTGGAAAAAAATTAATGGCAAAATATTTTATCAACAAACTAGATGTTGATGTAAACCAAAAAGACTCAATAGGAGCAACCCCTCTTATTTGGACAACTCTTGCAGGTCAAGTCAATATGGTGGATCTTCTAATTGAAGCAGGAGCTGATCCCAATATTCGAACATTGAAGGTTGCTTATATTAAAGTATCACAATATACCGAGAACGGATACTCCTTGTTTCCTAAAACAGAAACGGTTCCTGCCGGATCAACCGCATTGACTTTTGCAAAACGTTATGGACAAGAAGAAATAGTCAAAATTTTGACTATAGCTGGTGGTGTGGAGTAATGAAGGTAACATCTGCGATTCTGCTTTTAAGTAGAGGAAGGTTTTTATGAGTTTATCTATATCAGGTGGATTGATTCGTTCATGTGGCCAATCTATATTTGAAATAAAAAATTTAGTATCTTCGGATGAGGAAAGAATTGATCGAATTGCTCGAGAGAAATTTATGAGCAATTTTGTATATCAGAGTCTTTGCTCATTTTCAATAAATTGCATTGCATTTACGCTGGGGATCGGAGCTTTCTATTCTGTAACCATAGGGGCTTCTGTAGTTGCCATTGGTCTAGCGGTTAGTGCAATTGTAATCGCCATATTTAATTATCGTAGGGAAAATCATCCAAATCAATTGATAAGAAAGGCTCTTCATGAGGTAGAAAATGGCAATGAAATAAAAGCGCTTGAATTAATTCAAAGGGGAGCTAATCTAGATATTTGCTCTACAAAAAACTTATGGGATTTTGTTCTCGAGCTCGGTTGCTTAATTCGAGATGTAATCAACTGGAATGTTACAGTAAGAAAGTTAATGCCAATACATTTAACGAATATTTTTGATGCTGCCGGAAATAAGGGACAAAAAAGAATCCTCAGTTATTTATATTCGATTGGATTTGATTTAAAAAAAACATACATTTTACAAACAGGAGATTCTCTAGAAACAATTCAATATTTAGTTAACGCATTAGGCATGCCAGTAAATAAATTAAGCGAGGAGGATCGTCGTTTTTCGCCTCTTTATTTTCAAACAATACAAATGCTGTCTATAGCGAAATATTTTAATGATACAAGCTCAATTGAAGAGATTAGAGAACGAATTAAAATAATTCGATATTTGCTTCAAAAAGGAGCTCTTCTTGACGATGGGCATATCACACCAACTCATAGGGACTTACTTAGACAAATACTAGAAGTAGAGTCAAATGGGGAAGGAGAAAACACCCTAATTTATCAAATTATAGCACGTTATCAAATTTCTCACGCTAGTAGCTTGTTATAAGTATGGCGCGTTTATGCACAGGCCATTATTTTTAGACCTCAGGCCATGGTCCCTCTCAGGGTTATAATTGCCTTTTAGTTTTGAAATATTTTTTAATATTAAAAAGGGGGTGCTTCTAAAAAAAATTGGGGTCAGGCTTCGGTTATTCGGATTTGAAATTGAGCAAAATTCGGGTCTGAGTTGGGGTGTGATTCGAACCAGGTATGCAGTCATTTAGTTTTCATCTCATTTTGAAAGACATGGGAGGCCGTTCAAACAGAAAAATCAAAAATTTCTGAAGATGGTTTCAGCACAGGAGAATAATTTTGCGGGAAGCTATAGTCGAACCGGGTATGCGTTTCTGTTTATTATATTTTAATCGAATGTGGGGCTTCGAGTCATGCTTTGAAATCTGGAATTTGCAGAAAATTTATCAAGTTGGCAGGCCTAAATTTAAACATATCTAAGTGATTCAAACCACGTATGCAGCCATTATGCAAAAGTTGCACTTCTTGCCACTGAGTTAAAAGATCAATCCACTTCGGAAACAGTTCTTTAAAAATTACTCTATTACAATGAGTGTCTTATAATGAATGTAACATCTGATGAGTAGATGTCCTAAAATCTCAAACTGCATGACTGCATACCTGGTTCGAATCTTACCGAGATTCAAAAGCAACGCCTGAGGTGAAACATGCTAAATTGATAACTGGGTTCATAGCCGAACAGGAAATTATTCTTACTCCAGAGGTGATGGAAAAAATTCGACAAGAGCTTGAAAATTGGAATGCAGAGTTTTTAAAAAAGTACTTTTCTCCATAGAGAAAAAAGTGAAAAACAGGGGTTTGTTTTGCTCTGGTTTCATCCAGTCTACTGCGTAAATACTGCGTAATTGAGCTTTGCGCAGTTGATTTTTCTGATGAAAACTTACAAGCGTATCTCGCTAAAAACAAAAGACTTCAGTCGTAAAACTGAAGCCTTTTGTTTGATTGGAGGTGGAGAGAATCGAACTCTCGTCCTCAATCGACTCCATGGTAATGACTACATGCTTAGCACTCTGGAGTTAGGTAGCTCCGATAGCAGAGTGCGCCTCTGGAGCTAGCCACTTTCTTTAGTTTTAAAAGGGGGGCCAAGAAAGCTAGTACGCCCGTCCTTTCGTACCAAGTAATATGACGATAATTCTAGAGTCCTTGGTCCAGCCCTAGGTTATCGGCAACTTGAGGCGGTTAAGCCTTAAGCAGCTACAAGCTCCAATTCACACTCAGGAACGAATTCTTGAATGTCAGATTGTCTTCTTCTTGTATTTTTTACTGTTCTTTTTTTTCAGTTTTTTTAGGAGGCCCACTGAAATCCTCCGCATGCCATTACAACTTCACGATCAAGTCGAAACCTGGTCACCCCCGTATGATAATTTACAAACTTATTGTACAGGAAAAGGGGATTTCGGTATACTGTGATATTTTTAAGGGTGTGATGTTTAAGAGGGATAAAGAGAGTTTTTCGAAGAGAGAGGAGAAGGTTTTGGCTTTTTGGGAAAGCCAAGATATTTTTCATAAGTCTTTAAAAAATAGAGTTGACGCTGAGCATTTTTCGTTTTATGATGGTCCTCCGTTTGCGACGGGATTGCCCCATTATGGGCATATTTTAGCAGGGACGATTAAGGATGTGGTTGCTCGGTATAAGACGATGAAGGGCTTTTCCGTGCCGAGGCGGTTTGGATGGGATTGTCATGGGTTGCCAGTTGAAAACGAGATAGAGAAGACTCATGGCTTGAGTGGCGCTTTGCAGATTGAAGACTATGGGATTGGAAAATTCAATGAAGAGTGCAGAAAAATTGTTCTCAGGTTCACAAGTGAGTGGAAGCGAACTGTTTTGCGAATGGGTCGGTGGGTAGAATTTGACAAGACTTATCACACAATGGATCGCTCTTTTATGGAATCTGTGTGGTGGGTGTTTAGCGAGATCTGGAAGAAGGGTCTTGTCTATGAAGGATACAAGGTGATGCATTATTCGCCAAAACTCGGAACCCCGATTTCGAATTTTGAGGCGAATTTGAATTATCGAGAAGTGGATGATCCCTCCCTTACAGTCAAATTTCAATTAGAGGGTAGAGAGGAGTGTTTATTGGTTTGGACGACCACTCCTTGGACATTGCCGTCTAATTTAGCCCTTGCTGTAGGTCCTAAACTTGAGTATGTGAAGATTAGGGAGCGGGAAAGTGGAGCGCTCTATATTTTAGCTAAGAGTCGTCTTCAGGCGATTTTTTCAGAGCAAAATTTTGATATCGTAGATAGTTTTCTAGGAGAAGCACTTCTTGGTAAAAAGTATATTCCCTTATTTCCCTATTTCAAAGACCATCCGAATTCTTTTGTTGTGTTACAGGGTGATTTTATTGCAACCGATGAGGGGACGGGAATTGTTCACATGGCCCCCGCGTTTGGGGAAGACGATTTTTATGCTTGTAAAGCCGCAGGGATTGAAGGGGTCTGCCCGATTGATGTAAACTGCCAGTTTACTTTGGAAGTCCCTGATTATCAAGGGCTTTTTGTGAAGGATGCCGACAAAGAGATTATCAAGCGACTTAAGAGCGAATTAAAAGTATTTAAGCATCAAACAATTAGACATAGATATCCGTTTTGCTGGAGAACAGATTTGCCCCTTATCTACAGGGCAGTCTCGACTTGGTTTATTGCCGTAGAGAAGATAAAAGATAAAATTGAGGCAAACAATCAACTTATTAATTGGGTGCCTCATCATATTAAAGACGGCCGGTTTGGAAAATGGCTAGAGAGTGCAAGGGACTGGGCTGTTAGTAGAAATCGATACTGGGGAACGCCTCTGCCTATTTGGCGATCAGAGGATGGAGATATGATTGTTATTTCCAGCGTTGAAGATTTGGAGCAAAGGGTCGGCCAAAAAGTTGAGGATTTGCATAGACATTTCATTGATCATTTGACCTTTGAAGAAAATGGTAAAGTGTATCGCAGGGTGACTGAAGTCTTTGATTGTTGGTTTGAATCGGGTTCGATGCCCTATGCGCAAAATCACTTTCCTTTCGAAAATGCGGAAGTAACCATGAAGGAATTTCCTGCTGATTTTATAGCTGAGGGGCTAGATCAGACAAGGGGATGGTTTTACACGCTTACGGTGATTGCTTCGGCCCTTTATGATCAACCGGCCTTTTTAAATGTGATTGTGAATGGAATTGTGCTCGCAGAAGATGGCCATAAAATGTCAAAAAGGCTTAAAAATTATCCCGACCCTGAATTGGTTATAGGAAAGTATGGAAGTGATGCAGTCAGGCTCTGTCTATTAAATAGCCCGGTTGTTAGGGCGGAGGATATGAATTTCTCTGAAACAGCGGTTGAGGGGGTTTTAAAACAAGTCCTCTTGCCTCTTTGGAATAGTTATTCATTTTTAGCAACTTATGCAGAAATTTATGAGTGGGTTCCCACAGCAGATAATTTTGACAGGCCTAAAGCCGATCTTGATAGATGGATTTTGTCTAGGCTCCAAAAATTAATTGAAGATGTCACAGAGAGGATGGATCGGTACGAGCTTGATGCTGCAGTAGAGCCTATTATACTTTTTGTAGATCAGTTGACTAACTGGTATATTCGAAGAAGCAGAACACGATTTTGGGCAGATGAAAATTCAGAAGATCGAAGGCAGGCGTTTGAGACCCTTTATACAGTTATTTTGACAATTGTAAAGCTAGCCTCACCCATGATCCCATTTTTAACAGAGTCGATTTATCAGGAGCTTAAGAGAGAGGGTTCTGAAGAGTCCGTTCATCTAACCGATTTTCCAAAAGTTGATGAGTATTTACGTGATATTGAACTTGAAGAGGAGATGGCTGCGACTCAACTGATTGTTAATTCGGGTCACGCGCTTCGCAAGGAGCATCAAATTAAAGTGAGGCAGCCCCTTAGAATGGCTCATATTGTTGCCTCTGAAAAGAGAGTTTTGGAAGGTCTAGAAAGACATAAGCATCTAATTATGGATGAGCTTAATGTAAAAGACTTGGCATTTCAAGGAGATGAGACTGCTTTTGTAAAACTCAAGCCTAAAGCAAATTACCGAGTGCTTGGCAAGAAAGTCGGAAAATTTATGAATCAAGTACGAGAGAAAATAGATCAATTTGATCAAAACACTCTCAAAAAAATCTTTAATAAAGAAGTTGTGGAAATAGAGATTGAAGAGCAAAAAATTCTCCTTACAGCAGAGGATGTTGTCGTCGAAAGGGAAGTTCTTGAAGGGTTAGTTGCAGCGTGCGTGGATGGTATTACAATCGTCCTTGATACTGAGATCACTCAAGAGCTTAGACAAGAGGGGATAGCTCGTGAAATCATTAATAAAATCAACACTCTCAGAAAGCAAGAGGGTTTTGAAATCACAGACCGGATTAATCTAGAAATTGAGGCCCCATTAGAGATAGAAGAGGCTTGTAAAGCTTATTATCCCTATATATCGGGGGAAGTTTTAGCCAAATCTCTCTTGTTTCAACCCCTTAAAGAGGGTAAAGAGATCGATATTAATGATCAGCTTATAAAACTCCAGATTTCAAAAGCAGTTCAGGTGTAAATTTTTTAAAGGTGCTTTTATTATGAATCCTGTAGATAGAAAAGTTTCTTACCTTTATTGGCCTACTCAAAGAGGGGTCTATGTGGGGCATGCAGAGGTGGCGTTTTTAGGGAGATCGTATTCGCTTAAAAATTGCGTGTTAGAAGATAGGGAGTTAGAAGAAGTTTTTGGGGCAGGAGAACATGGAGGAAGACCTTTTTTTGAATTTTCTGTAGAAGCAAGCGAAGATCAGATTGCCAAACTAAAAGAGCTGGTTTCAAAGGAGAGTGGTCCGATTTGCTCTCTAGCAGCACTGAACCTTCTTAAAAAAGTGAAATGCTTAGAGGTGCCTAAGTTGTTTCGAATTTTCCCCTCTCATTCCGCAGCATACCTGTTTGCTAAAAAGTTTTTTAGCAGAACTTCTAGGTTTGCCATAAATTGCCACGGCAATTTTTCCTTAAGAAATATGATTTCTAAAGTTTTGCCTGGGCCTTTGACCGAGTTTGTTACTCTAAATGCTATAGCGATGGTTGCAAGTTCGATTCTCGGCGGTCCTGACCTCCCTATTCTTGGGATAATCATGATAGATTTCAAGTTTGTCCCCTAACTTTTTTAGAAAATCCTCTTACTATAGCTTTTGAACCTCCTATTCATTTCGTGAAAATCCATAGAGACAAATTCTCTATTAGGTGTATAACGGGTGGATGAAAGGTCTAATTTTAATTTTAGTCAGTTCTCTTCTATCTGCAGCGTGGGGATTTTCTTCTGAGGTGGATAAAGAAAAGGGGAATCTTGTGAGTGATGAGAGTGTTGTTCCTACCTATTTATATAAAATTGTATCGGTTGAGGATTGGGAAAAAAGCCAAGGAAAGGAGTATCTAGTAACGGGAAGTATAGATAGCTCTTTTATTCACTTGGCTACAGAAGAGCAGGTAGTTCCTGTTGCCAAAAAGTTTTGGGAAGGGAAGAGTTATGTGGTTTTAAGAGTCGATCCCAAAAAGATGATTGGGAGGCTTGTTTATGAAACAAATCCTGGGGGGACAACCCATTATTATCATTTATATGAGGGGAAAATTCCGATTGAGGCTGTAGTGGATTTTAGAGAAATGGCTCCAAAATTGTGAAAAAATAGGTTCAATTTATAAAAGGTGTAACGATGAAAAAGCAGAGAGGTCAGTTTCAACTAGAGCAAAATTTTAATTCTTGGATGCTTAAGGTTTTTTATATAAGTTTCTTAGCCGGATTGAATTTTCTGATAGATTCATCACTTCATGCAACAACCCTATTTCCCGATTTTGATCACATTGTCATTGTAATTGAAGAAAATCACTCTTATGAGGAGGTTGTCGGTTCAAAATCTGCCCCCTATATAAATCAATTACTTGCAAAAGGGGCCTCTTTTAGTCAATCGTATGCTGTGATTAATGCCAGTCTGAGTCAGCCTAATTATTTAGCCCTTTTTTCAGGTTCTACCCAGAATATGGGCAATCAGTTTCATCCTAAATTTGAAGCAGAGTGTTTGGGAAGTCTCTTGATTGCTGCAGGAAAGACCTATCTTGGATATTCCGAGGGGTTGCCAAGCGTAGGGTTTGATGGAATATCTTCAGGAAATTATGTTCGAAGGCACAATCCAAGCACTCAGTTTACGACACTGAGTCCCCATGTCAATCAACCATTTTCTGCATTTCCGAAGCATTTTGAGCAACTGCCCACCGTTTGTATCGTAGTCCCCAATTTAAAAAATGACGGTCATGACGGCTCTTTGATGACCATGGATACTTGGCTCAAAAATAATATCGGCGCTTATGCAGAATGGGCCAAAACGCACAATAGTTTGTTGATAGTTACTTTTGATGAGCCAAGTCATGATGTTAAATTTAAGAGAAATATCCCGACGGTTTTTTATGGGGCACATATAAAACCAGGGATTTATACCCAAAAAATCAACCACTACAATGTGTTAAGGACAATCGAAGATATGTATGGCCTTCACTATTTGGGTAAATCTGCTACTGCAACCCCAATTACCAATATCTGGAAAATGCAATAAGTAGAAGATCCGGTTTTAACTCACTATAGGATCAAGAGTTATTGTTGTTGGGTAGACCGTAAGAAAT
This sequence comes from uncultured Chlamydiae bacterium, assembly GCA_937996705.1. Classification (GTDB taxonomy): domain Bacteria; phylum Chlamydiota; class Chlamydiia; order Chlamydiales; family 2-12-FULL-49-11; genus VGMD01. The sequence continues at coordinate 9,710 of CALKUQ010000050.1, forward strand.
TTTTCTAGGTCTAACGCGGTTAAAGCTTCGCAATCTCCTATAGTTCTAGAAGAATGTGTCGGCTTAAATCCGTGAAAGCGATAAATAGCTTTTTCTAACCACTCTCCGATAGCAGCACTCCCTCTAAGAAAGGGCATGCAGTGTGAAAACTCATAACGAAGTAGCCCTATTTTGGTTTGCAATTCCCCTAGACCTATCTTATCAATACGAGAGGTAATGCAGTCGCGAAAAACCTTTGAGATGTTTTCTAAAGTTTTTCCGATAAGAAATGTGTCTTGATGGATAACCATTATCGGTGAACCTAACTTTACAGGAGCAGTAGAGCTATTTAAGTCGCAGTAGATTCGTGTAAAATATTGAGAAAGGGCAAATAGTTTACCTTCAATTTCTATACGATTGGTTGCAAGAAGATAAAAACAGTTCAAGGAAGGCTTTTGTTCGAGGGTAACTAAGTAGTTTATAACACCGGGGATGTCTTTAATGCTAGGATAGTGAAGCAGATACTGAGAGATCTGCAAAGAGGTTTTTAAGCGTTTGTAAAGCTCTGAATTTCTTTCTTTAAGGGTAGCTAATAGCCTTGCGTTTGTTTGAAAATCTATTATGGTGGTGGATTCAAAATTCTCTACGGCTTTATTTAGTTCGTCTAGAGTAGGAGAAATTAACAGGGAAGAGACCTTCTTGGGAGTTAACACTTCTAATGTAAATCGATTTAATCTTCCAAGAGCAATAGAGTCAGTTGAATATGTTGTTTTTAGGAATTTTTCGTTGGTGTGCGGTAGACGGTTTATAATAGAAGTAAGAGAGGTAAACATTTTTGTATGGAATTCCGAATAGTCTCCATTTAAGAAAGTTAGCAAGATAAGACTTTTTCCGTGACAAATTTCTTTACAGTCCGCTTCGTCATCTCTTCGGGTTCCAAAAAAATCAGAATTTGCCGATTTATGAGAGATTGCAGCTTGTTTACGTGCCCTTGCTAGGCCTCTAAGCACTTTATAAAAGCAGGCAGTTATATCCTTTTCTTTGTCAACACACTCTCTTATTAGGGTGCAAGCGGAAGTCACTGCGCTCCCTTCTCTTTCTAAAAAATCGGCTTGACGCCCTCCAAATTTTTCCGGATTTCGCTGTATTATATAGGATGAGTGGGTGGCTGCTAAGGAAGTCATTTTTATCTCGGATAATAATTTTGCAAAAACTATAGATAATTGATCCGTTATTATCAATTTAAAAAAATTATCCTTATTTTGATTTGAAGGGTTAGATGTTAAAGTCTACTTTGTTAAAAAAACGTAACTATCATAAAATCATTGGATTACGGATATTTCCCAAGGCATGTACAATTAAATAAAAAGAATTAATTATTGAGAAAATAATTATGAAAATAATGAAATCGCTTGATGCTTCTGCTAGTTGTGCTAATACTACATATGCAGATCTTTGCACATTTTGGAGTAGAGCGCCAACTTCTAATGATTTGCCTCCAGACGCCCCTGAAAATCAATTTTATTATCTTTTCGCAATGATACAAGCAGCCGAGGCTAATAATAATCAGGTGCCTAATGGGACAGGGGAACTCTGTAGTGAGAATGAGGTGATTTGCTCCATCATTAATACTAATACCACTGCAGTTACTATCAATAGCGTGAGTACAACGCTTGGGATCGTTGCTGCAAAACTTCAGACAATGGCAGCGATTCAGTGGATGGCTCAAGCAAAAAATAGTGTATATCAAGAAACAGATTTTACTGCTCTTTTAACTTCTACAGATACAAATATTAGTTCCTTTGTAAACAATATCGTAACGATTCAATCGGACAATTCAAATAATTTTTATTTAGGAATGGGGCCTGAGACTGTGACCTTTCTGTGGGACAATTATTTGATCCCATTTTATACGTATATTACGAACGGAACTTCACCTCCAACACTATCTATGACCGTAACTCTTCTTTCAGACGGGGGAGAGACTATTACAGCTCAAGCTGGAGTTTTTCAAACTGGTTCATCTCAACTGGCTGTTAATCAGAAATATCCGGTTTTGAGCAGCTATACAGATCCCTCCTTTAACTTAACAAGCGGGAATTTTATATTCAGTGTAAATCTTGTTCTAGCTCAGATTTTACCTGTTAGTTCTTCAGGTAACCTTAATCAAAAATATTATGAAGGGCTGATTAGTTACGTAAAATCTGGAAATGAAATCGACTATACAATTTCCATTAATCTGCCTCAAATTACAATCATAAATAACACAACCGAATCTATTTCATCGCAATTTACAAATATAAGCGGAATCACATCTCCAATAGCAAGTAAAGGTAGCGGCTTTGGTACATTAACATCGCTTCCTTCAAAGACTCCTTTTGCAATAACAGGTGCTTCAAGTGATTTTAGTTACGATGTTGATTTAGTCGATCTAATTATAAATCCTTCTGCAAACGCACCCGCAACTCAGGCAAATTTTGGTGCTTCGATTTTTTTTGATTCTGGGAAGGTTGCTTATACACTCTCTTTGAATCCAGTATCCATACAATTTATCAATAATACCAGTTCCAGTATGACATTTATAACATCAACTGGAAGTGGGCTCGCACCAGGAACAGGAATAAGTTGCTCAGGCAATTCTTGTACCGTTACGGTTGGTCCCAATTCGTCTATTACTGGAGAGTTTGCTTCATTTTTTAATTCAACAGTCTCCTCTGAAACAATTACGGTGACGGGTACTTATGGACAGGGGGCGAATGCTAAGCAAATTTCTACGATAGTCACAATAGCGGCTCCTTCTTCAACTCCTTCTAATAACACGCCTCAATTTAATCCCACAGGAACTCCAGGGGGATTCTCAACCTATGGTGCATTTATACCTGGAACTTCAACCTATGTCCTTAGTGTTACTGATATGTCAGGCAATTTGCCTCCAACACCCGTGGTTACGAAGTCGATAATTTGGAACTTGCCCAGTAGCACCAATTCATTTTTTCTTGTGGCTACAAAAGTTCCTTTTACAGGAACCGAATTTGCGTATGATTCTTCATCATCTTATAAATCTGGCGCTTATGAAATTCCAGGCACATGCACTTCAAGTAGTCCTTGTACGTGGACTATTACGGACTCTAATGGATTTGCTAATTTTTTGGAGCCAGCTCAATTTTATGAAGAATATAATTATTTTTTATTAAATGACCAAAAGGGGAATTGGATCTACTTAGATTTTTCTGATAATGTTGTTCTTTCTTATTCCTCTTCTTATTCAAGTTCAAGCGCTCCTACAATTAATTATGATAATACAAAAAGCACTTGGACGGTAACAATACCAACTCCCAGCACAGCAAAATCAACAATTACGTTTAATAACAATACCCCCTATAATATTTCTATTCCGCAGGAAATTCAGAGTGCTTTAACAAATACAGTTTCGGGTATAATTGGAAGCCCATGTAAGGGTGGTGGGCCCTGTTTGCCTGGCCTAAATAGTGTCCCACCTCCATTGACTCTAGAACCGTTTGCAATTAATACGATTGTTGAGTACAGCCAAATTCCCACGACATTAGTAAGCTTTACTCTAAGCGATAATACAGGCCAGGGTTCGATTCAATATCCCCCCTTTTTAGCGACTCCAAACCCAACCCAATTTAATAGTGTATTAATAGAAAATAAAACAACTGCAATTACAGATGAAAGTGGATTGTTTAATTTATCAATAACTAATGATTCAGGTAACTATATTATTAGTTTCGGGCTTGTAGACTCAACAGCGGCCGTAATTTTATTTGATAATGATTTTGGTTCATCTTTTACTATTCAATTCGATAAGCAGAAGGTCCTTGAATCATTTTCAGGTGCAGGTAGTCAGGGAAATGCTTCTACTATTGTGAATAAAACAAATTGGACAACAATGGTTGTTTCTCAAGAATTTATTACTGATTCGACCTCTACACAGCCTCTTCAATTGACGGGAAGTTACTCCGATGGTAGTTTTGGGTCAGGTGCAATTTCCTTTACGCCTCAAGTAACGACTATCCCACCAAACGCGACTAGCTTATTTAAGAGAGGTTCGTCGTCTTCGATTAGCTCCTATTATATTGATGTAAAGACATTCAATCCAAGCAATGTTCAGCCAAATCTTACAATTAACTATCCCTTAGGAATACCAATCACAATAATAGGTTTGGATATCTTTACACCTACAGTTTTCCCTCCCTGCTGTATGATTCCACAAAACGCTTCCGATACCTACCTATTGCTAGGGACAGCTACAAGTTGTAATATACCAACTATTCCTGCAGGAGAGTTATCCAGTGGTTTTGAATTTAATTTAACAACCCCAAACGATACTACAAAAGGATTTGCCGTTACTTTTGCCGCGGGTGCACCTCCTTCAATCAGCGCTTTTTATGAACCAAATTCGAATTATACAGTTACTGGTAACTACGACAACGCTGGAAACTATTCTGTAACCGTAGCTGCACTTCCAGTTCCTCAGAGTGTTACATTTACAAATAACAGTTATTTTGAAATTGAGATAACAGGGACAAGAGCAAATTCTTTTAAACCAGGATATATAGGAATTACATGCCCAGAATCAGGCTCAGCTGATTGTTATATAAATGCTGGGCCAAAGACTGTGGCTACAGCAACATTTGTGACACTTTTGAATCCAGTAAGTTTTAATGGAGCAAACACAACATTTAGTGCAGTTTTTGGCTCATCAACTGTTATTACACAGACTGATACACAAAATATTAGCGTAGTAGGAGGTGTTTATGCAATAACAATTAATCCTAGCATTGTTATATTTAATAACACCTCAGGATTGACCCTTGGGTGCAGTGACACATCGTGTTCTAACTTAGTTTCCTACACTGGGTCAAACTGCAAGTTAGGATACACTTGTTGGAATGTTAGTGAACTAGCATCTGTTACTTTTAGTTTAGGAACAGATACATTTATAGTAGATTTCACGGAAAATCCAGTAGTAATTTCAGATGTACCACAGACAGTGTCGTTTACGCAAACTAAAATAAATGTGCCTACAGTAATTAGTATTGCAGAAACAACTACAAGTATTACATTTATTAATACCACGGATTATCCAATATCAATGGCCTCGATAGGATCGAATAAAGGACAGATTATTGACTTGGGGTGTATTGATTCAACATCACTTCAAATTCCTGCAAATTTGACTACGTGTAGCACCCCAACTGTGTTTAATGTAACTGACCTTAACTCAGTAGGTAATATTTTAGGGGCGTTTACAGGGGTGAGCGGCGAGCAGACTGTATTTTCAGTAGGCCAAATTGGTACTACACCAAACCCATCTGTAAACGTAGTATTTCAAAACTCAGGGAGCAACCCATACACAGTAACCTTTTCTCCAGCTACTATCACCTTTGTTAATTCTTTAGGTCAGGATTTGATTATCACAGCAGATGCAAGTGCGTTGACAGCACTTTCAGGAATTACTCAGGGTTCAGGTCCTTCTGCGAACCAATACACAATACCTAGTGCCTGTACAGGAAAGGTAGCAACACCTGTGTGCACGGGATTGATTGATGACCTTCTTAATCTCTCTCAAGTTAGTGTTTCCCTAGTTTCTGGCGCTAAGACAGAAATCGCTAAGATTGATTTTAATGGAAAAATTGCTACGACTCCTTCGGTTATGTCTGGCTATTCAGTCAATATTAGCTCGAATTCATCAGGACCAGTGATCTCCTTTTCTGCTCCTAACTCCAACGTAACCCTTACACTCAAAGGAAGTATGACACCAGTAGTCCAGGATCCAACTTCTGGAAACAATATTCTATTTGTGACAGGGGCTAGTATGGATACCATAAATAACCAAGCTCACATGCAGTTGGATTATACAAGGGTATTTTCAGCAGTAGGGGTGGGAACAAAGGCATCTTGTACGCCTATAAGTGGATGTCCAACAGGTCTGTCAGCCATGTCAGAGGCTAAACTTCTTAGTTATATGAGTAACAAGGGTAAAAGCGCTACTCTTTCAATTGACGGTTTCTTTAGCTTGGATACAAATTCTTTGACATTTCCACTGAATAATGATTCAGGGGCTGCAATTCCGATAGCTTCCGAAACTTGGGGTTCAGTGACAAATCCTTCAGGTTTTTCTCCCGGAGATTTGAGTGTAGGAGCCTATTCTGTAACAACTCCAACGCCAGGGAACCAGTTTTATATTACAAGTCAAAGTAATGGAACATCAACCTTTATCCCTTCTAATGCCCCTTCTTCATTATTTTCAGCGCCTATTACAATTCCCTCAAACCCTTCATTAACACTTACGCTAGATTCTCTATACAATGCAAGCATAACAATTACGTTTACTGATTCAGAGCCAGTAAACATCTATCCTTACCTCACGTTTAATACAAACACACAAACCTCTCCAACTGCATACCAAAATAATAATTACCTCCTATTCAAGCCAGGTAGTGGACCTTCAACTATTTCGTTCGTGTTTAATTTAGTTCTTACAGCGCCTGTAAGTGGCGCGATCTCATCTGGAACAATTACATTATCAGGTCCATCAGGTCCATCAGGTTCGATTGCTTCATTTACTTTAGGGTCATCGTCAACCGCTTCTTCCGCAACAATCTACGGAAATACTGTTACTGATCTAAATCTGACTGTAACGACGCTCGATCCTAATTTAAATCTACCTACCATAACGATTACGGGGTCCTTTACCTCTTCAAATTCTTTAACTTATAGTTTCATAGACGGAATAACGGGGAGTGTAAACTTAGTTTTTGGGAATTAACTTTTGAAAAAAAGAGAATGGTATGGAAATTAATATCGCTTTGCAGAATTTGACTGGATGTGTGGTTCACTTAGATGTTACAAGTACTCAGAGCGGACCAATAATTACAATTCCAGTCCTTCCGGCTAATAATCTAGTAAATTTTTCAGGGTATAATGCAAGCTCAAATTTAATTTTTGCGTTCCCTTTAGTATTTAATGGAAAAACCTTGGAATTTAGTTTAGGTCTTATTCAAGTCACTCTTCAAAGTACATCTAACTCTTCAAATTATGCATTAACAATTGCTACGCAAAATATTTATTTTCAAAATAGTACTGTTGCCGAAATAGATATTCAGTGTAAGTCAGATGATTTTAGCGAATTTTCAGGAGGAACTTATAACACTCAAACTAATACATACCCGATTCCTTCTGGGTGCCAAGAAACGCAATGTGGAGGGAGTATTGGGCAATTGTTTACAGAAAATCAACCGATTTATTTTGGCATAGGGAATAACCCAGTTTTTGGCGTTACTTTCTCTCAAACATTCTCTTCTGAGGCAATAATTCTCCCAACGGTTTCCTATATACCAAATTCTGGATTTACTGCTTCAATTTCAATTTCAAATTCTAATATATTCTCTCTTAATATTACCAATAGGGATCCCTATAAAGTTACATTTAACAATACTACTTCCAATCAATTTACTATCGATCAATCGGATACGAAGTCTTTTACAAGTACAGGTGGAGGTTTTTCTTGCGCATCAGGGACATGTACCATCAAGCCTCAGTCAGGGCTTGCATTTGGCTCTATGGGAGTTCTAGAAATTATAAATCCGGTTAAATTTTTGGAAAATGGAAATGAAGCTTTTAGTGTTTCGTTTCAACAAAATCCACCCTTAATCACATGGTCAAAGGAATCTTCTTTCATAGCTTTATCTAAATCAGATCCGGCTATGAAAGAGGGTGATGGTAATTTTTATGGAGCGATTATTACAATTATCCCTAAGCTAGCTATAACTGTGCAAAATAATACAGGAAATTCAATCACTTTAGAAGGGACTGACGTTAACTCAATAGTTGAAACAAATGAAGCAATAAACTGTTCTACTGGATTATGTATCCTTTCAGAGGGATCTGGAACTGGTTTTATGGGCGATATTATAACTCTGCCACAACCAACTCAATTTACTATCGAAAATAGTCCCATTTGCAAGGTTACGTTTTCGTCGACGGGGTTAGAAGTTGGAAATATTGCAAATAGTGGCTATCTAGGATTAATAGATTCTACGCAGATTCCGCTGAAATTGTTTGTTAATAAGCAAATTAATCCGATTAATCTGACAAATAACACTCCACAAGTGATTTTTTTAGCAGGGACAGAGATTGATTCCTTTATTAATTTAAGTGGAACACCTATTTGTTCAGCAAGCGGTTGTTCTATTCCGGCTCAAACAAGTCCAGAAGCCCCTGGTGGATTTTCAGGGATTCTTGGCACTATTGTAGGCAGTTCAGTCGACTTTCAAATACAAACAGGATCTGGAGGAAGCCCTCAATACACTACTCTATTTACAATCGCGTTTTCAGCAACTGGAATGGCTCTTTCAAATTTAGTCCCTAATACAGGTTTTACAGCAAGTGTAACTTCTGATGGATTGGGTATTAACATAAGTTTGATGCCAACGGTGACGATTAATAACACCTCAGGCCAGGTAGTTACTTTGACAAATATGACAAGTGCCTCGTTTATAGGAGCCCCAACAGGATTAGTCTGTACAATTACAAATTGTACATTAGATTCAGGTGAAATAGGAATTGGAACACTTGAAAATACAGTGGGTTATGTGGATTTTCAAGTAGGAAGTTCCTCAAGTGCGACATTTTCATTAACTTTTCCAAATAGTGGACCGGTTGCAGTGCCAGTAAATCAAGGTTTTTCAGCAACTGTAAATGGAATGTACCTCGATATAGTAGATACAAGATTAGTTACGATTAATAACACCTCAGGCCAGGTAGTTACTTTGACAAATATGACAAGTGCCT
>CALKUQ010000051.1 GCA_937996705.1 uncultured Chlamydiae bacterium
TGAAATTTTGAAATATTAAGATTTTTTCAGGATTTCACGTCTGACCCTCAAGCTCCATATGACCCTCAAGCTCCATAACAGATCAGATAGCCTGAAAAAAGCAATTTCTCTTTGAGATAAAACGATAATGTTAGTAGAATAATTCTCCTTAAAAAATTGGAATGCTATGACCTCTGTTTGTGATACACCACCAAGTTTTATCTTTTCTGCGTTAGATTGCTACCAATTTGATAGTGCTGAGACCTATATTGATATTGATAAAATGGCCAATTTAAGAAGATTGGGCGACCTACCCGCCCCTATTTATTATTCAGAGCTCGGAGCTAGCGTTATAGACTATTTACGATTTGCCAGGCGTCTCCATTTGTGCAGAGAGAAATTTGACGCTGCTCTAAATATGCGATTCTTCAAAGATCGGTATTATATAACCTCTTTAGCTCTTTTAAGACTGGGAATCGCTCAGTGCGGAGAAATTAACAGCTTTATAAAGATTCATTTTTTTGAAAAAAGCGATCTTGATGGGCACTTATTTTCCTTAGCTCTTATTAATAAAGAAGATATAAAGAAGACGCACGCATTTTCTATTTTTGTACCAAGGTGTTATACAGCCTCTTTACCCATTATAAAATCCCTTTTAACAACCGACGCCCCTTTTATAGGATTCCATGAAATTGCAAAAATTATCCCAAAGGCATCTGTTATAGACGGCTATTTTAGAGAGTCTGGAAGCTTGGAAACCATTACAGAATCGTGTCCCCAATTAACTAGTTATCTAGAAAAATATAACCTTACTTTCTGTGCAGAATCTATCGTAACTGATTCAAAAAGTAGGCCGCTCACTACTGAAGAACTCCGATTACATGAATTAGAGTCAAATAAACTTGTCTCCTTTTCTTCTTGGCTTGAATTGGAAAAGCACCCGTTTTTAGACCATTTATCCGCAATTTATACTGAAGAATTAAAACGAAACAAACAAAATTTTAGAAAAACCTTCTCTCAATTTGAATGGAAGGATTCTGGAGCTCATCTATTTGTGATAGCCCCTCAAGAACTTCTATGGGAATTTTGCCAAACGCATCTTACCTCCATAGAACACTCTTTAAGCCCCTCATTAATCGAAGAAGGGCACTATTTTCTTAGTGTGTTTATGGGCCCAAATCTTTAAAACCTGCCCTGCTACCTATTCGCCCTTAGTGCCGAGAGAAACAATCAAGATGCAAGCTAGAGGGCGAATTGCAGTTTTTTACCTTAACAAGGCGAGCAGTGAAGTAGATTCGTTGTTGCAGCCGGCGCTTAAGCCGAATACGCAGCAGGCCGGGTTTTAAAGCGTTCACAACGGAATATCATAACCCTAATTCTCTGTTTGCTAAGGACTCTCTTCGATCGTTCTTCTCCTAAAATAATAGATTAAAATTCAGAAAAATTTTAATTTTAAATAGAGCTTCTGAAACCAACTCACAAGGCTGGGCTCTTACAACAACAGGGCAAAACAGCACGGCGACTAGCTCTCGGCTTGGCGTTCACTTCACCGCTAACGAATTAACTCAAAAAAAGATGAATGTAAGCATCGATCTTGCTTGAGACTACTACTTTTCCTCTACAAATGCCTTGAAGGCCACCTTAAATTTTCCGGTCAATATTGGAACCACGCCAATTTATTCAATGTAGTAGCCGGCTTTGATTATAAATTTTAGCCCCTATCCCAAATCATTGCACTAATTTCTCCGAATTTCTATAATTATTGAAAAGGAACTTTAAAAGATGGAATTTTCTATCCCAATTTCTACTAATCGTAATCATCCTATTCTACCACCTGCCTACATCCGTGAAAGGAGTAAATGGGATAGTGTTAAAGTTCGAATCGCCTACGGACTTCCCACCACACTCCTCGGATGCTTTATTGGAGGCGCCCTCCACTTCTTCTATAACGATTACTCCACTTATACGCTAACAGGGAAAGTAGAGAGAAGCGCCCTAGATTCTATGAGTCTTACAATCAAAATCGGAGGAATTTTAGGTTCTTGCGTCGGTCTTTACCTTGCAGACTGTAAACTCAAAAAAAACAATTAACCCCCCCCTTCAGCACTATTTAATCTTAGGGTCCATTTCTTGAATCGTAATCACAAATGACGGTTTAAAAACTGAAAATAAAAAAAGCCCCCACACCTTACGGCAAGGGGGCTCGACTTTTCTTTTTATATCAGAAAATTAGCTTGAGGGTAATATGACAGGATTATCCGGGCTAACTATTTTTGTACCTATGGAGTCACCTCGTTAATATCTAGCCTAATATATCTTACTTTTTCTGTTTTACCAACAACTGAATCAGTTGATCCTGCAGTAGTTTCTTTAATAATGGTCACATTTCTGTCGAATAGAAAATCTCCAAATTGAGAATTCTTATGAAATAACCATTCTACATCTGATTTAGTAGGAACTGGCAAAAAGTGACTTACAACCGCGATTACACAAGCAGCAATACTGGTAATTGCATAGGCTAAAGATCCCAGAGACCTTTTGAGAACTTTTGCACCTAAAGAGGAACTATCAGACCCCTTTGATTGTTTTTGTATGATCTTGTAAGTCTTGCCGGAGGCTTCGTGCAATTTTTCTCCACCCACTGCTGTCTTTGAATCTTTAGCCCACTCAATAACTTCGCTAAACTCAGTTGAATGTAAATATTTAGTTGAATCAGTTGGTTTAGTTGAAACTGCATTCATAATAATCTCCAATTAAGTTAATAATCTAATATCATTATTATATCATAATTAAAATTTTAAATCAATGAAATTTGCAGAAAGAAACCGCTTAACTTGTTTATTACTAATGAGATAAGAGTATTGCTTTTGTGGTTTTAAGTACTATAAAACTCAAATTAGAATAGGTGCGTACTAAGAAAACTGAGTTTCTTCTTGAAGATTTGGGCTACGCACTCATCTAACAAGGTTTTAGCCTTAAAATGAAGGGGGGGGTATTTCACAATCCTCTATCATGCTGAAAAAGCAATGCAACATCATTGCAGCCAATATAAGAACTCTAGCCAATTAAAACCAAAAAGTGGCAGAGCGAAAGAAAAATCGATTGATTTGGAAGCGTTATATTTAAAAACCCCTGTTTTTAACAGACAATTATTATGAGCGTAATGATTGCAAATAATTAATGATTCCCCTAAACTTCGCGAAGCAAAAGTGATTCGAAATTGAGTTTTCTCGAATCGCGAACAGTATACTATTTATTACAGGGAATTAAATTTAAAATTTCTATTTTTCCAAACCATCGTTTTAGATGTTTATCTGGCATTCGGCGCTCCTAAAGCAGGGCCCTCTTGGCATACAGTTACGATGGAGGGAGATAAGAAGATAAGCTTAATGACAGACACAAATTTCATCTTCGATACACTGCACCTAGCAACTATAAAAAACTATTATACTTTTTAGAATCTTTTTTCAGCGAGGAGTTTATTGTGAGCGGTTTAGGCATTTGTTTATGCAATTCATTGATCGGATTAGAACAATCTCAACTACACTGGTCTCTTGCTCAAAATAGACCCTTCTTTCCCGCACTGGGACACCGCTCTCTTGCCCTTATAGAGTGCATTCCTTTAGTTGGAAAATTAACAGCAGTCACAGATAGGTTTGTAAGTAGTAGAATTGGCAATAAAAATCGTAATGCAGCTTCTCTTGATTCTCGGCAAATCAAAAGCTCTACCTTGCCAATAACTACCCCTGGGAAAGAGGTAACTCGTGAAGAAGCCCCCCTTTCAATAAGGGGAAAAAACCAGCCTAAGGTCTTAAAGTTACTTACTCCTGAACAGGCCGAAGAGGTGTTACGTATCTATACAACTCAACCTCTACTTCCAGAAAGACCTATAGACATAAGTCTAGACGGACATTCCCGAATCGAATTTTTTGCAGGTGCAGGTGCAGGTGCTGGCGTCGGTGTCGGTGTCGGAGGTGCTTCCGAAGGAATTTCTGAGATTGTAAAATCTCTCGAGAGTGGGAAATTGAGGGTGCTCTCTCCCCAAGAAAGCATGAAAAAAATGAAGGTAAATTTTATAAAGGCGATCACAGAGCACTCTTCAAAAATATTATACCGTGGAATTAAATGTTATGCCACTGTGGAAGAGATTAAAAACAGCGAATTGCTCGCCACAACAGAACGACTCCGTTTTACTTTCTTTGAGTCCTCAAGTATCGGGAAATCTAGAAAAACAATGGAAGATGCCCATTTTTTTATGAAAACCCCTGCTGGGGTACTTATGGGGGTATTTGATGGTCATGGGGACAGTGGTTTGATCTCAAATAGAGTAAAAGAGCGCTTTCAAGCAAGATTTATTTCTCAACTAGCACTCTTTAATCACGATGTCCATAAAACATTCGAGTTCTTATTTATTGAAATCGATCGAGCCTTGAGTATACCTGGAGGGTCAACAGCAGTTCTCACATTTATTCAAAATGGGACTAATTTAGTTTATACAGCAACACTGGGCGATAGTGAATCAAATATTTACAGAAAACTTAACGATGTTGCTAAATCAATTCCCCTCTCCGTTCTCCGAAATTGGTCTTCAAAAAAAGAGGCCTCTAGAATGGCGCTATACCAAAAAGATGAGACAATCGCTACAGATTGGCCTTTGATGGATGGTAAATCGTTGCGCACTCCTCCAACTTCCTACCACGGAGGGCTCAATGTAAGTCGAGCCTTTGGCGATTATGACTCTAAATCGTCTATAACCCCTTGTATTATTAATAAGCCTAAAATTACTGTCGCTAAAATACTACCTGGAGATTTAGTGGTTCTAGCTTGTGACGGTTTAAAAGACTTTGTCCCTGAAATAGAGATTAAAATCTCTTTATTTAACCAAATTTCAAGAGAGCCCAATCTAGCTAAAAGACTTGTGGATTGCGCGATACAAAAAATGACAGCGGTTAGTGGGGATAATGTCACCGTTATTGTTTTACAAGTGAGCAAATAAGTGTTTCTATACTGATGACAGTTGAAAGACCCAGATTTTGCAAAGAAAAAGAGGGTGTTTCAACTGGAACTGCTATAGAGTTCTTTTTGAAACACTCTCAATGGCGGATCGGGGTTACATTACTACGCATTCATGAAAAGTAGTGTTTTGTTGTTAACGCGATTAAGAAAAAAAATCCGATTGTCAGAAAAAAACCAACATATCCTATAAGAATACAAAGACCGTCGTCTTCCACTATTCCCAGTGAGATCAAAAAGATTGACCAAGCTGAGCTAAAATTAGAAAGGGGAATTGGTAAAGGCAATGAGAGAACTATTCCTAAAATAAAAATAATCACCCCATTTCCCCTAACCATGAATGGGGAATTGCAAATCCAAACCAACCTTGGATGAATCAAAGGCTTAATTTTTTTTAGTAAGAGAAGTGTTTTTTTTGTGATTTTCTGAATTGTCTTCGGAGAAATTTTGATCGCTAAAATTTTTTTCGGCATCCAAATCTTCTTACCGAAAATCAATCTCAACCCAATCCAGGCTATAGCTAAACCAAAAGGGATTGATAGACCAGGAATTTGGATCGGTTGGCAAAAAGGGAGGCTTAATACAACAAGAACTAATGGATGCCCCCTACCAGACAATATACGAAAAATTTCGGAAAGGGCAAGAGGTTGATCCTTTGACTGCTCTTCTAACATCCGCAAACTATTTTCTAAAGGCATAAATTTTTTAAGTCTCTTTATTTAAAACCGAAATTTAATTTAAACTACTATATGGTGAATTAAATTTGGATTAATAATTTTTCCGTCGATTATTGCACACTATACCGAACATGATTGAAGAATCGACTTCATAAAAAACACCCTTGATAGTGCATAATGTTATGCATGAATTTTTCTACCACACGCAAACGAATGTCTGCACAGTAAAAAATATTTAAAAACCGATTCTTCATGTTTTTTCAGTAGAGACGATCACGTAGCAAATTTAAAGAGGGGGATTTCTGAATTGAAAATTCCCTATTTTTGGATCTCTCTCACTATCGCTTTAAACCTATTTGAATTTCGAAAGAACCCTATTAGAATGTAACGCCAATACCCCCGCCAATGTTGAGACCGCCCACATCAAACCAGGTTGCTTGAACCGTGGGGGAATTTATAGATCGACTTCCAAATTGTTTAAAGGAGTAGGCTATAAATAAATCGCTCATGATGTACTTTGAGGCAAGTAATTGAACCCCTGTCTCAACAGAAAATCCCACTCCATTTCTAGCAACGTGCTTTTTCACGTAGGGGGAATCGTTATAAATCTGTACGAAATAATATTTCATCCCCGCGCCAAAAAACGGCCGAATCATAGATTTTGGATAAATCCATTTAAGTCCAGCAGTCAAAGGCTCTATCTGTATTGTTGTTTTATTTTCTAAAGGGGTCGACTTTCCTTCGGCTTTAAAATAATCGACGGCCCACCAAAAGTTAAGTCCCCTCAGAGCCATCGAATCTCCTTGAAAAAGAGGGACTGTTCCAGTCAATTGATAATCAACACCTCCGTTATGATAGACTTGTCTGAAGAGGGAAGATTCGGGCCAAAAATAACTAAATCTAGCCTCGATTGTGACCGGTATTCTCTCTTGGGAAACAGGGGTAACACTCTCTCCTAGCAAAACAGTTATCGCGCTACAAAAAAAATAGGTAAGTAATCTCTTTATCATTGTTATCCTTGAATATAAATTTGTTGCTCCGATGGCGGGTAATACATATAAAGCCGCTCTCGAATCTCTTTTAATTGATTTTCCTCACAAGGAACAATAGAAAAAAAGAGTCTTGGGGTCGTTGTCTCAGGTTCAGAATGAAAGGCTGCTAGGTTAGAATTCCCTATCATAAATAATACCCCCTCTCTCTTCTCTATTTTATAAATCAAGTCCTTATGACAAAATTCATTTGTAAACTGAGTATCGTTCATATTTCTCCAAATCACCTGTCTCAGCCTCATCGATTCTCTAGGAAGTAAGTAAAACAGGGTTGGCTCCCCTTGTATCGTAAAACAAAACTTATATTGTATATCCTTACTTCGATAGTGACTTCCATCCATATGCCATCTTTTTTGAGAACTTAAGTTTGAAGCGACACTGCCTCTCAAACAAAACCAGGCGTGCTCCTTTTTTGATAAAGATATCATCAATCACTTTTTTATAATAAAACTAATTTGCTTGTAAACTCCGCAGCGAAAGTTGTCGCTACATCCTCTGGTTTTTTAGATAATTGGTGGGAGGCTGCTCGGATCATGTCCTCATTTTCTTCCAGAGGCGTATCTTGGAGCACTCCTGTAATCGTTGATGAATACCCCACCTACCAACCGAGCGTCTCCCCGATCGCTAGTGGTAATGGAAAGAACTTTTTAGTCACCTGGGAAACCTTTGTCACATTCACAACCCCTTCTTATCTCATGGATCCCATACAAATTTAGGACAATTTTCCTGGGTTTTCAACCCGGTCCGCTACTGATTCTCTTTATATAGCAGTTCCAAATGAATGTTACCCAGATTTCTTTACATGCGCTTCATATTTAAATTAGACGCTAGTTGATGCCGAGGGCGCGCTCTATTTGAAAACTAGATAAGCCCGAGGCAATTTTAAAGATGAAGATACAGGTAATGAAAGAAGGGTAAGATTCATTTAGAACGGCTATAGACCCGCTCTTGCTAAAATAGGGATCGCTTCACTATTTTTAAATTTGGTTGCAACATCCAAAGCAGTTCCTGAAGTTGCCCCTCTTGCACGAATATCAATACCAAGAATTCCACTATTTTCTACTAAAAACTCTAACAATGGTAAAGTCTCTTTTCTTTGGGAGGCCTGTCTAAAGAGCAAATTCAAATCTCGCTCTTCAAGCGATCGCAATAATGGAGGGAATGCAGAAAATTCTTCTTTAAGCATTTTAATTAATACTTGGATTCTATCTGAATAAAGCTCCAAGCCCATTGTTAACTCCTCTCTGCTTACAAACATTGCTCTAAAGACCTCTTGACCAGAGATAATTTCCTCCACCATTTTTCCTACCGAATTTCCATCAAAGATACACATATTTTTCGGATAAAAAAGAGGCAAACCTTCCTCATGTAAGAGAGCATTTGCTAAAATATAGATACATCGCCCATTTCCATCAAAATACAAATGCAATTGCATCAAATCTCTCATTAAGATCGCTATATTTCTTATCTTATCAATGTCTGAGATTGCCTCGCCTCTATTTAGAAAATAGTTGTCGATGGCAGCAATTGCCTCTATTTCCCTCTCTTCCTTGGATGAAGGATGCAAAATCACTATTCGATCAATCTCCAGACACTCAGTCTCTTTTTCATATAACTCAAGATACTTCTGTCGAATTTCCTTTAATTTTTCCTCATCGATTGATGAATACAATTCAGTAGTCACACCCTCCTGATGAATACAAAACGTATCTCTACGGAGTATATAACGAGCTGTATCGGCGTCCAATAAGCAATGGAGCTCAAAATTCTTCTTCAACACACAGATCTTATGAATTAGATCCGAAATCCCTTCAGCATCCGAGCATAGATTTTTCGATAATGAAAAATAATTAAAGGGGCAAGACCTCCCTTTTAGATATTGAAATAGAGTTTTTTCGGGATTAAAAAATTTCTTTTCAGGGAGATGACTTAACGCACACTCTTGTATTCTATCCAAAAATCGTAACAAATTTGAGCTATTTAAAAAGGCACCGGCAGGTGGAATCCTTATAAACTGCCATGCACGACAAAAGGCGATATCATAATTCGGTTCATTTTTTACAAAATCGGATAAATTTTTACTAGACTTTTCAGATAGCGGACGATCGTCTATCATAAAATCTGAAACATGAGCGCGACGCCTAAACTCTGAAACATGAGCTCGATGCATTTAGATAACCCCTTTATTTATAACAAAACATTATGCAGAAATTCAAAAATAGTAATCAAGAAAAGATTTTTTTTATTCTACTATCTATCAAGAAGAAACTAGGATATACCGCTTCCAAAATTCGTTGTGTATTAGACAGCTTCCGAAACTCAAATAATGTGAAATTTTAGACCATTTCAGACATAAAAAAAAGCACATCTTGCAAACAACAGAGGCAAGTTATAGTATTTTTCTCCTATCTTAAAAATTATGAGGAAAAAATGACAGGAATAACAGGCCCCACAGGGG
The DNA here is from genome assembly GCA_937996705.1 of uncultured Chlamydiae bacterium. Taxonomy (GTDB): domain Bacteria; phylum Chlamydiota; class Chlamydiia; order Chlamydiales; family 2-12-FULL-49-11; genus VGMD01. Next base: position 9,177 of record CALKUQ010000051.1, read on the forward strand.
GAACAGAAGTGCTTATCTGTGCAACAATAGGAGCAGGAGTAGTTGCAATGGCTAAAATAGCGAGAGGGTATTATAATCACTCCGCTGTAGAAGATTGGCTAATTCGCATCATACCTGGAATGCATGGCGGCCCTGGACCAGAAGCAACAAAACTCTTTATAGCAGAATTGCTTATAAGCAGCGGCTTTGGAGCCTTAACTGGCACCTTTGCGGCAGCTCAAGTAGCCGAATCGATTTTAAGAAATTAAAACACAATTTTTTTCAAAACTTAAAACCAGGGTTGGTGAAGCGCAACGGCTTCACCTAACTGAACTAAAACAATTTTGCTGCGAAAAATCTGAGTAACATTCATTTGGAAGCGGTATATCTCTACTTTTTATTCCTTTTTTGGTAGGTTTATAGTAACAAGAGGTGTTTTATCATGAAATCGATACAAGTAGTCTATGAGGAAAAGTTACGAACGCAGTTTGAAAACAATGGCAATCTTGTGCTAATTGATGGCCCAAAACAATTTGGAGGTCTTGAAGAACATCTCTCGCCAACAGATCTTCTAGCTGCTTCACTCGCTTCATGCACGATCACCATGTTCGGTCTTCAAGCATCAAAATTGGGCCTGGATATCAAAGGGACAAGCGCCACAGTTACAGAAAAAGAGATGACGAATGAAGCCCCCCGTCGCATTGCAAAAATCACAATCCAAATCGACTGCCCTCTCAACCCACCCCTAAAACTACGAGAGAAACTTGAAGATGCAGCACTCCACTGCGCAGTCCACCTCTCCCTTCACCCCTCTATCAAACAAACCATCCTTTTTTCGTGGGGAGAGTAAACCGATCCCTTTTTAGTTTTTTATCTTTCGATTTTTCTATCCTTGCTGATTTCTCTTTTTTTCAAATCTGGGTAACATTCATTTGGAACTGCTAGATATTGTTTTTATGAAAAAAATTGCATTAATTTTTTGTTTTTTCTATGCTATTTAATCATTAATTAAAACAAAGTATTTTTATGACAAGTTCAGTTGACGCTTTTACAAGTTCCAGTACAAGTTTTCCTTTAACGCATGCCGACGGTGTCGATTTTAACCAACTATTTATCGAAAAAGTCAAAGAGCTTGTTGGTCCATTTTTTCTTAGGCTTAGCATGATTAAAAGAGGAGACGCTTTAGGAGCCGTTTCTCTTAAACCTTCAGGTATTTGGTATGCAAACACCTATGCACTAGCTCTAAAGAGTTTAGGAGACACCCCTATCCCTGTAAGAGATCAGATGATTCCGGCAAGCACCCTCTACAAAAGACTTTTAGATGCGGGCGCCTTTTATACAGTTATGCCTCCAAGCTTGTTCTGGTCGACTGTTCCTCACGCCGACTCTCCAACAGGAGCTCACCCTTCGATTTTCGAAATGAAACGTGGCGTTCCTGCTGCTGCTGCATTCAGAAGTTTTCAAAGACAACTATCCTTTCTTGATTGCCGCACCATTTTGCAAGTAGCGATAAATTTAGTTTTAATCGATGTCTATGGAGAGGATAAATTTAACGCTCTTGCAGGCAAAGTCTCTCAAATACGAATAGGCGATGATACAAGCCTCTTTAACGCCCAAAAACCTATCCGCAGTCTATTTCATAGAACTATCGAAGAACCCCGGCCTGAGCTAGTAATTGGACAAACCTACTATATGTGGAATCATGAAACTTATGGAAAAAAACATCCGCATGGATCAGATTCTGGGCTAAATCTTGTCTATATTGGAAACAATAAAAGGGAACAACCCCTCTTTATCGGATTTGGAATCAACCCTGAAGGAGTTACTTTAGAAGAAGTTAGCAATATTTTACGAGCTTCCTACAACGAAGACCCTATCCACAGCAGCCTTGTCTTAAAAAAATCGCTTTCGGATACATTCGAAAAATCTTGGAGAACTTTAGTGTTTTGTGCTAATAGAAAACGATTTGAACTTCCCTTCGATGAGATAAGAGAGTATGCCTCTGGTAGAAAAGATCACCCCGAACTTTCTCAAGAAGATTTTGTAGAAACCCTCCTTCCTCAAGTAGAGGAAATCGTTACAGAAAGGGAAGCTTTAAAAACAAGAACTCTAACCCGAGCCGAATTCTTAGCAAGAGAGGATCTATTTATTAAACCGGGAAGCGCAGCCACACAATATTTAACTGTGAATACTGTAGCTATTAGAGCTGCCTTTGAAGCTTAATACATTTACCTTTCGATTTTTTATGAACCTACGATTTGGGGCCTGTTGGAAAAAGGCCCTAAAAGAGCCCATTTCGTTTGACATTCGTTTAGAAGCGGTATATAGCCGTTCCCTAAATTTTATGAGGGTCCCTCAGTAGATCCTGGAATAACACCTACTCGGACCACATGACGATGACCATTAAACCGATTTGTTAATGTGTCTAGAGCTGAAGATAATGCCATCGAAAATGTATCTAATCGATCGGACAATTCTTTTACTCTTTGAGACATAACTACGTCTCTTGCGCTGATTGCTGTTTCTAAAACACTTACTCTCATTTCAAGAGCGCGGTTTTTTTCCTGCAAGGCTGCAACATCTTTGTCTTTCTCTGCTTTACTTGAACTTATCTTAAGACTCAAACCTGTCATTTCTGACCTTAGTTGAACTATACTCTCTTCAACTTTTTGAATCATTGCCTGAAATTTTCCTTCAAAAGCAGCTCTTGCCTCTTCAACTCGCAATCTCGATTCTGATCGAACTTCACTTGACCCAAGGTCAGCCCCTAGGGGTCTTGGAAATCTTGCGGGGGATGCTGCCCTAGTTCCAGTTGCTGTTGTACTCATAGTTTTCTCTCCAAATAGTTTTATTTATATTTATTAAAAAGGTGGGGGTAAAATACCAAGAGCACCGCCAAAAGGAGGGTACTTCTCTTCTAAATCTGGGTCCTTGATTTTTTCAATTCGAGCTTGTTTTTTTTTTCTTAATTGTTTCAAGTCTTCCTCAAATCGGACATTCGCAGTAAGTATAGAGTCTTTAATATCTAAAATTTGCTTAGATAATTCACCTGCTTTAGACACCATTTCTGAAAAAGTGACTCCCCTTTTTTGATTTTTCTCATAATACTTATGAATCTCTGAAATTGCTCTTTGTGCAGCTCCCCTAATCTTAGAAATACCTGTGCATTCCATTTCAAAATCAAAGCTCGTATCCCTTATTTCTTTAAAAGAAAACTCTTCTTGTCTCCCAATAAGCCCTTCAATAGCGTTCCAATCACTTGCCGGATCAAACAAAATTCCAAATGGTGCTTCTGTTGACATAATTTACTCCCCCTTTTTTTCAATTTCTTCTTCTCGCTCTTCTTCTTTAATAGCTTCTCGAATTTTACCAGCCACATAGACCCCTATCCCTACACCTAAAAAAAGGGCACTTGTTTTAGGAACTTTGCCTAAAAACTGACCTATTTTTTCGATTGCAAACACCCCTGTTGCCCCTCCCGCAATTTGAGTGGTTGCATCAACAACTGGTGCAATTGCTCTATTAAATACCCTTGCAGAGTGTTGATATTCTGTATCCGCTTTGCTATGAGCCGCTATATTCCTTTCACATTGGGAAACTAGCGCCTTCACTTGACTCGAATCAAATCGACAGGAGCGAAGCTGCTCTCCTAAAACAACGCATTTTTTTTTCTGATCTTTCCCTTCAGGAAGATCCCCTAAATGGGTAAATAAAGCTGTGCCCTCTAATCTTTCCATATCCCTCTTTCTATTAAAATGCCCATGTCCCTCCAATCATAACCCCCCCTCCTCTTGCCTGAGCAATCCCATACCCTGTTGCATACGAAGCAACGGCACAAAGGGCTATTTGAGCGATCGCTCCCCATGCGTTTTTTTCATCACGGGCGTTTCTCTCTTCAATTGCCCTTGCAGTTGCTTGGATTGAAAGGCGAAGGTCGTGAATTTCTTTTTTTAACCCCTCGCTTTCGCAAGAAAGACTTTCATACCGTCCATCAAGAGCATCATGTCGCTTTGTGAGCTCTTCGTTTCGTTTTTTCCAGGCAGCCTCTTCACTTTCTAATTCGGCTTGTAATTGATCTGCTTGCTCTTTAGCTTTTTGTATACGCCTTGCCTCTTCTTTTTTTATGCTTTCTAGATCTCCCAAGACCTCTCCAAACATGCCTCGAACATACTCTTCAGATTCATCCTTAATATCTTGCTCAATTTTTGCTCGAATTTCTTCTTCGATTCGAGTCCTCTCTTCTTGCTCTTTTGCAAGGGTAGCGGCTCTTTCTTGTCTTTGCACACGTCTTGCATCTTCAGGAATATGACAAATCTTTCCCCTTTCTTCTAATTCTCTATACACCTCTTGAATCTCTGGCAAAGGCTGAAGTACTATTTCATATTTTTCAAGCAGAGCAACGACTCCTTCCACAATCAAATGCCGTTTCACGCTAAAAAGTGTTTCGGACCCATGATCAAAAGGAGACCTTCTAGCTCTTTCGAGAGGCATTTTAGAAAGAGCGCAAATAAGGGCTTTTCTCCCGTAAACTTGGTTGTCTGTTCCTAAATAGGTAGTCAACTCTAATGGAGAACCATAAATTGGATCGACAAGAATTGTTTGTATTTCCTTAAAATAGACATCCATTAACTCGGTAATCTCTTCTGTTTCCTGAAACGCCTCGACAAATCTACCATGCCATCTATGAATATTCTCTGTTATCGTGTCGCAAAATGGAAGCCTTAATAGGTCACCTATTACTTGGAGTTCTCTTCTTAACCGCATTCGAGCAGCATATTGAGGTCTTTCCACGCTCGCAACCATTTTTGGTGCCGGAGGCAAGGCTTTTTCATAATGGTGTAACCATTGATACAACGCATTGGCAATCAAGTGGGGCCTCATCCCTAAATTTTCAGGGCTATCTCCAAAATAAAACCGAACTCCTATTTCTCCATACACATTTCCCTCTCGATCCAAAAAAGATCTCTCTTCCAAAGGGGAACCGGTCCGCAAGTCGCGAAATAATTCTTGCATGGTCCCTACATAGAGAGCAAAAATTTCATCTATAGGCCCGCTGCCTTCAAGAGCAAGCTTAAACCTTCTATGCCATTCTTCGACTCGCACTGTAAAAATATCATCGAGTGGGACTTTCAATACCTCTTCAATTTCTTCTAATTGGTCCAGTAAAATTGCCCGTTTTTTTTCGATTCCAATAGGCAATGGAGCGAGTTCTTTATATCTATCTCCAAGCAATCTAAAACCCCATTTTTCTAAAAAGGAGGCTGCAACTTCCACTAGCCTATGACGCTGAGCATAAAAACGTGCTTTTGGTAGATCTAATGAAGAGGTTAACAATCTATCGAAGAGTTTTTTATGCCCATACATCACGCCGTCGCGTCCTAAATAAAAAAGGCTCTCTCCTTTTGGAATTTTTTCATTCAGCTCTTTGCAGAATTTTCTTAACACCTCAGTCTTATCTTTGTTTGTCCAAACCTCAGAAAAAAATCTGTTTAGCCATTCTTGTATCTCAATAGAAAATTGATCTCCAAGGGACTGTTCGTTGATACATGTTTGAAGGGCGATCAAATCATTTTGCAATCGCTCTTTAAGCTGGTACGTATTCACACCCAAATCTTCAAATATTTGCCCACTTGCTCCTCTAACCACGTCCATCTTCTACCCTTTTTTGGAAAAACCTGCAAAAAGCCTACCTCTACCACGCAACTCTTCTAAATGAATCCACCTTGGATCGCCCGTCCCTTCTAATCCACGTCTTTCATACTCTAATCTCTGACGAAGCAGCTCTCTTTCTTTTCGACCTTCTAGAATTTCTCTACTGATTTGATTTATGAGTTTTAAGGCCTCTTCTCCACTCTCAATTAATTTTTTATGACTTTCTTTAGCAACCTCAATTCGTTTTCTAGCAGGACCCGTGATATCAACCCCCTCTTCAACTTCATCCACAATTTTTTCTCCATCTTCCTTTCTGAATTGTGCTCGCCTCATAAGCTCTTCAAAAATCCCTTCAGTTCCTCTACTAAATCTCTCACCAGAATCTTTCACTTCTTGATCAACCATCTCTTGTACTGCTTCATCACGACTCAATCCAATCCTGCAAAGTTCGCGAAATTGAAAAAATGCACCGACTCTCTCTACCATTAAGATACACCTTCAGACATTGCTCTTGTTAGATCTGCTACTTTCTCTTCTAATCGGGAAGCAACTTTTCCCCCTCTTTCAGCTTCTCTCAGTTGAACCGCTGAAAGATCCTTTATCCTCTTTTCCATTTCACGAATTTCTCCCTCTCGTGTCTTGTCTATCTCTACTGCTACACCTTTCAATTTTTTAAGACTCCCTACAATTGCTTGATTTACTAGATTTGCCTCCCCGATCATTGCAACAGATGCTGCTACATAAGAGGCTTCCACACTTTTCCTTGCAGCATAGGCAATCCCACTAGCAATATAATCCTTTTTTAATTCAGCAATTTGTTCTTTTCCAAGAAGCAGCTCTATCTCCTCTAACGAATCAAATAAATCTTCTGGCACATCTTCGCCAAAACGAATAATAGCTGGCTCAAGCACACTAAAAAGCGTTGCAGCAAGGGTATCTATTGGCTGTAAAATTGCTTGGCCTACTAAACTCTCAACAATTTCCCTTTCCTCTTCTTCTAAATGAGGAGAAGTTTGTAGTGCGGTCAGCAAATTAGTAGCGCGCTCCTCAATTGTTTTGCCTTTGAGATGGATCACCCATGTCTCTTCTGTTTTAGTCATAATTTGCGTAACCATAATCCCCCCTACATCACATTGCAACCACCGCCGCCACCCCCAGAAGAAGCCGCCGCCGCATTTCTTTCATTATTCGCTCTTTCTTGACATAACTCAGCTCTTAAAGAGCGCACCTCTGATTCTGCGCGACTAGCTCTACCTTCTAACCGGGAAGACCTAGCCTCAAGATCTTCAATCTCCTTATCTCTTGCTTTTAACCGAACACGAAGGTCTGTAATAATTTCCTGATACATCCTTCTTATTTCATCAAGTTCTCTGTCTAAAGACTCTTTTTCAGAAAGAAGCTTTGCCTCATGCGCTTCTCTAATCTTTTGTAAAGACTCTTTTGTTGCTTGATCTACAATTGCAAATCTCTTAAGCGCTGCATCAACAGTTTTTGTTAGCCCCGTATAAAACTCTCGCTCTTCTTCATTTCTAATCAGCGTATCAAATTCTCTATAAGCCCTCATATCGGTCATTCGAAGCACCTCTTCCTCTAAAAGAAAGGGGCCTCTTGGCTCAGAACTTTCTAATTCTTTCAGCCTTCTTTGAGCCTCCAAAAGTTCTGTGTCTATTGAACTTGCAAACAAACTTTCATACCAATTAATAAACTGTTTCATAAATTTCACCGGGCTACCAACTTCAAGCAACTCCCCCTCATCAAAAGGAGAGACCCCCTCCCAAAGCAGCCGCACCTTTTCTAACTTCCACTTCTCCCAAATCACCCCATTTGCGTAAATAGGAACTTGTAAAGGCTGCCGATCGAGCCGATCACACATTTGCATTCGAATTTCATAGACTATTTTTATAAGCTGATCAAGATCACTCTCATCTCCTCTTGCAATCAAATGGCACAGCTCTCCGCCTAAACGCAAAAACGGATCGACCTCAGCACTCCTCTCCCTACTTGCCTCTTCATAAAGAGTTAAAAACTGATCAAGCAAATCCGCAAGCACCCGATTTTCCTGAAACCTAAAAACTAAATCGCCTCTCAAGCTCCTTGTCTCTACTGCTGTCGCGGTCATATACCCTCTATATCTCCCATTGCGGAGTTCCCTCAGATACATCATAAGGAGCCGCAACCCTCCAATCAAGGCCTGGATTATATCTATGCGAATGCCACGTAGCTTTTTTAAGGGCAAGTTTTGCTACCTGTTCGACAGAACTAACTCTGCCTTCCAATACTTTTACCTTCTCTTCAAGCAAGCGATTTTTTTCTTCTAACACAGTTATTTTGCGACCCGCAACTGCAAGTTGACTATTCAATCGAATTACTTCCTCTTCAATCAGTATCCTAATATCTCGGTTCACCTCAATGATTTTTGCAAGCACTTCGTCAATTTTCTCCTGCAACAAAGTTCTTGCTGCAGAAACTCTTTCTGCTCCCGCTCCAACTGCCGTCTCAACTCTTACTGCCATTTCTTTATCACCAAGATATTTGAAGAAATACCTTAATACTAAACAACAAATAAATGCAACTGATTAACTCACATTTTAAGCCTGTTTATTGACTGCTTCAAATAGAGAAGCTAACCTTTTCGCACCAATTTTATCACCTAATTTTAAAAACTAGGGAAGCCCGAGGCAAATGTAAAGATGAAGATGCAGGTAAGGAAAGAGTGAATCATTCAGAAGCCTTTTCAGTTGCTCTTTAGCATCTTATTTTATTAGAAGAGCCACAGCCGCCCGAGAGCAACGCGATTTATCCCATTGAGAATCGACAGAGGGGCTCTGGGGAAGAAACTTTCCCGACAAAATCTAATGAATCTTTGTTTTCAATAGATTGATGCAGAAATAGATAAACTCAAAACTCAGGTTCTTACTTTTTCAACAGGCCCAAAAAAGGTGTCTAAAAAAGAAAAGAGACTAACACGAACTCTGGAACTCCTTCCTAATCCCCGATTTCTAGACGTGGAGATCGTTTAGGCTGCTTTGCTTTTGCTTTTTCAATGATTATACTTGCCTCTTCTTTTGTTTTTTCATCCAATTCATCAAGAGCGTTCTCCGCCTCTACAATTGCCATTTGCCTCATATGGTAAGAAAGAAAAGAACCTACTTTTTTTGCTTGAACCATGGCATCGCGCTCCGATAGACCCTTTCTCAAATAATATTTGTAAACATACCATTTAAAAGCGGGTAGAGGACTAGCTTTACTGCAATTAGCGATCTTCTGTGATTTGATCCGATCTGAGAGCATGAATTCTAGTTGATCATCTTTTAAATTGTTAAAAGCCAAAGCGACTATGCAAGAATCTAACACCCTATTTTCGAATCCGATTTTTAATATCTTTTTTATTATCAAAGGATTGCTAACGTTTTTCTCTAAAACATCTAAAAGCACCTCCCGAGAAAAACCCTTAAACTTAAAGTTCGGATTGGCAATGGCTGCCGCTAGTAAGTTCTTTTGATCTTCTAAACACAAACTAGTTGAGCTACAGTCAATCGATTGGATTTTACATTGTAAAATCTCTACAGGAATGCTTGTAATGTGCAAATTCGAAAGATCAAGATGATCTATTTGAAAATCTCCATGATACCCCTTAATTTTTTCAATTTGAGTCGTTATTGTGTCTTCAGCAACAATCCCCACCTCATTTTTAAAAGCCTCTGGTAACCTAGATACAACCAGGCCAAGCTCCCCTCCAAAAAGCTTATCCAACTTCACACTGAGAGGATCCTCTTCCAATAAAGAGACCTTCCGCGCCAAAGAAAAAAGCTGCCGATCACTATATTTCTTCTTAAGCACTTCCATCGAGAAGCGACTAACAGGATCTAAAGCTTTTAAATCAGCAACTTGTAAAATTTGAGTGACAAAGCCAACACGCTCCCCTCCATAGCCAAACCCACTCTCAAAAAACGAATTAGTCATTATTATCAATACCTTACAATATTTTTAGTGCTATCTTAACCATATTCACTTTCCTAACCTAAATATATTTAGATTTTAAGTTTACACACAACCCACACAACTACAGTGTAATGAGCTCTTCTTTGTCTTTTTGGGTTTTAAAGCACTCTATGATTGTAAGATCAATCACTTCTCAATGAATTAATTCAGGGGCTCAAAATCTAATTCGCGAAACATCGATTTCTTGAAAAAAGCTCAACAGAACCCCTAAATTTTTTCGAAAAAAAACTTAGAAATTAGGCAACAGGAACTCTTACTTCAATTATAAATCGTCTAAAGTCTCCACCTATCGGGGAACCAGCTTTAAAAGATCGAATCAATCGAGGAAAGGTAGCAAATTTTTCTTCAATAGCTTTACTTTCGGTATCGAGCAGTAGTTGTACTCGCCCATCTAGCTGCGATTTAATGCAATCAAGAAAAGCTCCTTCCTGAGGGGTAATCGGCATGTGCTGAAAAACAGAATTCGCAACACTTCTCACTAGTTCTTCATCAACTAAAAAGTAGCGACACTTACCCTCACATATAAAATTGACTACATTTGGAAATTCATTTTCCATGATAATCATCTCTAAGTTTTCTAGAGATCTAGCATGATCAGTTCCTGAAAACCACGCTTGTATAGCTCTAAACCCAGCATCAAGGATTCTACGGATACTATCCATTCATCCATCCTTTTAAATAATTTTCGATGAATTGTATTAATTTTATTATTTTTTTGTTAGCTGAAACGATTTATACTGAGACTATTTTAAAAATTGGAATGTTTCAAAGAGTAGTACCTAGATTGCAATTAGGTGAAGCAGGTATCGCGTGCAAGTACTATTGTACGCTAGGTAAGCACGCAGAGTTTAAACCCCTTTAGTTCAGAAATTATGTTTAGTTCAAATACCCCATTTTTAAAAACAACAAAATCTAGAGATCGGACCTGAATTTACGATCTTGCAGTTCCTATAGAGGACGGGGAATTAACTTAATCAAGGTTCCCGATTGACCCTCATAGAACATGTGCCGATTATAATAAGGTTGAATCATTGTCCCTTGCGTCATTGCAGGAAGTAACACTGAGTTAGCAAGTTCTTCACCTGTTGCAGCATTTCTCCATACGGCAATGTCGTTTGAATTGTTGCCTGGAATTTCAGCTGCCGGAATATTAGTTCCCACAAGGACCCGAGCTTGTTGTGGGCCAATCAGTGTTGTAAACTCGGTAGTTGTCTGACTTACTTTCCAAACAGTTTGCAAACCCTCTGATGTGATAGTAATTGCTGCCAATTTCCCAGGCAAAGCGTCTGCAGCATAAATTAAAAGATTCTCAGGATCTGCAGAGACAGACATAGGAGCCCAACTGATCGCTGCAGTTCCTCCTGGCCCAGAGTTTGCAAATGCTGCTGCAACTAAAGGTGGTATAGGATCGCCCTGAAATGGTTGAAGTGTATATAGAATGGAAGCATCTCCCTGATTAATAGCAATTACATCCAAAGCTGTGGAAGCGGGAAGGGTATTTGTTTGAGCTACAACCCAATCGTTCATCACAACAAAAGAGGTGCACAGTGTTTGTCCAGATAAGGTAATTATTCCAGGATTCCACGATGTATCAAGGATGAATTTCCCCTCATTGACTTCATAACGAATAGCAGTTGTAGCTTCAAGCAAATAGACGTAATTTTTTCCCTGAAATAACGCTATCGTTGGCCTCGCTCCTACCGGTTGAGAGAGGGTAATATTATCAACTATCTCCATTGTTGTTGGGTTAACTGATACTAATATTGAAGGGGGGACATTTGAAGGATCAGGGCAATTTAATAGAGCATCTGGCCCCTGAAGAGAACATCCTGCCTCCCGATAGAGTGATTTCATAATGATATAACCATCAGAGGTCGCATTAAATCCCTTAAAAGAGGTGTTTTGCGCTAGCCCCTCCCCAGTTGGAAGAACCAGCGTATCGATTACTCTCCCTGCAGAATTTAGCTTTGCAAGACGATAACCGTAACTGACATAAATACACCCATCCTGCAAGATCCCCATTGAACCGGGATAGTCCCACTCTCCGTTGGTCTCAGTATTGATCAGTTGATTATACCAAATAGAATCTAGATTAGCAGGATTTACTCTAGCAACAAATGCTCCAATAGAACCTTCAACATCACCATAACCACCCCCATAAATAAAAACGTAATCTGGGTTATAATAGGACATATTATATCCCGACGGATATGTAGTTGTAGAACGTAACTCATCAACAGTGTTACTCCCTGAATACGACCCCCCAAATATGGCTTCCGAAAAGAGATGCGAACGACCCGAATCATAGTGTTCAAAAGCTTCTATTGAGGGATACCAAGGTGAATTGGAGGTAGGAGGAAGAATCACAATATTTGCCACAGTTGTGTCACTTGTAGAAAACAATTAATATCCATCACTTGTCAGAGTTAGACCTTGTATCGTATAACCTGGTGCATTTAGCAATTTTATTCCTGCAAATGAGTAGGTATGATTGGGAATGGTTGCTCTAATAGTTAAGTGGAGTCCATTCACCGTATAATTTTGACACGATAGAGGACCATTTCCGTCTAAAGCCAGCGCTATATTTAAATCAGCAACTGGCCCTGTGGAAGAAACCTCAAAAAAAGGTCCAGTCTTTGCGTAGCAATTTCCAGCAATACTGAGCAGGATAAAACTATTAAATAACGATCGAAAAAAAGAGTGCATTCGCATAACTATTTCCCGTATGTAACGTGTTTTCTAGTTGGCTATTGTTCTTCTGAAATTCCCCTTTGCCTAAGTATAAAAAACGATAGTTAAATTCTAAAGAGAGCCTTTTTAAAATGTTAACTCGACTTCCCACACCTGCTATAACGCTAAAAGCAGTAGTCGTGTTTTTAGAGAAAATATTCCCATCTGGAATAGTGATTCCCCCATCTAGAGATTTTTCTCTGAAACCCCCACACTTCACAATATTGGGACCAATTCCCAAATCCAGAATAAAGTCCCAAAGTTTTGTACAATGGATTAAAGACTTGGTTGCAAAGTAGATCGGATAGTTTGTTATTGAGTAGCGATACGAGAGATTTGTAAATAGACCCTCTTGAGTTACCCTCCCTTTAACCTCTGTGGGGGCTAAATAAAACGCATTGATTCCAAATAATTGTGTGATTCCAGAGCGATCTAATCCATTAAAATAATAGCCAAGTCCTATCAGAAAATTTTGGTCTGAGGAATTAGTAACACTAAAGTCATCTCCAATCAAACCTTCAATATCAATATGTTGCGACTTCCCTTGACTTCCAATAAACCAACCTGCCTCTACAATAAGTCTCCCAGGAATGGCTGCTACTAGTCTTTGAGGATATAGAGCTACGATGTAGAGCAGAAGAGCTAAACATAGATTCGCATGAAAAAAAGATGTTACTTTCACAATCACCCCACTCAATTCCCTATATTTCTACTCATCTTTCAAAAGAAAACTCTAGGACATATAGCGGTTGAAACGCCAACGCTATAGATCACTTTTGATGAAACGTGACAATAAAACCGATCGCTCCGATTACAAATAAAGCGATTCCAACCCCATGAAACCACTGAATCGTTATTTGAGATTGACCAATTTGCTCTCTACCAGAATCGATTGCTGACTCTTTAGATTGCGCTTGCTGCGCTCTTACATTTCTTCTAATAGGACCAATTATAGGCCTTCTTTGCCCTTGCATATTTTCTTCCGCCTGTGAAAGTCGCTCCTCTTTTGGCCCATTTTCATTTGATAAATAACTCCCATACCCAAAAACAAATAGACCTAAAATCAACAAAACAGAACTAAAAATTTTCCTCATAAACAGACAACCCTTTTCTTCGTCATACTAAAAAAATAAAATCTCTATAAGCTAAAACTGGTATCCTAATAGGGGCATCAGTTGAAGTTCAATTTACCTAGGTAAATCAATTTCCTTTAGGGAAATTTAAAGAGTTTTTGTGCCAAGTAGTGAAAGGAGACCTGTCTGCAAGATCGTAAGTTTTAGGAAATTCAATTGTAGTCCACGGGGGCAATTGCGATAATTTTGGAAACTAATAGATGAGGCTTGAGTTTCGATAGATTTCAAGGGTAGGATGATCCCAAATAGGTTTTATTGGAACTGCTATATATCACTTTAATGGCGGAGATAAATAAGGTTCTATTCCACTTTCATGATCAAACTCTTTAAGGAGCGAAAATTTCTTTAAAACCTCAATAGTTCCTTTACGAGTTACTAGAGGCAAACCTTCGGGAGCCTGAAGAAATTCTGATTTGTAATACATTCCTCCAGATTCAGGAGAAGTAAATACATAGCCAAGAGACTCGCCTAGTTTTCCTTCTAAAGGAGAGCCATCTTGTAGATCTTGATTTAATTTAGCATTAACAGCATCAACAAGGTCGTCTAAAGAAATCAAGTGAGCTATCTTTTCAAAAAGCTCTTCCGTGGTCATATTGATGAGCTCGGTTGAAATCATACCTGTGGAATCATCAAATACCAAGTCACGATTTTGAAGACCTATTCTAAATCCAATTTTGTTTAATATATATAACCCCTCATGAGTATTTCCGATTCTTTCAATACGCCTTGTTACTAAATCTGAATAGATATTATACAAGTATTTATTCATATAGGGGACTTCATTTGACTTTTCAGTGAAAGGCGCGGGAAGTACCTCTTTTGTCATTCCAAATAAAATTCTTAATTGTTCGATTCGGCCCCCAGGACATTTCCAAAAGCTATTTGCAAATTGTAAAAGTCCGAACTCTTCATTAGTTAAGATATCAGAACCGGCTCGATGAGAAGAAATTGCTCTCCCAAGAAGAGATCTCATACAAGCATGAAATTGAACTGTTTGGTCAGGAACTCTCTCTGAAGGCGCTCCGGTTTTTATCCATTTCCCACACTGGTCGTAGTCGCATAAGATTTTTTCTAAATCAGTAAGACTTCTTAATCCGGACTCAGCCAGAAATGCATCAATTTCAGTTTTCCGAGCGCCAAGACTTGCAAACCAAGAGTGGATCTCCTCTGTAGAAATCATAGGAGCAGAAAATGCCTCTTCTAACTCTTTATAGGTCCATGATTGAATTAATCCATCAGATGTAGCTCTAATGTCTTGAAAATTTAGACAAAAACCTTTTCCATCGATTCCTCCAATCGGACGAATAGGGAGGGCCATTTCTGCAGATGCAGCTCGAGATAATTTAGTTTTAGCATAGACAACAAATGGATTTTTTAAATTATACGGGTTATCGTGGCTTAATATATATTTCGAGAGTATTTTTTGACCAAGGGGACCATCTTCTGAAATAGTTCCATTCCGAAGGTTTCTAATTAAAATATCTGAAGCGAGAGCGACTGTGGCCTTAAGAGGAGAGTCTAAAAGAGTTATAAGAGTTGGCTGTGAAAGTTCCTGGAATCTCCTAGCAGGTAAAAATTGTAAGTATTTAGGATCTATTTGATTTATTTGTGCTGCAGTTAAAGTTGCTAGAAATTGAAAATCACGGGGATCAGACTCATTTAGAGTTTGTAAAAATGGATTCAAAAACTCTGGTTTAACTCTATGCAAAAAACTTAAAGACTCTTTTAATGCTTTTATTTCGCTAGGCGTTGATAATTTATCAATTAGATCTTGGCCAAATTCGTAAAAAGGAATAGAGCGTAGTTGAGCTTTAGTTAAATTCGATATAAATGAGTAGTCTTCGATACTCTTAAATTCAGGAGATTGAAAGAATCGATTTATAAGTTCATCAGAGAGTCTAGATAAGAACATCGGGTACATTCGGAGTGAATAGATAATCTCAGGAGTGCTGAGACAATGAATTTGATAGGGAGTGAGTGCGCGAAAATTAATTACATCGGCTGCTATACGAATTTGATACGGAGTTAACTCATCAAAACGAATTTGTTCCAGTTGTTCACCAGTGAGATGTTTTAAAAACTCAGATCCTTTACTATCCCCTTCCCTTAAAGACTTAAGTAAAGTAATTATTTTTTGAAGGGGAACCCGTCTTATAAAGGCCGCATAATGTCGTAATGCATATATTCTATCGCTTGTTGATAAGGTGTCCATTTGTTCAGCTGATAATAAATACGGACTTATATGACATAAAACACAGTCTATTTGGTTGCTCGATAAAGTCTCAAACCGAATGTGTGCATTACTAAACTCTAAGAGTCTCAAAAATGAATAGTCTTCCCTACTAGGAGTTTCTATGGACTCTAGCAATCTCTGTATCGCTTCTCGACTTACTTTGGCTAAAAATGCCCTAGGATCTTGAGAGCGTCCTATGCTTTTTATAGTTAATAGACTATCAGCTTGATCTTGAGTTAACGAATTTGGATCAATACGAGAAAAAAGTAACTCTTTTTGCAATTGAGTTAAACTTGCAAAATCAATCATTTTAATTTGAGCCGGCGACAATTTTAATATCAAACGAATTTCATTAGAGTAGTAGTCTTTAAGGGAATCGGCTGTTAAGCTTTTTAAAAAACCATTTAATAAATCCCCTCTTATTTTTCCTACTAGATCTCTGAATTCTCCTAATAAAACAATCCTTTGAGGCGTTGATAAAACATCAATTTGTTCTTCAGTTAGATGTTTTTTTTCAATATGCTGTAAAATGTGGGTTATTAATTCTAAAGAAAGGTCATTAAAGTTGATCCCAGCAACTTGAGTTTGAGTTAACTTAATTAAAAACAACTCGGCCCCATAACTTTGTTTAGTCAACACAGTATGGATAAAAGCATTGATCGATTCTGGAGAAACTCTAGCAATAAAGTCAGAATTTTTCATCAAATATTGGATGTTTTTAGGAGTTGCTATAAGATCAATTTGTTCTTGAGAAAGTTCTGTAAAATTAAGATGCTCAAGCTGGAATATTGTTAAGTTAGAAAATTGCTCTGGAGCAAGAAATTTAAAGTGATTAGCTAATGTTATCGGCAGTAAAGGTATATATTTGGGATCTAATTTTGAAATTTGGTCTATTGAAAGAGACCTCAATATTTTTGGAAAAGCAGGTTCAGCTGGAGGTTCAGGAATGGGGGCGCTAGCTAAATGAAAGTAGCTAGCAAACCAGTCTTTTTGAGAATTTGAATCCCCAGCACCAAAAGTTTCATAGCCCTCATACCTCTCAACGGGAATAAATGTGCTCGGTCTAAAGAATGTATCAATCTCATCTTCACGAGAATAGGTCGCATAGTCTTCTTTATCTAAAAGCTCAAGTCCAGGGTATCCAATAAGCCTTTCTTGATGTTCATAATAGGCTATAGCTTCATCCTCATCTACGGCACAAGGGAACCTGCAATACTTATAGTCATAAAGTTCATAATCAGAAAGAAATTCTTCAAGACCTGCATTAATTTCTTCTGAAGTCCAGGTTTCCAAAGAAACATCTTTATGGAAAGAATTTATTTCTTTCATTTTCACTATTAGTCTTAAGCTAGGAGGTTTAGATATTGATTCAGAGGAATAGCTAAACTTTTTAAGATGGATAAAGTGTTTTACACATTCAGGAAGAGAGGTAAGTTTCAAATCAGAGAGGTCTAAAAATTTAGATTTGTTAATAAAAGATTCGATAATTCGATTTTTTGCTTTTTGAGTATCTGGTCCTGCATTCCAATCATCTAATCCTAAATGGGTTTCAAAATCTGATCTCGATGCTTCATGAGTTGAGTTTAATAATTTTTTTAAAGATTGGATTTTTTGAACGGTCTGATGGCTTAAACTAGAAATCCATTCAACCCGATCAATACACAATAGCAATTCATCCTCAGTATGATGCGGTGTAGAAGCTATTGCTATTTTGGTAATTAGTTCCGGTGATCTTCCACCCAAATTTTGTAATGGAGAAGATTCATCCCAATCTGAAATAATATCGATAAAACTCTGGTCGCTGGGCGATAATGATTCCATAATTTTCCTCGTCTCTTTAAATCAATACCCTGATTATGAAAAAAAATAGAATTCTGTCAACTATTAATAAAACAAACTCGATATTCTAAATTTTTATGGGTTAGCTTGTTGTGTTTTATTCTGTGAGAGCTTCTCCACCTCATGATGACGCAATCACTATTGAATAAGACCTTTAAATCTTCTGTAGCAGTCGGGCTTAAAGCCTTTTAGAAACTTCAGTCCAATCAATATACTTGAAAACGATATCTAGGTACTTGCCCCTGTCTAGCTGAAATTGGGATAGATAGGCATGTTCCCATAAATCAACTACTAGAAGAGGGGTGTATTTGTATAAGGGACCGGTATCATGTTCTGTAATCCAGGCATTGAAAAGGAGATCTTTTTTGGAATCCCACGATAACACAACCCAGCCCACACCTCTTGTTAAAGCAGTTGCCTTGAAATCTCGAATCCAATTATCGTACGAGCCAAATTGCTGAACAATCTTCTGATATAAAAGAGAGCCTTGATCTAATTTTTCACTGCCACCTAAATTGTCAAAATAGAGCTCGTGCAGAACCATGCCATCATACTCCCAACCATACCGACGTTTGATAGCTTGATAGGTAAATGAAGTTTCAATACTCCCCTTTTTTTCCCCTTCTAACAAAAGATTTAGACGATTTACTTGATCGACGTATCCTCCATACAATTTGAAATGGACCTGTAAAAGTTCGGGGTGGATCTCAGGCATCTTATTGATCAAATAATTATAATCTTTTGCAACATACTCCTGCGCAACAAGTGTCGTAACAAACAGACTAAAAGAGATCAAAAACTTCTGCATACACCCCTAATAAAATTAGACTTTTTCCGCTACAATATGATAGTTGGTTGTTGCAAGTTTTCTCCTCTCTACTTCTGCAAAAACCTCTGCATCTTTTAACTGCTCTAATATTGTTTTAAAATGTTTTGGTAGGATACGAACTTTTACTAAACCATTCACAAGCTTATGAATCAGAGTAAACTCTTTCGAAGCTTTTTCGATATTAAGCTCGTCTGTTTTTCCTGGAGTAGCCGCAACTTCTGCCTTAATGATTTTAAAACCTGCTTGTTTAAATGCATCTAGGTATTCCGCTTTCGAAGGGGTCCCTATGGCTCCTAGAAGTGGCTTAATTTTATTAACTATAAAAACGTGCTCTTTATTGTTAGGATCATAAGCATCCAAAGTCAACCAATCACAAGAAGAGACTCTCCCTCCCGGCTTTAAAATTCTATAAAGCTCTTTCATCAGCTTATATAAATCTTTCGAATAGCTAAAGACCTGAATATGATAAATTGCATCAAAAGTCTCCTCAGGAAAAGGGAACGGGATATCATTTAAATCCCCCTTTTGAAATTCCAGTAGGTCTTCCAGCCCCTTTTCTTTTGCAAATTGACGTCCATGCTTTAATTGATCCTCCTGAATATTAATTCCCGTCACTTTTGCTTTTTTCAGCCTTGCAATGTGAGCTGCAACACGCCCCCTTCCACAACCAATATCAAGGACCTTGTCCCCTTGCTTGATTTGTAAATCGGCCATCATTCTTTTTTCAAAAAGCTCTTGATTTTGAGCAATACTCTTTTTAGGATCGATCATAGGGGGAATGTACATTTTTTCTACGCAGCCTAAAGATCCGACCAAATTCAAAACCGCGTAGTAATCTTTTACTTTTTGATGCACTATTTCGTAATAATTTTCCCCATACGCCTCTTTTAATCTACTCTCATCTTTGAAATCGTGATGAAAGACTTCAAAAGAATCAACAAATGCATCAATTTTCGCTTGAGGCAATTGATAAATTTCTTTGAACGATCTCCAAATTGTCTTCGTTCTATACACAAAATGTCCTACTTTACCCATATAAAGAAATTCCTCCAAATAGAGATAAAATAGCAAACTGTAACAAGAGTCGTCAATTCATTTATTTAGCGTTTCTAAGAAATGAGGGCTAGGACTCTCCTTCGAGAATTTTTACAGCCAAACCAACCATCACTCTATACATCTGATCAAAATCAGATACTGCAAGAGCCATTTTTCCAGTCCAAGCAATTCCTTCATCACCTTTCAGCTTTACCGTTGTCGGTCCACCAGCCCCTGCTCTTCGAGCTCCTCCAGCCACTGCCCGGTCCACTACTTTCCTAGCTGTAGCAAAAGAACTATCGGAAGACCTATCCTCTTCATACCTTGCATGATACCTAACATTGCTAGAGTTGAGTAAAAATTCTTGCTCTTCCTCGGAAAAAGCATCCCACTTCTCTCTTAAAAGCTCAAAAAAATTGTGACGTCTGATTGAACCCTCAGCAGAGCTTCCACTAACCACAGGATATTTATATCGACAGACCGCTTCTAGAAAGAGATAACAAAGATTATAGCCCCTTGAAATCTTAAAATGCTGCAACTCAGGTAGATCCCTAGATCTTTCCGCTTTTAAAAGGGCTAAATAAAAATACAAATTTTCTTTCTCAGGACCAACTGTTTCATCCTCTCTCAACACCTCTTGAATTGGCCCAAACAAATCATCATCATCAACTGCCGCCGCAGAAGCTCCTCCTCCCCTTACCTCTAAAACAGGGGGGACTCGCAAAAAGAGTCGATCAATACTTTCTCCTTCCAATTGGGGCAACTTGCTCCCTAAAAACTCTCTCTGTAACTTAGAAATAAAAATGAGATATTTTTTAATGAACTCTAAAACATCTTTGTGAAGATCTTCGACTCCCTCATGAGAGCCTGATAAAAAGGCCACATACGATCTCTTTAATAAAATAAAGGGGGGTAACCTTTCAATAAATTTGGGCACATCTAACATATTCCGCGATTTAAACTCTACATCATTAAGATCATAAATCATTTTATATTCAAGTGACCCAGCTTTAATGGTAGGAATATTCTTCAAAAGCATAAGTAAATTATGCCCCTTAATTGATTCATCTCGCGTCTGGCGTCTTGCAATAGCAACAAGAAGTTGCTCCATAACTTGAGTAATCCCTACAACTGAGGTAAAACATTCGAGTACTCGAGGGGATGATGGATGTAAAATCTGATACATAAGATCTTCCAATCTATGGATCGCATTGAGATATGCGGGACACCTGGCAGAGCTTTCACAAACTAATTGCTCGAGAATGAATTGCAAAGTTAATGGTCGCGGAGCCCTCTTTCGTGTTTCAACCTCCTTAACTACTTCCTCTTCTTTTCGCTCCCCTTCACAACTCAACGCAACCACTTCAGATTTTTCTGTCACTCTTTTTGCCGCCTCCAAAGCGACACGGTTTTGTAATAACTTAACTTCTACTTGATTCTCTATAACTTCAAATAAATTATCCTGAACGATTATAAGATCTCTGAAAGTATTCATAATAACTTGAATTTTACTAAAAAATTCAAACTGCCGGCGATAGGTTTTATTTGCAAAATCAATTAATACCTCAATTGGCGTCTTCGCTAGAAATCCGATTTTTCTAAAAATCGGGGCTGTCAACTCGTCATAAAAATTTTTAATGGACACATCTTTACCCCGCCTTTTCAAAGACTTAATCCCTTTAAGATGAAAATGCTCACTATCAATACGAGACAAATCTTCTCGAATAATTTTTTGAATTTCAGGATCTTGCTCAAAAAAGGAATATTCAAACCTCATTGAGGCAAAAAAACAGTCTATTTTTTTTGCTATTTCTGCCATTCTAGATCTTACACATTGCAATTGCAGCATATTATCTTCATCTGCTTGATCTTCAAAATAGAGTTTTCCAATCGTACCGCACATTAAATTTTGACACTCTTCAAACATATCTGTCGCTTTCAAACTAACTCTCAAAAAAAAGAATTTAACAGGACTACCTTCTGATCCATCATTAATCTTCAAAAACCATTCCATAAGTCTGGGCCAAATTTGATCGGTAAGAAAAACATTGAGGGCTGTCGCATTTAGCTCTAAAAAAGAGGCGTAATCAACAACTTCAACAGCGCATGTAGCCTCTTCAACATCCTCTTCTGGCAAAGTTATTCCTGACTTTTTAGATCCTTTAGAAGCTGCATCCTCTTTCCCTAATCGAGAACTTTCAATCAAAATTGCACCCATTTTGCTTAATAAACAGCTCCCCTCCCCTCCATTATACCTCTCTAATGCAGCTGTAATAGATCCCTGTTGGGTTTTAGCGACAATCTTAAAAATTTTAAATGCATATATTTGAAATTTAGAGACTTGCTCAAATGTAATCCCCTCTTCTCTCTCATCAGGTTTGGGATAAAGTCGAAATATTGCCAAATTTAATACGACTGGCTCAATCAGCTCATTCGGCAAATTACCTGCTCGTAAAAACATGCTCTCTCTTGCCTTATCTTCATCGACAACAGCTCCAACCCCTACACCCTTTCGTCCGATTGCACTCATATAAACCTCCCTAAAACACCCTTTTTAAGGGCAAACTATTAAAAACCTATTAAAAACCTATTAAAAACCTATTAAGAGAAAAATCTTAACATATACTTCAAAAACATTCAAATGAAATACTTCCAGCACCCTGCATCGAGATTTAGACCCAGAAGCACACTCTCGCAAAAGGACTCTCTTGCCTAATTCAGGCTAAAATTTAAAAGGGGTTACACTTTGTCCGGAACTAGCAACCAGAGCCAATGTCGACAACCACATAATCCTCTTCATTCGATTCGACATCCACACAAACATAATCATCCACAATTTCACTATCGTTTGAATGAAATAGTTGCAAGGCCGCAGGCAAGACTTTCTCTATTCCTTCTACACATTTTTGAGGAATAATTGAACCCGTGATAGTGACAAAAACAATCTGAGAAACAAGAGAAGAAACGCTTCCCCCCAGTAAAATTGTTATAGGTATTTTCAAGCCTAATTTTTCCCCAATTGCTGAAACAAGATATTTTTTGGGGAAAAATGATTTCGCGCAAGTTCCAACCAAACAAACTGCCGACTTACGGTACGCTCCTACAATTTTGAAGACAAGATCAACCGTACGATACATTCCATAACCTGGAATATAGGTAACCGCAACTGCCTGAAGAGTTGTATCTATAAAAGGCTTCGAAATTTTAACAATGACCGGAAAATAGGAACAAGGATCTCCTTTCTTTTCCGGAACTAGCCTTGGACAAAAAACCGTTTCATAATTTACAGCCTTCAAAGCCATACCACCTCCCGCTTGCATTAAAATTATATAAAGACTAAGAGCTATTTGTCAACTCTGCGCTATCTACCTGTTTCCCTTCCATTTCTACAGCTCTGAATTGTTGCCATAATGCAACATAATGCTGAAATACCTAACCCAATCCCTCCTATCGCATAGTAGATCAGCTGCGCTCTTTTTGCACTATCATCCCATACTTGTATTCTTTTTATAACTATCCCCGATGCAATCCCATAACCCCCAACGATCAATCCTATAACCATACCTACCTTAAAACAACAAAAGACTGGAAAGGATCTCCTGGAAGAACCTCGAACAGGGGAATCCTCTATAGATCTAACCAAAGACCACCTTCTCTGAGACCTTCCTGGCAATAAAGAGGTTCTTTCTGTAATTGTCCCGTACCTATCAGCATCATACAATTGACCTTCCTTATCGTTAGATAACGAGCCTGCAGGGATTTCGCCCCTCACAATTATTATGTCCATATTATTCTCTCGATTGTATTATTTATGGTAACCACACTAATAAAATTCTGAGATTTTCACAACACCAATTTACAAAAACTTTACATTAACCTTCCTTCAAAACGCAAAACCAGGCCCGATACTTATTCGCCCGATCTTAATCCAATCGAGATAATTTGGGCGAATCCCAAGAAAAAAATTACACAGATTGTTAATGAATTTGAAACTTTAGGAGAGGGTATCGAATATGTTTTTGGTCACTATTAAAAAAATCAAATGACTAGAAATATTTGCTAAAATTCAATAAAGAGAATACACTTCGCTCTCCTCAAATTTTATTAAGCAAAGGTAAAGTCATGATGTATTCTGGTTCAATTGCCAAAGATTTTACAAAGAAAAGGAGATAGAATGATTATGGTTGGTTGTCTTAATAAATGTAGCAGGATTAACAAACATCGTGAAAGACCCTCTTTATACCCTCGTAAAGATACCCATTAATTTAACTAAATAATGAATTAAGCAACATTACTATCAGGAGAACTAATGACATCGATAGTTACAAATCAATACGGAAAAACATTCGCATCAGCTGCGCATGTATCGGAAATTCCTATAAAAACTGTAGTTTCGGTTTGCAAAGATAACTCATTTAATCTCTCTACCCTAATTCCTGAAATTGAATCCTTATCTAGTCGTGATCTAGAATTAGCAATTAACTTGTGGGACAACTACCTAAGTGTAACCGATTTTAATATGAACCTAGTTTCTCTTATGAATTTTTCAAATGAGCATCTTGAAGTATTAGTCAGAAAATTCCCTAACATCACCTCTCTTTCCATCTCAAATTGCCCAAAGATTACCGATCTGAGATCCCTTGATGGTCTTGGAATTAAAACGTTATCTCTCTCTGATTTACCTTTTAGATCCCGAATCGCTGAAGTTATGTACTGGGAATCTATGGATCCAGCATGGCAATATGATGAATGTAAAGACTATGCGGCTGAAATGCTTGAGCATAGTATATCTAGAGCAAGAATTGAAGAAAGAGCACTAAAAGTGCCTTCTACGCCAATTCTTCCTAACGATCTACCTTCCCTGGAGCATTGCAAATTACATTTTCTACCAAATGTTACCGAAATTGAATTCCTAGTACGCTCTCCCCTTCTTAAAACGTTAGATTTAACAGACCTCCCAAATCTCACATCCCTTCCAAGCTCTCTTCCTCAAGGAGTTATCTGCTCTGTTAATTCTTGCGAAAGCCTTTCCCTCAATCTTGATAGCTTATGGAGAACTGGAAACATTTCCGCTTCCTTTGGATGCAAAATCTAATCAACAATATCAAATCTAAAAAACCCACAAAAGGAGTATCCATGGAAGCATCGAGAGAACACACAATATCAGAACTTGAAAAAAGCTTAAAAATTCTTCAGGCGCAAACGGACAAAGCAAAAAAAACGGAAGATCTTTTAAAAGACCATCCTCATAGAGAAGCTCTGATGGCAATCTACCAAAAAAACATCGATCTTCGTGAAGCAACACTAGCATCAATTAAGGGGATGATCGAGGAAGAACGAGTAAGAGGCGGGGAAGAAGTTGATCCGAGAATTACAGATATCCTTAAGCGTCTTTCGCTAGAGTCTGAAAAAAAATAGACTAGTCGTAACCCTCACTTTGACCAAGCTGTTTTCGCGTACATCTGGCCCACGCATCAACCTCTGTTCGAGGACATTTTAATGCCTCGAAAATACTCGCGGGAGATACGCTTTTTGCGGAAATTACCTGTATTTTAGTGCTATCAAGACCACTTAAAAATGAGGGACCTCCAAATGAGATTCGAGTAATATGCAAAATAGCTACTGAAATATTACCTGTTTTAGAAGGATCAACGGAAAAAACACCTCCCATAGAATCACCTTTTATGCCCAACTCAAGGGGAACTACATTCGGAAGATTTCCCCTTTCCGGCCGAAATCGCTCTCCGATTTGCATCAGTTCAAAACTTAAAGCCAAATGCTTACCAATATCACCAATCTGCATAAATATACTCTTTGTTTAATATTATTTTTTATAATTAACTGACACTATCTTTCAAGATTCATTAACTTGGCATGTGCTCTATAGAGATTTTTTCCTTCTTGATTTAAATAATTACTTAATATTAAATTATTCTAAAATTTAATATCAAACAAAAAATAGGCAGTAATAATCAAAGCAGGATTACTGCGAAAAATCTGGGTCTGTCAACTGTCATGAGTATAGATAGAAGAGATAAAAATTTGCTAAGAAAAGGAAATCAGTTATGTTACAAAGAGGATTAACCGGATGCGGAATCTTAGGCTTATACAGCGCCTATGCGGGATATCGTTATATCGAAAATCACACTACTGGAATATCTCCTGAAAGAAAGTGACCTGCTTTAGAAAGAATCAAGGAGATTGCAGCCACCTTAAGAACACCGCCAAAACCTGAAAGATTTTGGGTTGACGACCTAAAAGATAAACTTGAGCACGCAAGCGATGTGGCATCTCTTCCAGGTAAATCTTTTATGAGAAAAGAAGACTCTTATAAATCTTCTGATCGCGATACTGCCATATTTTTTCCTGCTATGCAGTGGGCAATAGGTCAAGAAAATGCTAGAACTTTAGTGCCATGGTGCCAGGCCTGAGTTCCTGAGTCTTTTAATTGAAATCAGCTACGTGAGCGAAGTCCAGCCTATTGTGTTCGGGAAATTAAAAATTTATATCTTTCTGAAAATCAATAATTAGAGTTGATTCATTATGAAAAGACTCAGGAACTCAGGCCTGGCACCAAAATGTTAGATCAAACACAAAAATTCAGATTAGAACTCAAGACCTGATTATTACCAATATTATTCTCCCAGTCCTGCCCCACAACCTGCCCCACAGCCTGCTCCATACACTGGTTGATGAGGTGCTATCTTCACAGAATCTAACGGTGCTCCTAGGAAAAGGTAGTAATTAAGTGTCGGATATTTATCTAGGTTATCGGTTAAGTACTTAAGGAGATCAGAGTATGGATCTTGAGATTCATATTCATAAAAGCATTTAGTCTCTAAGGTTTCTGTTTCAAAAATAAAGAGAGAAGCCTCTCTAACAATTTGATCCAGCTTAGCTGTTTCCATTTCTCCAAAAATAGTAAGCTTATCTCTCTCAAAGCGTGAAGAATGACTCAAACAACGGACAATCTCCATACAGTCAGCGTCGTGAACAGCTCTTTGAATGTCTGATACGAAACCTTCGCCATCCTTAGGATCTTTAGAACTTAGAGCGTGATAACAAGTTTTAATGTCTTCTTCTGATAGATAAACTAACTCTCCTCTAACAGCCCCGGCTTGTTTGTATGCGTTAAGAAAACTTCGTAAAGCCCATGCGCTCATCTCATCCCAACGATCAATCCCCTCATCCTGTCTTGCGCTATCATGAAAAGCAGCTGCTATTGCTGTGAGATACCGTATTTTTATCGAAGCAGTAGGATGTATTATATTCATAAATATTTGAGAAAATAGTGTCGTTCGAAGCATATGCATAACGCCATGAGTTTCACGTGCAGGAGCAACTTCTGTATTCATAATTGCCTCAATGTAATCAGAGTAGAATCCTCCATTCCTCTTAAAAAATGGACTGTCCAACTCTTCCTGATGAGCAATCTTAGAAATAGTCGAGCCCGTTTTTGGAGCTATAGGCTTTTCGGGGAATGGACTTGCATAATAGGGGGCCGCAAACAATTTAACTGTTTGGCCAATCACCTGCTGTAAATTATTTTCAGATAACGTTTTTTTGGGGAGTTTTTTTATTTTGAATTCATTAAGAGAATTTAGAAAATCAATAAAAAGAAGGGTGTCGATCGACTGCACTTCAATTCCATCTTTGCTGCAAAATCCACGAACACGCTCAATTGACTCTAAATCGGTAAAAATGAGAGGCACATCTTTATGGGCTCCCAATTCAAGTCCTGTAGGCAAAGTAATTTCACCATCTTGTGGTGGCGGCTTCATATCATATTGATTTAGAACACCAAAAATAATCGGAGTCGTATCTTGCGCTAAAACCAACTCATCCGGGGTTAATTTTACAGGAATTTCCCCATTCAGAGCCTGATACACATCCTCTAGTAACAACGGTTTTTCCTTAGCAATTCTTGCCTCTTCAATCAGTTGTTTATATGGGGTTAACTTCATATCGGCATCAGGATCCGTCATTCGTATTCGGAGAATCTCTATGGGAAAGACGGAACCCTCATTTTCATCGGAAATCAATTGAGCTAAATTAGATAAGCTGCATTTTTCCCAGGTCTCTTCTAGATCAAATCTTTGCATTTTAGAGCTGCTATAGGCCATTACTAGATTTCTTGCGTAAGCAATTGATTGAAAATATGTGCTAGCTACCCCAAATATTAATTGCCTGGTGCTCCAGCGAGGTTCGCTCATTAAATAGGATGGTGGACTAAAGGAAAGGTGACTAAGATTTGATCGAGTATGTGAGCCGCAAAGTTCCCCAACAAGGGGGGCGATATTTCTTTTTAAAAGATCGCCTGCCGAACGTAGGCATTGCTCCCCTTTTGGAGCTTTTTTTATTAAGTGCAAAGTTCCCATTTTCGTTCCATGAATAGCAAGATGGGCATAATTATGCCTTTGCCAAAATGGATTTTGGAAAAATGCCGAGGCGATTTCGGCAATTCTAACTCTTGATTCCCTAATAAGGGATTTGCGTGTTGCTAGATAAGTTGGAATAATCTTTTCTATTTCTCTATAAGTCGAATTATGGTCAATATCGCTATCTGCTAGTAAAATAAATTTCCTTAATTCCTCTGAAGCCAATTTTTCACGGTGTTTAATTAGATCTCTAAATTCTTTGCTCATTGATCGAATAAACGCAAAAATAGGCATTTGATCTATAATTCGGTCATAAAGAATAACAAACTCTTTGTACTCCTCTAGAAAAGATTCTATTGAAGCGTGTCCCTCTACTATTACTTCTTTCACCGCCCTTTTAACATCATGACAATCGATCACTAATTTAAAATTAATCCGTTTTTCTGACAAATTGCCCAGGCGAATTTCTTGCTCCAAATCTCTTTTTCTTAAGATAATTACATCTCGAATTCTAGAAGGATCCCATGTTTTAAGATCCGATTCAACACGAATGGGCTTTATAAAATAACCCTTTTCTTCAAAATAGCGCCTTTCTTCCGAAGCCCTTGGAAAAACTTGTTCCATTACTTTTGCTTGCCTCTTTGTAACAGTAGCTCCACATTCATGCGCTTTTACTGCTAATCTCCTATAAAAGGCTTTATCTAATTCTGTAGATCTGGATGAATAAGCAACTGACGTATAATGATGGAATTCACCTGTAGGGATATGAAATAGATAAGATTTAAAAGGTTTTTTTGTATAAACAGCCAAACATAAGTCTATAAACCTTCCATCCTTTTGATACACTCCTGACGTAGGAACTATTTCGGTAAGCAAAAACGGATGAACTTCAATCATTTTCAGAATCAGCTCGTGATAGTATTTTTTATCAAAATCAGAATTGACTATCAATGAATGCGTTACAAGCTGAAAAAATATAATCCTTAGATTTTTCTTTGACTTGGCTGACGAAAGGAACAAAGCAAATAGACTGCTGTCAATATTTACCAATTTACGCTGATGGGTATCTCTAAGATTTTCGGCTACCTTATTATGAATGACTACGAAGATCGCATTCTCATCGTTGGCAAGTTCAGGACACAACTCTATGCATTTTTTAACAAGCTCTATGGGAATCACTGTTAAAAAATTTGGCATCGATTTAATTATAGAAAAAATGCTTGTTGCAATCGGTTCATTTAATCCAAAGCGAAGCAACAAGGGGGAGAATGTAAAAAAGAGTTGTATTTCGGCTACATATTCCTCTCTAACCGAACTTATATTATATTTTATTGCACATTGTTGAATAAGAATCTGAATTTCTGGAAGATAGCTTAAGATATACTGATGTTCCAGCTTCGCAACTTCGTTTTGAAATTGTTCATACATGGTACAAGCTGTTAGGTAAAAGAAATAAGAGAGCTCGCGGATATACAATCTCTCATTTCGAGGTTTCGAAAAATAGTCTATTTGAGCCTTAAAGAGATCGTCTAATGAATGTATTTTATACTCCTTTTCTCCCCATCTAGGATTGAATATAAGTTCAAACATAGCGAAGACTCCCTCAAGACGATTAGGCGAAGGAATCGGCGGGCTCTCTATACGAAGAGAAACAGCAGGAACCTCATCTTGATGAGGCGAACCTTGATTTTGAGAACCCGATTTTTTCCTAGAGCTGCTAAAAGAAAAAATCCCTATTAAATAGGTTCCTATACACTGAATATTTTTAACTAAAATCAAAAAATGCCCATGAAATTTTTTAAAGTTAAACAGAGAAGATAGAAGGAAAAATATTTTTAAACCACACAGGGCTGTCTTTTGGGAAACTTGACCCTCGCCCGCAAACTTATCCTCTAAGGTTCTTTTAGAGTGTACTAGGTATCGGCTGTGTTGGTTTGTATGGGAGATTGGCAAAGCCTGTCTTTTATCGATAGCAGTTGATAGATCTAATGACACAAAAAACCAAAATTTAAATTAGTATAATAATTATTATGCCCTAAAAATCAATTCCATACAACCCTAAAGCGCGGTAAAAGATTGATGATTGATCCCTCCCAGAGAGGTTCTCTATACAATAAAAGTAGATTGTATTCCCGATCAAAAAGGGGGTGCGTGAGGCATCGCTGTTCTTGTAAGAATCTCTTCTGCCACAACAAAAGTAAGGCCTTGCAAATCTTGAGGTAATTGGCCACTCTGATTTCGAATCGTATTATCAGCACCAGCTTGGAGCAACAAAGTTATCATCTCTTGATTTCTGCGAAGATATGCTAAATGAAGCGGAGTATTTCCTTGTGAATTTTGAAAATTTGGATTGCCTCCCCGATCTAACACTGCTTGCAAAAGATGTAAACTGCTTACAGTCAGTTGCTCTCCATCGAATGTCCTTGTTGTGTACCCCTTAGCAATAATTAAATGTAATGGACTATTTAAGCGCCAATCAATATCTCGAACATTCAGATGATCATTATGTGAAGCAAATTCTATAACTTTTAGCGCTGTCTCAAATTTTCCATTTGCTATCAGCCAAAGCAACAATGTATTCTTTCCATCTACCGACCGATCTAACGTTGTCGAAGATCGAATAATTCTCTCAAAATAAGGAAGTGGGTCTTTAACGTTAATAAAAGTATGCAAAACAATTCTTTCAAATCCCTCTGAAGAAGCGATACTATGAAAGGGCTTTCTGAATAAATTTAATTGGTGAATCTTTATTAACAGATCCTCTTTTTCAGGAGCTGTTAAATCGTATTTATCTAAGTAAGTATGTAACTTTTGTAAATCATCTAGTGTAAGTTGAGCCATTCCTGAATAGATTGGTGGAATAGGAATTTTGGGAGAATTTTTCAACAATTGATTAGAAATTATATCAAAAACTAATCGTTCAATAAGCGCTACCAAGCCACCTATTAAAGGAAGCGCTTCCATAATAGCAACAATCCTGTGACCCCAAATCTGTAGAGTGCCCCCTCTTTCTGAAAGATCCCAGTGCCGTTTAGCATAAGAAATTCCTGAAAATCCAGTACCAAAAAAAAGAGCTATGTCACAAAAAGACAAATTATATTTTCTATTATGAGATTCTATTGATAAATCCATGACCTATTATATAGCATGTATTAATAAAAAACAGTTCTTATTTGATAATTTAAACCGGCTAGCTACTTATTTGATTTTCCAGAAGATCGCTATCTGAGAACTTCTAGAAAATCAAATAAGTAGCTGGCTGGGTTTTAAAGGGAAGGGGTCATCCCCCTTCCGCAAATCTAAAAATCCAAAGTGAGTCGCTTTATTAATCGGGTAACATCTCCTTCAAACAGCTCTTTGCCGAATCTTTCAAAATATCGGCTCGCATAGCAGACTCATCGTTTAATAAAACTCGACCTAGCTCTTCATCACAAATATGAGTTGCGACTAAATCAAGAGCCTTGTCTTCTTCATCAATGGACTCTGCATAGATAAGTCTTTGTTTCCCATATAAATGAGTAGTGCTAGTCAGCGCTCTTGCATAAGGGCACTGTTTTGGACTAGGAGTGGTATTAAGGATTTTTTCGAAGTACTGCATGCTGAGCTCTCCTTCCCTTGGCATGGGAGGTCCCATAACAACCACGCATAATCTCTTCCAGTCATCTGGATTGATCCTACTTTGAATTTGCTGCACTTCGAAATGTAGCGCTTCTAACCGTATCCGCGCGGCTTCATTGATTAACTCACGCAAAGGTTTTTCAAGGACTCTAAGTTCTTGTAAAACCAGCTCTGTTTTGGTGCACCTAAGTATCCTTAGGTTCGTTTGTACCAGATCAGTGTATTTATGCAGTCTTGGAACACTCGTAATAAGGTGTAAAAAGACCCTCCAGTTTCATCTCTAGCCTCTCAGATTCTTGTTCGTCTCGTATCTGGTGAGCCATATGAACTGCAATAGGAGTGTGCGCTAATGCTTTTAATAGATGATATTCCTGAGGTATATATTCAACATCTGTTTGGATGCCTCGATACCTTGATGAGAGGTTATTCTGGTTGGCAAGAATGAGAGGAATCTTGTCTCCTAACTGCCTCTTTACTGCTAACTTTTTTCGAGCGTATAAATCTAAAGTGTATTGATTTAAGCTTTGCAATGCCAGCGAAACGCTTCTTTCTGGTAGTGAGGGGGTTGTTCTAACGTTTTTTAGCATTGTGCTTGCCCACCCGGCTATACAAGAGCTTATTTTTGGAATTAGACTAGACATAATAATTTTCCTTATTTTGTTAAATAAAATAATTAAGAACTTTTGTTCTTTTTAATAAATGTAAAAAATAATTTTAATAAATACTATATGGAATGGCAGCTGGAACTGCCAAAAAAGAATGAAAATTTATGTGTAACAGATCTTTTCATGCCCATAATTATAACAAATTCATTTTATAAAAAACAAGGGATTTAAAATAAAGGGAGTCAGACGCCGGATTTTTAGATTTTTAAAGGACTCTTCGGCTCCTATCCTCTTGATATTGCCATGTTAGACAAATTTCTGTAGAACCGTTTCCTATTTAAATTACAGTTAGTCGCGGCTCAAGCTGAGCACTATTGATTTAGAATTTTCCCGTTAAAAATGAGGGAAAAATTCCAATCAAGAACATAGCTTTGTCTATGCAACTTGATGCTAGTACAATAAGTAGTTTGATTTCCAGATTTAAGACCAAATATGATAATTCGACAGAACTTCAAAATGAGATTGAGCGAGTAAAGCAAAGAGCCTTTGAAATTGCAGGCATGTCCCTCTCTTGACCCCTTCTCTGCGGGCCGGGTTTTAAGGCGTTTTTATGCAGCTGATTGTAAGAATGAGTTCATTAGTACCTGGATCGAATTGGGTCTTTCCCCCTTTTACATCTTCGATCATCTGTTGCAGAGTAGGAGAAAGCCCCAAAGGGGACCCAGCATCTGGCTCTTCGGAAAAAGCGACAAGCGGGATGAGAATGCTTTGAATAGAATTTGAGGTATCAAATTGATCCCAATATTTTTTGACAAAATCGCTGATTGCTTTTGCGTACTCTTTAGAGGATTCCCCTAAAAAGTTTTGTAACAGTGAGGGCGACATAGGCATAAAAACGCATGCAAGGATTCTATCCCACTCAAGTCCCCAATAGGTTTCTGCAGTAATTTTTTTTTGCCAAACCATAGAGGCTACGAGGTGATTCTCTACAAAATCAGGACAGACTAATTTATAGGGAGATGACTCTTGATCCACTTGCCAGTAAGAAAGATAGGATGAGGTCTCTAAAAACCAGCGATTTTTTGCAATTTGGATTTCGCTCGGACTTGCCTCTGTTTGCAATAGCCAAGCAACAACGCTCATACTTCCAAAAATAGCCTCTGACTCGCTTTCCGTATTTTGCCCATCACTTGCATTTGCTAAGCCAGAAAGCCAAGAGTGGCCCTCATAAAAATCAAGATTTCTATGGGCTATTAACTCAAGACCTTCTGATTGTCCCATATCGGCGGCAAGAAGATTGCCCAGATCCTTATTCGAATAAGTCCCTAAAACAGAAGTTTGATCTAAATACCTTATCATGCTCCCCGCTTTTATTTCATACTGATCCAGTAAAGTGAGAGCGTATAACGGATAGCCATACTGAACAATGTGGTCATTCAAATTGATCGCCGATCCATACGAATCTGGAAAAAAGACAACAGAGGTCCAATTCTCATCTTTTCTAATCCCAGAGGGCTGATCTACAATTTTTCCATCAATTTTTTCTGGAAACGTCGCACTTCCCTTCCACAAACAGTTCATTGCCTCGATCAAATTCTGATGTAAATTCTCTAATTTATCCTCCCAGCTATTTTCTCTTCCGGAAATCTCTATCACCTCCGCTGCATAGACTAAAGTGAGCGCCTTTTGATATAAGAACTTATTGTAAGGAATAGACAAAGTAGGCGCTACTGCATTAATAGCTGCATCAAGGCCCCGATCTAGTACACCTTGATCAATCAACGCCTCCGCTTGAGCTTTTGTCACCTGCAAGGTTTCCGTAGATAAATTTTGATACGACTCAGGAAACTGAAACGAAAAAAAGCTTCCTGCATAAGGTTGAACCGATCCCTTTAATGTAAGGAGAGTCATCTCAATGGGGACTTGTCCAGAGGTGAGCTGCGCTTTATTGATCTGATGATCCATCAATACAATCAAAGGTTCCGTTGAAGAAATCCCCCCTAAAAGATCGATACTTTGGTAATTAAACAAGTACCCATTATTGAGAGAAAATGTAGCTTGAGCTGCTACAACTATAGCTCTTGCATGATCGTCTAAGATTGCATCGACTTGACTTTGATTCACACACGTACAATTGATATATCCCGTATAAGGAGCTTCAGAAATAAGAGCCTGATTCTTCCAAACAAGCTCCAAGGCATCAGGAACATAAACTATATAAGCAAAGCCGTTTGCATCATTCACTTGATATTTAGTTACCTCTCCTAATGAACTCTTTTGCATCTGGGCTCCATTGGGAATCTGAATTTGGACTAAGCTCTCTTTATACTGAGCTCCCTGAAAAAGCCCTCCCTGCACTAGATAGACAATCAGCTTATCTTCATTGTAATGCACCGACCTTAACATATTTCCCGTGTCACTCTCATCCCAGTAAATCGTAGGATTTACTGAACTGTCTGGCGAAACCAAAGAAAAACTTGCCACAGGTTTGCTTAAATCGAAAGTAAAATGGCCCGATAAAGGAACACCTGGTGTCTCATAATACTTAAATGCGTCCGCGCAAGAAAATGAAATTCCCTCTTTTGCACTGTTATTCCACCCAACCAAATAATATCCCGTCGTAATCATCGATCCCGCATCTGGAAAACATGCCAAAGGCCCCATCCAATCATTTGTGGGCGCCTTTACCATAGAATTCGACACGGCAGAAAGCTTCCAAAGACGATTTGTAGTCGGCTGATAATACCCTTCATACACAATCCAATCCCCCGTAGGATCTTTTGGATCAGGTGTATAATAGGTAGGCGGAGATTCTAGATCTTTCAAATCAGGAACAGAAATTGCTTCGACAAAACCAACTGCACAAAAAGAACCAATACATACCCATACCGCCCTTAAATGAAACATAATCTCCCCCGTAAAAAAACTAGAATATAAGATATTTTAAAAAAAAGACCAACCAATTTGCTAATCTTCTCCCATTTGGTGCCAGGCCTGAGTTCCTGAGTCTTTTAGTTGAAATCGGCTACTCGAGAAGAGTCCTTCCTATTTTGTTCGAAAAATTAATAATTAGAGTTGATTAATTATAAAAAGACTCAGGAACTCAGGCCTGGCACCAAAAAATTCAAAGTTTTGTCAATAAATCTCAATTATCATACGATGGACGAAATGAAAAGAATTCTTGCGATTAGCATTTCCCTTGGTAGTTTAATTTTTGCAGAAGAAGCAAGCTATGGCATTAGCGGAAACCCTGGGGCAGTCAGTGTAATAACTGGCAATGGAAATTTAGGTAACTTAATCCGAATACCGCAAGATTCAGGTTTTCGAATTGGTGGGATTTGGATGGGAGATTACAACGATCTTCTACATGGCGGTACTGGGGCTCACCACAACAGGCGTTGGACAGGAAACAGTTTGTTAATTCTCGATCTATATATCGATTTTAAAAAAGCCTTTCAATGGCCCGGAGCCTCATTTGGTGTAGAATTTCTCCAGTTTAATGGACAGTCTACAAATGCTGATGCAGGTGTTGTTCAAGGATATAACAGCTTACCAGGAGCTCCTCCATTAAATAGATCAGAGCTCTACCAACTCTGGTTCAGGCAAGAATTTTTAGGGGGTAAATTTGCCATTCGTTTTGGAAAAACAATTCCTACCTACCATTTTAATAATGTTTCAAAACCAGTTCCTGAAGCAAATCCTCTTATGGCAATTCCTTCTGTCAGTGGCCTTATCTATACACCTATCTTTGTCAATACCACTTTACTTGGTGCAATTGGTGGTTATTATAACTCTGTTTATGGCATTGAAGCAACAATTGCGCCCACGGATAAGCTCTATATTAATCTAGCCGTTTATGATGGCAATTTAGCAAGAGGTGTCCAAACCGGTCTTCAAGGTCCCCACTTTAATGGTTACTATTTTTCAATCGGAGAAATAGGTTATGGTTGGACCGCTCCTAATCCAGGTATTTTCGCTGTTGGCGGATGGTATCAAAGTGGAAAGCTCGAAGCAGGAACACAATCTGAACAAGGAACTGGCGGTGTCTATGCATTTGGATCACAAGCACTTTGGAGAAAAAAATCTAGTAAAGGAAATTTAGGAGATCTTTCAGGCTTTTTTCAATTCGGTTGGAATGCATCCAGCACTCTTGAAATGAATCTCTACTTTGGGACAGGACTTACAGCTTTTCATATCATTCCTAAAAGACCCAACGATTCATTTGGTGTAGGTCTAGCTTGGTCAAAACTCAACCATTATCTGTTTAAAAGACATTCCGAACTTATGCTCCAAGCATATTATCAAGCACAAGTCTATGGATCACTATATTTTCAACCGGTCTTCAGCTATATTCCTAACCCCGGAGCCGATCCATTACATTCCAATGTTTGCGCCCTTAGTGGAAGACTTACCCTCCTTTTCTAAAAAACAGATTGCTTTTGTTTAAAAAAAAGTTTAAATAAAGGGTAATTACTTGGAGTTAAAAATGAAAATCCTTTTGCTCGTCTTATTCTCTACTGTATCAATTCTTAGTGAAACCTATAGAGTCCCTGCAACACCAAACACAACAACTCTTGGTCTTTTTACAATAGGTCAAACCCCTGTGGTAAAAATCAAATCAGGCGATACAGTTTCTTTAGAAACTTGGAATAGCTGCCTTCACGAGATGGTGTTTAATAAAACAACTCCTGCAGATGTTGCCAATTTTTATAAAAAGCATGACATCCAAAAAAGACGCGGTATGCACAGTGTAACAGGACCTGTATATGTTGAAGGAGCCGAACCAGGCGATGTTTTAGAAATTCGAATTCTTGATATTAAATTAGGCGATTTTGGCTACAATTTCTTAAGTCCCACTCAAGGTATTTTGTCAGAATTTACAAAACCTAGAATCAAATACTTTAAGTATGACATTCCAAATAATTCTACCGAATTTAAAAAGGGTATCTGTTTACAACTTAAACCATTTCCAGGTGTATTAGCAGTAGCCCCTCCTATGGATTGGCCGATGGAATGGCCCGTAGATATTAAAAAAGAAGCAGCTCAGCCTGTACCTGGAGAATTTAACTCTGTCCCACCTGGCCCTTTTGGAGGCAATTTGGATCAGCCAGAATTACAAGCAGGCTCAATTCTCTTTGTTCCAGTATTCCAAAAAGGGGGTCTTGTCTGGACAGGAGACTCACACGCTATGCAAAGCAATGGGGAAATCGATATTACTGCACTTGAAACCTCTTATGAGGCCATCGTAATGCAAATTATTGTTAGAAAAGATCTTAAGGCAGAAGGGGTCTTTGATAAAACAAAACGAAAAGGTTCTTGCTTTACTTGGCCTATCATTGAAAACGCAACTCATTGGATGATTGTAGGATTAAATACAGATTTATTTGAAGCTATGAAGCTTGCTTCTAGAAATGCAATTGATTTTTTAGTAAAAACTCAAGGTTTGACGCCCGAAGAAAGCTACCAGCTTCTTAGCATGGTTGGTGATTTTGAAATTGCTGAAGCTGTGAATATGGTCAAAAACGTAACCGTGCATATTCCAAAAGAGCCCTTTAAAGGAACAGGTAAACCTCTCACTCTGTGCAAAGAAGGTATTTTTCCTCTAAAAACATCTACTCTCATTACAAATTTAAAATGCACTCCCCAAGAAGGGATCACTGTTGAATAACAAAAGGTAAATACAATGAAAAAAATCATGCTATTCATGCTCTTCTTAATGACAGCTGCCATCTATGCCGACACCTTCATACTCGACAATCAAACCCCTCATCCAGACACCTCAACTCCATCTAAAATTGTAATTCAGTGGGCCTCTTCCGCTAAAGAGATTGAAGAAGGTAATAATGCCCTACTTTATACACTTCCATTAGACTCAAAAACACTCCAACCTATCACAGAGCAGGGTAAAATCACCCTCACAATTCCCCCCAAATCAGAATATTTCAGAATACTCATTTATTCAAATGGAGAAGATCACCCCCAGCTCCATACAAATTGGGTAGAAATCACTCCTAGCAAAACCTACATTCTGAAAACAGACCACCTCGTTCCAACCCTTCTTATGGCCGGAACAGGTTGCTAGATCTGGTACCACATTTGGTGCCAGGCCTGAGTTCCTGAGTCTTTTTACAATTAATCAACTCAAATTATTGATTTTTAGAAAGAGATAAATTTTTAATTTCCTGAACAAAATGGGAAGGACTCCCCTCACGTAGCCGATTTTAACTAAAAGACTCAGGAACTCAGGCCTGGCACCAAATACATCACAAAAAAAGATATTTTTTTAATTAAATTGCTTTAAAATCGCTTTGTTTTTTATCATTTTTTACTATTGAATCGTAAATATAAGGTTTGTTTTGATATCATGTATTAGAGACGTTTTGTCTTGGGCACACCACCCAAACGAAGCCGTAGATCCAAGAATCAATGATGCCATATATACGGTAACAGCAAATGGCCTCCTACTGGCAACTCTTCCTGAAGATTTAAAAAACAACATAAACGTAGTAAAAGCTGCTATTAGCGAAAATGGCTGGGCTCTTCAATATGCATCCCCTGTTATACAAGATACTAAAGCTGTTGTTTTAGCTGCTGTTAGGCAGAAGGGCCGGGCTCTTGCATATGCATCCCCTGTTATGCAAAATACTAAAACTGTTGTTTTAGCTGCTGTTAGGCAGGATGGCTGGGCTCTTCAATATGCATCCCCTGTTATGCAAAATACTAAAGCTGTCGTTTTAGCTGCTGTTAGGCAGAATGGCCGGGTTCTTGAATATGCATCCCCTGTTATGCAAAATACTAAAGCTGTTGTTTTAGCTGCTGTTAGGCAGAATGGCCAGGCTCTTCAATATGCATCCGCTATTATGCAACATACTAAAGATGTTGTTTTAGCTGCTATTACCCAGGATGGCTGCGCTCTTGCCCATACATCCCCTGCTATGAAAAATAATGAAGCTGTTGTTTTAGCTGCTATTAGCCAGAATGCCTTTGCTCTTATACATGCAACATTTGCTTTGCAAAATACTAAAGCTATTGTTTTAGCAGCTATTAGGAAGTCTTGCTTAGTTTTCGAGTATGCATCCCCTGCTATGAAAAATAATGAAGCAATTGTTTTAGCAGCTATTAGGCGCAATGGCTTAGCTTTTGAATATGCATCACCTTTAATGCAAAGAAATTTCAACGTTATCGAAGCTTGCGGGATATCTTTAGCGAGAGATCCAATGTTAATAGATCTATTTGTCTCTCCTGAAATAAAATCCCTTGCTTGGGTTAGCTTAATGAGACCTGATGCATTCACAAGACACCCGTCGCATCCCTGTCAAACAAGATTTGCATGGATAGCGACTGTTATTAGAGCTCAAAAAACTACACGCCAATTTGGAGGAGCTAGAAGTAGCGCTGAAAGTGCATTATAAACACAATTAATAAAGCGGTCAGAAGTCAAGTTGTCAT
Source organism: uncultured Chlamydiae bacterium (assembly GCA_937996705.1). GTDB lineage: Bacteria > Chlamydiota > Chlamydiia > Chlamydiales > 2-12-FULL-49-11 > VGMD01. Next base: position 48,659 of record CALKUQ010000051.1, read on the forward strand.
CTGTGATGAGGATTAGTTCCAAAAAACTGACTATTCAAAATAGAAAAATCCAAGAATGCTCTGATCCATTATAGGCATGAACGACTTGAATGTTCGGTGTCAGGGATGCAAAATTATGTCCAAAATCCGAAAATCCGATGCCTGACCCCTTCATGACCCCTTCATACCCCCTTTACGAATCCTTCACACGTCACAAAAAAGATGATTTTTAATTAAATTGATTTAAAATTTCTTTTCTTTTACCATTATTGATTATTAAATCCTAAATATGAGGTTTGTTTTGATATCATTTATTAGTCGCGTTTTGGCTTTGCCTCTATACCCAACCCAAGCCGTAGATCCAAGAATCGATCATGCCATAGATCTCGTAACAGAAAATGGCCTCTACCTAGGAACTTTTGATGCAGATTTAAAAAATAATATAGACGTAATAAAAGCTGCTGTTTGCGAAAATGGCTTGGCTCTTGAATATGCGTCCCCTGCTATGCAAAATAATGAAGCTGTTGTTTTAGCGGCTGTTAGTCAGGATAGCAGAGCTCTTGAATATGCATCAGCTGATATGAAAAATAATGAAGCTATTGTTTTAGCGGCTGTTAGGCAGAATGGCCGGGCTCTTGCATCTGCATCCCCTGATTTGAAAAATAATGAAGCTATTGTTTTAGCGGCTGTTAGGCAGGATGGCCAGGCTCTTGAATATGCATCCCTTGATATGAAAAATAATGAAGCTATTGTTTTAGCGGCTGTTAGGCAGAATGGCTCAGCTCTTGAATATGCATCCGTTGATATGAAAAATAATGAAGGTATTGTTTTAGCTGCTGTTAGTCAGAATGGCCGGGCTCTTGCATCTGCATCCCCTGATATGAAAAATAATGAAGCTGTTGTTTTAAGGGCTGTTAGGCAGAATGGCTCAGCTCTTGCATCCGCATCTCCTGATTTGAAAAATAATGAAGCTGTTGTTTCAACGGCTGTTAGGCAGAATGGCTGGGCTCTTCGATATGCATCAGCTGATATGAAAAATAATGATGCTATTGTTTTAGCTGCTGTTAGCCAGGATGGTTTGGTTCTTCAATATGCATCGGCTGATATAAAAAATAATAAAGCTGTTGTTTTAGCTGCTGTTAGTCAGAATGGCCGGGCTCTTGAATATGCGTCCCCTGCTATGAAAAATAATGAAGCTGTTGTTTTAGCTGCTGTTAGTCAGAATGGTTGTGCTCTTAAATATGCATCCCCTGATATGAAAAATAATGAAGCTATTGTTTTAGCAGCTTTTAGTCAGGATATTTTGGCCCTTCGATATACATCCCCTGCTATGCAAAATAATGAAGCAATTGTTGTAGCAGCTATTAGGAGCAATAGCTTAGCTTTTGAATATGCATCACCTTTAATGCAAAGAAATTTCAACGTTATCGAAGCTTGCGGGATATCTTTAGCGAGAGATCCAATGTTAATAGATCTATTTGTCTCTCCTGAAATAAAATCCCTTGCTTGGGTTAGCTTAATGAGACCTGATGCATTCACAAGACACCCGCCGCATCCCTGTCAAACAAGATTTGCATGGATAGCCGCTGTTATTAGAGCTGGAAAAAGCTAGACCCTAAGTTGGAGGGGCTAAAAGTAGCTCTGCCATGGTTGGTGGTTGGCCTGGCACCACACCAACAAAAGTATTTAAACTAATTATTTTCCTCCATGTAAAATATACAATTTACTTATAATGATTGAGATAAAACAAGGAAACATTATGAGTTCTTCTAACCCTATTTGTTCAATTTGTTCGTTAGAAATGCTGTCCGATCAACCCTTAAGAATGTTATGCCCCGAGACCGATTCTTTAGTTAATGCAGTTGTCTTAGGAAGCGCAAAGCACATTTTTCACTCTACTTGTGTTGATAGCTGGATTGGTTCACATCATAGCTGCCCCTTATGTCGTAGAGAAATAAGTGTTTTACCTCATGAAATGGATTTGAGATCCCTCTATAATCTAGGAGAATTTGGTCTTGTTCAAGCGGCCACACTCTCTCACTTAGGTGCATTATGTCGTATTTTAGACATAGAGTCTGAATTTCTCTCTAAAGAGTCTTATAATAAGGCCTTTTTTGCAGCAGTAAAGCAAAATCATTTGACAATTGTAAAAGAATTCCTAGATAGAGACCTTATTTCTAGGAATGATAAATGTCAGGCAATGATGCTTGCGGCTTCCCTTGGTTTTATCGAAACAACATCTTTATTGATTGGTGAAGATCATATTTTCCGAAGAATAGCACTAAATCATGCTGTAGGTTACAACAAATGCGATTTAGCAACTTCTCTTTTCCCTAAAGAAGGTCCAATAGAAAGCCATTATTTTAACTCTCTAATTATCATTTCAATAGAAGGAAAAGGTTTAGAAATACTGTCTATACTCTTATCTCGTAGCGAAGTCACTTCATTCAGCAGAGGAATCGCACTTATACATTCAGTAATAGAAGGCCATGTAGAAATGGTAAATTTTGTTTTAAGCAAAGGGGATATCTCTGATGATGATCGTCGGATTGCGATTACAAATGTAAAACCAGAGCGCACGGATATTCTTGCAGCTCTTACCTCCACGAGTCTATAATAATGGCTGGTGCCAGGCCTGTGTGGTTGGTGCCATGGTTGGTGCCAGGCCTGAGTTCCTGAGTCTTTTAGTTAAAATCGGCTTCGTGAGGATAGTCCAGCCTATTTTGTTCGAAAAATTAAAAATTTATCTCTATCTAAAAATCAATAATTTGAGTTGATTAATTGTAAAAAGACTCAGGAACTCAGGCCTGGCACCAAAACTAATGACCCCACCATTACTGCAGTGTATAAATTCTGATTAATGTGAAATCAATGCCTGAATTTCGGCGGCACGATTTTATCGATATGTTGTATACTGGCGGCCATGGTAAACGATGCATGTAAAAAAGAATATTATAAGGCGCTCCTAGATAAAGATAGGGAGTATGAAGGGATTTTCTTTGTTGGTGTTATAACAACGGGGGTCTTTTGTAGGCCGACTTGCCCTGCAAGAAAGCCTAATTTTGTAAATTGTGAATTTTTTCAAACGGCGAAAGAGGCTCTTTTGGCCTCATTTAGACCTTGTAAACGATGTAGACCGCTTTCAAATCCAAATCAAGTGTCTGCAATCGTTAAAAAGCTCGTGGATGCAGTTGAAAATAATCCAGAAAAGCGTTGGAAAGATGGCGATTTTCGTAAATTGTCAGTAGACTCTTCTACTGCACGCAGACAATTTAAAAAACGATTTGGCATGACCTTTGTAGAATATGCCAGATCAAGACGCATGGGGATTGCAATGAAACAAATTAGATCAGGTGAATCTGTGATTGATACTCAACTATCAAGTGGTTATGAGTCAGGCAGCGGCTTTAGGGACGCTTTTTCCCGTATTATGGGGGCTCCTCCTTCTAAAGGCAAAGATCTGACGATTTTAAAAGCGACCTGGCTTGATTCACCAATTGGACCCATGCTGTCCATCGCTGATGACGAATTCCTTTATCTTTTAGAATTTGTTGATCGAAGGGGTCTGGAAAGAGAGATCGAAAGATTGCGATTAAGAACCAAATCAGCCATTATTCCAGGGCGAACTAAACCCATAGATTCTATCGAAGCCGAGCTTGCACAGTACTATGCAGGAACTCTAAACGAATTTAAAACTCCCCTCCATCTTCTTGGATCCCCCTTTCAACAGGAAGTTTGGAAAGAGCTTCAAAAAATCCCGCCCGGCGAAACAAGATCGTACTCCGACATAGCAATTGCCATGAACAGGCCTTCCAGCCAAAGAGCCGTAGCCAATGCCAACGGCGCAAATCAACTTGCAATTATCATCCCCTGTCACAGGGTAATTCAAGCAAATGGTGAAATCGGTGGTTATGGTGGCGGAATTTCACGTAAACAATGGTTACTTAATCATGAGAGACAGAATTGTAAATAGCGATTGTCTTATAGGCATTATCAATATCACCAATTGCTTCAGCTATTTTTTTCATAACAGTAGGAAAAAAGGATAAAAAATTTATAGCTAATTTCAACATTCTTAGTCAGCTTTTTCAGGGGGTGCTCCGCTACCCGCAAGTAATCCACCATCAATTGTTAGCTCAATTCCTGTAATGTATTTTGACTCATCGGATGCTAAAAATAGCACCGCGTTTGCCACATCATCTGGCATACCCATCGTTTGCATGGGGATATCTTTTGCAATTTGTGATATGCAGAATTCGAACCAGGTATGCAGTTTGGGCCTCTGACCCCTTAAATGATGGGGTCATCCTTGCGTTATTGCGTTTTCGATACTGAACGCCAATTTTTCTGCTTCCATGACTTCTAATCGGATTTTTCAGATTTTATATATTGTTCATTAAATTCTAATAACCAACGACTCACCCTGCTCGAATCTCTATTCATATACAATGCTATATACTCCTTGGTGACATTACTTTTCTCTATCGCTAATCTAGATATCATCCCTTTTGCGTAAGCAATTTTTGGAGATTTCGTATTTAGCGTAATCTGTTCTTTTTGAAGATAAAGTAATTTACAAACAGCCTCAATAATTGTCTCAAAAGGCAAAATCTTTTCTGTAAAGATTGCATTTTGACCCCTAACTTCTTCTAGAAAATTATCATTTCTAAGTTCATCAAGCTCTAGATCTGTTTCGGTGCTTCCGCAATAGGATGAAAAAAGCGAGATCGCTTCTTCTCTATTCTTGCTAAATTTTGCAAGTGCATAATCTTTAGTTATCCACGATATAGGATTTTTGTTTAGATAAGCCCTCTGGCTAGACCAAATATAATCCTCTGGCCTTATCGCAATATTTACCCTAACAGGGTTTCTATGAATATAATTTTCGATAATGAAACTTTCCCAACTTCAATTAACAAATGAATATGATTCCTCATGAAAAAAAAATGCGTGAATTCTATGTCCAAATCGTTCAGTACCTTCCTGCAATAGTAAGCACACATTATAACTATCTTGATCTCAATAGAAAATGTCTTGCCCTTGATTCTCTCGTAACATTACATGAAAAATGATCCTGGATAATGCTACCTTTTTGATCTTGCGATCTTTATCCCTATTAAAAATGAGATAGCATATCCAGTTAATCTATTTTTGAAAACGCAATAACTCAAGGATGACCCCACTACTCAGAAGAGCTAGAAAAAATTTTTTGCATCCAATAAGCTAATGTAAGCTTTTCTCTATAAGCGGGGTTTTCAAACGCATCTCCATATAAAGCAAGCCATTTCGAAAAATTCTTTTTATTGATTTCTGACCAATCATTTATAATAACAACTGGGAGTCCTTGAAATAAGCGGTCCATTGGGGAGGTTTTTACAATTACAATACAACCTAAGATAAGATCTTCCCAAGCTCTCAGTGTATCAAGACCATTTCCAGGAGGGCACACAGAAAAAGCATACTCTCCTTTTAACCTCCAGTAATCTCTTCTAGTTATCCTTTTATTTAAAAAATCGGCCAACCCACTCTTTTTTATTTTTTTTGCAATCGTCTTTCTTGTCTCACCGGGATCCAAATAACGGTCTATACTTTTCCATCCCTCAGCAATCGTATCATGAAGATGAAATTCAATTAACAATCGCTTTTTTCTTAAATATGTTGGCTTTAAGGAGAGTAAGACTTTATCAAGAACTTGCTCTTGCTTATTTGGAGTCTCCTGAATCTCATCAAAAGCCCCTGACCCTGTTGCTAAAGTGTGCACATCAATTCCTATCGGTAGCGGCGAAACTTTATTAATCTGAGGTCCTCTATAGTCACAATTTTGAGCAAAAATATGGAGAATTTTCGGATTGGCAATAAACTCTTCTATATCAACCTCATTTTTATGAGAGGTTGGAAAAGATTCATCCCCCCAATTAATCACAAGGACAAATGGATTTTCTATCTTTGGCAAAAAATCTCGAGAGAAGATAGGGACATACCAGCTTTGCACCCAGACAACATCACCTGATTTTATATTTTCAGGCACTAGATAACTTCTTGGATCTAAGGAAAATTCAAAGGTCACATCACAAGATTTTGCAATTCCGTATGTAGAAATATACTTTAGCGATTTTGTCTCTCCAAAGAGGGTATTTTTGTGAGAGAGAACATCCAATTCCAAGGATTGCGAAAAAAGAGCTAGCTTAAATAACAAAAAAATTATCAAATTACGAAGTATCATGCTACCCTCCAAAGAGAAGTTACGTTGTTTTTATAATTAATGCAAATCCTCTTGATCAAGGTGAGTATTTAGGATCCCATTGACAATAGAAAGGACAAAATGATCTTCATCAAATAATTTGGCTTCATCAGAATCTAAAAATCTGCGGATATTTTCTAAATAATTATTAAATCGATCTTCTGTAATCGAAATAAGATATTGATACAAATGCTCATCTGAAGAAAATTGGCGTCGATCTATAAAACAATCAGAAGGAATTTCGTCTTGCACTGTTGGAGACCCTAAGTATACAGGGACAACACCAACTTTAAAACAGTCAAAGATTTTCTCGGTAATATAGCCCGGGACATCTTTTGTGTTTTCATACGCTATAGCAAATTTGTAGTGTTTCATTCTATCCCACTTATCTTCAACTACACCTTTATAGGTGCTATACCCTAAGTTATCCCACCAAGGTCCATAAAAATCAAATTGGTCTGGATGGAATTTTTCAAAAAAGTGAATTATCTTCTTTCTTTCTGAATAAAGTTCGCCCGGATAATTTGAAAATTTATTGCCAAAAAAACCACAACAGAGCTTTCTCTCTTCGAAGAGGGGGAGCCCTTTCTCCATGGGAGCGAGCTCAAAGTAGCGAAACTTAATGAATTTCTTTCCATCTACCAATCTATCATCAAAAGTAAAAATTTTGGAAAACAAATCATGCACCTCTGATGAATAAGATGTTGAAAAAACTGAAGGGGGTTCAAACAAAATATTCATCATCGCTTTTTTAGAAACTTTTTTCATATCTTGTGGATTTGGATAGTCGCCACGATAATCAACGAAAAAAAGCTGCCTCTCCTGGTTATACTTCTCCCGTAACTCATGCCTTGATTTAGAGTTTAAATGGACACCTTCTTGAGGCAAGATTTTGACACCATATTTCTCAAGGATATAGTGGATTTTTTGCCATACTTTAAGATCCTTATATTCAGCACCATCCGCGAAAGTGAATTGATCTTTTTTAGAACCATCCAGATAGGCAATCTCCCTACAAAATAGGGGGCTAGCTAAAATTGTAGAAGCAGCAAATATCAAGTAGCGGAATAAAATCATATACGTAAAAATTTTATAGATAATCCACTTTTTTCTCAATACAATTTATTTTAAACCTGCTTTGCTACTTATATACACAACGAAACTGAAAAACAGGGAAATAAGAGCTAAATTTTCAAGATATTACTCAGATTTAAAAAAATAATTTAGCAAGGATAGAATGATACGCCGATTCAACTCTGAAGTGCGACAATACATCACATCAACCTTAGAACATCACGGTTCTCTATAGATTGCGTCATAATAAATTTGGTGCCAGGCCTGAGTTCCTGAGTCTTTTAATTGAAATCGGCTACGCGAGGTA
>CALKUQ010000052.1 GCA_937996705.1 uncultured Chlamydiae bacterium
TACCTCGCGTAGCCGATTTCAATTAAAAGACTCAGGAACTCAGGCCTGGCACCAATCATGGCACCAATCACTAAGCAGATGCAGGCTCAAAATAAAGAAGTATGGGATTTAATTCGCCAGAGTAAGGATTTCCTGCAGTCAATTAAATAAAACTGCTCATGTTATGAAAATTAAAAAATCCGATAATAAATTATTATAATAATGTTATTTGTATAAATAATTTATATATTAGTAAAATAGGTTTGTTATCCATTCTTGATTTTGGCATAATTATTTTGACTTCAGTAGCTTAAAATAATTATTTTTATAAGAAGATGGCAAATACTAGAGAGTTCTTTACTTACCTATCCGATATCCCCTTACTTGAAAAAGGCAAAGTCTTTGAGCACTACTGTAAGTGGTTTCTTGAAAACGATCCTATGTATGCCTCACAATTAAAAGAGGTTTGGCTTTGGAAAGATTGGCCTGGAAATTGGGGAAGGGATAAAGGAATCGATCTGATAGCGGAAACTCATAAGGGTGAGTTTTGGGCTATTCAGGCTAAATGCTATAATAAAGACTATTACGTTACGAAAGAGGATGTGGACAAGTTTCTCAGTGAGTCATCCAGAGCTGTTATTTCCTACCGTTTATTGATTTGTACAACCGATCTTATAGGTGATAATGCTCATGAGGTGATTGCAGCCCAAGAAAAGCAAGTTGGGTTATGTGCTCTAGAAAATTTAGAGAATTCTTCTTTAGAATGGCCCGATTCCATTGAAAATTTACAGGTTCACACATCGCCTTCTCCTAAGACTCCTAGAGCTCACCAAGAAAAAGCTATTGTAGATGTTTTGGAAGGCTTGAAAAGGAGTGATCGTGGACAACTCCATATGGCTTGTGGTACAGGAAAAACTCTGGTCGGACTATGGATATCGGAACGATTAAAGTGTCAAAATACGTTAGTGTTAGTTCCTTCAATTTCTTTAGTGGCGCAGCTTTATCAGGAATGGTCTGCAAATGCGACCGCTAAATTTATTCCTATTTTTGTGTGTTCAGATCCAACGGTTAATGAGAAAGATCAAATGGTGGCAAGTCTTTATGAACTTGGCTTTCCTACCACAACTGATCCAGAAGAGATTTTCAGTTATTTTTCATCATCAAAGGACATTCCAAAAGTGGTCTTTTCTACCTATCATTCATCACCTGTTGTAGCAGAAGCTTGTCAGATGAGTGCTAGTTTGTTGTTTGATCTAACCATAGCAGATGAAGCTCATCGATGCACAGGACCAGCTAATAGCGACTTTGCCACGATATTTAAGCCTGAGTCAATAAGGACAAAACGGAGATTATTTATGACGGCTACTCCAAAAGTGTTCTCTGATCATGTAAAGAATAAGGCAAAAGAGCTTGATTACGAAGTTATTTCAATGGATGACGATCAAAAGTTTGGACCAGTTTTCCATAAACTTCCATTCTCAGTGGCGATTGAGCAGAATTTGCTTAGTGATTATGAAGTATTGATTTCTGTGATGGATAACAGCACATATCGTGAGTACGCGGAAAAGGGGAGATTTGTTGCTATAGGCAATCATGAAACGGATGCAAGGACAGTTGCTAGTCAGCTCATGGTATCAAAGGCAATTAAGCAATATGGTCTTCAAAGAGTGATCACTTTTCATAGTAGAAAGAGCTCGGCACAAGAGTTTATGACATCCTTTCCTAAGGCATTGGAATTGATCCTAGAGGATAGAAGGCCAGATGTGGGATTTTATGGCACTATTTTTGGGGACATGCTGCAGACAAAGCGTAAAGTAGTCATGAAGCAATTTAAATCCTTGGAGTCAGGAAAGTCCGGCATATTGGCTAACGTGAGGTGTCTATCTGAAGGGGTTGATGTCCCTACGCTAGATGGAGTTGCTTTCATCGATCCAAAGGGTTCGGAAATAGAGATTATTCAGGCTGTAGGGAGGGCGATTAGAAAGGCTCCCGATAAGAAAGTAGGATACATAATAATCCCTATATTTGTTGATGAAGATGTAGATCCGACGATCAATCTTGAAGACTCATGTTTTAAACCTATATGGAAGGTTTTGAATGCGTTAAGGGCACATGATGATGTTTTAGCGGAGGAACTCGATAATTTGAGGCTGGAGCTTGGGCGTCGGGCGTATAGACAGCCCCCTAAATTAGGGAAAATTACTATAGATTTGCCGACCTCCATCGGGATAGAGTTTAGTGAGTCTTTACGACTTAAGATTATTGATATGTGTACGGCCTCTTGGGAATTTTATTATGGATTGCTTTTAAGGTATATTGAGGAAATAGGTACAGTCCCTACTCAGACAGAGATTCAATATCACGGTTACAATCTGGGTTCTTGGATTTCGGTTCAACGAGCAAACTTCCATCGGGGTGATCTTAATGCTTCTTATATTAAACGTTTAGAGGCGCTTCCAGGATGGGTGTGGGATGCATTAGAGGCTTATTGGTTGCAAGGATTTGAGCTGCTTAAAGATTTTTTTCAGGATAACGGAAATCTAAACGTGCCATTTAATCATTGCATAGATGGGTTTAACTTAAGTTCTTGGATGTCAGTTCAGAGAAAGGTGTTTAAAAATAAAAAAATCAATCCGGCAAGGCAACTTAAACTTCAGTCCATTCCGGGATGGTCCTGGCAAGTGTTCGATGCATTATGGGAAAAAAGTTTTTCAATACTATTGGCATTTTATCAAAGAGAACAGCACCTCAATGTACCCATCCATTATTCTGAACAAAATGTAAAATTAGCTACGTGGATTAGGAATCGCAAAAAAGATCATGAACTTGGTAGGCTGTCGGTGGAAAAGCAGCAAAGTATGGAGAGCATTCCAGGATGGTCTTGGGATAGTGAATTAGACATAGCTTGGAATAGAGCGTTTGAATTGGTTCAACAATTTGTACAGGAACATGGTCATTCAAGAGTCCCACGTGGACATAGGTATAAAGAATTTAATTTAGATGTTTGGGTTTCCACCCAAAGAAGGGCCTGTGCATTAGGGAAACTCTCAAAAGAGCGGAAAGACAAATTAGAATCACTTCCTGGTTGGCTTTGGAATGTAGTTAAACAACGCGATGAAATAGCATTTCAGTCCATGGATGCATTCGTCCAAAGAGAGGGTCATGCCCTTATTCCGACAAATCATGTTGAAAATACCTTTGAATTGGGAAAATGGGTTTCTCGGCATCGGCTGTATTATGCTCAAGGTGTTCTTGAAGAAGAAATCAAGCTGCGGCTTGAGAGCTACTTAGGTTGGTTTTGGAATGCGAATGAAGGTTATTGGGAAAGAGGAAAACATTCTTTAATTCAGTTTTGTAAAAAAGAGGGCCATAGCCTTGTAAAAAATACGAGGTTTGAGGATGGGTTTCAATTAGGGAAGTGGGTTCAAATGTGTCGATATCAATATAATAAAGGTACACTTGCACAAGACAAAATAGATTTTTTCAACGGATTACCTAAATGGTCTTGGGACGTTAAAGGCGATCAATGGGTTTTCGGATTTGAGGTTCTTAAACAGTATGTAAAAAGAGAAGGGAACGCCTCTGTTCCTTCAGGCTATTTGGAAGGAGATTTTACCTTAGGGACTTGGGTTAGTACACAAATATATTCATATAAAAAAGATAAGATTGATCAAGAAAAAATAGATCTTTTGGAAGGTTTACCTGGATGGAGTTGGAACAAATTGGAGGATTCTTGGAATCAGGGGTATGAGTATTTAAAGAAGTTCATGGAAATTCACAATCATCTTAAAGTTCCCGCAAATTATGTAATAGACGGCTATAATTTAGGAACTTGGATCAGTGGACAAAGATATAGTTATAAAAAAGGCAAGCTTTCTCAGGATAGAATAAATCTTCTTGAGCAGCTTTCTGATTGGGTCTGGGAGGAAAAAGAGAGCCGTTGGGAAGATGCTTATTATATATTAAAAAAGTTTGCTGACCGAGAGGGGCATGTAAAAATTAGAAGTGCGCATAAGGAAGAAGGTTTTAATCTTGGGGAATGGATTCGAACACAAAAAAGAGCTTACAGCAAAGGTAAAATGGATTGTGACCATGTTATAAAATTAG
>CALKUQ010000053.1 GCA_937996705.1 uncultured Chlamydiae bacterium
AGGCGTAGCGAAAGCGAGTCTGAATAGGGCGACTGAGTATGATGCATTAGACCCGAAACCCGGCGATCTATGCATGACCAGGTTGAAGGTGCGGTAACACGCACTGGAGGACCGAACCGTTCAATGTTGAAAAATTGTCGGATGAGTTGTGCTTAGGGGTGAAAGGCCAATCAAGCCGGGAAATAGCTGGTTCTCCGCGAAAACTATTGAGGTAGTGCCTCGGACGAATACCGTTGGGGGTAGAGCACTGGATGGATGCGGGGGTCGCGAGATCTACCAATTCTAACCAAACTCCGAATACCATCGAGTTAGTCCGGGAGACAGACGGCGGGTGCTAAGGTCCGTCGTCAAAAGGGAAACAGCCCTAACCTACAGCTAAGGTCCCCAAATCATATCTAAGTGGTGAAGCATGTGGGATTTCCAAAACAACCAGGAGGTTGGCTTAGAAGCAGCCATCCTTTAAAGAAAGCGTAACAGCTCACTGGTCTAGTGATTCTGCGCGGAAAATATAACGGGGCTAAGATGTGCACCGAAGCTTTAGATTCAATTTTTAATTGAGTGGTAGGAGAGCGTTCTATTCAGCGTTGAAGATGTACCGGTAAGGAGCGTTGGAGCGGATAGAAGTGAGCATGCAGGCATGAGTAGCGATAATTGAGGTGAGAATCCTCAACGCCGAAAACCCAAGGTTTCCTACGCGATGCTCGTCATCGTAGGGTTAGTCGGGTCCTAAGTCGAGTCCGAAAGGGGTAGACGATGGCAAATTGATTAATATTTCAATACCAACATACAAGCGCGATGTGGGGACGCATAGAGTTAATCGAGCTCACTGATGGAATAGTGGGTCGAAGGACGTAGGCTGTAACTTAGGCAAATCCGGGTTGCAATAGGCCGAGATCTTACAGGCTCTTGACACTCTTCGGAGGAGATGGAGAATCGATGATACTGTCGTGCCAAGAAAAGCCACTAAGTATATTGTATGTTGCCCGTACCGTAAACCGACACAGGTGGGTGGGATGAGTATTCTAAGGCGCGTGGAAGAACCCTGGTTAAGGAACTCTGCAAACTAGCACCGTATCTTCGGTATAAGGTGTGCCTACTTTGGTATATGGACTTGCTCCAAAAAGCTAGAGAGGTTGCAACAAAGAGTCCCTCCCGACTGTTTACCAAAAACACAGCACTTTGCTAACACGTAAGTGGATGTATAAGGTGTGACGCCTGCCCGGTGCTCGAAGGTTAACTGATGATGTCAGCGCAAGCGAAGCATTTGATTGAAGCCCGAGTAAACGGCGGCCGTAACTATAACGGTCCTAAGGTAGCGAAATTCCTTGTCAGTTAAATACTGACCTGCATGAATGGCGTAACGAGATGGGAGCTGTCTCAAAGAGGGATCCAGTGAAATTGTAGTGGAGGTGAAAATTCCTCCTACCCGCGGAAAGACGGAAAGACCCCGTGCACCTTTACTACAGCTTGACACTGTAGCTTGGATATTCATGTGCAGGATAGGTGGGAGGCTATGATGACTAGACGCAAGTAGAGTCGGAGCCATCCTTGAGATACCACCCTTGAATATTTGAGTTACTAACTGCGATGAGTTATCCTCATTCAGGACAATGTCTGGTGGGTAGTTTGACTGGGGCGGTCGCCTCCTAAATAGTAACGGAGGCTTACAAAGGTTAGTTCAAAGCGGATGGAAATCGCTTGTTGAGTATAATGGCATAAACTAGCTTGACTGTGAGACCTACAAGTCGAACAGAGACGAAAGTCGGTCATAGTGATCCGGTGGTTCTGCGTGGAAGGGCCATCGCTCAACGGATAAAAGGTACGCCGGGGATAACAGGCTGATGATTCCCAAGAGCTCATATCGACGGAATCGTTTGGCACCTCGATGTCGGCTCATCACATCCTGGGGCTGGAGAAGGTCCCAAGGGTTCGGCTGTTCGCCGATTAAAGT
>CALKUQ010000054.1 GCA_937996705.1 uncultured Chlamydiae bacterium
AAAAAAAATCCCCATCAAATAAATGATGAGGATTCTTTAATAAATAAGGCGGCTACCTACTCTCCCAGGAAAACCCAAGTACCATCGGCCATGGGGGACTTAACTTCTCTGTTCGGAATGGGAAGAGGTGAACACCCCCGGCAAAACCACCTTAAGACGGTAATTTTATCGGATGTTTAGTCATGACAACTAAACGGATAAAACAATAATTTACATATTGGAATTGAAATCAAGAACAGAAAAAAAAAATAAAGCTTACGGGCAATTAGTACTACTCGACTTTGCTATTACTAGCTTTACATCTATAGCCTATCAACGTCATAGTCTCTGACGACCCTTAAAAGTAAACTCATCTTGTGGAAGGTTTCACGCTTAGATGCTTTCAGCGTTTATCCTGGCCGTACATAGCTACTCTGCATTACACCTAGCGGCATAACAGATACACCAGCGGTACGTACATTCCGGTCCTCTCGTACTAAGAACATGTCCACTCAATTTACTAACGCCCACCACAGATAGGGACCGAACTGTCTTGCGACGTTCTGAACCCAGTTCACGTGCCACTTTAATCGGCGAACAGCCGAACCCTTGGGACCTTCTCCAGCCCCAGGATGTGACGAACCGACATCGAGGTGCCAAACCTTACCGTCGATATGAGCTCTTGGGTAAGATCAGCCTGTTATCCCCGGAGTACCTTTTATCCTTTGAGCGATGACCCTTCCATGCAGAATCACCGGATCACTTTAGCCAGCTTTCGCTCCTGCTCGACTTGTTTGTCTCACAGTCAAGCACCCTTATACTAATGCGCTCTACGTACGATTACCAACCGTACTGAGGGTACCTTTGCGAGCCTCCGTTACTTTTTAGGAGGCGACCACCCCAGTCAAACTACCCACCATGCACTGTCTCCCGTTAGGGATTAGGTTCTAAACAAACGAAGGTTGGTATTTCAACGATGACTCCATAACGCCTGGCGACGCTACTTCAAAGTCTCCCAACTATCCTACACATCGGTTGTTCAAAATCAATGCAAAGTTGTAGTGAAGGTTCACGGGGTCTTTCCGTCCCGTGGCGGGTAACCGGCATCTTCACCGATACTACAATTTCACCGGGCTCGCGGAGGAGACAGTGTACAACTCATTAGACCATTCGTGCAGGTCGGAACTTACCCGACAAGGAATTTCGCTACCTTAGGACCGTTATAGTTACGGCCGCCGTTTACTGGGGCTTCAGTCAGGAGCTTTGGCTTGCGCCGAACACCCTTCCTTAACCTTCCAGCACCGGGCAGGTTTCAGGCTCTATACGTCAACTTACGTTTTTGCAGGGCCCTGTGTTTTTGTTAAACAGTTGGTTGTACCTATTTACTGTGACCGCATCACTGCGGTACGCTTTATCCCGAAGTTACAGCGTTAATTTGCCTAGTTCCTTCTCCGCGGCTCACCCGAGCGCCTTAGAATACTCATCCCGTCTACCTGTGTCGGATTCCGGTACTGGCTGCTATGCTCGCTTTTCTTGGCAAGGATTTTATGGTTTCGCTTCCCCCGAAGGTTCCACTCAACGAACATCTGTCTGTTCGTAACCACCACGTCCTTGCGTCACTTTTAATGCATAGTAGGTGCTAGAATATTAACTAGCTTTCCATCAGATGCCCCTTTCGGGTTTTCCTAAGGACCAGACTAACCCTGATCCGATTAACGTTGATCAGGAAACCTTAGACTTTCGGCGAAGTAGTTTTTCACTACTTTTATCGTTACTTATACCTACATTTTCTTTTCAATTCGCTCCAGCATGGCTCGCGCCACACCTTCTGTGCAGAATTGAATGCTCCCCTACCACTCTAGCAAGCTAGAATTTAGAATTTCGGTTCGTGGTTTGATGCCCGATTATTTTCCGCGCAGAATCTCTCGACCAGTGAGCTGTTACGCACTCTTTAAATGAATGGCTGCTTCCAAGCCAACATCCTGGCTGTTATAGAAATTCCACCACGTTTGATCAACTTAACCACGTATTAGGGACCTTAATTGCTAATCTGGGTTATTTCCCTCTCGGCCATGGACCTTAGCGCCCACAGCCTCACTCCAGGCGATATATGATAGCATTCGGAGTTTGTCAGGATTTGGTAGGCGATGAAGCCCCCTAGTCCAATCAGTAGCTCTACCTCTATCATACTTCTTAAGCCTAGGCTGTTCCTAAAAACATTTCGGGGAGAACGAGCTATCTCTCAGTTTGATTGGCCTTTCACCCCTATCCACAGGTCATCCCAAGACTTTTCAACGTCAACGGGTTCGGTCCTCCAGTGTGTGTTACCACACCTTCAACCTGCCCATGGATAGATCACAAAGTTTCGCGTCTACCCCCACTGACTAATCGCCCTATTTGGACTCGCTTTCGCTTCGGCTCCGTTAAATAAGAACTTAACCTCGCCAGTGAGGAGTAACTCGTAGGTTCATTATGCAAAAGGCACGCCGTCACCATTGCTGGCTCCGACCGCTTGTAGGCGTACGGTTTCAGGTACTATTTCACTCCCCTGTTCGGGGTGCTTTTCACCTTTCCCTTACGGTACTGGTTCACTATCGGTGTCTGAGGAGTATTTAGCCTTATCAGATGGTGCTGACAAATTCATGCAGGATTTCTCCGGTCCCGCACTACTCAGGATACTGCTCGTCCCTAATGATTTGTGCTTACAGGGCTATCACCTGCTATGGCCCATCTTTCCAGATGATTCAGCTTGACATTAGTTTCTAAATGCAGTCCTATAACCCCGAATCCACAAGTGGATTTGGTTTGGGCTTGTCCCTTTTCGCTCGCCACTACTTGGGGAATCACTGTTGTTTTCTTTTCCTTCCGCTACTTAGATGTTTCAGTTCACGGAGTTGGCTCTCTTTCGAGTAATATACCTTCAGTATATTAGGTTGTCCCATTCGGAAATCTTCGGATATAACGCTCGTGTGCAGCTCCCCGAAGCTTATCGCAGCTTACCACGTCCTTCATCGCCTCTCAGACCCAAGGCATCCACCATACGCCCTTAGTTGCTTTAAAAAAATTATAAGTTTAAGTGCTTGCATATGCACAAAAACCTTTTCTGTTATTGATTTCAATTTTATTCCAATATGTCAAAGAGCTATGATCATTAAAGATCGTAGTAGATGTGTCGGACTTGAACCGAATGATTAACCTGAATTAATCACACCTTAGGGTGTTGAACACCGTTTTCAAAAGAACTAATTTTCTAGATGAGTATGGTTCGATAAGAAACCCTCTCACTAAGTTGTGGAGGATATCGGAGTCGAACCGATGACCCTCTGCGTGCAAGGCAGATGCTCTAGCCAACTGAGCTAACCCCCCAAGAAAATTTTATTAGTAGACCCGACCAGAGTTGAACTGGTGACCTCTACATTATCAGTGTAGCGCTCTAACCAACTGAGCTACGGGTCTGAAACGGGCCAACTTTAAATTTAATTAAAGAACTATTTTTAAGATTTAAATTAAAAGTGTTGGAAACAATAGCGGTTTAGCGTCTCTAAAAGGAGGTATTCCAGCCGCACCTTCCGGTACGGCTACCTTGTTACGACTTAGCCCCAGTCATCGATTTTACCCTAGGCAGCTCCTTTCGGTTACCGACTTTAGGTACACCCGACTCCCATGGCTTGACGGGCGGTGTGTGCAAGGTCCGGGAACGTATTCACCGTATCATTGCTGATATACGATTACTAGCGATTCCAGCTTCATGCAGGCGAGTTGCAGCCTGCAATCTGAACTGAGAGGGAGTTTTTGGGATTGGCTTCATATCGCTATGTTGCAGCCCTTTGTCTCCCCCATTGTAGTACGTGTGTAGCCCTGGGCATAAAGGCCATGATGACCTGACATCATCCCCTCCTTCCTCACACCTTACGGCGGCAGTTTCTTTAGAGTTCCCAGCATTACCTGTTGGCAACTAAAGATAGGGGTTGCGCTCGTTGCGGGACTTAACCCAACACCTCACGGCACGAGCTGACGACGGCCATGCAGCACCTTACTGGCAGTGTATTGCTACAAAACTAGCTTTCACTAGCGGTCTCCCAGCATTCTAGCCCAGGTAAGGTTCCTCGCGTATCATCGAATTAAACCACATACTCCACCGCTTGTGCGGACCCCCGCCAATTCCTTTGAGTTTCATTCTTGCGAACGTACTTCCCAGGTGGGATACTTAATGCTTTCGCTCAGACACATACAGTGTATCGCATATGTCGAGTATCCATAGTTTAGGGCGTGGACTACCAGGGTATCTAATCCTGTTTGATCCCCACGCTTTCGTGCCTCAGCGTCAATATATGCGTAGTAAGCTGCCTTCGCAATGGGTGTTCTATGTCATATCTAAGCATTTCACCGCTACATGACATATTCCGCTTACCTCCACAATATTCAAGATAGATAGTATCAATGGCAGTTCTGGAGTTGAGCTCCAGGATTTCACCACTGACTTACCTACCCGCCTACGCACCCTTTAAACCCAGTGAATCCGGATAACGCTTGCACCCTCCGTATTACCGCGGCTGCTGGCACGGAGTTAGCCGGTGCTTATTCATATGGTACCGTCAAGGGGTCTAGAAAGACCTTTTTTCGTCCCATATAAAAGAAGTTTACAATCCAGAGGACCTTAATCCTTCACGCGGCATGGCTGGTTCAGACTTGCGTCCATTGACCAATATTCCTTACTGCTGCCTCCCGTAGGAGTCGGGCCCGTGTCTCAGTGCCCGTGTGGCTGATCATGCTCTCACATCAGCTAATGATCGTAGACTTGGTGAGCCGTTACCTCGCCAACTATCTAATCATACGCACACCCATCATTAAGCGCCGAAACTATAACAACAAAGTGATGCCACTTCGTTGTGTTACGGGGTATTAATCCAAATTTCTCTGGGCTATTCCCCACTTAAAGGAAGGTTGTGTACGTGTTCCGCACCCGTTTGCCGGTCGCCATCAAAGTATTGCTACTTCATGCTGCCCCTCGACTTGCATGTATTAAGCCTGCCGCTAGCGTTCATCCTGAGCCAGGATCAAACTCTCCATTGTAAATGTTGTTTGATCATGACTATCAATCTCAAATAAATCCGAAATTAACGGTCTGATATAATTCTGTTGATGCTATAACCTTTACCTGATTTTTTCAATTAATCAGTTACTATTGTTTCCAAACTTTCAAAGATCTTAGTGTTTATTTTGCTCGCTATTATTCGTAGCGGGGTGCAAAGGTAGACACAATATTTTTACTGGCCAAATTTTATTTAATAATTATTTAAAAAACTTTTTAAAATAACTAAGGAAATAAGACCGATAATATTTCAAGAACTGGCCTCTTTTTTGAAGAGGGACGGCAAAGATAGAGCGGCATTTTTTAACCACCAAATTTTGATGGATAAATTTTAAAGTTTTTTTGAACTTTTAATGTGCTTTATAATTGCTTCAGAGAACTTCTGTTATTGATGTTTCATCGTTAACGGGCGGCAAAGATAAGGAGATATTTATTCCAGCCAAATATATTGTATACTATTTTTAATTTTTTTTCGTTCAAGGCATTCAT
>CALKUQ010000055.1 GCA_937996705.1 uncultured Chlamydiae bacterium
GAGCAGCGGACTTTTAATCCGTTGGTCGCGAGTTCGAATCTCGCCCGCTCCACCATTCTTAAGTTTCCAAAATTATGAAATTTAAGCACGTATTAGTGTTAAGTTGCTGTGTAACAGCTGCTTATGCGTATACACAAAGTGATCTTTTAAGTGCGCAGTATGCGTACCAAGATGGTTCTAATAATGTAACGCAAGCTAAAAATGAACGACAGGACGCCTCTGAGGCGTTAGCTAAATCTAAGAAAAAATTAGAGCAAGCACAAAAAGATTTACAACAAGCACAGCAAAATTTTAATCAGGCACAAACCAGATTTTCAAATGCAGAGTCAAACTTAGTTCAAACTAATCGTGATTTTGGAGTTGCTAATGCTAAGTTAAATCAAATTTGGACTAGTTTAAATCCTAATACTACGCCAAATAATTAAAACTACTGTCCCTATCGTCTAGAGGCCTAGGACATCGCCCTTTCACGGCGGTAACAGGGGTTCGAATCCCCTAGGGGACGCCAGAAGTTCTTTAAAAATTTGGAAAGCTGATAAAAGTTCAATCAAGACAAACAAGCGTCTTGGAAAAACTTGGTGTTAAAACCAGTAAGCTGGTCATAACAACAGCGTTGAGTAGGAAACTACTTGGGGTTGTATGGTTAAGTGACTAAGCGTACATGGTGGATGCCTTGGCAGTCAGAGGCGATGAAGGACGTACTAACCTGCGATAAGCTGTGAGAAGTCGGTAAGAGACGCTATTACTCACAGATTTCCGAATGGGGAAACCCACCCGAGATAACTCGGGTATCTGTTACTGAATACATAGGTAACAGAGGCGAACCGGGAGAACTGAAACATCTAAGTACCCCGAGGAAAAGAAATCAACCGAGATTCCCTCAGTAGCGGCGAGCGAACGGGGATTAGCCCTTAAGTTTCTTGGAAGTTAGTGGAATGGTCCTGGAAAGGCCAGCGATACAGGGTGATAGCCCCGTACATGAAAACGACCTTGAAGTGAAATCGAGTAGGGCGGGACACGTGACATCCTGTCTGAATATGGGGGGACCATCCTCCAAGGCTAAATACTCCTGACTGACCGATAGTGAACCAGTACCGTGAGGGAAAGGCGAAAAGAACCCCTGTGAGGGGAGTGAAATAGAACCTGAAACCGTGTACGTACAAGCAGTGGGAGCCCTTCGGGGTGACTGCGTACCTTTTGTATAATGGGTCAGCGACTTACATTTTGTAGCGAGGTTAACCGTATAGGGGAGCCGTAGGGAAACCGAGTCTTAACTGGGCGTCTAGTTGCAAGGTGTAGACCCGAAACCGGGTGATCTAGCCATGGGCAGGTTGAAGGTTGAGTAACATCAACTGGAGGACCGAACCCACTAACGTTGCAAAGTTAGGGGATGACCTGTGGCTGGGGGTGAAAGGCCAATCAAACTCGGAGATAGCTGGTTCTCCCCGAAAGCTATTTAGGTAGCGCCTCGGACGAATACTACTGGGGGTAGAGCACTGTTTCGGCTAGGGGGTCATCCCGACTTACCAACCCGATGCAAACTACGAATACCGAAGAATGTTATCACGGGAGACACACGGCGGGTGCTAACGTCCGTCGTGAAGAGGGAAACAACCCAGACCGCCAGCTAAGGTCCCAAAGTTCTAGTTAAGTGGGAAACGATGTGGGAAGGCTTAGACAGCTAGGATGTTGGCTTAGAAGCAGCCATCATTTAAAGAAAGCGTAATAG
>CALKUQ010000056.1 GCA_937996705.1 uncultured Chlamydiae bacterium
GGAAATTTGTGACAAAAAGGTTAAGCTTATTTTTTTTGCTTTTCCGTGATTAAACACTTCCATAACACGCAGAGCTTCTTTTGTAATTTTTGAATGTTTAAACAAAAATTACCCGATCAATAAAAGAAGATGGTATAGTCTATCCCAAGGGAAACTTTGGACAAAATGAACTCTGTGCCAGCAGCCGCGGTAATACAGGGGGAGCAAGCGTTATCCGGAATTATTGGGCGTAAAGCGTCTGTAGGTGGTTTAGAAAGTCCACTGTTAAATCCCAAGGCTCAACCTTGGTCAGGCATTGGAGTACTTCTAAGCTAGAGTATGGTAGAGGTAGAGGGAACCCCTAGCGTAACAGTGAAATGTGTTGATTTTAGGGAGAACACCAGAGGCGAAGGCGCTCTACTGGGCCAAAACTGACACTGAGAGACGAAAGCTAAAGGAGAGAATAGGATTAGATGAATCCAGGCACTCTTAAAAAAAAGCCAAAGGGCGTCCCCTCTAGTTGCGAAATTAGAGGTGCACTCAGCTATATCGGTGAACCTTTGACTTTGCATAGCATATGTTAGCAAAGATAAAGTAACCCCGAGGGAAGTTTTTTGTTTCAAAAAACCCCGTAGAGACTATGATGAGAACAATCAGGCAAATTTGACTCGAAAGACAATAAATAAGCTTCTCGATCAAGTGTAAGACCTGAGCATAAAAAAAAATCAAAATTATGAAACCAACCAACCAAACCTTAAAAATAGAATCAGCACGTAGTTTTTCAAGAATCGTTGTTAATGAGTTTCGATTGAACAAACCGAATTTAGAGCTGCAAGGTTGCTTGAAACCAACCTACCCAAGCTCAATGCAGGAAGTCAAGTTATTCCATAAAGAAATCCCTCAAATAGGTTTTCATCCTGTTGTTTTATCAACTCTATGTGGAACCGTTTTTGGTGACTCAAGTTTGAAAGTTCAAAAAGGTTATGCAAATGCGCGTCTATCTTATCGACATTCAAGCCGTCAAACCGATTGGTTTATGTGGAAAACGCTTTGTGCTTTCCGCGAATTCACTACGGAAGAAGGAATTCAATTTCAACTTCCAGATGGCTATCAAGCTGAAGCATCAGCTATAGTCGGTGAATATTTAGGAAAATGGAAAATCTCAACACGAGTCGATGAAAGACTTACAAGTCTTCAAGAAAAGATTGCTCCCAACAATGTGAAAAGAATTCAGCGATTCTGGCTTAATCATATGAATAATTATTTTTTAATGACTTTATGGTTAGATGACGGAGGTCTGACAGGCAACCTTGGTTGCCAAGGTATGATCGCTACTGGTGAAATGCCTCTCGACCAAGTCAACATTTTAGCTGAATATTTGAAAACTGTTTGGAAGATCAACTGTCATGGAGGTGAACTTGATTCTCAAAAAATGAAAAATGGTCGTCTTGTGACTCGACTTTATATTTCGGATCAAGAAAATTTGCAAGAATTTTTAAGAATTATTGCACCAATCATTCCCGTAAAGTCGATGCTATATAAAATTTGTTTTTTTCCGAATGATGTATCTCTTCAACAACGCTGGGCCTCTGAATTAAAGTCGATGATTCGTCCTGAATGGCATGATGAAATTGACAAAATTTACTCTTATAAAAGAATCAAGTTTCTATCTGGATCTTAAAATCTTACTTAAATAGAGCGAATTTCAATTCAGAAGAAGATATAGTCCACTTAGCATATGCTAAATGACCCTAGTATTTTTAGCTGTAAACGATGGAAACTAAGTGCTGCAAAAAAGCAGTGCTGTAGCTAACGCGTTAAGTTTCCCGCCTGGGGAGTATGCTCGCAAGAGTGAAACTCAAAGGAATTGACGGGGGCCCGCACAAGCGGTAAACACACCACAATCTGCTGCGAGTCACTGCGAAGTGACTTAGTCTCATAATGCGCAAGCGGTGCCCTTCTTTCTTCTAATTTGTTAGAAGAAAGATAAAAATGTCAACTTAGCTTCTTTTAAAAAAAGAAGCTAAGAGCGGTCTTTCAATTGAAAGATGAGGCGATATCTGGCTCATATCGGTGAAACTCTTAAAAACAAATTTAAGACAACCCCGAGGGAAGTCTTCGTGACCCCGTAACGACTTGATTCACTTCTAATAAATCTTAGATGAAGCAAACAAAAATTTGCAATGGAATCGGAGCGATGGTTCTCAAATGTACCCATTTGGGTAAAAGAGACCTTGCTAACACGCCAGGATCTTAGAGTTTTAATCTCGGACAACTGCTTCTTTTTTTAGAAGCTTAAACAAAGACTGAAAAAAAAGTGAATTCTGTACGAAGAATTCTTAAGTCAAGATGCGTTTAGGTATTGAGCTTTTATCGCGAAAATCTGAGTATATTTCGCGATGTCTTAAAAATTTAAAAAAACCCCATAAAATAAAAAACAACTGTGAAAAGGAATACGAACTCGCGAAGCAGTTCATGAATTTACCAAGATTCTGTGGTCTTTTACAATCGGATGGTCACTTCACCGTTTCTTATGATAAAGAAAAAGTCCAAAATCCGAAAATCATCCTGTCCCAAACAACCAAACGTTTTGATTGGTTATGTGGAATCAAAGATTGGCTTGAGGAGAAAGGTATACAATCAAGTTTACCTAGGTCTGTGAAGTTTACTGACATCAAGCGATCCGTCAATTTAACAATTGATAGAGCCAATTGTCGACGTCTGATTTCTTTGATTGAAAAAGAAGAGGGACTTCAAAAAACTCCCCTATTATTTGACAATAAAAGAGTTCATTTCTTGCTTTTAAAAGAATCGATTCGAATCAAACAATCCAGCAACCAAAAAAGTTTGACTGAAATACAAGCCAAAACATTAGTCGATATAAAAGAATCAGGCCTAAAATCAGGTCAAGGACCTAAAGGTTTGTCAAGAAATTCTTTGATTGAACGTCTAGGTTTTGCGAATCAGGAAACAAAAGGTTGTGCTGATAGCATCCTTCAAAAGATTCATCAAGAGGTTGAGGTTTGTGGAACTGAAGTTTTGAAAACTGTCCTTGACAATCCTAAACAAATCAATCCAGCTTTAGCTGAGTTTATCGTTGGTGTTTTTGATGGAGATGGTTCTTTCACTGTTGGTTTATTCACTCATCTTTCTAAAGAGGGAAAAAAACTCAAAAAGCGTCATACTTTTGAGATCGTTCCTTCAATAACTCTTACGACTCATGTTGAAGAAAAGTTATTCTTGTTAAAGATTATTAATGCGGCATTTGGTAAAAAAAAACAACTCAGACTTTTAACTGTGAATAAAGAAGGTAAAGGAGTTCGACTTGTTATAAAAAGTGCAAAAATTTTGAAAGAATTTGTTGTTCCCTTTTTTGAAAAGTACCCCCCTTCTCTTAATAAAAATCGTTTGAAGTTTCAAACTTTTTGTACAGTTTTAGGAGAATTGCCACTTGACTACAAAAATAAAGAAAAAGTTGTAAAAATTGTTCGTTTCATCTATGAAACAGATTTAAATGAACGAAATCAATACGATTAATAAATCTTACAAGTGATGCAAATTTCCTAGGAGGAACCTTCCCTTTAAAAGAACAAACTAAAATATTATTTCTACTTGGGGGACAACTATTAGGCCATTTAAGTATGGCATTTCCATTTGATTCAATTATAAAACGATAACTATTATTTAAAGGTAATTGCGCCGAAGTAGGCCAAGTTCTATAAACAACAATAGAAATATTATTTATACTAATTAAAGTATCTTCTGAGGCTTTTGTTTGAATAAAAACAAAAAAAACAAAAACAAATGAAACAATTTTTGCAAAAATGTTAAATTTGATTTTAGATGATGATACAGAAATTGCAATTGCTGATATTAAATTA
>CALKUQ010000057.1 GCA_937996705.1 uncultured Chlamydiae bacterium
GTGCCTTTAGGTTTTAATGTTTTGAATAATAAAAAAAGCGATATAATTTGATCTTTTAAAAAATGACCAGCATCTTCAACTATTATGTCATATTTTAAATTTTTTTTTTCTTTTATTTTCAAAATAAAGGTGTCCACATAATCTTCAATGAGTTAGATATATTTGACATTTAAGCTGACATTGAAGGACCAGGTATTAATTAATAATTTATATAATTATACACATCAGCATTAATTATATTAATAATTTTTTTATTTATGACCTCTCTTTCAATAAGCCCAAAAATCCCTGAAGGGATCCTAACCCAAGGTCAAGGAGAGTACGTCGTATTTCAGATAGCTCCTGACGGAACCCGAAAAACAATCGATCCGCCACTCTTTTCTAGGTGTTATGAAATTTTCTCTGAGCATACTCCGGCAAAACTCCTTGCAAAAGGGCTTTTATCAGAGGCGCATGAGAGGTACAAGCAAGTTGTATCTAAAGTCCAAGAGTTACAGCCCAGCTTACAACTATTTTTCGTTCCTAAAACCTTCTATGAATTAATAGCTATTCATAAACTGATACGGGAAGATCTAAAGCACAACGCCCTTTGCCCCAAACAGATGTACCTTGCTGGTCTAATTCGCAACAGGTTGATGTTAAACCATCCGAGTTATTCAAGAAACTGCTTGCATTGTCCCCCCTTAGAAACTGACAAGAGTTCAGCCCCCTCAGAGTTCATCGGCACAGCTTATAGAATCAATAATTCATTAATTAAAAAAGCCTCTGAATCCCCTCTTGGATTTACATTTTCAGAACTCTTAGCCCATACCGATAAAGAAATAGAATTTTTGGAAAAATTCTCCTCAAGCCCAACCTCTAAAAATGAGGAATCTATCAAAGAAATATTTAACAATTCCGCGATATCTTCTCTTACAACCGGTCCTACAAGTATATTCCTCCCAAACGAAAAAGCTCAATATTCTCTAACATTTGACACTCCCCACCCTACAACTGTTATTAGAAAATCTCTCGAACTGGATTGTAGTGAAATAGGGGCCCATTCTATTATCCTCTACCGAGGAGGTAATTTATCAAAAGACTTAACTCTCTCTTCCCATTCAACCTCTTTTGGCACAAGTCTTTTTGCAGGAATAGTTTATGATTCAGGAGCGACTGCATTTTGTCACATGTGCGAAAAAGAGACCGAAGAAGAACGCGACGCCTATGCAATTTTCCTTCCCTTCGAGGAAGCTCTACACTCCGCAATGTATATTCCAACCGGCAACACAGTTGAGCAACTCTTTAGCAGAGGAGAATTTTTTCATCCAAGGACAAAAATTTGCAAAAAAGCTGATATGCCAAGCTCGCTGACAACTGTAAAAGGGATCTCATGGAGCGCGGTAGATACAGACTCTGAGTTATTCAAATACATTATCCCCCATCTATTAACAGAGCTTTCTGAAGAGGAATTATCGATACAACTGAGACGAGCTAAAGAACGAACCATCCTTCTTGAAACGATTCTTCCCTCTTGATCAAACTGAATTTCTTAAAAAAGATGGGTTAGATTTGCCCCTTCCACTCGCCACTAAGCAACTCCTCCCTTTTTCCAGTAAGCATACATCTATGTAAAACTTCTCTAACTTTGCCATGCACCGAAAAGCCCCCTTTTCCAGAGCTCTTTTCAGCAATGAAAGAAGTTATGTCACGAATCACGCTTTGTATCATTTCTGGACTCACTTGTGGAAAAGGATGCTCCTTAAAATCAATTTCTGGGTTTTGTCTAAGAGCTGAAATCATTAAAATAAAATAAGCTAGGGATTTACAACTCTCTGGCCCGTCGATGAAATAAAATGCAATTTCTTTCATAGGATTCGTTTGACACAAAGTTTTTGCTAGTAACACACCAGTTACGCAAGTATTTATTGCCCCACTTGAATCAGGAATGATTGCAAGTTGCAAGGCAATTTCATCAAGATCGAGCCCTCTAATTCTTTGCTGTTCTTCATAAGAAAATTTAGCGGCAGGATCAATGATGCCAAACCAAAAAAAAGTTCCCCCTGTTGCTAAATTGTCGGGCAAAATACATCCGTGATCTATTGGAAATACCTCTGAAACCACACCTTCTGCAGTTTTAGCCATTAAATTACCTGCGTGTCTATCCGAATTTACCAAGCAAATGTCGATCATAACAATCGGGGATAAATGAGTTAGAAGAGTGGGCTTTTCTTTATCATCCAAAAGAAGAACCTCCTTCGTCCCTGGGATAAATTTTTGTATCGAGCACTGCTTAACCGCTTGAAACCCTTCTTTATCAGGGTTATAGCTAAAATACAGGTGCGAGGTAGTTACAAGCCCCGTAGGAGGGACAAGATCCGAAAAAATTTTCCCAGCCACGACTTCTCGAAAACCTGAAGTTCCCGGGACTATTCCCTCTTTTGCCATTACTATATCTTTCCGCTTTGATCTAAGAGCGCCCAACTCCTCATCAAGTGGCTTTAAAATAGCAATGGATTGAAACTCTCTATTTGATACAAAATACGAACCAGAAGTACCCAAACCAGTTGGCTTTACAAGTTCAGTTGCTTTGAAATCAGATCTACATAGGTATAAAGCTTCCTCCATCCATAAAGAATCCCCCTCTGCTTCAATATCGACACGATAGACAGGTTCACCTTCAAATGTATCTCGTTGAACGACTAGTGGAGGAGAGACCACCGAAGGTAGCAATTGAACTGGAGGTCTTAAGCCTCTAGGTCTTGTTACTCTGATCACAGGGGAAAGAGGATCTGGTATGCTTACGCTGATGGGATCGTCCTTGGGTGATCCCGCTACAACTCTTCCCACTAAAGAGGGGGCCTCAGTTTTAAACCCCAGAGGTTTAGCCCCCCGATTTAACCCCCTTTTTCGATCCACCTCTGCCCTTTTAGCATGGTATGCCGCTTTTTCAGCTTCAGCCCTTGCACTTTCATAACCATCCGAAGATCTATCAGGCCTCAAAGAATCTGTCACAAACCCTCCTTCGAATGCGCTTTAACAAACTTAGAATTAGATAAATGAAGATCGAAGTAAATTTCTATAAACGCCTTTTTAAATAAACTCCTTTCTGCTAAATCAGAAATTTCAGAATCAGGTAATAAGACATAATTTCTATTGGCATATTGCTCCCGAAGACCTGGAGGAATATAGACCCCAAACTCTTTCATCTCACTTTTTATAAAAGAGTTGTATATTTCACATCGATTTTCTTGATCAAATTCTACAGCTATTTCAGGCTTAGCGCCGCTTTGACTAATTATGTATAAGCTCATAAACACCCACTTTAATAACTTTATTTATTAAAACAACACAGTTTATTTAAAGAATTAATTATAAAAAACAATGCCGGTATAGACAAAAAAACGAAAAACACTCATAATTAACGAATTGTTTTTTGTAAAATTTAATTACAAAGCTTCTAGATTATAAATCATTAATTTAAAGAGGATAGTATGACATCACCCCTTTCGCCTTCACTTTTAGCTAAAAGAGACTTTAGCGCCAAATGGAAATTCGAAGAGGAGGAGGGTGGTGGATCCAGCAGTGAAGCAAGACCTTCCAAGAGGATCACGACAGAGATCTGTGGGCTTGCTGGAGCTGGAAGTGGCGCTGGTGCTGATGAAGTTTTACCCTCTCCCTATAAAGCTGTTGCAGAAAGAACAGATAGAGCTGCTTCCCCAGTAATTGTAAGAATAGCGGAGTTTTTTTCAGGTATTGGGGGGATTGGAAGAGGATTTAAAGATGCTGCAGCCGAACTGGAAATAGACCTAGAGGTGTGCTATGCTAATGAATTTAACCATCTTGCGGCAGATACCTATGAGCTAAATGCATTCCCTGAAGCTACATGCTCACTTCACGTAAATGGATCTTCTGGTCGTCCAGAAAGAATTATAAGTGGCGTAAAACCTAGCCAAGGATCAGATCCCGATCTTTTAAAAATCGCTCAAAAGATAAAAAAAATTACACTTGACAGAAGGAGTGTAAAACCTTTCGTTGATCGACGTGATGTGACTACCATAGACATGAAAACAGACCCTTTAGTCCCCTCAGACATCGATATAATTGTCGCAGGACTCCCTTGCCAAGATTTTTCCTATGCTGGGGAAAGAGCTGGTATTGACGGTAAACGTGGATCTCTCTACAAATGTTTTGCAAAGGTTCTTAAAGAAAAGCAGCCTAAATACTTTCTAGTTGAAAATGTTCAGGGAATTCTAAATCATGGAGGAGATACTATAATTAAACCGGCTTTTGAAGCGGCAGGTTATTATGTTTCTGTCCATACGATCGTATTCGCTGATTTTGGAGTTCCTCAATTACGAAGAAGGGTTTTATTTATTGGAATTCGTAACGATTTGAGTAGCAGGGTAAAATTTGCAATGCCCCACCCGACACACGGGCAAGGAAAACTTAGATCAAGACCTTATGTTACTGCAGAAGAAGCTTTAAAATCGGTTCATACTTACGTATTTAATTCTGTAATACCTGTAATCAAGAAACAGTCATGCCTAGATCTGCTTAATACAGTTCCAGAAGGAGGGCGAGTGCCTGGAGTTGATGGCAAAGAAGGGCGAAAATTCAGAAGAATTGACAGGGCAAAACCCTTTAAAACAATAACAGGCGTAAACCACGGAAATGGAGCCCTTCATCATTGGAAGGATCCCCGCCCTTTATCTGATAGAGAAACCGCCATAGCACAGAGTCTAGAATCGTTTGCCTTTTGCGGCCCTAAACATGACGTTGCCTTGCAAATCGGAAATGCGGTCCCTCCGCTAGGAATAAAGCCGGTGGCAAAAGTTCTACTAGAACTTTTTGTAAAAAGCGTACCGGCCAGTGACGTTCCCCACTAGCCAAAAAAAGCAACGCCAACAGAATCAGATTGCTCTGGCGCGACTAATTTTGCTATGTAATTTTGGCTATTATAAACTCACAAAGGGATTCGAAGTCTGCATTAAAATTAGCAAAAACAGGCATAAAACCGGTTTTTTTACTAGCAGGAAGGGCAAAACAAACCCTTTTTTGATCAAGCTCATACACTCTTCTCTCTTCTATTGACCAGGTATTAATTTCCCCTAATGTTCCGATAGGTCCACAGGAGACGGCTCCTTTTTTCTCAACACATCTATAACTTGGTAATTTGTGATACCTCTTGCTCTTCAACTTGCCCTTAAGAGCTACACCACGATGAGCCCCAATAATTTCTAGTTCAACTTTTTCGCAAGCAAAATCCCCACTTGGTGGGCCATAAAAGCTAAACTCAGAACAAAAAACCCGCTTCCATAAAGCATGTTCAGCGCGCCAGTCTCCTAAAATTTCAGCAACTTCTACAGGTATCGGAATTGGAATCTCTTGAACGCAGGGGTCTAGCCAGCCAGCCTTAGAACCAGTCCATGTATAGCATCTGGATTTATTTTGAGAGTCTAAAGTTAAGGCCTCCTCTTCTAAAGATTTAGACGCCTTTATTAAAGACTGAGCAATATCGTCTGTTTTTTTCTGAGTTTTACAGCCATCTACTACTCCGCTCAAAGCGCTTGATGTGATTGCAAGCCAGCCAAGAAATAGACTTTTTGTTAGTTGCATATACATACCCCTCTGATTCTGAATTTTTTATAAAAAATTTTATCAAAAAGAGAGATTATTTACAATTATTAGATAATAAAGATGCTTTAATTATTAAATATGACATCGATTGATAATGATTTTATTTTAAAATAGGCGATGTCTATTTTCCAAAAAACGGTGCAAGCTCTTTTGAAAACCGCTGTTCTAAGGAGGGTTCAATTTGAAGCAGTTTCTTAAATGCAAGATACTCGTTAAAAGCGCTCGAATTTAAAGTTTGCGCCTCTTTTCTGACTGCACGAATCAATAGGTTTTTAGGAGTGTGCTCTAGATCAATAAACTCAAGAATTTGAACCGTATAGCCTAAAATTTCTAAAAGTTTTCCCCGCGCGGCATCGGTGGCAAGGGCAGAAAAGCGTTCCTTTAAAATCCCATGTTCTAAGAGTGGGTTCAAATCCGAATTTTTTACCTGGGAAAAAAGCTCGTGTTGACAACAGGGTACAGACAAGATGACTTCTGTCTTTGAACGAATAGCTTTCTCTAGCGCAGCGTCTGTTGCTATATCACAGGCGTGCAGCGTCACCATAAGATCAATCGTCTCTTTTACTTCAAAAGAGTTAATATCACCTAAAAAAAATTTAAGATTTTCGTAACCAAGATTTTTTGCCACCCTTTGACAATCGGCTATTACCTCTTTTTTTAGATCTAAACCAATCACTTCTAATTCATATCCCAACATCTCATGAAAGTAGTGATAGAGAGCGAAAGTCAAATAAGCTTTGCCACAGCCGAAATCGAGGATCCGAATCTTAGTTTTATTCTTAAAAGCAGGCAAAACATCCCTTACAATTTCTAAAAACCGATTCATCTGCTTGAATTTATTTCTCTTATCCGCATGAACCCTACCTGTCGAATTCATGATGCCAATCTCAACCAAAAAAGGAATCGGAGCTCCCTCTTCAAGCAAATAATTTTTTTTTCGATTGTGAAGAAGAGATCCTTGCAACTTTGATGGCGCTTTTTTCACAACAGACATCGTATCTTTTTTCCCGATCAAGAGGTAATAATCATTTTTTTCCGTGCAAAAAACTGCCTGCTTAAACTGGGAAGTTAAAAGATCGGCCAAAAACCTTTGAAACGCCCCCTCTCTAAAATTTTTATG
This sequence comes from uncultured Chlamydiae bacterium, assembly GCA_937996705.1. GTDB lineage: Bacteria > Chlamydiota > Chlamydiia > Chlamydiales > 2-12-FULL-49-11 > VGMD01. The sequence continues at coordinate 6,740 of CALKUQ010000057.1, forward strand.
CGTCACCTTGTCTTTGTAATGATACGTTACCTGATACTGTAGCTCTTCTTTAATTAATAAAGTTCTTGCACTTACTCGAAGAACTTCACTTCCTTTAGATTGGGGAGCGCTCAATACAACCGAAATAAGTTTCTCTTCACAAATTTTCTCTATTTTTTCAAAGTCTGCTCTTTCCATAGCAAAAGATTTTACTACACCCCGTTTCAGATATCAAGCGATTAAAGCCCGGCCTACTACTTATTTCATTTTCCAGAAATTCTCACGTCACATGGTATTTAAACGATACACCCAGGATTGGGTGGTTTTATGACTGCCCCAAAGGGCGGAGGGACAGTACATTGGTACGACCCTCCAAAAGCGATCCGATTCATCAAAGTGAAACTTGTGCTGTTTCGCTCTTTATGTTTTTTTAGATCCCCCTTTTCAGGCAATCTAAACTGTTATCTTTTGCACAATCCGAATTATTTACCGTCTTGAAAGGGCATAAAGCGCTACTAAAAAAATTCCAGCCACAAGACCTAATGTGCTAACACTCGTCTCTTTAATCTTATCCAAAATGCCGGTTGATGTTTCTATAAACGATGAAGAAACTCTTGATGAAAGATCCAATCTCGGACTTGGTGCACCAAATTCTCCAATATCCGAAACGTTAAAACTCGCAGATTTAAGAAGATCAGAAACTTGAGGAAACTTCGGCATTGTTATTTGATGCGACACTTGTGCATTGAAGTCTCTTGTAATATCTTGAAGTAAAGACCTCCCCACACCACCAGCGATCTTTGCTGCGAGCTTTGAACTTCTTAGGGAATCTTGAAACTGGCCAGCTTCACCTAAAATCTCTGCAAGATTTTGAGCGCCAACCGAATTTCCACCTGTTACATTTACTAGAAAACTCATATTTAAACTCCTAATATATTTTTTCCTTAATATCTAATCAAATAACCACAAAAAAAGCAATAACTTCTATTTTACAAATTATTAAAAAACAATTAGTTAACAACGAGTCTTACACAAAGAATATCGAATCTTCAGTGCAAGAAATCTATCAACCTTGATCGAATTTCAATACGTACCTGGTTCGAATCTTCAAATTGCATGACTGCATACCTGGTTCGAATCACAGACCCCAACTCAATTTCAAATCCGAATAACCGAAGCCTGACCCCAATTTTGACCCCAATTTTGACCCCAATTTTATGACGATTTTGTTACGGCCAATGTAGATGTTGGAGCTGGCGGCGGCGGTGCCAAAGAAAAGCTAAAGAGCGGAGCTCTGCGGGGTTTTACATAAGGTCCTTCCAGATTTATACTTGCCGCTAAGGTGAATAATCCATGACTTTCTGCGAGTTCAGCTGGACTACGTTTCTGATAGTCCTTTAAATTTTTATCTAATTTAGGACATACCCTCTTCAAGTAATTAAGTATATTAAGCGCTGACAGTTCTGCTTTGTGCAACACGGAAGTGTCCTCTGCTGTAGATAAAACAAGTGAGTGGAGTACGGTTTCCCCATAGTCATTTTGCTCATTACAATATTCTTTAAAACAAGGAGCTAGACTCAAAAATTTTTCTATGCAAGCTTGATTTAAAGTTTTGACAACAACCAAAAACAGATTGTCTCCCTGAGAATTAATTAGGTACGGGTATTTGAAATTTATAGAATTGGGGTGGTCTGTTGAGGCAATGATGTCTGTATAGTAATCTGCTAAAGGAACCTTTACCCACGACTTCGCTTTTAAACTTGCGCAAACAAATCTAGGCCTAGGTCTTTCTTGCGACCCCCAACCAAATGCCTTCGCGGAGCGAGTAAATGGATTAATTGGTTCAAATCCGGGCGCTTTGGATTGAACCTGCCCCATATTTACAAGTGCTATAGGTAGAGACTCTCTTTGATACGATTCTGGAACTTGAGAAATCCCATTGTAGTGGTATCCCTGAATTATATCATAATCCAGTCGTAGTAAATAAGTTGCAGGCAGAGGTCTACTATTTATTACTGCATGATCTAGGGGGGTACGACCGAGGTGGTCTTTAAGAAATGGAGAGGCTTTTGCAGCAATTAGCGCCTCTACATAGTATGCACTTTCCTCTGCTGCTGCAAGCATAAGAGCTGTAATACCTGTTATTCTATGCTTTTTATCAACCTGTCTGCCAACTTTGCGTTCAAGACACCACATAAATGACACTTTCAAATTTGAAACGATAGAAACCATTAAACCAGTGTATCCATCTCTATTTATGTAATGAATGTCTCCTCTATAAGAATTCAATGTGTCTATATTGTTACTTTCAATTGCTTCAAAAAACGCATCTACCAGCGCCTCTCTTGATGTTTCTACCCTAACTGCAGGGGCAGATATAACACCAAGAGATGCTCCCGAATCCTTTCCAGCGCTACCTGCACCGGCTGCTCCTCCACTACTTGAAGTTGTTGTGTCTAAACCGAATTTTTCTGTCATCACTGCTAAATCGCTAGGCGGCACGCATCGCTCCAAAATCGTCCCTACTGGTGGTGATACATATCTTGCAATATTTGGATGAGCAGCTAGAATGAGTTGCTGGAGAAGGCAATGATAAATTACAGGAACTGCTGCTGCTTGTTCAAAATTTGAGGCACATATTAAATTAAAACAAGTAAGTTGAACGGGTTGTCCAGGCGCTCTTATAATTCGTGAATGGGGGAATTGGGGATCTGAGTAAATGGTTGGAGACAATTCTCTTCCCTCAACAAGCTGACCTGGTACAGCACGCGGAAGGTCGAACGATCTTCTTTTAGAACTTAATTCGCAGGTTGTATCACTACCACCTTTTGATAGTCCTCTAGCCCTAACTCTATCGCTATCGTGATCTTGTACCGGAATTGTCAAACAAAAAAGACAAGACTCGAAGGGGGAAGATTCCTTTGATTTTGAGACACCTTCCCCTTCTGATACAGTAGATGTGGAGGACATTTCAGATTCATAAGTTAAATCATCTTCTTTTGGTTTAACTCCACTATGAGAAAAATATCCGTTGGCGTTTTGTATATATATATATTGAGTAGTTCCCTCAGGAATATAGCGCGTTGTAATATTACCGTTAACATGAAATAGAGCTACAACTACTGGGGAAGAGTAGGTTCGAACTCCAACATCAAACTCTGTGATAAGCCCAACTTTAGCTGGAACAACCACACCAACGTGGCGAACATCTATAGGAAGCCTCTCTGTGCCATCTTCGGGAAGAAGTAAACTTTTTATTGAAAAATAGGGATTTAATGACTGTTCCTGAACAAAATTGTGCATCTGCGCAAGCATTTGAATAATAGGAGATGTTTTGTCTGTGCAAATTTTTGGGTGAAAATCGAAAAAATTATTCACCCCCATTAAAATCGCAAACACATCATCGCGCGCACTAAAACTCAGAGGCTCGCCAGCCTCTAGATCATTTACTATCTTTAAAAACGCATCAGAAATACCTGGGCCCAAACAGCTCCCCTTGTCTCGACTCCAATCTATCCACTTAATAAAAGATTGTAGAAAAGAACCTAGTATTTTAAATGGATCTGCTCTAATTTCAACCGGCAACCCTGGTAAAAACTCAGGGTTTTTTAATTTTTCAATAAGCAATGCTTGAGCGCTTTCACAATTCCGCCTAAAAACCTCGTTATTGAGGTTTTTTTTAAATTCTTCCATGATCGAATTTATCTCTTCACCGGTGACAAAAGGAGTTTTCTCACTTTTTATCCCCTCTGATACTGGTGGAGCTCCTGCTCCTCCCCCCATCATAGTAGCAATTGGAGTTGCAGTTGAAACCGTCATAACAAAACCTCATTTCTTTATTAAAAGCTTAATATTCTAAGCTTCGTGACGATTTAAATGCAATCATTACTTAGAGTTATGATTCGAACCATTTTTTAAAAGCTACCCCTTCCCATCGATAGCTACTCATAGAGAATTTTGATTGTTTTTCAAACTGCATGAGTGCATACCTGGTTTGAATCACTTACTTTGAAACTCATTTAAGGAAAGCTGCGTTTTCAGCCACTCAAAAGATTGGTCAATCACATCAGGTCTTTTTCTGATGTAGTGATCCATCCCATCAATTCGAAAATAGGTGATAGGAGCCTCAGCTTCCCTTGCTTTTTGAAAAAACTGGTCACAAGAGAGGATATCGCTCTCTTCTGTTCCTTTTACAATCAAAAAGGGGGTTTTGATTTTACTATAATCAATCGAAGATTTCTGAAATGCGTCTGCGTGGTAGAGATAGGTCATTCCTCCCATTGATTCCTCAGAGCTCGGATTTTCTATTATGTGTTGCACAAGAATATCATATTCTTGCCTCGTCTTTGGAATGTCTGAAGAAAAGGGAATCCATCTGGGGATTGCATCATATAAGCGCATCCAAAATGAATTTTGTTTCCAGTTCTCAAAAAATTCCCACAACTCCTCTGCCCAGGACCAATCCCCTGCTCCAACCCAATTGATCGTTGCAAGCGTATTAGGACATGTAATAGTAAGATCTGTAACTAATGGACCACCTTCTGAAACACCCACCAAAATAATTTTACCATTCCATCTTTCCGGAGGATTTTCCTCTAAATACTGGACAACTTTTAAGTGATCTTCCAATCTTTGAGAACGGGTGTAATGACTCCAAAACTCTTTCTCATTAATTTGATTGCCATCAATCCCCCATTTTTCAACCGTAAGATATCCCACCCCAAGCGCTTCCATTTTTTCTAAAAAATAATTCCGAATATAAAACACGCTCCCTAAACTCCCTTTACTTGAAGATCCTTCACAAAGGATAAGAATCGGATAGGTCATTACATTCTCAGGCTTGCTAAAATAATAAACCAGAGGCGACGAGCTTCCCTCACGTTCCAACGTGAATCGAATAGAGGGAGGGATACTGTAGTCGGATGCCTCAACTAGAGAACTCCCTATAAAGATGAACAGAATGGTAAAAATAAAAAAATATCCACCGCGATTCTTCATCATAAACCAATCGTATAAGTTATTTAATCCATAGAATAGTAAAACACCCTAATATTTGCTATAAGAAGCCCATTTTTCGAAGAATTCTAGCGTTTGGTGTAAGACTGCATACCTGATTTGAATCTACCTAGCTCGAATCTCTAAACAAGAAGCGCTCTCTTTTCAGATTTTCTTCTGAGTACAGATAAAATTGCTTCTCGCTGGTCCATACTTATCTCATCATTTTTTTTCAGGCTTTCCATGCACGCTTCAAATAACTCTCTACGCATACGATTATATTTACCAAGAGACATTGTATTTTTAAGATAGGCAAATATCCATTCGATCGAGCAGTTCTCCCCTTTTTGACTTGTTTGCCAAACTATAAATTTTGAGTCTATCTCTACTGTCTTAGCTCCTGGAAGGCTTCTAATCATTTGATATATCTGATCCCCATTTTGAAACGTTTTCCATGCACTGCAAAGTTGCTCAATCACTTTTTGAGTGATCTCATCTTTCGGTATTTTTATAGATAACTTAGTTTGAAATTTTCTAGCGATTTGTGGATGTATCCTATGGTATTTTTTTAAACCTGCACCTGAATTAAAAATTTCAAAAGTGACAGACTGAGAACTTTTATCGGGCACAAGATTTAACCCCATTGCATGCCCCTTATAACCAAAATATAATAGACAGCTTTGCTTCATTAAATTTTTGTAAATTTTATTTGATTCTAATTTTAGTTCCTCATCTGAAGATTGCATTATCCGAATCGCTGATTGTAAAGCTTCGCCCTCCAGCAAATAATGATTTTTTAGTAAGTAATCAGACAAAATTCCCAAACAATATGAGGATCTTGTCCCTGCAATTATATTTATTCCACATAAATTTTCCAGAAACCGAGTTTTTCCGATATCAGAAATATTCACCTGAAAAAAACCTTTAACAAAATCACCTTCGTATCTATCTCCATTTACCCAGGTAAATATTCCTTTCCCTGTCCGTGCATCATTCGCAAAATCGCCTTCGTATCTATCTCCATTTACCCAGGTAAATATTCCTTTCCCTATCAGTGCACCATTGACAACATCGCCTTTGTATCTATCCCCATTTACCCAAGTATATATTCCTTTCCCTGTCAGTCCACCATTGAAAAAATCGCCTTCGTACCTATCCCCATTTGCCCAGGTAAATATTCCTTTCCCTGCCCGTACACCATTGACTAAATCGCCTTCGTACCTACCTTTATCTAACCAATTATATATTCGTTGTTTAAGATTATTTAGACTACCCACAAATTTATCTCTAAAGAACAGCCTTGATTTACAACTTCCTGGCATACAACCTACATCCGCCACTGGAACAACTCTACGTCCTCCTAAATTCCCTGACCTTTGTGGAATTTCTCCCACGACAATTTGGGGATTCCCAGGAAAAAACACATTCCACCCATACATAGTTAATAAACCTCTTCTATTGCTCGCATCAACTATATTCCCCTAATTTATTTTAGTATATACTCATGACAGTTGAAACACCCTCTTTCATTACCTGCATCTTCATCTTTAAACTTTCCTCGGGCTTACCTAGTTTTCAAATAGTGACTGCATACCTGGTTCGAATCACAGACCGCAACTCAATTTCAAATCCGAATAACCGAAGCCTGACCCCAATTTCTCAATTTCAAATCCGAATAACCGAAGCCTGACCCCAATTTTTATATGAAGCTAAATACTTCATAATTGCATCTCTATATTATTTCTAAAAAATTATCAGATTGTTTTATCAGCAAACTTAACGATTTGAAATTTTTTAAGGTCGTGGGTATCGGCAATTATACGTTGAAAGTTAAGAATTTGCTCTCCAAGCTCATGCGTATAATCAGTGATTTTGATTCCGCAATTAGGATCATATAAGTAGACTCGAGACTCTGCCTTAATTGTTTGTTTCATTATGAGGGTTGTATGACCTTTACATTCTTGCTTAATCATTTCATCTTTATTCAATATATTAGGATCTTTAATAGCTCGAGCCACATAAACCCCATCTGATTCTAAAAAACTTTTCACACCTTCACTTGAGGAGAAATCTCCTGCAAAGGAGTCAAAAACCTCTGATTCAGCAGTTGAGCGCATATCAAACCGTATTGCTAATAATTTAATTTTGTCGGCAGGAGTTACCACGCAAGTTTCAGGTACTATAATTGTATTAAAGGCTGCTTGAATTGCTCGGAAATCTTTATTGCTTCTAAGAGCATGTTCTTCGATTATGTCAATGATGCAGTCTTCAAAAATCGTGAATGTGCTGGATAAAGATTTTTGGAGTTCTAAAAATTTTGATGCCACAAGTAAGCAGATTGCGGTGCAAGTCCCCCCTAAAAGTAGTCTTGGACTTGCTAATCTTGTTTCATCCAAAGAAACCCCACGAACAAGCTCATAAAGATGCATCTTTTCATGAATCATTCTTATAGTAGCTAAGGCATCAGATTCATCAAATTCACCAGAGCAACCCACTTGACTACCTGTTGTAAGGACAAGTTCTGGTTTTCCTCTTGACCTTTCTAATTCCCGAACAGCTCTATCTCCGCATCTAAGCAGCGCCTTTATAAACTCCTCGTCAATACCTTCTTTATCTAAAAGTATCGGTGAACCAGGGGGCACTGAAGCTATAAATGAAGATGTCATACAATTAACTCCTTATCCGTTTTTTTGAAACTTTGTAAATTTTCAATTTTGATCCTCAAGAATAATAACTATCGAAAACACAGATTCTTGAAGCTCTAAGCTCTGAAAGTTTAGACACAACAAGCAAGCTCATCGCCTTAAAATTCTCTCCAGAAACTAAGAATGGCTTTGGGAATCTTGTTTCTTCCAGTATAATAGGACGAACTAAGAGGTAAATGTGCATTTTCTCGCGCATTGTTTTCAGTCGTGCTTATTGGAGTTGATTCATAAAATTCGCAATAAGGTTATAGCTAAATACTTTTTATAAGCAAATATCTTTCGCATAGATCTTCTTTTTATTGCAATGACTGCATACCTGGTTCGAATTATACTGCATACCTGGTTCGAATCACACCCCAACTCAGACCCGAATTTTGCTCAATTTCAAATCCGAATAACCGAAGCCTGACCCCAACTTTGACCCCAACTTCCATTTAAACCCGGATAAAAAACTTAACAATTTAATTGTTAGTAATTTGTATATTCTGATGTGTGTGCTATTATTTAAACAAAAATCAAACTATAAAGGAGACTTTAATGTCGCAAACATCTTCATTTACATTAACAAATAATTCAAGTTTGGAATTTAGTATCGATATATCGGGTGTATACGGTCAGATGAATGGGATGACTTTTAGGATTGGTCCAACGACTGTGCTTGCTAGAAGCACAGCAACTGTATCCGGTGTTATACATTCAAATGTTGCTGATCTTACCGCAAACATTAGGCCATCTGACCCAAGTTCAAGTTCAAATATTTTTGACATATGTTTAACTGCCGGAACTGGGATTAGTGATATTTGGTTTCTTAATAAAGTTGATTTTCTGCCATTTATAGTAACTAGTGTGGTCGCTAATCAACTAGCTGATGGAAGTTATCAATTTGAGGCTACAGTTGAAGATTGTAGTTCTAACTGTTGTTTTACAGGTAGTTGTAGTAATGGTTTGCTATGCTCAACAGGCCTTTTGGGAGTTCAGGTGTCGGTTGGAGATAATCCGGAGGTTTCGTATGACTATTACTGTCAGTATCCTTGTTATGTAAATGGATCAATTGCTAACTATTGTCAGGAGCCTGACATTTGCTGCTCTCAAGGTCAAAGCTATGGCTGTTTAGAATTCGGTACTTGTAAAATAGATTAACGATCTTCAAAAGAGTAATTTTTGTATTTTTATAAAGAACTATATTAACTCAAGTTGCTAGTTGAAATGACTTGATTCAACTGGAAAACCTTAAAAGAAAATTTTCGTAAAAGTTGTCGGGGGTTCTCCCCGACAACTTTTACTTAGTTTTCTTGAGAAATTTGTATGAATCTCAACCACTATCTTTTTTTACCCAACTAGCAACTTGCGTTATTAGGCATCTTTGAAGTGATTGGATTTTGTTGATAAGAATGGGGGTGTGTGCAGGATGAGGTATGGCAAAAAAAGGTGGTATCTGCAATGCACTTTGGAAATCAAAGCTTTGCGCTGTAAAAGCTCAAAACTTATTTGAGAAATCCGAATGAGCTAGATCTTGAGTGGGTTGCTCTTTTTAAGGGAATGGAGTTTGCGGGCATCTCAGAGTCAGTTGATTGCGATCCTTCAGTATTTGGTGCCAAGCATGCAGTTATGCAGTTTTGGTTTGAAATAACAAATCCTTTATTGCCTCTATATCAAGGTACTGCTGTGCATATTCTTTATATTTTTTTCAAGGCCATCAACCACTCGACTAATAGTGCTTTAATCTCGATTAAAAAGCCTTCCTAAAGCAGTCAAAGAACTGCATACCTGGTTCGAATCATTATGAATGTCATTCTGGATCTGATACTAAAAATGAATTTACAGATGAAGATATTGCAGAATGGGAAGCTAGTAAACATTTAGAAGAACCCTGTAAGAGCATTCCGCCAGATTTGCCTTTAAAAGAAAAATTACTATTAACAAGAGATTCAATGAGAGGAATAGGTAGCGAACTTGCAGATACTCGTCAAATGTCAGGCTCAGCATTTAGCGTCCACACTACTGTAGTTGCAATGGATGATAGAAAATGGGGTAAAATCCCTACTTAAGATTCAAGCTCAGATCCTACTAACTGCATACCTGGTTCAAAACTGCATACCTGGCTCAAATCACAGACCCCAACTCAATTTCAAATCCGAATAACCGAAGCCTGACCCCAATTTTTAGATCGAGATTACCGAAACGATTTTTCGACGGGAATACCCGTGCATCACATAGATTACGTTCTGCATAGAGATCTTTTAAAAGGTCTTGCGCTTGACCAACAAGATTAAGTGAGCGAGGTTTGCCACTCTTTGTATCTTTTAATTGAATAACTCCACGTTCTAAATCAACGCAATCCCAGGTGAGCGAAATGATCTCCCCTTTTCTAGATCCCGTAGTCAAGGCTATCAATACGAATGGCAACAAGAACTTATTTGAGTTGTTTTTACAGGCTTCTAGAAGCCGTTTACACTCTTCAGGTGATAAGATTCGATCTCTCCCTTTGGATTCCTTAAGTTTGTGTACTCTAAACACTGGGTTTGAGACAAGCCATTCACACTCTTTCACGCCATAGGTTAAAACAGTCGATATAGCAGCTAAGTATCTGTTTACAGTTGATGGTGATCTTTTATTTCCTCTTGGCGTTACACCATCTAAGAGTTCTTTTCTATGTTGGGCTATTAGATCTGAGGTCACGTGGTTGAGTTGATAGCCACCGATCTTTTCCTTCCACCACAGAAGCTGGCGGGTTGTGTCTTTTGCATTTTTAGGTTTGGATGGGAGGACAAGTTCTATATAGCGATCAATAAGGATGGCTAGAGTCCTCTTCTTATTGGTTTGTTCAGGGAAGTAGAGCCCTTGTCTTCGTTTAGCTTCTTCTTGTAGAGCCCAGTCTTTTGCTTCCTGAAGGGTTGGTAGGGTCTTGTAGATAGTAGGAAGGCCGTCGTTATGGCGGATCATTATCCTATAACTAATAGTTCCATTTTTATTTTTACGCTTTTGAATTGTGGCCATTACTTACGCTCCATTTTTAAGGTTACGTCGCAAGTAATTACTGTGCTTTGATGAGGAGTGCTGTAGTTTATAGGCTCTCGGTGTGCCACCATTGTGCCACGAGAGTGGTTGATGCAAATTCTTCTCTTATTTACACACCATTTAACTATCACGCTTATAGGGGTTTGAATTATTAGCGGCTGTCGGATTTGAACCAACGACCCACGGATTATGATTCCGTTGCTCTAACCAACTGAGCTAAGCCGCCACATGGCTTTGATGTGGAAAGCGCCAGAGGGTATCTGGCGCTTTACGTGTACTTACTTAATAGCGGGGGACGGACTCGAACCGCCGACCTTTGGGTTATGAGCCCAACGAGCTTCCAACTGCTCCACCCCGCGATATCAATTGCAAGAAGTGTAACATTTTTAATGTGTTTGTTACAAGTTTTGTTTTAGATATTTCCAAGATCTTTCGGAGGCGCCCTGTAGATGGGCGTTCAGGAGATGGTGGGAAATATTTTTTTGTGGATTAAAAATAATTTTTTGCAGGGTTTGGGAGAGTTTTTCGAGGGGGATTTGAGTGCAAATGGGGAGGTTTGCTACGAGATTGACGATACTCTCCTGTTTATGCATAAAAGGGCCGTAGATGACAGGGATGCCGTGTCTGATCGCTTCATAAATATTATGTCCTCCGACTGTGGGGATAAAGCTTCCTCCCATGATAACGGCTGTTGATCTTGCATAGCATTCATCGAGGATCCCCATCCGGTTGATAAGGACGATCCTTTCATCCCCTGTTCCCTTTTGATCTATTGTTCTAAAGGGGATTTTTCTCCTCTCTAGAAGTCTAGATATTTTTTTGAATCGTTCTGGATGACGGGGCGCAAGGAGATAGCAGATCTGGTCTTGATTTCCTAATCTCTCTAGTTGGTCTAAGATCATCTCCTCTTCGGTTTCGTGAGTTGATGCAATTGTAATAATTTTTTTTTGAGAATCGAGCAGGAATTTTTCGGCAGGCTTAAAATTAAATCTCCCGTCAAATTTTATATTTCCAGTGACTGCGATTCTGCCAGCCTCTACCCCTAATTCGATAAAACGCTCTTTATCGATATTGCTTTGAACACAAAAACAGCCGATCATACTAAAAAGGGTTTTGGCAAATTTTTTAAATTTTTTAAAGTTTTTATGAGAGTTTTGGGAAATTTTCCCATTGACGAGAGCGGTTCTGACTCCTTGAGCTTTTAATTCTCGGAGTAAATTATACCAGAAATCTGTCTCGATTAAGATAAAAAGGTCGGGATCGATCCGTCTGACAAGGGGTTTCATTAACCAGGAAAAATCGAGCGGTAGATAAAAAACCTTTTCGACCCGTTTTTTAGCCTCTTCTTGACCGGTTTGTGTGGTTGTTGAAAAAACAATGTCAGCATTTGGAAACTCTTTTTCTATTTCGTCTAGAAGTGTAAATGAGGCTTTAGTTTCACCGAGGGAGACGGCGTGAATCCAAATTCTGTACTCCCCTCTTTTTTTTTCTCGAAAATCGGGCTTTTTCCACCCGATTTTATAGAGCAAATTGTGTTTATATTTCTTACTAAACATGCGGGGCATTAGCAAAAGAGCCCAGCATGCGAGGAAAAAATTATAAACAAGCCTCAACCTGTCACCAAATTAAGGAGCTTATCAGGTACAAAGATCACTTTCTGAATTTCCCCTTTAAGGAAATTTCGAACATTTTCATCGACAACTGCAAATTTTAATACGTCATCTTTGCTCACACCTTTTGGAAAAACCGATTTTCCTCGAAGTTTCCCATTTACTTGGAAAACGATCGTCACCTCATCTTCGACAAGAAAAGCCTCATTATAGACTGGGAAAGGCTCATAAGAAATCGTACCTATTCCCCCTAAAATTTCCCAACACTCTTCTGCAAAGTGAGGGGCAAACGGATACAACACTTGTATAAACTGTTTTAGAGAGCCTCTTGGATAACTTGAAAGGGCGGTAAAGGCATTTAAAAATTCCATCATTTTTGCAATAGCGGTATTAAAACCGAGAGCCAGAATATCTTCTTCGACCTGTTTAATCAATTTGTGGACAAGGCGGTTTGCCTCTTTTGTCCCTTCCTCGATGATTTTTTCTGATTGGACCAAATCAAACACCCGATTTAAAAAGCGCTTACATCCTGTCACTGCATCAGTTTGCCACAACTTTTCTTTGTCAAAAGCAGCCATAAAAAGCTCATACAAGCGAAGTGCATCTGCTCCATACTCTTCAATCATTTCATCAGGTGAAACGCCATTAAGCTTCGATTTTGACATTTTTTCAATTAGCTCTGTCACATTGCTTTTTCCTGAGGCATCGGCTTCACTCACATAGCCACCACCCTCTAACTTATACGCCTTGCTTATCACAAGCCCCTGATTACGAAGAGTCATAAAAGGCTCCTTCGTGGATACATAACCAACATCATACAAAACCTTATGCCAGAATCTTGCGTATAAAAGGTGTAAAACAGCATGCTCAACCCCACCAATGTAAAGATCAACCGGCATCCAATAAGCCTCTTTTTCTTTTGACCAAGCCTCTAAATCATTATGAGCATCGCAAAAGCGCAAATAATACCAGCAAGATCCGCCCCACTGCGGCATAATATTAGTTTCCCTAAATGCACGTTTTTGTGTCTTGGGGTCTGTGATTTCTACCCAGCTTTTTACTTTAGCAATGGGGCTTTGTCCGTCCGGAGACGGCTTGTAATCATTTACTACCGGGGGCATTAACGGAAGCTCGTCTAAATCAAGCACCCTCTTTGTTCCATCTTCGTAATGCAAGATTGGAAACGGCTCTCCCCAGTACCTCTGTCTTGAAAAAAGCCAGTCTCGAAGCTTATAATTTACTTTGCGCTCACCCACTTTCGCCTTCTCTAAATAAGCCGCAACCTTTTCTTTAGCCCCATCCATTGTATCGCCGCTTAAATCAACTTTTTCATTCGTGCTATTGATATAGTTCCCCTCTTCATCAATAACAACAACTGCTGGAAGCTTATAAATTTTTGAAAATTGAGCATCTCTTTCATCATGAGCCGGAACCGCCATCACAGCTCCTGTTCCATAACTACCCAAAACATAATCTGCAATCCACAAAGGCACTTTTTCCTCTGTAAGTGGGTTTACAACATACAAACCAGAAAAGACACCGGTTTTTGACTTCGCTAAATCAGTCCGCTCTAAGTCGCTCTTTGCAAGCACTTCCTTGCAATAAGCAGCCACTTCCTTTGACTGCAATTTACTCACAAGGGGATGCTCAGGGGCTAAAACAACATAAGTCAAACCAAATAAGGTGTCATGCCTTGTTGTAAAACAAGTCACTCTCTCATCCATTCCCACAACTTGAAAATCAATATTTACCCCTTCGCTCTTGCCGATCCAATTCCTTTGCAATTTTTTTAAGTGCTCTGGCCAGTCAAGCAAATCTAAATCGTCTAGCAATTGCTCTGCATACTCTGTAATTTTAAGCATCCACTGCCTCAGCGGCTTTCTCTCAATTGGATAGCCACCATCGACAGATTTACCATCTTCCACCTCTTCATTCGAGAGAACAGTTCCGAGCGCAGGGCAAAAATTGACTGTAGCCTCGGCCTCATAAGCAAGCCCTTTTTCATAGAGTTTTGTAAAAATCCACTGGGTCCATTTATAGTATTTTGGATCCGATGTAGCAAATTCTCTTGACCAATCGTAACTCAAACCGAGAGCTTTTAACTGCCTTCTATACGTATCAATATTTTGCTCTGTGGCGATTTTTGGGTGAATTCCAGTTCTAATTGCGTATTGCTCAGCCGGCAAGCCAAAACTATCCCAGCCCATCGGATGGAGAACATTATACCCTTTTTGTCTTTTATACCTTGCAATCACATCAGAACCTGTGTAACCGACCACGTGACCTACGTGAAGTCCTGCGCCTGATGGATAAGGAAACATATCTAAAATGTAGTATTTAGGCTTTGTGTAATCTTCTTTCACTTCGTAGGTCTTATTCTCTTCCCAGTAAGTTTGCCATTTTTTTTCAATAGTTTGGGGGATGTACTCTTTTTTCATAGGTCCTTTTAATTCAATAGATTGTGTAAATCAATTTTTTGATGATTGGTAACAAAACAAATTGTTGGAATCGTTTTGAAATCTGCCGTTAATTTTTTGTAATACTCTACATTACAATCCTTCATTGATGCAAAGACAATTCCCTTTCTTGTAGATTTTTTTTCGACTACCTCTCTTGCCTCTACCCCATCTTCTGCCAAGTAGACCTCGCACTTCATGTCCAATCTACTTTTCTGGAAAAACTCCTCAAAGTAAATCTTTTGCTGCCCTTGTGCAGCTTCGTTTGTCACAACACTTTTTAAAGTAATTTGAGCCTTATTCCACTCTTTGTGCCGAGCAAGCAAATTTGCAAGGAGGATCATCAATTCTGAATTGTGTTTTTGTAGGGGATCCCACCAAATATCAATCGCGCTCTTTTCCAATTTCTTTAGCTCTATATCACTCCGGAAAATCAAAATATTTCTCCCCGCATCTTTTGCTATCTCAAGAACGTGCATATAATTCTCAAAATGCTCCTCTCGGTTGCACTGTCCAATAACTACCGTATTTGGAACAAGCGGCCCTAGTCCGTAATTGGAAACAATATTTCTCAATCCATCTGCAATGTTATCGGCAATGGTCACTTCAACTAAAGCCTCTAGCGATTTTTTCTTTAAATTGTGAAGAATTACCTCTTCCCATTTTTGGATCTCATCAATGTCGGCATACGAATTTTTTAAAACCGAAGCTAGCGTTACAAATCCTCTCCCTTTTGCCATTGCTCCAGTAAAATTTAAAAGGGCCGACTGTCCACTTGCACTTTCTGAAAAGACTAAGAAATTAGGGCGCCAAGATCGCAGAGAGGTCTTTAAAAAGGCAAGGCGATAAATGGCAAATCGGGTAATTGAAAACAGGACCGTCTGTCTTAAATCATCTAACCTACTTTCGATAACTGTTTTTTTCACCACAAGGTAGATCAACGTCAGTAAAATAAGAGCTATGAGGGCTTTTCCCGAATCCATTAAGACAATCGCGCTAAAACAGAGAATAGACCCTAAGATCGAAATATAAGGGGAAATCCTTAAAACCGGCCGCCAACTTGAATTGCTGATAAACTCTTCTGTTGCACTCGCAAGGTTCAAAAGGCCGTAAACGACCAATATCACAATGGTTAAAAGGGGCATAACATACTGAATCGAACCAAAATAACTCCCTAGAAAGACCAGACATGCCGTAAAAAGTGTCGCTGACCTTACCGACTCCTCATGTTTTGAGGCAAAAACCTCAAACCATTTTGGAAAGACCCCATCACCCGCCATAGCCTTTAAAGTTCTTGGGGCAGACAACAAACACCCCATCGCACTTGCTAAGGTTGCAGCCCAAAAACCGACTAACCCAAGCGATCCCCCAATAAAATGTTTTAAAACTTCTGGATCGCTCTGCAATACAGATATCGGAACTTTTCTCCAAAGAACGAGAGAAATCATCACATAAAAAAGAAATCCCACCACAGTTGATCCGATAGTACCTACAATTAAAGAAAAACTAGGTTTTTTTAAATCTCCTGATAGAGCCGCTCCAGCCTCAATTCCGATCAATGCTGGGTACAAAATTGCAAAAATCGCCCAAAATGAGAACGAGGGGTGCAAAAAATTTTCTTGAACAGCTTCTAGGGGGGCCCCCTTTATAAAATAAAACAAGGAGGCTAGAACTAAAAAAAAGACCACTAGCTGAGCTCGAACAGCAATGATTGTTGAGACCGAAGAAAAGAGGGCTAAGCAAAGAATCGTAATAATTCCAATAAGTTGTTTACTCACCCCTGGAATTAACTGAGCTATTGATTCGCTAAAGCCTAACACACAAAGACATGCCATTAATGTGTGGGCAACGTAAAGGGCAAGACCCATCACAGCTCCCGTCTTCAACCCAAACGACCTCGAAATCATATAATAACTACCCCCTTCACCCACATGCATGTTTGAAGCGGTACTTGAAAGGGATAAAGCAGTAATTAAAGTTAAAAGGAGACAAAAAATAAGGACAGAGACCGTTTTTATTAAGCCAAAATTTCCTAAAATCTCCCCCAAGGGCAAGTAAAGTAGGGCGCCAATCATAGTAAAAAGGCTTGGTAAAAAGACCCCTAAAAAGGTGCCAATCCCCTCCTTTCGACTCTCGCCGACCGAAATTTTATAATAGATATCTCTTATTGCTTGCATGATCTCTTCTATTATAAAAAAAAAGCTCTTTTACGAAAAGCTTGCATGCAAACACTCTTCCACATATGATCATAGGGAAACGACATTAACCCCTAGAGTCTATGCAAGATTTATTAAAAAGCGGAAAGAGAACCAAAGTCACACTTTCAGATTACAATTTTGCACAAGATGTAAAAAATCGTCTTTTTTTAAAAAAATTAGATACACAAGCTATAGAAGTTCTTGAAGAAATTTTATTTAGCTCGATTCAGTTTCCCCTTGAATCCCTAGCTGACAACCTCTCTATTGAAATCGATGATGCATACAAAATTATTGAATCTCTTGCACCCCTCAATTTATTTAACTTTGATGGAAGAATTTTAACCGTCGATAAAGATAAAAGAAAATATTTTGAAACACAAACTGCACGCTTTGACCCCGATTTTAAGCCCAACTTGGACTATTTCCAAAATCTTCTCAAAAGCCTTCCGATTGAAGTTTTACCTAATTGGTATCATGTGCCTCGAACTTCAAACAATATTTTTCAATCGATTATAGACAAACACCTGCTCACCCCACAAACCTACCAACGCTACCTTACAGAGCTACTCTCAGGGGATGATCTTGTCGCTAAAGTGGCAAGAGAAGTGTTTTCTGATCCTAATTTAACCATTCCCGTACAAACGATAGTCACTAGGCACAATCTAACCAGAGAGGCGTTTGAAGCCCTTGCTATCGCGCTAGAGTTTAATATTTTAGCCTTTGTCTCTTTTGTAAATGGCGTCGAAGTTCTAACCCCTTTCCATGAATGGCAACAATACCAACTCTTTTTAAAAGAGAGTACTCCCACCTCCATCAATGACGAGGTCGTCCCTTTTAGAACCTACGAGTACGCATTTATCCAAGACATGACAAGTTTACTAACACTCTGTTCTACAACAAATTTAGAAGTCTTCTATTTTAGAGAAAAAGAGGCTTGGCAACCAACAAGTGCAGCCCAAGCTCTTATTGAAGCACACATTCCAATAGGAAAAGATTACTCTATTAAACTCTTAGGAAAACTTCTTGTTCTAGGCTTAGCGCTAGTAGAAGAGACATTCCTTAAACCAACTAAAGCGGCAAAAGAGTGGATCGAAATTCCGATTGCCCAAAGAGCTCATGTCACTTTTAAACACCCCCACAATTTCCTCTCAACACAAAAAAACTACGCCCTAGCGACGCAGCGCGTTATTATCGATATTCAAAAAAGTCTCAGCTGCCTCACCTCACTCAACTGGATCAACTTTAAAGACTTCATGAAAATCGCAATCATCCCCTTAAGCGAAGAAAAACAAGTCTCCCTCAAAAAAACAGGGAAAACTTGGTCCTACGCCCTTCCCCAATACACCCCTCAAGAAGAGGAATTCATTCAATATATCATCTGCGAATGGCTCTTTGAATCCGGGGTCACCCAAATCGGATCCGCGGGCGGCAAGCCTATGTTCCGGCTCACCACCCTCGGAAAAACTATACTCCTTTAACCATTTATACACTGACCATCTGCACAAATTTGTTCAGAAGTGCAGCATGTATTCCAGCAACCGTTTTGATCATCAGGGCACTCTTCACAAATATTCGTTTGAGTAGCACATGATTGGGAAGAAGTGCAACATGTAGTCCCTCCGCAAGGTGACGAACAATCAACACAGGCATCGTTCTGGCATACTTGACCGTATGAACAACAAACCCCATTACAGCAAGCAGTCTCACAACCCATTCCAGATGAACCACATACGCAACCGCCTTCAAAGCAAGCTTCTCCATAATTGCAACAATATCCGTTACAACAAGGCCCTTCACAAACACCTAATGAAACCCCGCATTTACACATACCATAATCTGTACAAGTTTGACCGGTAGTGCAAAGAAGATTATCCGAACCACAAGGTTTTGAATTCTCTACACATTGGTAATTAATACATGTCTGGCTACCTGTACAGACAGCCTGACCACAAACAGCTGAACCCGCTGGGTAACAACTATTATTTATGCAGGTCTCACTAGAAGAACACGCAGATTGACCACAAGGTGTCGAGCCTTTTTCATAACATTTTTGATTAATACAAACTTGATTCGAATTACATGTAGTATTACCGCATGCTACACCAGTATTTGAAGAACACACAGAATTCACACATGTTTCTGTCGAAAGGCAACATGTATAAGCGTTGCAAACTGGTCCAGAGCAAATTTGAACTAATCCATTTTCATCACAGTACTCATTTGAATTTGGTGTATAACATTGACTACTTGGATATCCACAACCTAGTTTCCCTTTAGGGCAGCAAGTCCCATTTGAGCATATTTCAGTATTCTCGTCGCAGCAACCATGAATACAGCCTACTTGATTTGCACCGCAATACAAGCACTGCGTTCCATCACTATATTGAGCTGGATCTGAAAATGGACAGCAAGCACCATTCAAACATAAATAGCCATTTTTATTTGCGTTACACACTCCGCTATCACATTCATCATTAAAAGATTGGCAGCAAAAACCACCGCAGGCAGTTCCTGTATAACAAGTCTTACATTGACCAGAACCTGTAGATAAATCACAAATCTGATTTTCGCCTAAGCAATCAGCTCCTGATTGACATTCACTTGAGCTCTTATTCCTATATTTATAATCCATCTCAAACCCCTCTTTTTTCTTTATTATAAAGAAGAGCCAAATTTACATAAGATGCTCAATTAATTAGACTTTATTCCTCTGTTTTATCACTTCAATCAAGCTTCCAGCCATGAGGGAGGCAAGCTCTCTCGGGGAAAATTCATGATCTAGGAGGTAGGTTTCATTTTTAGTTTTGTTGTGAAGTTGAAAGGGTTGAGTTGATTTAAGACCTAAGTGGATCGACTTGAGCTCAAGCTCATCGCCTAGGGAGATTTTGTCATAGTCTGCTGGATTTTTGAAAGTAAGGGGAATCACCCCAAAGTTAATTAAATTAGCGCGATGGATTCGGGCATACCCTTTAGCGATGACGGCTCGAATTCCAAGATAGCGGGGGGCGATTGCTGCATGCTCTCTGCTGGAACCTTGCCCATAATTTTTCCCAGCAACGATGATCGAGCCGGTTTTTTGGTGGTGGAGGGCCCTTTTATGAAAGGTATCATCGAGCTTATAGTAGGTGAATTCTGATATTTTAGGGATGTTGCTTCGATAAGGGAGTACGGCTGCACCAGCTGGAGAAATTTCGTCTGTCGAAATATTATCGCCAACTTTTAAAATAACGGGGGCATCAAAATTGTCAGGTAATGGCCCGAATTCGGGCAAACTTTTAATATTAGGCCCTTTAACAATTTCTGTATCGTGGCCATTTTTTACAGGGGGAATCAGGTCGCTCACTAAGACCATCGTTTCGGGCTCTCTGTATTTTGGATAAGGAATTTGCAAATCCCTCGGATCAGTAATTACCCCCATCAAGGCAGAGGCCGTTGCTGTTTCAGGACTGCAGAGGTAGACTTTATCTTCCTTGGTTCCCGATCTCCCTGGAAAATTTCTAGGGGTCGTTCTTAGACTAATTTGGTTAGTTGCTGGCGCCTGTCCCATGCCAATGCAACCATTACACCCTGCCTGGTGAATTCTCGCCCCCACTTTTGTCAGCATTGCCAAATAACCATCTTCAATTAAGTAGTTTAAAACCTGACGTGAAGAGGGATTTACATCAAAGGATACCCCCTCGGCCACTTTCTTTCCCTCTACCATCAATGCCGTGATCGCAAAATCACGCGGACCAGGGTTTGCTGAGGAACCTATATAGGACTGGTAAATCGGCCTCCCTGCAACTTCCCTAACACGCTTTACGTTTCCTGGACTAGAAGGGAGGGCAATCAACGGCTCGAGTTTACTCAAGTCAATCTCTACATACTCATCGTAGTTAGAATCGGGATCAGCCTTCATCTCAACAAACTCTTCTTCTCTCCCCATTTGCTTAAAAAACTTTCTGGTCACCTCATCTGCAGGAAAGACCGATGTAGTTGCCCCAAGCTCAGCGCCCATATTTGCAATCACATGCCTGTCCATTACACTTAAATTTTCAAGTCCCGGTCCGTAATACTCAAATATTTTTCCGATTCCCCCCGATACATCAAACCGTCTGAGCATCTCCAAAATGACATCTTTTGCACTCACCCAATCGGGCAATTTTCCAACCAGCTTAACACCAACTATTTTCGGCATTTTTGTCGAAAAGGGCTCGCCACAAATTGCAAGGGCCACCTCTAGTCCCCCGGTTCCAATGGCAAGCATTGCTACACACCCATTGGCTGGAGTATGACTATCCGATCCCACCATCGTCTTGCCTGGAATAGCAAATCTTTCACAATGAACCTGATGGGAAATTCCATTTCCTGCCTTACTCAACCACAATCCAAACCGTTTAGCAGCGCTCTGCAAAAACAGGTGATCGTCGGGATTTTTGTTATCTTCTTGAACCTGATTATGATCTATATACTGGACCGAGATCTCAGTCTTTGCCCTCTGTAAATGCATCGCCTCTAGCTCCAGCATTACCATAGTCCCTGTAGCATCCTGCGTAAGCGTCTGATCAATGCGCAAAGCAATCTCTTCGCCAGCAACCATATTTCCTGATACTAAATGACTTGAAATCAACTTTTCCGCTAAATTCTTTCCCATGAACCCCTCTTTCCTCTATCTATAATAAAAACAGACCGTTTTGAACAGCAAAATGTCAAGTCACGTGTAACATTTTACTATTTTAAAAGGATTGAGGGAAAGAGCGCTTACGCCAGTATTTGGGGCCGTAATCGTAGGTAAGTTGTTCGCCAGGCATGATTAACTGATTGGCAAATAGTATGATATGGGCGATATTATCAACAATAATCCATTTAGATGTGAGATTTGGTTCATAGCTGTGGTTGATAAATCTGGTGAAATTTCCCTTTTCTCTAGCGTCAATCACCCAAGGGGTGTCATCTGGCCCAATCACATAACCAAATACATAGTCGTTTGTAGAATCTTTCCAAAGTTTTCGCCGCCTAACGACACCGGTGTACTCCCCTACAAAGGCAAGTTCTGGAATCACTTTTGTGGCAAAGACACCATAACCCACTAGAGGATTTACTTTTTTGATGACATGGGGCGCCTCTCTTTGATCTCTTAAGGGCTCCTCAAATAATTGACTCGCCCATAAGTTCATCGATCGATACTTATTCCACCATAACTTCCACCTGCATCTCCTCTCTATTTTTTTTAAAATCGCGTTACTTGAAAACTCAAGCTCCTTAATATAAGTGATTTTAAACAGGCTCTCAATCTCTTGCTTTGTCTGCACCATAGGAAAATATTAGCAAAAATAGGTATCCAAGTACACATGATAAGTTTTTCCATCGCTCAAAACTATTGTATCATGAACAACCTCAGCATCTACCACGCGCCCATCTCTGTGAACCCGGTCTACTCGGTACTTTTTCTCTTTTTTATCAACCACCCTAGTCTCTAATGTGGCAATATTTCTTCCAATCACCTCTTTTTCCTTCCATCCAAGATTGTGTTTGCAATTCTCCTTTAAACAATCGACAATCACTCCAATTTCATCAGTTACCCATAAACCAGTATCGGGACTAGCTAACAATAATTTTTTTAATTTTTCCAACTCATATTCAGGAACCCCCCTTAATCCTGCTTCCGGTATTTTCAACAAAAGACCTTCTGCAAAAGGGACCAACTCCCCCCTAATTTTCAGGTGACTAATCTGATGCCTTCCTATTGTCAGAGGCATGAAACAAGAGACACTTTTTCCAGATCCCCTCTCCTCATGAACGCGCGTAAATAAAGCCATAATATTCATTCGGTCCCTTGCAGGAATCGCATCAAAAAACGACCCCCCTTTTAATAACAAAGACACTTTATGATTTGCATATAAAATATTCCCTTTCATATCAAAAGCACACAGAAAGCCATTCGAATACTCTCCTTGAACCTCTCTAATTAAAGAATCTAATGATCTTTCCACATATACTCCTTCATCTTCTCTTTTTCTCCCTTGCTCCACACTCACTACCCTCTTCGTCACTATCAGTGTCACACTGACTCCCTTCCCCCGCTTCAAGGACAACCCCTCCAACCGGAGATCTACACAAATCCCTTACGCTTAATCTTCTACAAGGAGGGCTCAAATCTGTTTCGGGTGAGCTTAATCTTGCTAAATAGGGCCTCCAATCTTCATCCGTTCCTCCAGGGTGACTTTTTCTATATAGCCTTGAAATCACATCTTGCAAAGGGGATCCAGGACTAGCAATAACAGGAAGACTATCGGAGGATCCTGTTCTTTTAGGCATATGAATCAAAACTTCCTTTGGACTAGATTCTTTTCCAATTAATTTTTGGCGAGCAATAATTGCTACAAGACCGTCTAAAAACACCTCTTGTGCTTTTAGTAATTTTATTTGTTGTAATGTTAAAATGTTTTCCTTATTTGCACTTGAAATCCTAATATTGAAAAAAGTCAGAGCAGAATTAATTACAAATAATGATAAGCCTGCAATTTTAGCTGGAGTATTTGAAGATCCCCCATTTGTTGCAATCCCTTCAACAATCGTCCCGCCAAGAGAACCCAATTCTACACAAAACTGAAGAGCTGCCCTAAAATTTGCAGCTATATACTTTACTCTAGATCTTCCCAGCTCGTCATAGATTTGAACTAATTCTCCTGCATCCTGAAAAATTCGCCTTACTTCCCCGATTGGACTCTCTAGCTGCTCAAAAATAATTCCCACATCTTTATCTGGATCTTTATCTCTTGCAGTCTTAATAATTGTCTCTAATTCAGTAATTAACACTTTCAGTCTTTGATACCTCTCTATCAGTTCTTCTATTTTTTGCCTCGATAAGATTTTATAAAAGCCACAAACTCCAGAAACTACATACTCCTTTCTTAACTCGCCTCTCCTTTCTGAGCCCCTATCTAAAACTCTTTGAACAACTACCTGAAGGGAGGGAATTTGCCTCGGCATCTGCCTTAAAGGAATCTGAAACTGCTTTTTTTTGATAGCCACTTTCGTTGTTCTAATAATGGTTACTGTCGCTTTAATATGATCAATAGCATTTTTATTTGCGATAATCTGCATCAGCTGCACTTCCTCCTGCAACCGATTTTCTCTATCCTTATAAACCTTACCTCGAAACCACGAAGTTGCCATTGCAGCTACTGTGGTAAGCCCAGCAATTAAGGAATTCTCGATCGATTTTTCTTCTTCCGCTACAATTTTTGTTAAAAATGCAGCAGTTACTAGCTGAACAACAACATCAACTCCTGAGGCTATTAAAGGTACGTGGTCTATGGAAAAATATTTACAAAATTTCTGTTTTTGTCCCGTAGCCTTCAAATACACCTCTTGATAAATTGCATCTAAAGAAGTAGCGACAACCTCTAAGGCCTCTACAGAAGCGCTATTGCGATGGTCACCTTCATTTCCAATAGCTGTCATTAAATTATTTGCAACAAGAAGTTTTGATTCCCATTCATTTAATAGATACTGACCATCTCTTTGAACTAGTCCACTAACTGCTGACATACATTCACCATTTTTTTTTCTTTGCAAAAGATTAATATAAAATTAATTTTTGATAAAGAAATTTTTAATGGTTTTTAAAATTAAGTTCTTATCAATCTGACTGCCAGTGACTAAATCAAATTGAGAATAGGTCAACTCTGCAAACATCTCATAACCAAAAACAACTTGAGCGCCTCTTTCTAAAGAGATTGAAGCAAACTTTGTCAAATGCGGGTTATAGATCATCTCCATCACAACTGTTTGAGGAGTGACAACGCCCATATCAATCGGAACTTGATCTAGAAGCATTCCGACACTTGTCGCTTGAATGACAACATCAAACGAACCTTTGACTTCCCTAATTGCTGTGGAGCCCCATCGTTTTGAAATCTCAAGCCCCCTTTCATAGGTTCGATTCCAAACAAACACAAAAGCCCCCCTTTTTAAAGACTCATAGATCGCAGCTTTTGCAGCTCCTCCAGCTCCAAGAACAAGGACCCTCTTCCCCTTCACATTGGTAACACGCTCAATTGCATTCAAACAGGCAATTCCATCAAAGTTGTAACCAATCCACCTTCCCTTTTCAATTTTTATTGTGTTAATGGAGCCTGTTTCAGATCTTAACTCATCTAGATAAGGAATCATTCGTTCTTTTAAAGGCATTGTGACTGCTAAAAAACTTAAATCCATAGCTTTAATCTCAGCCACCTCTTCATCTAACCTCTCTAGCGCAATCAAGCGCTTCTCATAACTACCCTCCACCTTGATTTGCTTAAAAATTTGGTTGTGAGTCAGATGTGAGATACTCTTCTCAACAGGATTTCCAATTAACAAACCCTTTATCATTTCTTGCCTTTTTTTTAGCCGCTAGCATAACATGGTATTATGAAGATAAAAAAGATATTTTTGACTCTAGTTATGGTTGCCATCGTTCTTGCAGGCGGGCTCATCTTTCATTATCACAAAAATCAAGAAGAGATCATCTTCAGAACAGTCCCCCTTGATGAAACTCATGTCTTTGAGCTCGAGCACCCTTATCAGGAGATTTTTCTTCAAACTCCAGATGAGACCCGAATCAATGGACTCTGGTTTCATCAAACTGGCGCTAAAGGGGTGGTCCTGTTTTTTCACGGAAGGGGTAAAAATTTAGATTTTTGGGCCCACAGAGCCTATCCCTTTATCCAAAAAGGGTACGATGTTTTCATTATCGACTACCGTGGTTTTGGAAAAAGCTCAAAAGGGGTTACAGAATCAAGCCTCCTTGAGGACGGGGATGTTGCCTATGATTTCCTCCTCGCTCATTACCCTGAGGATAAAATCGTTGTTTACGGCCACTCTATGGGAACATCGATAGCCACTTGGGTCGCCTCTACTCATAACCCTCAAATGCTTATTTTAGAAGCCCCGTATACAAATATGATAGAAGCTGCAGCATTCACAAAACCTTTTGTCCCCGAATGGCTTATCAAGTGGATCCTAAAATACCACCTCCGAAATGACCTTTGGATTACAAGGGTGAAATGCCCCATCTACATCTTTCATGGGAAGCTAGACACAACAGTCCCCTATAACCACTCACAAAAACTCTACAGCTCTATTAAAGATAACAGACAAAATGAAATGATTACCCTTCCAAATGCAGGTCATGGAAATATCTCCCATGACCCGATTTATTCCAAAAAATTAAATGAAATTCTACCCTAACTAGCAGTTAAGCCAACTCTGGAATGCAGCTATTCCACTTTCCGCTACAGCACCAACTGCATCGATCGCTTGAGCTCCGCTAGAACGGATAGAAAAGGTTCGGGTAGAAAATTGAGGGTCTACCTCGACAAGTTTCTTGTAAGAGTATTTAAATAAATTATTAGAAATTTCAGGAGAAAACACCCCCATTAGTCCCAAAAAGGCGCATACAAAATTAGAAATAAATTTAACACCCTCGCTCTTAGCTAAATTTAGAAACTCATTTCTTGAAAAATTTTTACCTTCAGAGGTAATCAATCCTATAATTCCGAATATGGCAGCAGCTGCGACATGCCAAATATTATAACAAAGAGCGGCTGGGATAGTCTCTATAAAGGAGATCCTTCTCTTAATTGAATTGACAACAGAATCATCTTGCAAACTTTTACTGTTATACACTGCCTCTTTAAGCAATCGATACCCTACAGATTCTCCAATCGGCCTAGAAAAATTCTCCATACCCCAACAGTCGTTAATTAAAGTTTGAACTTGACTAACTGACATTTGCATATTAACCCCATTTGTTTTATTATGCTTAGAGTTTATATGAATATTTCTTAAAGAACAATGGAGTTAAATTTTGAAAATTGCAGTGGGCATGTCGGGCGGCGTTGACTCTTCAGTCACTGCACTTCTTTTAAAAGAGGCGGGTCATGAAGTAATCGGGATTTTTATGAAGAATTGGGATGAGGATGATGCCGAGTGTCCTGCGATTCAAGACTATGAAGACGCCCTCTCCGTCTGTCAAAAAATTGATATCCCCTTATATTCTTTTAATTTCTCTGCCGATTATTGGGATCTTGTGTTTGAAAATTTTCTATCCGATTTAAAAAAAGGGTTTACCCCCAATCCCGATATTTTTTGTAATCGAGAAATTAAATTTAACGTTCTGTTAAAAAAAGCATTTGAATTAGGTGCTGAAAAATTAGCGACTGGCCACTACGCAACGATCAGTGAGAATTTTGATTTGATGAAAGGTGTCGATAAAACCAAAGATCAAAGTTATTTTTTGCACGCATTAACAAACTCTGTTTTAGAAAAAGCGCTCTTTCCTGTCGGGACCTACGAAAAGGAGGAGATCAGAAAAATCGCAGAAAAAGCGGGTCTTCTCACACATAACAAAAAAGACAGCACAGGGATCTGCTTTATCGGAAAGCGAAAATTCAAAGATTTTATATCTACCTATATGCCCCCCACAAAAGGGGTCTTTGTAGACCCTCAAGGCAACATATTAGGAGAGCATACAGGGGCTTGGTACTACACAATCGGCCAAAGAAAAGGAATGGGAATTGGCGGAGCAGGCGATGCTTGGTTTGTTGTAGATAAAAATATCACCACACACACAGTAACCGTTGCCCAAGGGGAAGATCACCCCCTTCTTTACTCTCAAACGCTTCAAGCAACTAACCTTACTTGGGTAAACAAAGAACCTCTCACCCCTTATATCTGTAAGGCTAAAATTCGTTACCGGCAAGAAGATCAAGACTGTATCCTTGAAACAATCGAAAATGGGACGGCAACAGTAAGGTTTTTGACCCCACAAAGGGCGGCTACCCCTGGACAATCTATTGTATTCTATCAGGATACGGTTTGCCTAGGGGGCGGTGTTATTATGAAGAAAGGTTGATTTTTAATCATAAATTAACCATAATAGTTAATTATGGGATTTTTATATAAATCGCTCTCTAGAGCTTTAGATTATTTGTGGTTTTGGTCTGTTATTTATTTTATTATAGATATTTTTGACCTTAACATCGCTTTTTTTGTACTTTCAACTCTGCTAATCACCCTACTATTTATTCCTGTTGAGGCAACACTGCTTAGATACTTCAGAACGACCCTTGGAAAGTTTATTTTTGGAATTCGTTACAATCACCCATTTACCTGGAAAAGCGCCTTCCGCTTTTCGTGCAGAAGGGCCGTTTTTTTAAATACCCCTATGGAAAGTGTCTACCAAAAGCCCAAACGCAGCTCTCACCTCCTTGCCATAAGCGTGGCCACCCTCCTCTCCATGCTCTCTATTTTTCCTGATGAAACTATTAACCAAGCAAGCAAAATTCTCCCCTTTGAGTTCGTTCAAGACCTAAAAGTTAAGCGCAATGGGGGGGGTAATTGCCCAGACGGATGGGTAAAACTCTCCGATACCATCGAACTTCCCTTCCTCGCTTTTTTCCCTGAGACCCCTAAAAAGTCCCAAGAGATCCGTAAAGAGCTCCCTCACTCCACTCATGTGCTTGTATATAAGGAGTATACACAAGACTCTTACTCTCTTGGTTTTGTAGACTTACCCAAGAGCTGGGTAAGCTGGGGCTCTAACTTAGTCTTTAAAGGGACTCTCCAGCAAATCCTCTCTAGGGAAAAAGGGAAGCTAATCGATAAGAAAAAGACCTTTCACGAACAGTACCCAGCAATGGATTATAAAATCGAAAAAGCGTCAGGAACCTCCTTTGGTAGACTTATTCTTGTAGACAGCACCGTCTACCGCCTTGAAGCCACGACGACTGATGAGAGCCAAAAAGGGAGTGCAGAACTCTTCATCAACGCCTTCCATCTTATCTAAAACCTAAGTTGCGCGATAAATGCATTTTTCATAGACTGCATTTATGAATGAAAAAAAACTCCTGCTCCTCTCCTCACTTTTTTTTGCAGCTGTTTGGACCTTTCTCTTAATGATTAAGAGTCCAAATACGACATTCTCTATCGATACGCAAGATCAATTCACCTATGGAAGAGATGAAGCTCCCGTTCATATGATTCTCTTTGAAGAATTCTCATGCCCTTTGTGTAGAATTTTTTACACAAACTCCCTCCCTGCTCTAGAAAAAAACTATGTCGAAACAGGAAAAGTGAAAATTACCATCATTCCGACAGCGTTTCTTGCCGATTCTATCGCCGCCTGTACTCTATCTTTGTGTATACAAAGATTAGCCCCAAACGAGATAAAATCTTTTTATGACTTTGTGTTTCATTTGCCCGATAGTGACATTATCTCATTTAGCTTTAGAGACTTCGTATCAAACTACTTAGAAACAAGCAAAACACTACCAGCACCTAGAATCTTAAAAGAGCTCCGCGAAGACGACTTTAAAGAAAAAATAGAACGCAACCTTGCTCTAGCCAGACAAATCTACCCAGGCGATATTCATGTTCCTATCGTCTTGATCAACGGCAAGCTCGTTGCAAAACCTGAGTATAAAACCATTTCAAAGGCAATCGATGAAGCGTTATAGTTTTTATTTAGCGTGGCTGATAGCCGCTATCGCAACCCTTGTAAGCCTCTATTACAGTGAAATTTTATCCTTCACCCCGTGCAGACTTTGCTGGTTTCAAAGGATTTTTCTCTTTCCCCTCCCGATCGTCCTTTTTCCCCTCATCTTTAATCAAAAACGGGAATTCATCCCCTACGTCCTTCCCCTCCCTATTCTGGGCCTCCTAGTCGCCCTCTATCAGCAGATCGCAAAGCCCCCTTGTTGCTTCTCAGACCCCATCAGACCTATCTTTGGGATCCTCACTTTCCTCTCTATCACAATTTTTCTTACCTATAGTGTTAAAATGAAGAAGCCTTAAATTGTAGAAGATGCTAAAATTCCTGCATGACAGCAAATCTTTTAGAAATTTTAAGCAAACGGCTTCCAGATAGTTCAAATAATACTTTGAGAGACTTGATTAAACATCGCAGGGTATTAGTCGATGGGAGTTTAGCAAGCGGCAATACAAAAATCGAACCGACGCAAGAAGTAATTATTTTACCCAAGCGCAGGCTGGTTGAGGGTGTCCAAACACTTTACGCAGATGACCATTTAATCGTAGTTGATAAGCCTGAAGGGCTTTTGTCTGTTGCCACCGACTTTGAAGATAAAAAGACTTTACATGCTCTCTTAAAAAAGGCTTATCCTACAGTATGGCCCGTGCAGAGGCTAGATAGGGAGACTTCAGGAGTTATGGTATTTGGACTTTCTTTCGCCGCTAAAGAAGATTTGAAAAAGCAATTCATGGAGCATGGCATTTACCGGGAGTATCAAGCGCTTGTAGATGGAACATTCTCAGGTAAAGGAACTTGGAAACACAAGCTCTTCGAGGATTCTAATTATTACATGAACGTAAGCCCCTCAGATGAAGGAGAGCTGGCTATTACCCATTTTGAAGTGATTGAGACCTATCGGCGAAACACCCGAGTCAAATTCGTCCTTGAAACGGGAAAAAAGAACCAAATTCGAGTCCAATCCGCCTACCAAGGCCATCCTATTGTTGGCGACAAAAAATATGGAAGAGGTCCCAGCTCTTCTCTAAAAAGGCTCGCCCTCCACGCCCATAGGCTCGAATTCGTCCACCCCATCACGAAAAAAAGACTCTGTTTCACATCTCCCGTCCCCTTTTAAATAGGATAGGTCTATGAGACGCTTATACAAAGACAGGTTTGACAAAAAAGTGAGCGGAGTTTGCGGAGGTATTGCTCAGTACCTACGGGTCGATTCCTCAATTATCAGACTTGCAATGATCACATTAACCATACTCTCTGCCGGTATTTTTCTATTAATTTATATTGTCCTGGCTGCAATTTTACCTGAAGGCCCTAAGTCCTACATAGAAGCTACCTACAAAAAGCTCTTTCGGTCAAAGTCTGACCGGAGAATCGCAGGCGTCTGTGGAGGTCTTGGAAAATACTTCAAAATCGATTCTAATATTATACGCCTTATCTTCGTAGTCCTTCTTTTTATTACTGGTTTTTTTCCAATGGTGATTGCCTATGTAATCGCAATCGGGGTTATACCAGAAGAAGTCTCTAATTTCTAACAACTTACGCCTATCAAACCCCTTGCTATACTAAAGAGAAAAAGCAGGAGTTATTTAGTGTCTCGAAAAAAGAAAAATCAACCCCAAGACCACCACGACGATGTTAGTTGTGAGGAGTGTCTCGATATACTGATTCTTCATTTAAACGAAAAGGACCACGCCCGAAAAGCGATGCACAAAGAAAAGGGGGAAGAGGTGTGTAAAAAATGTCCCGCTTATATTAATTCTAAAAAGAAATAGCCCGTTTCTGTATACTCTACCTCTTATGAATCGTAGAGAGATGCTAAAATCGCTTGAGACCACACCAGAATGGGATCTCATCATTATTGGTGGAGGGGCTACAGGCCTTTGGTGCGCAGTCGATGGCGCATCTCGCGGCTATAAAACCCTCCTCTTAGAGGGGGGCGATTTTGCAGAGGGAACTTCCAGCAGATCTACAAAGCTCCTTCATGGAGGGCTTAGATACCTCAAACAGGGGCGAATCGGGCTCATTCATGAGGGGCTAGTGGAAAGGGGCTATATCGCAAAAAACGCCCCCCACCTCTTCACCTCTGTCCCCTTTTTTCTCCCCTTTTATTCCCCCCTCGACAGGCCTTACTACAAGCTTGGGATGATTTTGTACGATCTGCTTGCGGGAAAACTTCTACTCCAAAAGCACAAACTTTTAAACCGAAATCAAGCTATCAAAGAGTGTCCTACCCTGAGATCGGAAAAACTGGTAGGGGGAGCTATCTACTATGACGGTCAATTTGATGATGCAAGATTTGCAATCGAGCTTGCAAAAACTGCCTCAAGCCATGGAGCTACCCTTTTAAATTACTGCAGAGTAACCGAAATAACTAAAAGGGACGGAAAGGTCTCCGGAG
Source organism: uncultured Chlamydiae bacterium (assembly GCA_937996705.1). Classification (GTDB taxonomy): domain Bacteria; phylum Chlamydiota; class Chlamydiia; order Chlamydiales; family 2-12-FULL-49-11; genus VGMD01. Next base: position 38,616 of record CALKUQ010000057.1, read on the forward strand.
TTGTTGCAACAGACTTAAATTCAAACTCCAGCTTTAACGTTTCTGGAAAGGTGCTTATTAATGCGACCGGAATTTTCTCCGATTCTGTTAGAAAGCTCGATGATCCCGAGGCAAACTCTGTTATGGCGCTCAGCAGAGGGAGCCACATTCTCGTAGAAAAAAAATTCCTCCCCGGAAAGACAGCCCTCATTATCCCTAAAACGGGAGATAAACGGGTGATTTTCGTGATCCCTTGGCAAGAGCAAGTACTGATTGGGACGACAGAATTTCCAGTAAAGACCCCTTCAAACAACCCAAAACCAAGTGTAGAGGAGATCGATTTTCTCCTTTCTCACGCAAAACAGATCTTAAACCCATACCCCAAAAAAGAGGATATTTTAAGTGCCTTTGCGGGAATTCGACCCCTTGTAAAATCAAGCCACACAAAAGAATCTGCAAAGTTATCGAGAAATCACGAAATTTTTAGATCAAAAAGCGGATTAATCACCGTTGCTGGAGGGAAGTGGACTACAGGGAGAAAAATGGCTGAAGAGACTCTTAATAAAGCGTTTAAATCACCACTTTCTTGCAAAACTAAGAATCTCCCCCTCCATAACACTAGAAAGCCAAAAGACCTCAAAGAGGCTGTAGAGACCGCTATTTTAGAGGAAATGGCCCTAAATCTCAGCGATATCCTCGCAAGACGAGATAGAACCCTGTTTTTAAATAGAGAAAAAGCGATTCAATTAGCCCCAGAGGTAGTTAAGCAAGCCTCTGCCCTTTTGGAAAAAACCGAGGAATGGGAAGAATTAGAATTAACCAATTTTATCGAATACACAAAAAGTTTTGAGGGAACATGAATATTATTTTACTCGGCGCTCCAGGGAGCGGAAAAGGGACCCAAGGAGAAATCCTCTCCAAACATTTCGGAATCCCTCATATTTCTACAGGCGATATTTTACGAAATAGCACTGATCCAAGAGTTCATGCTATTATGAGCGCAGGAAAATTCCTTTCAGATGAGGAGATGATCGAGCTGGTTCAAAACAGGCTCTCCTTAGAAAAACGGGGATGGATTTTAGATGGATTCCCAAGAACTTTAAATCAGGCGGATTCTCTCAAGTCACACGCAATTAAAGCGTTATACTTTATCATCGATGATGAAATCGTTAAAAACAGGCTAAGTCAAAGAAGAACCTGCACAAACTGCAAATCGATTTATCACCTTGAAAATAAGCCACCTAAATCTAATTCCACCTGTGACCTCTGCGGAGCTCCCCTGGTTCAACGGGATGACGACAAAGCGGAAGTTATTCTAGAACGGTTAAGAATCTACCATGAAAAAACGGCACCCCTAATCGAATACTATAGAAAAGCAGGCTCCCTTATCGAAATCCCCTCGTCAGGAACGCCAGAAGAAACCTATACAATTATTTTAGAAAAACTAAAAAACAATTTATAATTATTTGATTAATAAACACTAACTAGATATAATAATCAATTATGACTACACATGTTATTATAAACGCCCCTGACAACCAGGCTGCAATTGAAGCAAAGATTCGAGGTAACACCAATTTTACCTCTCCAGGTGCAACCGCTGTTTTATCCTTTATTCCCGCTTTTTTCCAAGCAATCGATGATTTATTTCGCGGAATAAAGCACTGCCATGGCAGGGAAATATCTAAAAATATTTTGAAGATTTTTACCCTTCCTCTAGGGATGATCACAAGCCTGGAACGAATTGCCTCTCTTGCCTCATTCCTTATTACAGGAACTTCCCTTGCAGCCCTATCCTTTAGAGCCACCCTTTGTGGGATCGCCTTTCTCGGGGCTGAGTTAATTTTCGAAAGTTTTCGCCTTCGAGATGTGGTAAAATTTAATACCGAAATCCTAAGCAATCCTAGCCCTGAAACTGCTTTAGAACAAATGGCAACTAAGTTTCACGATGAAATTCACCTGGAACAACTTAAAAGAATCGTCGGAGAAAGAGGGCTTGTAGCTTTTAATACTTACAGTCATGAGGTTTGTAAAACCAAAACTTCTGCTGAATTGGTCTCTTTACTTAAAGAGCAAGTAGAGAAAACAAGAAAAGTCCATGTGGTAGGTATTGCGGCGATCTCGATTGCAATCCTAACACTCGCCTTAGGCTTTACTGTCTGCCCCCCCTTACTACTCCTTTCTATCACGATAATTGGAACTGTTGTTGAGTACGGGAGATATTTTGCTCCAGCCGCCTATATTGAGCATGAAGGGAAAGATTGGAAATGGTCTGCTTGCCTTCCGGAATTCGTCCAAAGAATGTGCGCTTCAAAGAGATTGACAGTAAGTCATGCCCTATAAAATACTATACCTATGTATTGGATATCTTTTTTTTCACTTATAGATCAAAACATTGCCCTATTCCTTAATCAACAGATCTCTTTTACTGGGATCTTTGCGTTAATGAGCTCTGTTACAGACCCCCTTTACAATCTGATTTTTTGGGGAGCTCTGTCTTTATTTGCTGTTTATAAAAGAGTTAAAGCTTATTCTATTCCATTCTTACACACATTCTTTTCTATAATTTTGCTTAAATTTTTCTGTGGTGTGCTGAAAATTGCAACAGGGAGAGTAAGGCCAGAGCTTTTTATTAAAACTGGGGCCTACGGGTTTTCATTTTTTGGAGGGGTCCATGACTCACTTCGCTCATTCCCCTCATCTCACGCAGCTACCACATTTGCCCTTACCTATTTATGGATTCACTTTAAAAGGCCCAAACACCCCTTTATCCCCTATTTTATTGCGATGCTTTTGGTGAGCTCTAGGCTCTTTTTAGGAAAGCACTACTTAAGCGATGTAATTGTAGGGGCTCTTGTGGGGCTCTTATCAGCAAAGCTTTCCTTGAGATGTAAAAAGAAAATCGAGCAAACCGTTGGCTTGCTCGATTCTTACTTAAAATAGTCTTAAGTATTTATAGGTTATTTAGCTGCAGCTTTTTTTGTTGTTCTGCGAGCAGTCCTTCTAGCAGGTCTTTTTGCAGTTTTTTTAGCTGTAGTTTTTTTAGCCGATGCTCTTTTTGCAGGTTTTTTAGCAACTTTACGAGCAGTTTTTTTAGCAACTTTTCTTTTTGCTGGTTTTTTAGCTGTAGCTTTTTTTGTTGTAGCTTTTTTAGCTGTAGTTTTTTTAGCTGTAGCTTTTTTCTTAGAAGCAACTTTTTTCTTAGCTGCTGGTTTTCTTTTTGCTGCTACTTTTGTCTTAGAAGCAACTTTTCTTTTAGCAGCTGGCTTTCTTTTTGCAGCTACTTTTTTAGTTTTTGTAGAACTTGCAACTTTAGACACACGTCTTTTTGCAGCTCTCTTAGCTGGCTTCTTCATTACTCCAACAGCTTCTAATAATGAAACTGTTGTAGATTTTTTCTTAGCTGGCATACTTACTCCTTAACACATGTTTTTTTGTTTATAATATAATCCCGCTTACAAAACTCAATATACAAATCAAATAATTAATTTGTTCTTTTTTTATCACACAATGTTGCAACAAATAAAAAAAATGGTTTTTAGCACTACTGTGAGGCCGTTTTTTTTAATTTATTTTTTTTTGAGTTGTTTACGAAAAAAAATAACAATGCTTATTTTTCCATTTTTTGTAAATTCGGAAAAAACGCATCCAGCTAATTATAAGATAATTAAACACGCTCTCGTATTTAATCGGCTAACACCCTAACCTTAAACGCATTACACAAAGCTGTGTAAAAAGGATCTCTTTTTAATTCCCTAAAAACTCAAGTTGCGCTATGTATTATAATTTATTTTACACGAGAGGTATCTTTGGAAATAGCAAAAACTCCTGGACGGGTCATCAGCGTATTCGTTCTTGTCATGCTCAATGTCTCAATCATGGCAAGCTTAAGAAACTTACCTCTTGTTGCAGAGTACGGATACAGCGCAATCTGCTATTTTCTAATTGTAGGTATATTTTTTCTAGTTCCAGCAGCCCTTGTTTCCGCAGAACTTGCAACAGGCTGGCCGAAATCCGGGGGGATTTATATTTGGGTTCGGGAAGCTTTTGGAGATTTTTGGGGATTCTTTGCTATCTGGATGCAATGGGTTCATAACGTCACCTGGTACCCTGCAATTTTAGCCTTTGTTGCAACAACACTTGCATATGTATTTTACCCACCCTTTGCTCAAAACAATTATTTCGTTATGGCTGTCGTTCTAGGTGGTTTTTGGGGGATGACTTTCCTTAATTTTTTTGGGATAAAAACATCAAGTTTATTTAGTACTGCAGGTGTGATTGGAGGAACTATTCTTCCAGGTCTTTTTTTAATCGGTCTTGCCTTTATTTGGATTATCAGTGGTCGGCCCACACAAATTCATTTCACCCTAGCAAGCCTTGTTCCAGATTTTTCCCACTTTGATAATATTGTCTTTTTAGGAGGTCTGTTTTTAGCGTTTGCAGGGCTTGAAGTTTCATCAGGTTATGCAGGTGAGGTAAGAAATCCCCAACGAAACTACCCTATATCTATTATAATGGCGGGGTTAATTACATTTTTTCTTTTTATGCTGGGAGCACTTTCCATCGGCCTAGTCATACCAAAAGAACAAATTAGCTTGGTAGCAAGCCTTATGGAAGCTTTGAATATTTTTCTACACAACTATGATATTGGATGGGTCCTTCCTATTTTAGGCGTTTTGCTCGTAATTGGAGCTGTCGCAGAAGTAAACTCTTGGATCATTGGCCCCGTAAAAGGGCTCTACACAACAAGCATTCACGGAAATCTCCCTCCTATTTTTCAATACACTAATTCCAAAGGAGTTCCTGTCAATCTGCTCCTTTTCCAAGCAATTATTGTAACAATTTCCTCCCTTGTCTTTTTAACTATGCCCTCATTAAGCAGCTCGTACTGGATATTAAGCGCGCTGAGCACTCAAATTTATCTTGTCATGTACATCCTCATGTTCCTTTCTGCCATCAGACTGAGATACACAAGACCAAATGTTCCAAGAGCTTATAAAATACCCCACCCACACAAAGGGATCTGGATCGTCTCTTGCCTCGGCCTACTTAGCAGCAGCTTTGCCATCATCCTTGTCTTTGTCCCCCCAAGACAGATTCATATAGGCAGTCTAGCCTTCTTTGAATCATTTCTAGCGATAGGCCTTTTGACAATGTGCATTATCCCTGCAATCATCTACTCCTTTAAAAAACCGTCTTGGTCTAAACTCAACAATCCAAATTTTTAGGGATACCGCAGTGGATTTTAGTAGCAAGGGTTAACCAAAAAGCTGTACCTTTATAAAGGGCCTTTTCTGAAGGATTAAATCTTGGACTGTGGTGATCGTGAGAAATACCCTCTTTAGCCCCCAGACACCAAAAAGAACCTGGCTTTTCTTGAAGATAGTAGGCAAAATCCTCTGCGGAAAACTGTAGCGGCCCATCTTCTGTAGTAAAAAACTGATCCTCAAGAGCTTCTTTAACAAATTCATGATTTTCTGAGTGATTGCAAAGGGAAGGGTATCCGGGAGTAAAGATAAAGTCGGATAGAGCAGCAGCTGGGTAGAGTTCAATAATCCCCTCAATTTTTTGCCGAAGAGCATTAACAAATTCTAAGCGCCTTTCGTTTGATAAAAAATTTCGAAGAGCGAAACATAAATAGGCCGAATTAGGTCTAATATTTGATTTATCCCCTGATCTTGCAATGCTCGGGACAAAGGCAATGGGCTCGCTGGGACCAAAAAAAGTTCTTTCAAATCCATTTAGATGATTTAAGACATCTGTTAATATAGTGATAGCGTTTGACCCTAGGTGAGGATTCATTACATGACCACCACTACAATGAATGGTAAACTCAATGTAAGAAGAGTTTGCCATCATAAGATTCTTTCTTGAAGAGAATGTGTTTAGCTCTAAATTGGATGCAATATGCAGACCGTAAACAAAATCAATATTTCTGCAAACCCCTTCTTTTACTAAAAGACTTCCTCCAGAGATTGCCCCCCCACACTCTTCGGCTCTTTGCCAAACAAACCTAATATTTGATTTTGGCTGAACCATCCCCAAACTAATAGCCTTAAAAGCTGACAACAACATCGCTATATGGCAATCATGACCACAAGCATGCATATATCCTTCATTATCAGATTTATGCAAAAGATCTGTCTCCTCAAGAATCGGAAGAGCATCGATATCTGCCCTAAATAAAATCCAAGGAAGTTCTGGATCTACAAATAGATCGACCCAGATCCCCCCTTTCACCTCATTAATTTTCGCCGGATAGATAGTCTCTGAAAGAATCTTTCTCAATTCCGACAAAATTAATTCGATCGTCTTTTCCTCTTTCCAAGAGGGTTCTGGGATTTTATGAAAAGCCCTCCTCAAGGATATCGTGTACTCTTCTAATGACTTAGAAAGAGCTTCTATTGAAACTACCTCAGGACTTGCCCATGTATTTAACATTTACTCTCAAACTTAACACAAAATTTAAGAGGATTTTAATGAATTCTTTAAATCTTTTCAATCCATTTTCCATGAGATTTGATAAGATCGATAAGTTTTTTCTCTGCATCTGCAAAATCAATATCCCTCTCGACGCAGGTTTTTCCCACGTATAGATCGATTTTTCCCGGTTTAGAGCCGACGTAGCCAAAATCTGCATCAGCCATTTCACCAGGGCCATTAACAATACAGCCCATGACAGCGATTTTGACCCCGGGTAAATGACCTGTTTTTTCTTTGATCTGATTGGTTACTTTTTGCAGATCAAAGAGGGTTCTACCACACCCGGGACACGCGATAAAATCGGTTTTAAAGCTCAGCATTCTGCAAGCTTGAAGGAGATTTTTTTCAAAATCCTTAGGCTTATTGGGGGCTGAAACTTGGACACCCTCTCCCAGTCCATCGATCAGAAGAGAGCCTAATTCCATTGAGGCTAAAATAATTAAATCCTCTGGCGGAAGGTCGTATTGCCCCTTCAAAATAACAGGACTCTCCCCTGTATAACTATCAAAAAATTCCCTGTTTGGGTTTTCTAAAATAAGAGAAGAGGGATCAGGCTCAACCATCACCTTTCTTTTTCTTCGCTGAATCTCAGGAGATGCAATTCTTAACTTCGCCCTCTCTTTGGCAAACTCAATCATCTTTTTGCCTGGTGCAATTTCTTCCCAAGGATCCTCCGTTAAAGAGACTCTAATTGTATCTCCAAGGCCATCAAGAAGAAGCGAACCAATACCCACTGCTGATTTAATTCGACCGTCCTCACCGTTTCCAGCCTCAGTAACCCCTAAATGAAGGGGATAATTCCACCCTATTTTTACCATTTCATTAACCAATACTCTATAGGCTTGGATCATAACAAGGGGATTGCTTGCCTTCATTGAGAAGACAAAATTGTGATAGTCATATTTTCTGCAAACCCGGGCAAATTCAAAAGCGGATTCGACCATCCCAAAAGGGGTATCGCCATATCGGTTCATAATCCGGTCAGAGAGAGAACCGTGGTTTGTTCCGATCCGCATTGCGATCCCCCGTTTTTTGCACTTTTCAATTAAGGGCAAAAACTCCTCTTCAATTTTTAAAATCTCTTTTTGATAGAGCTCGTCTGTATATACTATTTTTTTGAAAGACGCCCTTGTATCGACAAAATTTCCTGGATTGACCCTCACTTTATCAACAAAATCGGCAACCAATAGAGCTGCAGGGGGATAAAAATGAATGTCGGCAACTAGAGGGGTCGTGCAACGGAGACGGATGAGCTCATTTTTAATCTCGCCGCAAGCCTCGGCCTCTTTCTTACCCTGAACAGTAAGTCTAACTATTTCACAGCCAGCATCTTGCAGTTTAAGCACTTGGTCGACCGTAGCTTTCACGTCCCTAGTGTTAGAGGTAGTCATCGATTGAATTCTAACCGGGTTGTCCCCCCCAATTCCGATCTCACCCACCTGCACAACTCTTGTTTTCCATCTCATTTTGCAACACCTTGTTCTGGCAAAGAATGTAACATTTTGTTAAAATAATAGCACTTTTAAAGGATCTTTATGAACATTTTGCTCTTTATTTTCGCCCTCTTTGGCCTCCAAGCAATTTGTTTTTTTGCATCTTTGAGATCCTCTAAAGGGATGAAAACTGGTGATGACTACTACCTTGCCAACAGAAAAGTCCGTTTTTTCCCTCTAATGATGACGTTTGTTGCGACTCAAGTGGGCGGGGGCCTTGTTTTAGGGGCGGCCGAAGAGGCCTATAAATTTGGGTGGTCTGTCCTCTTCTACCCCATGGGAGCCTCAATCGGTCTGATTTTACTCGGGCTGGGTATGGGGAGAAAGCTTGCCCAAATGCAAGTTTCCACAATTGCAGAACTTTTTGAAGTCATTTATGGCTCAAAACTATTAAGAAAAATCGCCTCCATTCTCTCCATTCTCTCTCTCTTCATGATTCTTGCAGCTCAATTCATTGCTTCTCACAAATTTATGATAGCGATGGGTGTTACAAACGAACTCTATTTTATCGCATTTTGGGCTATTGTTATTATTTATACCGCATTTGGCGGCTTAAAAGCGGTCATCGCAACAGACCTTATACAAGCAGGTTTTTTTATTGCAATTTTTCTAAGCTGTCTAGGATTTGTCTGCTGGAATCAAGGAAGCCTTCCTATAATTCCTACTCAAACTTTTGATTTCGAATATTCGAAATTAATCGGGTGGCTTTGTATGCCCCTCTTTTTTATGATTATAGAGCAAGATATGGGCCAGCGCTGCCTTGCGACAAAATCGCCTAAAATTGTAACAAAAGCAACAATTTGGGCAGGAATTACAACGATGCTTATCTGCATGATCCCTATTTTATTCGGCATCCTTGCAAAATCACAAGGGCTAATAATCCCCCCTGGCTCTAGCGTTCTGATGACCTTTATGATTCAAGCAACAAACCCCACCCTAGCCGCACTTATGGCCTCAGCTGTCTTGGTTGCAATTATTTCTACTGCCGACTCTTTGATTAATGCAATTGGCTCTAATATAGCCCACGACTTCGGCTCCAACCTTAAACTGCGCGCTTCAAGGGTGATCGGGACGACAATTGGCTTTGCAGGCATCCTCTTCTCCTACTATTTCAATAACATCGTAGATCTTCTCATCCAAAGCTACGAACTCTCAATCAGCTGCCTTTTCATCCCCATCACTGCCGCCCTATTTAAAACAAAAGGCAACCCCATCTCCGCCTATCTCTCAATCACTCTCGGAGCAGCTAGTTTTCTCTTCTTCCGCTTCTACCCACCCGAGCTCTCCCGTGAGCTCCTCTCCCTTGGAATCTCCCTTTTAGGCTATCTTGCAGGAGAATTCTATATCCGAAACAGTAAGATTTTAAATCAAAATCTCGTAAAAGACAGCTAGACAGCGATGATTTCTAATAAATTAGAAAAAAACCTCGTAGGCTAGTATAAAACAATCTATTTTAGGTAGTTAAGCAAGCCTCTGCCCTTTTGGAAAAAACCGAGGAGTGGGAAGAGTTAGAATTAACCAATTCTATCGAATACACAAAAAGTTTTGAGGGAGAGAATTTCATCAATATGATCCATAACTGATGGAGGGGGGTGATAACCACTCTTTCGTCTCGCGAAGCTCCTTTCGAAAGAGGCTTTTATAGGGGTTGCAAAATCTTCAACCCCGGCGCAACTCCTAATTACCCCACCAAGACCTTTCATTTTTAAATAACTCATATTAGGCAACTCCCAGGAGTACATGGCATACCCAACTAGATCTGCGCCAGAAGCTTCAATTTGGGCTGTCACTGCTCCTCCTGGCTTGCCTATAACAGAGTCAGCTATCGCAAAAAGATCGGCCATTTCTTCTTGTGCAATCGTTGAAAAAACAATAAAATCTGCAGCCAGCGCTCTAACTGATGCCAAAAGATCCTCATTAGGTCCGCATACAACAATCACTTGGTAAGGCAATTCGATGGAAGACCTCGTAGAAGGATCGGCAAGTTTTTGACAGACAGTTAACAAACTTAATTTATGAGGCACACTTCCAAATGTTACTAAAATCACTTTTTTTTCAGCCAATACCCCGTATTTACTTTTAATCTCCAAGCGCGCCTCATCTGTAAAAATGCGAAAGTAGAGTGGATCTGCAAAGTTCCCTACTGGATGCAATTCTCCAAGAGTAAAAGGGTTACCATCATCCTTAAAGGAAAAAAACATATCTGCATTACCGCAGGTATATAGAATTGGTAATAGGGCAGGATTTTCTACGGGTACAAAAAAATTTCGCTCGAATTTTCTCAACGAGGGATCCTTTATAGATTCATCCAACTTGTAATCCGAAAAAAATAGATTCAAGGGTCTCCCTAAAAGAGATGATATTTGCAAATGGTCTTTTTGCAAATGAGCTGCCGTAGAAACGATGATTCCAGGGGCAAAATCGAGAATTTTTTCCAGAGATAGCTCCCATCGAGAACCGGGATAGTACCGACAAATGTGTTGTTTAGTTTGGAAAAGGATTGTTTCTATTAAAGGATTGCCCCCCCCAATTGCAAATTCTCCTCGATAGAACTCACTCGATAGAAGAGATCCTTGATATCTCACCCCCATCTCTTCTAAATAATCGACGCTCGACTGATCCGTATAGACAATTTGAGTTTCAAAGTGCCTGATCTCTAACGCTTTTTGAAGCGTCCTAGCTAATGCCTCATGACCACCTTTTATGACGGATGATAAAATAACAACACGGCGGTTATTTAATATTGGAGAGACATCCATCAAGCGTCTATACTCAGTTTGAAATTTCTCCAAAGAGGTTTTGTAAAGATCAGAAATCTTATCACCATATACCTGATACGAAGCACCAATTAAATACGGCTTGGCTACAATTTCGGCTATAAAGTGTGATAAATAGGGAGATTCGATCTCAAATGATTCCGATATAGCCTCTCTGATTGATTGAAGTGTCGATTTACCAAAATAGTAAATTAAAGATTCAAGAGAGTCTTTTAATCTCTCAGCTTCATCAAATAATACCACCACTTTCCATGCCCGCTCTATAGGCTCCCGGAAAATCTTAATAGAAGGCCTTCTAAGAGATCCAAAATGAATAGGAAGAGAATCGATCGTCTCTTTTAAAAACTCCTCTGAGACCTCTTCTTTTAAATAAAGAGGTTCTCCTGGTGAAACTAAAACCCTTAATGGAGGCAATTCAAGCCCCCTATCACCTCTAATGTTATAACTTATAAAGCTTAAAAGAGTCGTAGTCATGAAAAAACTATATGTAACGCTCGCGAATAAATCAATCCACTTTTTCATAAATAGCTCTCATTTGAAACACTCTCACTATAATGAAAAAATCCGCGGCTTATAAATTTAAAAACATATTAAAATCCTTATTTTTAAAACATTCATAAATTAATAATACAAAATAAAAACAATTATCCAGACACTCTAAAAATAGAGAATACATTTGTCTAAAACCGTCATAGAATATAAATATTTTAAAGAAGATCTAAATAGTAAATTTTTAAAATTGCTCTAAACACCTAAAATAGCTAAACTTATTCCGGCTAATTATATAAGGTTTCTAAAATGACTATGAATTATTCCATCTTTAATGAATGTTATGTAGAGGTTACAGCTGAAGGTTTAGCCTATTATGGCTACATTACCCCTCTAGGGGTGACAAACTTATTTGTAGCCCCCCCCACAATTCCAAGATTTAACTCCCTCTCGAAATTCGCCAGTGAGGTAAGCGATATTTCTATCCGAATTTTATCTGATGCAGAGATCTCTCTTAATTTTTTTGATGTTGCAGCCGGTTTCAAAGTTTATGCCTCCGACCCAAAATGCCCCTATTTAAAAGAGATTACAGAAATAGTCGCTCAAACAAAAGATCTAATTGATTTAGAACTAGAAGAAGAATCGATCAGCCTGGATGAACTGCGTTGCAGGTTAACGGGTATGCCACCTCTACTCCCACCTCCCCTAAGAAGATTTTAATCTTTGGCGACTAAACTTCATACCTCGTTCGAATCATGCAACTGCATGACTGCATACCTGGTTCGAATCACTGCATACCTGGTTCGAAAATGGTTCGAAAATTTACCTGGTTTGAAAATTTCTGCGTGAATCACGAAAATAAAAAAGCCCAAGTCGAGCTTGGGCTATTTTCGGAAGAGGTAGGATTCGAACCCACGGTCCCCGCGAAGGGACTCCTGTTTTCAAGACAGGTGCAATCGGCCGCTCTGCCACTCTTCCGTATTTAAGAGTTGGTGGATATTCTATATGATTTGATATTTAATAATCAAGGAAATTGCTCGAGAAACCTCATATCGTTTTCTAGGAAAAGGCGAATGTCGGAAACTCCGCGGAGCATGAGAAAGAGTCTTTCGACGCCGCCGCCCCAAGCAAAGCCAGAGTATTGGTCTGGATCGATCCCACCCGCTTTAAGCACTTCAGGATGAATCATCCCTGCACCACAAACTTCTAGCCAGCCGCTCTGTTTGCAAACTCTGCAGCCTGAGCCTTTGCAGATAGTGCAACGAACATCAACTTCCATTCCTGGTTCCACGAAGGGAAAATAACTTGCGCGAACTCGAATTTCGACATTTTGTTTAAACAACTTAGAATAAAATTCTTCTAACGTGGATAAGAGATCTCCAAAGGTGACCCCCTTATCAATATACATAACATCGATCTGATGAAAAAGAACGTGCGATCTGGTGGAAATCTCTTCATTTCGATAACACTTACCTGGACATGCCATCCGAATGGGCAAATCATACGCCTCCATGACTCTCTGTTGAAAGCTTGTAGTGTGAGAGCGGAGCAAGGTCTTTTCATCTAAGTAGTAGGTGTCTTGCATATCTCTTGCAGGATGATCTTCAGGATAATTCAAACCACCATAATTATAATAATCTGTCTCGATCTCTGGCGCTTGAAATATGGAAAATCCCATTGAAACAAGAATTTCGAGCATTTCATCCATCGTTTGTGTAAGAGGATGAACTCTTCCTAAAAACGAGGCCCTTCCAGGGAGAGAAATATCGATTTTTTCGAGCTCAATTTGTTCTTGAATCTCTTTTTCGCCAATTTTTTCGAATGCTTGTAGAAGATCTGTGTCGAGCTCCTCTTTCAGCTTATTGATCCACTGACCTCGCTCCGGTCTCTCTTCCGGGGGGCAATCTTTCAAAAGCTGCATCAACGCTGTGACAGGACCTTTTTTTCCCAAAAAATGAACACGAAGGGAATCAATCTCCTTCGTGTTTGAGGCATTCTTAAGTTCTTTGTGGAACTCTTTTCTGAGAGAATCAATTTGTTCTTTCAAAGATCCTTTCACAAACTTCCCTTAAGCGAGGGCTTTTTTAGCTTGATTAACTACCATTTCAAATGCTTTAGGCTCGTCTACCGCTAATTGGGCTAGAACCTTACGGTTAATTTCAACTTTAGCTTTCAAAAGTCCTGCAATCAACTTGCTGTAAGAAATTCCATGGCATCTTGCTGCAGCATTAATTCTCTGAATCCAAATTCCTCTAAATTCACTCTTCTTCTTTTTTCGTGAACGATAAGCATGATCCCACGCTCTTACAAGGGCATCTTTTGCGTTGCTAAAGTGATTTTTGCGATCTCCCCAAAAACCCTTAGCTTCCTTAAGAAGTCTGTTTACGCGTCTTTTTCTTGCCGGTGCGTTTGTTACTCTAACCATTTTCTTCTCCTTATAATCCTACGATTAATCGCGTAAATTTCTTTTCAAAACTCTTTGAAACGAGTGTTGGGTTCTCTAGATTTCTTTTTCTTCTAGATGACTTTTTAGTCATAATATGACTACGCCCTTGCTTCATTCTGAGCAATTTTCCCGTCCCAGTAATCTTTAGTCTCTTCTTCGCAGCTTTACGGCTCTTCGCCTTGACCTTCGCCATTACTCTTTTTCTCCTTAATTTTCTTTTCTTTTGTAGAGGGAACAAGCAACATCGTCAAACTCTTGCCAAACATTTTTGGCGAAGACTCTGGTTGAGCCACATCCTCTAAAGCTTTTATAATTTGCGCTAAAACCTGTCTTCCGTTCTCCGCAAACACAATCTCTCTTCCTCTAAACATGCATGTAAATTTTACTTTACAACCCTTTTCAATGAATTCTCTTGCATGCTTTATCTTTGTCTCTAAATCATGAGTATCAATGTTCGGCTTCACCTTAACTTCTTTCATTTTGGTTTGGTGAGATGCCTTTCTGTTTAACTTCTCTCTCTTCGTCTGTTGATACCTAAGTTTGCCGTAATCAATAATTTTGCAAACCGGAGGCACCGCTGTCGGGGCTATCTCTACTAAATCTAAACCCTTTTCTTGCGCTTTTGCCAATGCATCTTGCAAGGTAAAAACACCTAATTGCTCCCCATCTTCGGTAATCACTCGCACTCTCAGTGCTCGAATCTCTCTATTGACTTTCAAATGTTCCCTTTAACTCCATATAAAGAATGAATTCCCACTAGCATACTAAAAAATCCCTTTTTTCCACAAGCATTGCCGCTATTCGATCAATGGAAATTTTTATTCCAGCCTCTTCTTGCCAGATTACTTTCCAAAAAATTCCATAAATGTCGCAGCAACTAATCGCGGAGTCTTGAAATTCAAAATTTAAGGAAATAATTTTATCAAAATTTTCAAAGAATTGCAAGGAAGAATCTGTAAGAAAGTAAATTTTTTGCAGGGGCTGGTCCTTTAGACCGCACTCATAGCGAGAGACTTCCTCTTCTTCAAGGGTTGTAAAAATTTTTGTGAGCCCTCTGTTTCGATACCAATCAATCTCGCCGGAAAATTCGACCTCTTGAAAGCCTGCCCCGATTAAAAAATCCTCGATTCTCTTTTCTATGTTTTTGCGGAATTGGACCCCTTTAGGAAGCCAATAGACATCCCCCCCTTCCACTTTAAAAAAATTTTGAGCAGCCCCGATCGCAACATGATCGTTTGACTCCCTCTCTTTTAGAGCCTTTCTAAATTTTTTTAGCTGGTCTTTATCATCAAATTCGATCCCGTGAATAAGCCCCTTTTCAACTTCAAAAAAAAGATTCCCTGTTTTTTCCAAGTCTGCTTCAATCTCTTCATCAACAACGCCGATATATTCCCCGATTTTAATAATAAAATAACTAGGCTCGGAGCGGTCTAAATTTTTAGCTAAAGTAAATTGTTTCATCCCTTTTAGACATTCGACCACATTCCTTGTGCTCATTTCAAAGACGGCCGAGAAAGTCTTTTTTCGAATTTTTTCACGCATCCTCTCTTCGATAATCTTCATAAATTCGGGAGTAAGGGGAAACGAGAGGGAATAATTTATGTAAAAGCCGAGATTGCCCGCCCAAATATCTTGGAGGACCACATCGGGACAAACTTCAATAAAAGAGGCAGCAAACAGATGCGCCGTCAGTTTCCAATTCGAATGCATTGGGATATAGCTGACTCGAACAGCTGACCTTCACGATGTCAACGTGACGCTCTAACCAACTGAGCTAATACCCCTTTAAAAAAAGAGATCTATAAGATACTCTAAAGGGCTAATTTGCTTCAAGGAAATTATGTACCACACCCATCTTGCCCACCTAATCTGGAAAGATTTTTTGAGACCCGGCATGACTGTGATCGACGCTACTGCCGGAAATGGCCACGACACCCTATTTTTAGCAAAATGTGTCCTCACTCCGAATTCGGGTTGGGTACACGCATTTGACATCCAAGAAAAAGCGCTCCAATCGACTCAAAAAAGGCTCCAAGAAAATCTCCCCCCAGCTGAGCAAAAACGGATCACCCTCCACCACTCCTCTCACGAGATTTTTCCAGAGGGAGTTGAGCCCTCTCTCATTGTCTATAACCTAGGCTACCTCCCCGGGGCAGACCCCGAAAACACCACCCTAGCACCCACAACACTAATCAGTTGCAAAAACGCGCTCAACATACTCAAAACCAAAGGAATGCTATCCATCACCCTCTACCCCGGCCACCCCCAAGGGCTAGAAGAAAAATCGACCATCCTAGCATGGCTCGAAACCCTTAATCACCTCCCCATCTTTTACCACACTCCCCTCTCTAGGCCTAACCAACCTAGCCTTATCACTCTACGAAAACCTTGACCAAAACCTGAAAATATTCCTTTAATACGATTATGATACATTGGTTCAGATCACGCCTAGGAATGACCGCTGCTCCGCCCCCTGCAGCCCCAGCCCCCCTCTCCACTTCAGATCAAAATATCACCAGAATTTCCCGATTAATACTTGACCACCCACGAGTTAGTCACGTCGAACTCGAAACAATGACCCAACAGCTAAAAAATTTATTAAATCCTGCAGGAGCTGGTTCTCCCCGAGTCTCTAAGGAGGTGTTGGGTCTTGCAAAAGAGGCTGCAGAAAAAATCAACACGCTATGCACTACACCTACCCCTGCCACTACCGCTCCAGCATCGCCCCCTTCCCCCCCAGCTGCAGCTGCAACCTCCTCTGCACCTCCTCCATTAAAAGAACCAACTGAATTTAGAGCTCTTAAAGAAAATTTAGGGCGGATAGAGGCAGAACAATTTTGTTCCACTGTAACCGACAAGTTTTTAGTCTTGCAACCCCCCAAAAAGCTCATAAAACTTGGACAAAAACTCGAAACTCTTATTAACTCTACTAGAGATCTAGGTCTACTCAAGGCAGGTGAACCCCTTACAAAAGAACTTGTCAATGCAGCAGGACGCCTGCGCGCCCACTACTCCAGTTTAAGACCACGCCCCGCCGATGCAGAC
The DNA here is from genome assembly GCA_937996705.1 of uncultured Chlamydiae bacterium. Classification (GTDB taxonomy): domain Bacteria; phylum Chlamydiota; class Chlamydiia; order Chlamydiales; family 2-12-FULL-49-11; genus VGMD01. Next base: position 55,328 of record CALKUQ010000057.1, read on the forward strand.
ACTTTCATGGTCGAACATCACCGACTCAGCTTAACCTTAATGACTGAAAGTGTTAAACCAGGAGCCACCCCTTTAACAGCCGCGGAGACCCTTAAATTTGAAACTGCAATTCGAGAATTTTTCGAAGCCTGTACAGATACTGCAACCGGAACCGTCACAATGAATAGAGAGATAGCAAAACAACTTCTTGAAATTATTGATGCTCTTCCCGATCCACTAAATGACGATACAATTAAAATTGAAGCGTGGCTCTGCCGAGCTTTACAAAAGCCTGAAAGAACACGGACCTCTAGAATTCCCTCTTCAGCTGCTATACGACCGCCCCCTTCTTCAATTCCAGGTCCGGGAGTTATACCCAGAACAAGCGCACCAGCACCAGCACCAGCACCAGCACCAGCACCAGCACCAGCACCAGCACCAGC
>CALKUQ010000058.1 GCA_937996705.1 uncultured Chlamydiae bacterium
ATACGAGATATGCCTAAGTGACTGGAGTTCAGACGTGTGCTCTTCCGATCTGGTGCTTTAACTGGTTCCTTTTTGATGGAGATTTGAATTTCATTTTTTTGCTCCCCATATATAAATTCAGTCTCTTGGATCATCATACGATGCATAATCACTGCTAATTTCCTTCCTACAGCTACAGCAGCTTTCTTAAGGCCCTTTTTTCGCATAATCTTTAATCCCCAGGCTTTTAGTTTACTCCACTTCTGACTCCTTGTTAACAATACTATCGCCGCTTCTACTAAAAGAGATCTCAGTTCTGTCGATCCACATTTAGATACCCGCCCTTGACGCATTGTTTCGCCCGATGCATATTGAGTGGGGGTCATGCCTAAATAAGCTCCAACCGATTTAGAGTCTTTGAATCTAGTGGGATCAAAGATTTCATTTTTAAATGATAGTGCTGTTATTGGGCCTACTCCAGGGATTGTCATCAATCTTTTAACTTCTTTATCTTCAAAGGCCAACTTTCTAACCTCCTGATCTAATATTTTGATTTCTTCTGAAATTTTATCGAATATTTCTAATAAAGGAAAAATGCCTTTTTTGCAGAGTTCACCTATTTCAGCGCATTGCTTTTTTACAACTTCTGTAAAATTCTTTCCACTAACAGATCCTAACCTAATTCCAAATGCTTTTAGTAATCCTCGAACAGTGTTTTTAACTTGCACATGTTGATGTACTAAAGATTTTCTAGCCGCAAGGAGAATATCTTTTTCAACGGAATCCATTGGTTTGCAGTGCACTGCGCTAAACATCTTAGTTCTTAAGGCTTCTGCAATGCCACGAGCATCATTTTTATCTGTTTTATTGATCTTCATCGAAAGAATAGCGCTTAGTTTTCTTGCATCCATACAAACTGCATGAAGAGCTCGTTCTTTAAAACCATTCATTAGGTAATTGGTTAATGAACCGGTTTCAAATCCAAGAAAACAATCAGTAAATCTTTTTTTATCAATAAGATCAGCTATCTTATGAGGGTCCGTAGTTTCCATTCCTTCATAGACAATATTTCCGGTCTCATCTACTATACAAATAGAGGTTGATTTCATAGATACATCAAGTCCAACATAATGCTTCATGGGTTGCTCCTAAATTTGCTCACGGATTGCTCCTAGAGCGGGTTTTTGAAAATAGAAAGGATTCCTTAGTGTACCTTTCTATTTGGAGAGCATAGCTACTCCGTTTTAAGGAGCAACCCTCTTTTTGGGCGCAATTATGGTATGTATATCCATACCATAATTGGAGCTCGAGGAAGAGGCATTGTACTTGGCCCTGAAATCGTAATCGAAAAATCCCTATTATTGATTAAATCTCCGAAATTTGATTGAAAATCGCTGAATACAATCCACTTGAAGGATACAGTGGGCTAGGAGGTGGAGTTGTAGTATTTGGGTTTGTTCCTGTAGTAAAAGGATTTGCATAGGGGGATATCCATCCATCTTCTCCAACTTCTGAGGGAAGTATATTATCTCGTTGAAGACTCCACATACCAAGAAATCCAAGCTTATTTTCCTTTGCAAACGTTAAAACTGTCTGAGCGTCTTCTGTCTTAAAAATTTCACCTGATACATCATTTACTCCAATCATTGGAGTACAACCTAAATTCGCATAAGAAAAACTTAAGCCCTTTGCAGCATACGAATTAGTGATTTGAGTAAACGTATATTCTAGTGCACCTATTGACGATTCTCCCATATCATCAGTAATAGGAGAATTGGGACCAAAATCCATTGTCATAAGATTATAGAGATCAACAACAGGAGAAGCCTTTTCCTGAAAGGCCTCTGATGCTACCGCGTCAACGATTGGAAGAGCATCAGTTAGACCTGTTGACATAACAGGCAAGGTGAACGAAATTTTTAAATTAGGATTTTTTACTCTAATTTTTCTTAGAGCTGGTATTAAAAGAGCAGCGACAGATCCATCATATTGAGCTGTCCCCTCAATATCAAAATCCAAACCGTATAACGTCCCAG
>CALKUQ010000059.1 GCA_937996705.1 uncultured Chlamydiae bacterium
GTCTAATTTAAATATGAAGCGCATGTAAAGAAATCTGAGTAACATTCATTTGGAAGCGGTATATTTCTCTATTTGAGTTTTGGAACATGGCTAATTCAGAAATTAGAGGAAGATGGAGAGGGAGAGCATTAGGATGAAGGAGCCGAGAAGGGTAGGCCAGTAAAGGAGGGCAAGGAGGAAGTTGCGATCTAGTTTTTTCGATTCAGAGCTGGTGGTGGTCGTGAGAATGAAGTCGATGGTAATTGCGAGGAGGAGAAGATAAAAGGAGATAAAGAGATACTCAACGTAGGCAAATGAGGAGATTTCAAGAGAGCCTCTTAAGGAGGAGTGGTTTGTAACAGCAATAAAAATAAGTCCCACAAAGATCGAGATGGTGGCAAAGAGGGAATCAAGGAGGGAGTCTCTAGGAATGAATAAAATAAGGAATGCAACAAAAATGCAGAGGATTAGAACAAGGATGTTTGATAGAAAAGCGCCTAAAAAGTCTCTTTCAAGAAAAATAGCAAATACATATGTCAGAAGGGCATCTGTCTGGGAGGGGATAAAAAATTCATAGGGGGAGGTGTGTTTAAGGATAAAGGTGCTGTTGAGAATCGACCAACCTATAGGATTTACAGACTCATCAAAACCAGGTTTTGCAATCGTATTTAGTGTCGAATAGTTAAGGAAATCGGGAAAAAAAACGATATTTTTGTGCAGCTCTTTTGGCCAAAGGGTAATTTCAACAGTCCGTTTATCAAAGGGGAAAAATTTTGTAGAAAATGGAGTGGTTAGTCCTACCCCAAAATGCCAAAGCACTGTAGTGGATTCCGCTGTTTGCCATCTTGAAATTTCTTTGATGGTGACATCATAGAGAGTCGATTGGTAGGGAAAAAGGAATCCCATTTCAATCGGGGTATCGGCCGGGTAGATTTGTGAGATAAATCCAGAAACTAGAAATGAGGTGTCATCGGGGAATGAGAGAGAATCGACATAAACTGCTGTAGGGATCAATATAATGGGATGGCTAGCTTCAAAAAATTCTCTAGTTTTTTTATAAGAATTAGTCCGGTTTAGAGTTTCGCTGGAAGTGTCAGGAATATCTGAAAATAAAAAAACTGCAAGTAGTATACAGAAGGTGTCAAAGATAAACGAGAGAGTCCACATCAGCTTTTCTCGGGTAATTTTACTCTTTAATACAACGAATGTAAGAGACATAAAAAGCATCCCCCATAAGATAATGAGAGCGAAAAATATGTTAAAAGTTGCATTTGAATAAGGATAGACATCGCCCCAGTTCCCATCAAAAATCAAGATCCAATTAGAATCGATAGAGACTTCAAGATGAATGTTTTTATTTTGGAGCCTTGCAAAAGGGGATTCATTTAAAGGGGTTTGAGCCATTTTTTTAGAGCTTGGAGCTACAAACGCAAAGCTTGTAAAACCGTAAGAAAGGGATCGTAGAGAATTCATTGCTGGACTGAGATTGAAAGCGATTAGCAAACAAGATTCATTTAGAGTGGGGACTATCAGAAAGGCTCTGGAAGTTCTTAGGGAGACGTTAAGCTCTATGTCTGCCCACCCATTTTTTTGTATGAATGCGGGAGGAATTAAGTTCTCTACAGGGAAAACATGATTATCAAGATCCTTTTTCCACCCCTTAGAAAAGTTTCTGTTGATATCTAACACATAAATAGAGAGGATCTGCTTAGAAAATTTTGTAGGCAATAGGCTAAAGTCGGGCACTTTTGCTAATTCTGCGGCCTCAGACTCAAATTTTTTAAGAGTTTGATAAATAGTTTGTCTTTGAGAGAGGAGATTGTTTTTAAGTTCTGCAAGGATGGCATGCTGCTTCTTAGACATTTCAATATATTGATAGGTCGTAAGAGATAAAGTTATAACGAAAATAAGAAATATTATTATTTTTTTCATATTATTTATAATTATAATTGCATGATTATTATACTCTCACATCTAGTAATTATAATATAGATGCGGCCATGCAAAAAATAAATGAGCTAAGAAGAAGGGGCCAGTAGGAGACTGCTCGAATGAGTAGCAGATCCTTTTTGGGATTGGGATCTCCAATTCTAAAAATAAAGTCGATGGTAATTGCTAAAATAATGACGTAGAATGCGATAAACAAATACTCGCAATACGCAAAAGAGGATGCTTGCAAATTGGTGTGGAGGGCCGCATGATTGGTTACTGCAATAAAAATTAGCCCAACAAAAATAGAAATTGTTGCAAAAAGGGAGTTTAAAAGAGAGTTGGGAGGGATAAAAAGGACTAAAAAAGCAACCAGCATGCAAAGTGTAAGCACTAGAATATTAGATAAAAAGGCTCCAAGAAAGTCTCTTTCTAAGGAGACTGTATATTTAAAAGAGATGGGGAGATGAGAGAAGCCAAAGAAGTCATAAGCTTCGGAGTCAATGAGCAAGTAGGTGCTATTTACGATTTGCCATCCGACAGGATTTACGTTTGAGTCAATACTGAGTAAATTTTGCATAGAGACATTGTGGTAATTTAAAAAATTGGGGAAAAAAATAAGGTCTTTATGAATCTCTTTGGGCCAGAGATTAATGGGAATCGTCCGAGAATCAAAAGGGAAAAATAGGGGGGGAAAGGAGTTATTGAGGCCAACAGAGAAGTGCCATAAAATCGTAAAAGAAGTTGCATTTTCCCATCTTGAAATTTCTGTAATTGTAGCTGGATAAACAATTGATTCATTGGGAAATATAAACCCTATTTCTAGTGGAGTGTGTTTTGGATAAATTTGAGAAATAAATCCTGAAACTACAAATGAGGAATCGTTGGGGAATCCTAGGGACTCAAGATAAAACGCAGTGGGAATTAAAATCGCCCTATTTTTTGGTAATTCTTGGAGTTTTCGAAAAGAGAGAGTCCGTTCTTCAGTCTCTTTATAAAAGGAAGGGAGGTCTAAAAATAGAAAAATAATAAGGAAGAGGGAAAAGCTGCAAAAAACAAATGAGGTGGCCCAAAGGGCCTTAGGTCTTTTCGTGTTTGCTTTTAATACAAAGGCAGTCCCACTAGTTAATAAGGCTCCCCAAAGGAGAAGGGTATAAAAAATATAATGGATTTCTTCGATTGAGTAGGGGTATAGATCGGACCAGTGTCCTGAAAATAGAAGGAGCCAGTTAGAGGTCACTTGAGTTTCTAGAAAAATAGAGGAATTTAATACTCTAGCAAATAGACTAGGTTTTGAAAAATTTAGGGAGGTGACTAAACTCTTAGAGGAGTTATATGCGACGTAGGAGAAACTATCAAATCCAAAACTTAAAAAACCCATAGCATCGATGGCAGGGATAAGGCTATAAGTAAGGAGGAGATAAGAGTTGTCCTCTCTTTGAACGATGTAATAGCCCCTGCAGGTATAGAGTTTAGAGTTCAGGTCGATATTTACCCAACCGAGATCAGAGTTAGATTCAGGGAGAAAACTTGATGTAATTGGGCTAACTCCTTCATGTTGATCTGTATCCATTTCCCAGCCGTAGAGAAATTTTTTACTTTCATCTAAAACGGCGATGGCCATTAAATTTCCTGAAACTTGAGATTTCAAGAGATCGCGATCTGTGATTTTTGCTACTTGACCAGCAAGCGCCTCACACGAATTCAAAATGTTGGAGAGCAATTCCTGTGTAGAAAAATATTTTGCCTCCAGATCTAAATAGATAGTGTCTTGTTTTTTTGAAACTCTTCCAAAAAAAACGCCAGAATAATAAAACGTAATTATCGCTAAAAGAAATATAAATAGTTTTTTTATATTTTTCATTTATTTATTATGAAATTATTTATTACGACTATCGCAGGTTTTGAATAAATCTGCAATTTTAGAGAGGGAAGGGTTGACCACGGAGGTACCAGTAATTTTTTCCGTAGTTGAACAGAAGTTGAGTATGTGGCTGTATGTCTTTGATTGCTAAAAAAATAAGATGCAAATACCCCTCTTTAAATGCGTAAACAGGGCGCAAGTTAGGGCTAAAACTATGATTAATAAAACGGGAGAGATTGCCAGAGGTTGAGTCTATGATGTAATTGACCCCTCTTTCATCTACGATGGGATATTGATAACAATAATCATTGAGAGGCTCTAAATATCTTCGGGAGTCATTTTTTCGAATCGTTCCTACGTACTCACATACAAAAGAATCTTTTTGGATAAGGGTGGTAGTAAAAACTCCATACCCAATCTCGTTATTTATCCATTCAATCGATAGGGGGGGAGACATTTCTGGTGTTGAGGGAATGTATTGAGCTCCTAACAAAAGAGATTCCTCGCTAATTTCTCTATTTTTTTGCATGAGTTCCCCCTTTTTTCTAATCTCTTGCCGTTCAAGATCAGATTCAAAGGCATTTTCTGCTAAATAGTGAAATGCAGGAAGGATCATGTTAAATGGCTGTTTCATCCTCGGAGATCTCCTCTTGGGGAAGACTTTTTTTAGTGAGCTTTTGGTACGATTCAAGGAGGATGGGCCTGCGGATATTAGCTTGGAATTTATAATTCCCTTCGGAGAATGAGGCTACGAGTTTAGAGTAGTTTGCATTAAATAGATCGACAGCTAGAGGGTTGCCTAACAGCTGGATGTTAAATGAGTGAGGAGCTGTGTCAAAGTGTTCTAATTTTATTTCGCACTCATTAAATACCGACCCCGGCATACAGAGTTTAATGGTTGTAATGGAGATCCCTTTAAGTTCTTCAATCATTAAGAGGCCAATCATTTTTTCGTACAGATCAAACACCTCTGGAGAGAGCCCCGTATAGGTTGGCGACTCTGCAGTGAGTAAAGGGGGGCCTGCAATAATAGGGGGAGAGATGTCGGGTTGAAAAATTGCTGAAGCTGTTTGGGTCTCTTCCTCCTTAATAGAGAGGGTTCCTTTAAACTCTCTTTCAGAAGGGTGGGGATCAGCAATCGGATTAGGAGCTTGGATCAGAGGAAGTTCTGGAGGGCTAAGACTCTCTAGCAATTTTAGCTCAATTGGGTTGTTTTTATGTATAAATGCTTGGGGGAGTGCGTCTTGAAGATTTAGTGTAGGAAAAATCTTTGGAGATTTCTTGTTAACTTTTAAAATTACATTGGAAAGGGGAAACTCTGTCCCTGTTACTGCAGTAGTGGGCTTTTCTCCCACTTTTTTTGCAAACATATCCTCACTTGCTTTCCCAGCTCCAAAAATTGCTGCGAAAGTCGCCTCTTTTGGGGTGTTACGAAGGGCTTCTTCACTTTCTAACTCATCTTCTTCTTCAGTTTTTTTGGGTTTTCGCCGTTTGTGTTGTTTTTGAGCCTCATCAGTGTCTTCTACTTTTAACATCCGTTTAAATTTTTCTGCATCAATAGGATCATCGCTCTTTAGTTGAGACGATTTTCTAGGATCTGGGGTACCATCAATTCTTGGGGCGTCTGTCATTAGTGCCTCTCTCTCTTCTTCCTAAAGTGGGTACTTGATCCCATTTCATCAGTTTCGCTCGATTCTATTTTTAAATCTTCTAGAGCGATCTCTTTTTTCCACTCGACCTTATGAAGTTTTAGCTTTTCTACATCTAAATTTTTTTGAAGACGTTCCTTGCGAGCTTTTTCCACCTCTTCTTCAGCTTTTTTTACTATTTTCTTCTGATCGAGCACTTTTTTTTCTTCAACTTTTAGCTCCTCATCTACCACTTTTTTTAAATACCTTTCATGGGTCATAATTTTATCAGAAGTAGTCCCTTCATACATTTCATCGAGGTATTTTTTAAGTTTCTCTTGTCTGTGTTTTTTTACAAGATCGCGCTTCTCTTCTGCTTTTTTAAGCTTTTCCTCTTCCACCTCTAAAAGCCTTTTTTTCTCTTTTAAAAGTTTTTCAGCCTCCTCGAGTCGTTTTTGTTTGATTTGGGCGAGTTCTTCCAAAGGGTATTTTGCCATTATCTAAACAACATATTTAATTGTTGGAGGGTCTCTTCTAAAGAGCATTTTTCATCGACCCTCTGTTTGAGGAATCGATTTACTTTATCAATAAACTTTAGGGCGTAGTCAGCATTTTTGTCAGAACCTGGTTTATATTCTCCGATTCTCACAAGCAGTTCGTTTTTTTTGTAATTAGCAAGCACTTCTCGAATCTTACCAATAAGCTCAAGTTGTTCTTTTGAAACGACATGAGATAAAATCCTACTAACAGAAGAGAGGACATCAATCGCAGGGTAGTGGTATTGTCTAGCTAGTTCACTTGAGAGAATAATATGACCATCTAAAATCGATCTTACTTCATCTGCAACCGGCTCATTCATATCGTCCCCTGCAACAAGGATCGTGTAGAAAGCGGTAATCGAGCCAACATCAGAATTTCCGGAGCGCTCTAACAGTTTTGGGAGGATCGCAAAAACCGAGGGGGTAAAGCCAGCTCTTGCGGGGGGTTCCCCAGCAGCAAGGCCGATTTCTCTAAGAGCCCTCGCAAAACGGGTGACCGAGTCCATCATTAGGATCACTTTTTTCCCTTGATCTCGGAAATACTCTGCAATTGCAGTTCCTACATAGGCTGCGTTAATTCGAAGTTGAGCCGATTGATCAGAGGTCGATACAATAATCACGGATCTTGCAAGCCCTTCGGGGCCAAGGTCATTTTCTAAAAACTCTCTAACCTCTCGACCCCTTTCACCGATCAAGGTAATTACATTCACATCGGCCCGCGCAAATTTTGCAATCATTCCAAGAAGGGTAGATTTACCGCCACCTGCAGCAGCGAAAATCCCCACCCTCTGCCCTTCCCCACAGGCAAGAACACCGTCAATACAACGAACGCCTGTTGATAGGGGCTTTGTGATTTTTTTTCTTTTCAAGGGGTCGGGGGGGGAATTAATTACCGGATAACTTTCAGTTAAATTAAGAGGTCCTTTTTCTAGCTCATCTAAGGGCTCTCCCAGTCCATTGAGTACTCGGCCTAAAAGGGCAGGACCTACTTTAATTCGAAGGGAACTATTTAAGGGGATCACCTCCGAAGAGGGGTTAATCCCTGACATTTCCCCTAAAGGGGATAAAAAAACTTCATCTTTTGTAAAACCTACAACTTCAGCGAGTAGAGGTGGGCCGTCCCTCTTAATCATGCAAACTTCACCCATTCGAGCATGGGGCATGATTGCCTTAATTAACATTCCGATCACTTCCGTGATTCTGCCGTGGACTCTTGTAAGTTCAATCTCATCAAGCCCTTCTTGCAAATCTCCTACTACAAAATCAAATTCGCTCATCTCTTTCCTTCATGTTTTGGGGTCAGGCCTGACATTCGGATATTAAAATAGTCAAATATCCGAATGTCAGGCCTGACCCCAATATTAGATCTGGACGTTCATGAGGGTCTTGATCATTTCCGTCGATTTTCCGAGGATGGTAGAGCTGTAGTCTAGTTCTTGTTGCGCTTTTTGAAGCTTTACCTGGACAAGGAGGAGTTTCCCTGCACTGATAGAGTCTCCAGAGGCGTTAAGGGTATTGATTTCATTTGCTGCAGATGCAAGTTGTCTTTGTCCATCGGTAACCATTTCTAGAAATTTAGCTATAGGGTTGTGCTTTTGGGAGAGGTCAGGGGCAGGTCCTACAGGAGCTCCTGAATTTTGCACGGCACTCCGGATGTTGTCATTAGCAGAGGCGAGTTTGCTGCGGAGTAGATATTTATCAGATTGTTTAAGCTTAAGACCTTTAGTATGAAGTTGATTTTTTATATCGGCAAGGGAACTTCCAACAGATTGAAACTGAGACTGGACCTCACTTAAGGTTGGAGGTGCACTTGCAGCTTTTGTATTTTGTGCAGACAGTTCCATGGGAGAGGGTTGGCTCGGGTTGTTTGAGACTGCATTTTCTGAAGGTTGGTTCATCAAGCTTGCAAATTTGCCATCTTGAGGCATCTCTTCAGTAATTTTTGGTTGGATTTCGTTGACACGGTCAATTTTATCAATATCAGGGAGTTTTTCAGACATACATTTCTACTTTGTTTTTTGTTTAGGTTGTTGAGGTTGAAGAGGGGAGGGGGCTTTTTTTATGAATTTTTCTGCAAAGTCGAGAGCCATAGTTGCAAGCTTTTTAATATTAGAGTCATCTGATTTAGATAGCTCTTCTAACGATTTTTCGCCAGCACTGACTTCATTGGGAATCATAGTCATGCAAATGCTCATAAAAGTTTTTGCCATTTCATTATCGGGTTCTCTTGCAAGAACCTCCTTGAAGGCAGCAATTGCTTGCTTAAGCTCTAGCTTGCAAAGGTGCATGTACCCAAAGCCCACTTTTGGAAAAGTACTTTCAGGTTTTAAAACTTCTGCTGCTTTAAATAGTTTAACAGCAGAGTCCTCATCGGCTGCATTCACAGCAATAAAGCCTGCCTCTAAAAGAAGTAGAAAGTCTTCTTTGTAGTTTTTTAGTGCTTCCTGAGACATAATTTTCCCCTTCTCTTAGTTTGATTAACCTGTTTTTTGGTTTCGAATCGCATTACCGATTACTGAGTTTACTTGGCTAAGTAAGTTAGAAATCGATTCTCCAATTTGAGCTACTTGAGCCATGGCAAATTGAAGCAGTAAAAATTTACCAGGGGTTGCAGCACTCATACGGCTTGCAACTGACCGGACCATTGAGGTGACGGCGCTTTGCATCGCAACGTATTTGTTAATCAGAGTTCTAAATGAAATGGTTGCCCATGGATGTTGCATAATTCCCCTACTTATTGTTGGTTATGTTTGAAACGATTTTTAATAATGCAGAATAGCCGTGCAAAAGTAGGCCTAAATGCTCAAAAGAGGTGGAGTCGGAGCCTTCGCGCAGTTGGGATTTGATGGTAAGTACCTGTTTTTCAGCTTTTTGCATAACAGCTTTTTGCTTTCCATCATCTTTTAAATCCTTTTCCAGATCAAACTCAAAAATCTTAGGCTTTGTATCTTTTTTTAAACCAAACATCGCTTGCTCCCTAAAAATAGTGTTCTTATAATTATGGCATAACAATTACTGCGGATTGTAGTCAATTTTATATTTAACGCCATCTTTATCTAATAGTACTTCGGACTCTGAAATGTTTGTAATCATCATCCCATCTAACGTATCTCCAATTGCTAAGATCTTGCCGCCGATTAATACATATTGGCGGATATTTCCTAATTTTGAAGATCCCATTACTTTATATTGCGTCGATAAATCAATGAGAGAAGAAGACTCAGTGACATAAACGACAAAGTTTTTCAGCTGACGCACCCCTGGAATTTTTTGAATCTCACCAAGAAGCTCAAGAAATTCTGGTTTTCTCTTCAGTAACACCTTTCCAGAAATCAATACTTCCCCATTTCCCATTTGCAAATCGGTATTTGTAAATCCGTATTCTAGCAAGAGAGTTTCTACTTGCGTTTGGAGAGTATTTTCAATAATAACTTGATTGTCAAGAAGATTCAAATAGGGGAAATTCAAGTTTATATAGTCTTGCAAGGGGATGTTATCTGCTTCCGTGGGAAGATAGCCTCTTAAGACAAATTTGCCAGGAGCTGTTGCACTCATGGTAATCCCTCTCCAATTCGGGTTTTTGGAGATTAATGCATTCATTTCTTGCCATACCCCTTCGTCAATCACAACAGAGTCTTCGATTTGCTTAATAAAGGGTAGAGAATTAAGTAAATAAGAAAGCTCTGCGTATTCAACATCGGTGAGAACATGCCCGATTAAAAAGAGGCTCCCTGATGAGGGGGTAAACGAGTATTGGACATTAGTGAAGTGGGCAATTTTTTCATGAATTTTTTGATTTGGATCAAAGTCTTGAGGGATAATTTCTTGGCTGTGAAACAGAGAGATCAATCCAATGAGACCCACGATAAAGCAAACAGATAGAGAACTTGCTAATACTAAATGCTTTGTTGGAATTTTAGTCTCTTTCCAGTTTTTTTCGGTTACCTCTGTTTTTTCTGACGTCGATTCTGTGGTTACAAGAGCCGGTTCTTCATAAAATCTTGGAGAAGGGGAATAAATTGTCTGCTCTGAGGCCTCTTTATCTACAAATAAAAAGACAGTTGTGCCAATAGAGACGACACTCCCAGTTTGAAGGGCGCAACTCCCTTCCATCTTTAATCCATTAATTATAATTCCGTTACGGCTGTTTAAATCTTCAATAGTGGCACTTCCGTCATCACTGATAACGAGTTTTGCATGTCGGTGAGAGACACTTAGATCTTGAAACACAATGTCTGCAGAAGCATCTTTTCCTAGAACATAGGAGGAGTCGCTATTCATTCCAAATTCAGCCCCTTGGTTGGGACCAGAAAGAACTTTTATGAAAAACCGAGAGGGGGATGTAATAGTGAATGGTAAGGTGCTAGGGATTTCGTTTGGGGCCTCTTGATGAGCTTCTTCTTTATCAGGGTTTAAAAGGGTAAAGCGGAAATAATTATTCCCTATTTGCAGGGTATCATTTTCTTCTAATTGAAAAGTTGAAAGGGCTTCCCCATTGATTTTAATGGGATTAACTTCGCTAAGATTTTCTAAAACAAAATGGCCATCCTCTAATCTAATGATCCCGTGTTTTCTTGAAACCATGGGATCTTCTAGCAGTATTGCAGAAAGGTTAGGGTCTCTCCCTATAATCCATTCATTCCCGCTGTTTAAGGGAATAATGAGCCCTATTTGCGGACCATCTTCACAAATTAAATAACCAATCACTGAATTCCCCTTGTTCCCGTCTGTATTAATAGGAGGTCGTGGATAGAATACCTAAATTTATACTATTTGTCTAGTTTCCAATCGCTTCAGTTCTAATTTCCAATACTCCAAATAATTTATAAATTCTTCTAACCGGTCCTTAAAAATCCTATAATTTACTTCATAAGACAAAACAAGAGAGAGAGTCAAGAGTTTCTCATCGGGGTCAAGGGCAATAATCGCTCCACCCGTCCCTTGACCTATATAATTAGCCTTCATTAAATAGCTAAATAACCCCTCCCTATCTGAGCTTGAAAAAAGAGGGTAAATAACACTTTTAAAGGTGATGCCAGGGTTAAGTTCTTTAACATAAACAATAATCTCTTCGTTTATAGTCAAAGAATAAGGTCCTAGCACCCCTTTCTCATCTTTTGAGACCACTAGGCCCAAATGCTTCTCTAGTTCATGAAAAATTATCTCTAACATATCTTCTATTTAACCCTTGCGTAAAATAATGGAAAGAAGGAAATCATTATAGATGATGGAAGATGAATTTGACAAACTTATGAAGCTTCTTTCTGAGGGCGAAGAGGAAAAGGAGAAAAAACTGGAAGAGATTTTCCAGGGGTGTACAGCTTTTTTTGAGCGGTATAATCAAGTTTTAGCCGCAGGTACAAAAGACGAAAAAGAGGTTATTGTTCAGAAAATGAGTGTGTTAAGAGAAAGAATTCGAGAGGAAAATGAAAAGTCACAGAGGCGAATGGGGCTCACTCCTGAGGAGGTGAAAAAACTTTCACAGGAGGAGAAAAATTTTACCCCAGAACAATGGGAGTTTCTTCAAGAGACTCAAAAAAAATTGTTTAAAGAGAGAGAAGAGGATAAAAAAATGATGCTTCAGGAGAAGGAGCAAAGGGAGCTTGAGCTTAAGGCCAAGATGAAAAAAAAGGCGACAGGAAGGAAATCAAAATGGATAAAATCTTAAAACCAATTCCCAATGCCCCTACACAAGAAGAGTTTGTGAAAATGGTCTACGAATTGTATGACGGGTTTAGGGAAGTTTTGGAGACGTGCCCGCCGGGGGCAAAAAAGAGTGCTATTGAGTCAATGTACAGCTTTCAATTGTTAATGAATGAGTATATTGATCAAGTTCAGGGGGAAACTCATATTGATTTTAAAAAGGTTATGGAGGCTGTATTAAAGTCTAAAGAGCCTGCAGGAGAGATGTATCGAGAGATAAAAGATAAGATCTTGGTGATGAAGCAAGAGTTGGAGCCTTTAATAGAGAAGACGAGAAGGGAAGTAGTCAAGCCCCGTTCAAAAAAGTCGAGAAAGAGAAAAATGGAAAACAGACTTAAAGTCAAAGATTGAAATTATGTATGATTTAGAAGAAGTTTTTTCTGCATTGAACCAGACCCTTGAGACCAATGTAAAAAGTGGGCAAAAAGACTTTTGGATGATTTTTTTCCAGTTCTGGAAATATTTTTACTCTGTCAATCAAAACATAGAAGAGGCTAGAGAGATTCAAGATAAAATTACGATTATAGATAAATTTGTCGATCGTAATAAAAGTATTAAGGAGATCGAAGAGGCGATCCTGGAAAAGGAGAGGGTTTCTAAAAATGACCTTTCCGGAGAAGATTTATGCAAATTCCCCCCCCACATACAAAATATGAAAGATCTTTGGCTCAAAGAGCAGGTTCGCTTAAATAAAACAATTAAGGAGCTTAAGAGGCAAAAAGGGGGCGCTTTAGACGAAGGGCCGATTCGGAAAAAGAGGCCCCTTAAGCAGAAATGGATACGAAGTTAGAGAATCTCTTAATATATCCTTAATATGCAAACGCATGATTTTTAGGGGTTTGGGGATGAATAAAGAGTTTTTTACTTGATTTTTTAAACAAATTCCTTTATAATAAAGGGTAAGGAAAGGTGTGCATGACAGATTCAACATCGGGTAGCAGTGACTATGGACCTCAAGGTGGACCGGGGTACGGAGGTGGCGTTGGGGGTCAGTATGGAGATCCCAATGATCCGTACCAAATCTATACAGACATGGGCATGGGTACTTATGATCCGTGGAAAATTCAACAGGCGATTAGATCGATACTCGATACCCCATTAGGAGCAGGACAGCATTTGGGTCAGGGTGCATTGATGGCAGTTTTTTCCTTAATGAGCACGTACGGACAGCAAACTGTAGGATTTGATTCTGAAATACAAAACAAACTCAACAGCTACATAGGAGCTGGGGACAAGTTGAATCAAGATTTAGATGAGGCGAATCAAGATGCGTCGACTACTAGTGGGCAAGCTGGAGGGGGAACTTCAGACTTTCTTTACGACCTTAAAAGCTTTTATAATGAACTGAATTCTGATCCATTTTTTTCCTTACCTGGTCAGTCCGCAATGAAGACTCAAATTTTGTCTAGTCTCTCTTCTCTTTCGGGATTAGCAAGCGTGGCAGGGGGGCTAGAGAGACTTTGGGATTTGTATAAAGGGAGTTGGGGTCCTAATGGAGCCCAATCTCCAGGATCGGCCTCTTCAGGAGTTTCCGACCCTACAGGGATCAATTCGGTGACTAGTACCTTGACAATGTTGTCAAGTCAAGTAGGTGGTGTAAATAAAGGGCAATTAGCAAAAACGCAGTACGACACCTCTTTAACGACAACGGAACAAGATGCGTTTAATAATTTTATGAAGAAGTTATACTCTTTATATTTAATGATATTAGGTCAAATGAAAACCCAATAAGGAGGTTTTATGACGCAAGATACAAATTTAAGTTTTTTAAACGGCCAGAAAGATCCTATTGTCAGCTTATTGCAAGGACAAATAGAGACGGCTGATGACATCACGAGTAGACAGGCTCACGAAAGTATGGTTTTGGAAGATTTGGCCAATGGAAGTTCTCAGGCAATTAGTGGTGAGAACGATTGGTTAGAGCATTTGGCTGATCAGATGGCTGGAATTTCAGGATCCAGCGCCTCTGAAGAGATGACCTCTGCTTCGACTTTTTATAACGTGCAACAGACAATCGTATCTAATAGGAACAACGACTATAATACAGGGGTTAGTGGGCTAGGTACAGCTGTTACTAATGAGACTCCTGAGTTGCAGTTCGTCTTACAGTTTTGTCAATCGACAGTAGACTTTGTTAATGGCGTAGACCAGTGTGTTAAAGCTTGGGCAAGCTAAGCTTATCTTTAGGTTTTTAATAAATATAATACAAAATGCGGGGGGTTATGTATGACTCAAACGATTAAAGTAGATTCTTCAAATATTGACGGATCGTTATTGACACAAGAGATGAAAACAAAAGGCGCTAAAGCTTTAGCTGCATCTCTTTACAGAATTGAAGATTTGCTTAAAGATGTTCAGCAGAAAACTCCTGAAATCAACGATAGTGGTTATATTGAAAGTATGGCGGAGGCTTCTCTGGAAGATCCTAAGCAACAAGCAGCAAGGTTAGCTTTTTTACAATTTAGTGAAGATGTAAAAAAGGTTGGCTCTGAAAATATTGAAAAAGTGTTGAAAGAGTCGATTCTGCCAGCTTTGAAGAAAATGACAGAGAGAAGAGAGTGTTCAACAGAGGGGAGCGAAAACCAGAACTCTTCTCAGCCTTCTGATGGAGGACTTGGGAATGCACTTATGTTTTTGCAAGAATTTCAGACAACGATTGCTCAGCAGCAGGTAAATCAGAACAACGATTTAGCTCAAGTGAATAAGCAATCTGTGCAAGTAGCACAAGACCAGTTAACGAGCGTTGTAACTCAAATTCAAGCTGCTTTTGAAGCCGCTGCAAAGGCTGCAGAGCAACCTCCTTGGATGATTGCGATACAAGTATTTGCAGTTCTTGGTGGCGCTCTACTTGCTGGGGCGACTGGGGGTGCGGGTGCAATGGCTTTGGCACTTTTAATCGGTGGCATTATGGCTTCACCGGTCTCAACAGACATTGCAACTGCGATTGCAACAGACATCGTAAACGCACAAGGAAAAGATTCAAATGAAACTGCTGCTGAAAAGCAACAAGCTGTTGCGAACATAGTAGGTAAAATTGTAGTGGCTGTGATGTTTGCTATCTTTTCGATGGGAGCTTCTGCAGGTACTTCTCTTTTAACATCAGCTACGACAGCTGCTACAACAGCTGCTGAAGAAGCTGGAACAGCTGGGGTAGATGCTGCAAATTCTTGGACCTCGAAACTTTCAAGCGGCTGGGGAAGCACTTGGAGAACAGGGGTTTCAGAGGGACTTGCCTCTCTTGCCTCTTCTGGGATAGTGTTTGACATGATGGAGTCGAGCGATCCTAATTTTGCAAAAAGCAAAAAAGGTGCAGCGCTCGGGGTTATCTTAGATGTTGTAATGGCAATTCTTTCTGCCTATTCAGGATTTAAGGCAACAAGCATGAGCGGTGTAACTAGAGAAAATATTCTCGAAAAATTTGGAGCTGTTGGACGAGCCTTTACAGTAGGGGCTCAGCTTCCAAAAGTTGCTCAGGATGCAGTGCAGGTAGGGTTTGCAATAAAAAGAGCTGAATATTTAAGCACTGAGGCTAAATTTACTAAAAAATTGGCAGACTCTCAGGCTGCATTACAAATGACTCTGACAAATATGGATACCATGTCAGATGCTGCAAGTAAATTAAATAGTACAGGATCCAATATTTTGGAAGGGACTAACGAAGAGATGGATCAAATGGCTAGCGCTGCTGGGGGAGCTGCAAGTGCAGTAAACCAAATATTAGCAGCAGGGTAATTTTAAAAAGTAATCATATAATAAGATTAATAAATTATAAATTAAGGGGGAAGTTATGCAAAATCCAAGTATAAAAGACGTTGGACAAACGGGTGGATCTGGGCCGTCTTCTTCCACAAATCAGCCGAATTATTTCGGAACGATGGCTGTTGTAATGGCAGCGATGTTAGCAGTTCAAGACGAGCTTACAGATCTCAGAAAAGGGGAGACTGAGGTTATGGTCGATACTGCAAATGCAAAGCTTGCAGCCACACTTGCCGTCGGCAAAGCAACCATTGATGCAGGTACCGCTGCAGCTAACCTAGTTGAGCAGGATAAAAACATGCAAATAGGTGCTGCTGTAACTTCTGGTATCTCAGCTGGTGTCGGAATTGTGGGTGTTGGAAGTTCTTTTCAGGTTCAGAAGCCGGTAAAAAATATGGAAGATTTGCTTGAGCACGCAAATCCTCACCTTGCAAGTGGCGCAGTGAGAGCTGTTGCAGGAGATTCAAGTGATCCTGTAACAACCCCGATGACTCCTGAAAAGATTGCACTCTTGAAAAAAACAAGGGAAGAAATTAGCGATGGAAGATTTAGTCTGGAAAAATTTAGTACTTTGCATGAGGAGATCAAAACTCAAAAAAGTAAAAATAAAGACTATAATGTAGGTGCAGTCGTTGTAGCTAGAGATGATAATGGAAACGCAGTTACATTAAGTGACTTAGCCAACTCTTGTACGAGCGAAAAAGAGCTTACTAAATTTAAAAATGGGTTTAAAAATTCAAGAGCCCTTGCAAAAGAAGG
This sequence comes from uncultured Chlamydiae bacterium, assembly GCA_937996705.1. Lineage (GTDB taxonomy): Bacteria > Chlamydiota > Chlamydiia > Chlamydiales > 2-12-FULL-49-11 > VGMD01. The sequence continues at coordinate 16,158 of CALKUQ010000059.1, forward strand.
GTACGATCATATGATCAATGCTATTTCGACAGCGGTTTCTGCAGCTAATTCGATCAGCCAAGCAAGTAATGCAGGTGTTGCGGCTAATGCCGATACACTTAAGGCTAAAGAGGAGGCTAATAGGGCTCAAGCTCAGATGGAGAGCCAGTTAGCTCAAGATGGTGGAGCTCAAGATGATAAAGCGGCTCAATCACAAGCTTCTCTTTACCAGCAAGCTATCGATGCTCAGAAACAGCTCTTCAGTCAAGAGAGCCAAATGGGACAAGCGATTGCAAGCAGATAATCCGTTTTACAACTATTTTAATGTTAGAATTTTGCCCTGCGTCAAACGATGCGGGGCATTTTTTTGTTTGCCTATTAACTCTAAAATCTTGTTACTCAAAGTAGAATAAGGGGGAAATTATGGATGGAACACGAGCAGGAGTAGGAGCAGCAGCAGGAGTAGGAGCAGCAGCAGGAGTAGGAGCAGCAGCAAGAGTAGGAGCAGCAGCAGAAGCGACAGTAAGGGATGTTGCAGGACGAGTTGATGATGCAAGCCGTTCAGTGCTTGATTCTTTGGAAGCTGGATTAGGGGTAGCTTCTGCAGCTGGAGGTGGTCATTCTGTGGTTAGGGCGGTTGTTGGGGAGCCTGACAGCTCAGAGTTAAAGTGTTGGAAGGAGATTAGCCCAGGGAATTGGATGGAAGTGAAGCTCGCTCCCGGTGAGAGGGGAGCGGCAGATGCGGCCCTTCAAGCACTCCGTGAGCAGGTGGCCCGAACGAAGTATCCAGGTAAACCTCGTGAGATGGTTCGAGTTCAGGTTGATTTTGAACGGAGGGTGATTAAATGTTGGGTAGACGATTCATCAAATAGGGATGAAAAGCAAATAGACTTTAGCCAAGGGGACGAGCAGGAGATGTTTCACCCCCTTGTAAATAAATTAGGGAAGGCGATTGGGAGTTGGACAATTGGCGGTGGGGCAGATTTTCCAAAGTGCAGGGCTGGGGTGCACGGGGAGAAGGTCCGAGGGAGGGCTTTTTCGTTTGTTTCGAACGATCCAATCAAAAAGTTTCAGTTCGAAGAGGGCACGGTAAAGCTTTTAGAGGCTACTGCGGCTCACGCGGCTCTAATTTCAGCAAAAAAAAGGATTTCAGCGGTTCAAACCATGATTGAATCTATGAAGGGCTTTTTAGATGAGAAAATTCGAGACTTAAAAACAACTCCGATTCCTACCTTAGAGACAAACCGTCATCTAAAGCAGCTAGAAGAGGAGAAAAAAGAGCTTGAGGCGATTAATCTATTCGCCCTAGAAGCAGTTCTTGCAGAGGTGAGCGATCTTGGCAATTTAGATGCAGCTGGTGTAAATGCCCTGAGACCTCAAATTGAGGGGCGTCTTAAAGCTCTCTATGGAATTACGACACTGACTCCCAAACTTCAAGAGACCGCTCACTACATTGCAGCCCTTGGAGCAAAGGACCGATCGACCTACCACGAATACTGTGATGGCCACAAACTTCCTCTAAAAGAGGCCTCCTGGGAAAATGTCGTTCTTGCTTGCCTTAAGAGTCGACACATGGGTCCCATGAAAGCCTTCTTAAAAGGTGTTGGAAATGATGATTTTCAACAGGCGTTGAACGTTGAGCTTGGACGGATAGATGGATGGGTTGCTCGCCGAGAAGATGCAGTAGAAGGAGCTTCGATACCTGATTTTATTTCAAGGCACAAAGGAGTTCCAAAGCCTGATTTATCCGCCCCCTCTATTAGTCCGGCAGTGGGAGGAGTAGTAGGAACAGGAGCAGGAGCAGGAGCGGGAGCAGCAGCAACTCGAGATGTTCTAGTGGCTCCATCTCCCTTTAGCCGTGTACGTGGAGGTTCAACAGGGGCAGGAGGAGGAGCAGGAGCAGGAGCAGGAGCAGGAGCAGGAGCAGGAGCAGGAGCAGGAGCA
>CALKUQ010000060.1 GCA_937996705.1 uncultured Chlamydiae bacterium
TTAGAGCTTTTCCCTTTTTTGAGATTACTTCTCTCATAAAGTCAATCATGTACTGATACTGCTCACAGATGGATACAATCATCTTAATCGGGGGTTTTGTGAGTAATTTCTCATCCCAAAAGATGAGAGGGTCTAGTCCCTTGATATAGCAATCTTTGGGTAAAAGAGCAAAAGCCAGCCAGATAATGAACGCACAGAGACAAAGGACAAACCCCAAAAAGAGAGAGAGGGGCAAATAGTTTCTGTCTACAGCCATTTTTAGAAAGGGCTTTAACCCAAATCCACTTACAGAGGAGAGAACCACAATGAGTGCACCTAGAAAATAAGTGATTTTTTGGTCTACTGTTTCTCGACCTTTTGTGAGACCATCGAGTTGTTCCTCTGCCTCCTTTAACATCTCTTTTGCATTATCAAGATTGATTTGAGAAAGGAGCACAGGATCTGTTAGGGGTCTCTGGATTTGGTCTATTTGTTCCTCTTCTTGGTGTGTATTCATAGGGTTCTCATCTTACTAGCCTCTTTAAAAAAAGTCCATCCCAGGAACTTTTATTCAGGTAGGTAATTGTGTTACTATTGAGAAAGATTTGCTTTTTTCTTGTGTATGTGAAAAATTTGCGCTACGTAAAGATCGGTTATGTGGAGATCGATGATGCGTTTGTACTATCTGGCTCTGGTGAGCGTTGCCCTACTCTGTTCTTGCAATAAAAGTGAAGAGAAAAAGAGTGAACTCCCTTCTTCTCAACTCGCTGAAAATTTGAATCAAAAAGATAAAGAAATTGCAAAACTCAAGCTTGAGTTAGAAAAAGAAAAACAAGCAAAAGAACAGAAACTAGCTACGATGAAATCAGAATTAGAAGACACAAAGAATCTTCTTTCTGAACGTGAAAAGGAATTATCTAAGAAAAAAGAATCATCTAACAAGACACGTTCCTTTCTTTTAGAGCGTGCTCGAGCTAGAGTAAGGCTAGATAAAGAATGGCAAAAACTCCGATTAGCTGAATTGGAAAGCATGATAGATAAAATAATTGATGACCCAGAACAAGCAGCTAGATTGGAAAATAATTTATTCCGCAATATTCAAAGGCTCAGTGAGTTTTATGATGAAGCTTTAAAATATCGAGCAACTGATGAACATGTCTTTATAAAAGATCCTATCATGGCCCTAAAAGTTATGAAAAACGCTCTACAGGGCATTGTAAAAATTTCAAAAGGAGACGAAAAAATGTTTTTTGAGGCACTTCAACATCAATTTGGAGATGAGGAAGCAGTCCTTGTGATGCAACTCGATCTATCTCCTTTTTCCTTCGTCAAGGAATAATTTATGAAATTACTATC
>CALKUQ010000061.1 GCA_937996705.1 uncultured Chlamydiae bacterium
TCCTGCTCCTGCTCCTGCTCCTGCTCCTGCTCCTGCTCCTGCTCCTGCTCCTGCTTCTGCTGTTTGAATTTCTTCGCATGGTGTTCGTGCGGCTGAATTTGCTGCAGACTCACTCCCCTCTTTGACAACAAACCTCCGGAGTACTCCTGGGACATCTGATAGTGGGACACCTCCATGTCTGTATCCAATTTTCCACCCTTTTGCTAAAAGAAATAGATTCACAACCTTCGAAGAAGTTAAAAAGATCTTCAAAGAGACGCATGAAGTAGAAGATAGGTTTTCTGATAGAATTACGCCGGCCTTTTCGCCTAACCTCTCATCTAAATCCTGAACTTCCTTTTGCTCTTGAGGTACTATTTGACCATAAACAATAAATTGAAACAATTTAGCATAATCTAGTTTCGTTCTATATTTAGACCAAAAACTATCTATATCTTTTAATTTACTTCGAATCAACGGTTCCGTTACAACATCCTCTGCAGTTGTATACTCCTTCAATTGATCTATATAAGTCCATCGAATAGGTGGGTACGCTTCAATTATATCGGGTTCATACTGATAAGGTGTAGTTCTACACATTTCTCTAAAATCAATAGCCCCCCCAGATCCAACTCTATTATTAATATCCAATAAGGCTCGTTTTAAAAGTGCCAGAGCTTCGACTCTGCATGAGTATTGGTCTGTTTGACGTGTTTGGCTTGTTGCAAAAATTTCAAATTTTGATCCATTCGTTTCCCAGCTTGTGCACATGCACCCAATATCAATGCTATTGATACTATCCAAGACTAAAACTTGATTTCTAGTCGGATCAGAAAAATTAATAAGAAACGGAGTGACATGACCTTCAGACACAGCACAACTCACCCGAATTACCCCTATCACTTTAGGACCTGTTCCTTGAGCTCTTGCATAAAGCTCCTCCAAAAGGGAAGGGATGAGATCGTATTTACAAAAAATAATGTCAACACCATACTTTTCTTTATATAAGAGAGTTATCCTGTGTAAAAAAGCGGTCCCAAGTCTCAGGATAGGAATTTCGAGGAACTCGGGATTAGGTTGCGGTTGTAATAGCATAGAACAACTCAGATGTTTAGAGGAGGATAAATATCTTAAGATATTGTCTTTTAAGCCACTATTATCTGTAAAAACTTGAAAGGACTCTAGCACCCGGGTTACCTTAACTACCTCCTCAGAGCTTAAATAGATTCGATCCATCGTCGTCAAATTTGGTTTTGAAGGATTTGGTGTTACACGGGGTCTGCCCACTTCAAAATCACTTTCGCTCAGCCATCTAGACCCAACTAAATCCAATCCAAGTCCTGCTCCTGCTCCTGCTCCTGCTCCTACTCCTGCTCCTACTCCTGCTCCTACTCCTGCTCCTACTCCTGCTCCTACTCCTTCTCCTACTCCTACTTCTGCTTCTGCTTCTGCTCCTACTCCTACTTCTGCTTCTGCTCCTACTCCTTCTCCTACTCCTACTTCTACTTCTGCTTCTGCTTCTGCTCCTACTCCTACTCCTTCTCCTACTTCTGCTTCTGGTTCTACCCCTGGCTCTGCTCCTTCCAGCCCTCCTCCTACTTCAGGTAGCTCTCCTTGTTGTGGTCCTCTATTCAAACCCCCAGATTGCTGGTTTAATCGGGTTGGGAGGGTATGGATTCGCGAAAAATTATAAAGACGCTTACCTTGATCAAAAACATAGTTAGCCAGTTGAATTAAGGATTCAAAAATTTGAATAGATATAGTCGATATTTTTTTGAAAATAGGGGTAATCCCGTATTTTTTTTGAAAATCTCGAAAACAGCTTGGAATACTAGATAGCGGCAAGAGCATAAAAACCTTAAAATGTTAGTTTTACAAAATATAGTGTAACAAAAAATCATTAAATTAAGTACTTTTTTTAGGTGACTGCGGTCCCTCTCACGCATTTCTCACAAACAATCGGGAAACTTCAAGGGGTAAGATGTCCAAAGTTCCAAGTTGACCTAAACTTGGAACTTTGGACGTCTGACCCCTTGTTTGCACAGGTATGAGTTTCAAAAAAAGTGGAATTTATAAAGAACCTATTAGGTCTAATCTCAATTTTGACCTTGAATGATTTTAAAAGGCCATGTAGTCACACTGACGCAAGCGGGGCCACCTTCTTCCAAAACGCGCTTTAAATCTTGAAAATTTACCGCCCTTGATTCAACAGGCCTAAGTCCATTTTCACGAATCATTCTGAGAATGACTTCATCATTGGCTAAATCTCCATAGGGAATGTCTATCTCTCATTCTAGACGATCCGATATAATCATTGCCGCTGCCGTTGGGACACAAGCTTTAAGTCCTGGTTATAGGAGCAATGTTTTGAAAAGCTTCTTCCATAAAGGCCGATCTGTCAAGTTCATCGCACGGACTATTTTTCCTAGATCAACGATTGAAAAGGCTTTTTTCTATCTCATTCAGCAAGCTAGTTTTATCTGCATGAATAATTCTTCTCTCTATTGCGACTCTTCCTTCCCCGGCTAGATCTCTCCCATTGATCCTTGCACCCTTTCTCTGATAGCAGCTGTAATATTCATGATTAAATGCGATATATACTCAATTCCAAATGAATCTTACCCATCTTTCATTACCTGCATCTTCATCTTTAAAATTG
>CALKUQ010000062.1 GCA_937996705.1 uncultured Chlamydiae bacterium
AAAAAATTACTTCCTCACTACCTTCGGAGACAAATTCCCTAAGGCACTTTACTAACTCACTGATCCTCAAATTGGTTGCAGTAGCTAGGGTCATCATTCGGATTGGGAATTATATGAAGCCTAATTAGCAGTTCTTGCCAAATATTCCTAATAATGGTGGCGATTCCGTTGAGAGCAGAACTTAACAGAGTGCTCCATTTAAAAGTTGTCTTCAAGCTTCCCTCTTGGACAGAATTAGGAGTAATTTCGCCTTGATTAGGAGCGTTTATTTCTCCCTCCATTGAAGTTTGCGGAGTGTTTTTTGGCTCTTCTGAATCGCCTAGCGCATATAGCTGATCTAAATCTTCAGGACTTGCGATTACAAAAACTCCGTCTTGCGGATCGCTTTCTAGCTCATCTGGCTGATGTAAATGTTCAGGAGTTGCGATTCGAAAAACTCCGTGTTGCGGATCGCTTTCTGGCTCTTCTGGATCGCTATCAATTGCGAGTCCGTAATTAGTGGAATCATCTTCTGGAGTCTGAGGTCCCGGATTCGGGGAAGGTGTTGTTGTCCCTGCAAATATCGTTGCAAAAAGTTTTTCTATTAGATTTAAATAGCTCCGTAATAATTGTGGAGGGCCGCTATTTTGAGCTGTTCCAGGGGCTCCATCTTCTAAGGGATCTATTTTGCTTAGATCCCCCTGTGGGTCGAGGTTATCATCGACATCGAAACAGGAATCACCACAGGGAAATTTTTTGTAGTGTGATCCTGAATGATAAAGATTAGCTAGTTCCACAATAAACTCCTTTTTATTGTTAAATTAATTATAGCAATTATATCATAATTTTTTTTAAAAATCAATTTAATTGCTGTATAATTATGATTTGATTGGGTGGAGAATTAGATTAACTTGTTTATTATTAGAGATTTGTGGATATTTTTAGGGGAATTGAAGGGAGGCGCATTTCTTGGCTTGGCCGGGGGAAATGCGCGCTAGGGGAGGAGAATTAGTGGGAGCAGGAGCAGCTAGAGCAGGATCTGGAGTAGATCGACTCTTTAGGGAAGAAGAAGGCGATTTCGGTTTTGGCGTTTTCTA
>CALKUQ010000063.1 GCA_937996705.1 uncultured Chlamydiae bacterium
GTGTGCTCTTCCGATCTAGATTTGATAAAAAAAATTTTTTTTCTTTTTTTTTCTAGTTTGAATTTTCTTTGCTCAGAATCATTTATTGCTGACAAAATAACCCCAATTTATATCGATCATGAGCTTTTTTTTCTCTGGAAATCTTTAACGAATCTCTATAACCCAACAATCGAAGATTATATAAAAATTGAAAATTATTTAATGTATGGAAGACGCCCTTATCTTGATATAGTCTTCAATTCTTTATTTTTGAATCCTCCAATCGATAGAGTTTCTACATGGAACCAACGAATGCTCCAAAACATGAATTTTATTGGTCCTAATTTTGAGCCTCCCATTTTTTGTATTAAAAGTTGCGGAAATGCTTCTCCTAAAGATAAATCTAATTGCATTATTCTATTTGCTACACATAACTCGAATAAAAATCCTTGGGACCAAAAAAATTATATTGAGGCTGTTCTAGATTTGTTAGAAGAGCTCGATCAAGTCGGTTATAAAGGTCATGTTTTGTACCGCTTAGGAGGATATCCCCTTCTTAATAAGGGTGGGATTAAATTTTGCCATATCCCGTACTCCTTTAAATTGTTAAGCTTTTTAGAAGCTTTTGATCTTGGCTATCAAAATGTTTTATGGCTTGACTGTTCTATGCACCCAACAAACGACCTTTCTTCAGTGTTTTCCACAATTCAAAATGAAGGGAAGCTTTTATTATTCAATGGGATTAATTTGGATTATGATTTCAATTTTATACAACCCATTATTTCACTCCCTGCTATTACCTTTTCTGGTTTAACAGTAAGTGATTTATACGAAATACCACATGTTATAGCTACTATTATTGGAATTTCCTCTAATTATCAAAAAAGTAATGATCTGATTCAGGAGTGGCTAAATCTTACATCATTAACAATCCCAGCTATGACCCTTTATCCGGAGGAATTTCTTTTATCTGTGGCAAGTTGGAAAACACGTAATATTCCTAATGGAAATGTATGGGACTACTTCGATGTAATATCACAAATTCCCGTCAAACCTAAAAACTCAAAAAAACCTTTTTGGTTCGACAAATCATGACTCTATTAACAATTATTTTTTTAAGCCTTTTGAACTCTCAAATTTCTGCTATGACCCATTCGGGTTATTTAAGCGAATTAATTAAAATAAGAAATTCTGATCATTACCTCAATCAATATATTACTGACTTCCCTTTTAATGAGTATAATATATATTCGATTAAAGACTTAGGCTCCTTTTATATAGATGATATTCCCGACTCAATTAAATGGCACTTAGTCAGAGGCATTTATTGGGAATCAAATATTGGAAATCTTGTAGCAACTTATACAAAGAAAAACACTATCGCGATTGACTTAGGAGCCCATATTGGAATTCATACTTTAGTAATGTCTCGGTGTGTAGGTAAAGAAGGTTCTGTCATTGCATTTGAACCCCAATTTAAAATTTATCGGGAGCTCTTTCATAATTTAATGCTAAATGATTGTTATGAAAATGTTGTTATTTTAAGAAATGCAGTAGGCGATGAAGAAAAATGGATAGAAATGCAACCAAGAGACCCTATCAATGAAGGCGGCACTCCAGTTGGATCAGGCGGTGACTCTGCACTTATGATTACTTTAGACAGTTTAGAATTAACAAATGTCTCGTTTATTAAAATGGATGTAGAGTCTTCAGAATTAAATGTCTTAAGAGGTGCGGTAAACACTATAATCAACAACAAGCCTGTAATTGTCTTTGAAATTATGGGAGGCGTTGATTTAAACAACTGCAGCCAAATCCATCAAAAAATGTATGAGAATATAATTTCATTGTTAAAAGAACTAAATTATAGAGTGACTCTTATCCATGGAAATGATTTTATCGCAGAACCAATACCGTAAATTCAATTGATTTATAAGCCGGTTCGAGTAATTAATAAAAACTCAAAGCTTATTTTGACTATTCAGATATAATTATAGATGATCCTGTAGCTAACATATACCTCTTCCAAATGAATCTTACCCATCTTTCATTATCTGGATCTTCATCTTTAAATTTTCCTTAGATTTACCTAGTTTTCAAATAGACCGGGATCTTGGCATCGACCAAAGTCTAATTTAAATGTGAGGCGCATGTAAAGAAATCTGGATAAAATTCTTTTGAAAGCGGTATATTAATAGCGACAAAATTTTCGATTTAACGTAAAAATCTTGCGTTTCTTTTGTTTAATTGTGTAGTATTTCTTTTGAAATTTTTAGAAGCTCTAAGATATTTTATGAGATTAACAACACACATATCTCGACTAAATTTTATCTAAGTAGATCTAAAAAGCAAAAAAATTTAAAAAGTAGACAATTAATGGACTATAAGACTTTTGGGGAAAAAAGAATAAAAGTTTTTTGTTTTATTCTTTTCTGCTTTTCTCAACCTTTTGAAATTTTTTGTTTAACAACAAGTCATGCTGCCTTTTTTCAAGAGGAACGCCCCCTTAATCAGTTGTTTTTCCTAACTGAATCATCAAGAATTAACCATGTCAATAACACCCAGGCAATAACCGTTTATTCTGAAAGGTCCAATCAAGTTTCTCTAGCAAAAAGTGAACTTTTACTAGTCCTGGAGACCCTCACAGGTTGGTGTAGTGAATTCAAAGCCCTTAAGCTTTTTGATCTGATTCTAAACATTAAACCTAGCACTATTGTTGAAATCGGGGTTTGGGGGGGAAGATCTTTTATCCCAATGGCTTTTGCCCTTAAAGAAATCGGTTGTGGGAAAATTTATGGAATTGATCCCTGGAGCGCTCAAGTATCGATTCAGGGTATGGATCCGACTAATAAAAAATGGTGGTCCTCTGTTGAACATGAGCCTATTCGATTAGAATTAGTTCAGAAAATTGAAGCCCTTAGGCTTGAAAAACACATCTCTTTGGTTCACTCCTCTTCTGCTCACGCACCTTTGATTGAAAAAATTGATTTGCTCCATATTGACGGAAGTCCGATTGAATCTGCAGTTCTATTTGATGTTATAAAGTGGTCTCCTTCAGTCCAAAAGGGGGGGCTGATAATTCTCTCAGACAGCACATCTAGCAACAAAGAAAAAGCTGTCCAATGGCTTGATGCACATTATATTCATATTGCTGATTTTCATGAAAATTCTGATTGGAGTGTTTGGATTGTTCAATAAGTTAGGTTTTTTTCTTACAGTTATTCTTACTACTTCCTTAGTTGGACGGGAGCCGACTAAAGATATAATTGAATCGACTTTTCAGCTTATTTTGAAAGAATTTCCGGATGCCTGGAATTCGTCGATTGTTGAGGTAGATGAGGGATATCTTCTCACGTTTAGGTATTTGCCAGAGCCGGTGAAGCGCCCTTGTATTTCCTATGTTGGGGCTGTTTTACTAGATGAATCCTTTGAGCAAATTTCACAAGCTGAGCTATTAGATTTGCGAAAGGATAATATTTTTATTCCTTCTCAAGCGGAGGATGCTCGGGTATTTCAGTTCAGGGGGGATCTCTATATCGCTTATAATGACAACCCTAATGTGCTCAATACCAGGTCATCTGATCGAAGGGATATGTATATAGCAAAACTAGCCTATTCCTTTGATGGCACAACAGCCTATTTCTCTGTTGATAAACCCTTAAAACTTGTCTATCCAAGTATGTATGAAAAAAGGCTTTGGGAGAAAAATTGGGCTCCCATTGTTTGGAATAATGCTCTTTTTTTAGGCTATTCGATCAACCCTCATGAAATTTTATCGGTTGATCTGCACTCAGGGATTTGCTTGCCAGTCTCCAAGACATCTTTTAGTAGCCAGTGGAAGTGGGGATCTTTGAGAGGGGGAACCCCTTCTGAACTTGTTGATGGCGAGTATCTTGCTTTTTTTCACTCTGGGAAACTTCTCCAATCAGAAGCATCCGAGAATGGAAAAGCATTATGGCACTATGTAATGGGCGCTTATACATTTTCCCCTAAGCCCCCCTTCAAAATTACTAAAATCTCCCCTCTTCCTATAAATGACAAATCGTTTTATACTATATCCGACCGGGAAAAAAGGGTCATCTATCCAGGCGGATATGTTATAAAGGGCGATAATATCTATGTTACGTATGGAAAAGACGATGCAGAGATTTGGGTTGCCGTTATTAATAAAAATAAGCTCTATAAAACTTTACAACCCGTGAAATATGAAAAATCAAATTAAAGCAATTATTTTTGACTGCGATGGGACCCTTGTGGATAGCGAGAAATCGCATTTAGCAGCATGGCAAAAAGTTGCGATTAACCATACAAACAGTCTGTCGCACGAAGATTACATTGAATTTGTAGGAAGGTCTGACTCTACCCTTTCAGAAATTTTAGCAAGACGAATCGGACACCCCTCCCCTTTTGAACTCCTGGAACAAAAACGCAATTTTTTCTTGGAGTACCTTCACCAAGGCCTTCCGCCAATTGTAGAAACGGTAAATTTTGTACGGGAGCTATTTAAAAATAGAGAAGCTCACGGCCTAAAATTAGCAGTGGCTTCAGCTGCCTTACGTTATGAAGTTTTGGCAAATCTCAAAACATTGGGGTTTGAAAATTTATTTGATGTGGTTTTGTCTGGCCATGACGACTTAAGTGATTATACCGATCCAGAGGGGGTAAACAAGCCAAAGCCCTATATTTATTTGCATACCGCGAAATTGCTTGGCCTCGCGCCTAGCGAATGTGTTGTTATTGAAGACAGCTATACAGGAGTTGCTGCGGGAATTAACGCGGGGTGTTTCACAATTGCCATCCCTAATGAGTTTTCTAAAACTCACGATTTATCAAAGGCATCCCTCAAACTAGACACTTTATCTGGCTATACAATTGAGAGTTTTTTAACAAAGGTCCTTGGAAGATGACGAAAATTGTAGCTACCTCCGATTTTCATGGTAATTTGCCCCCAATTCCTGATTGCGATCTCCTTATCATTGCAGGCGATATTTGCCCAAGTAAAGCTCCTCTTGAACAAGCAGCCTGGTTAGATACTACATTTAGAAGATGGCTTGATTCAATCCCAGCAAAAGAAGTGGTTGCAATCTCTGGAAATCACGATCAGATTTTTGAAAAAGCCCCAAAGCTTGTTCCTAATGGGCTTAAATGGCACTACCTTCAAGATTCCTCAATCACCCTTTTCGACCTCCTGATTTACGGCACCCCCTGGCAACTCCCCTTTTGGGGGGCCTTTAATCTTTCTGACGAAGAGCTCGTCCAGGTCTATAAAAAAATTCCCGACAATACTGATATTATTATCAGCCATGGCCCTCCGTTCGGACTCCATGATCAGGTTGTTACTAAAAAACCTGATGGCAAAACAACCATCTTTCACACAGGCTCTGTAGCTCTCCAAGAAAGAGTCTTTGACATCAAGCCCAAGTTTTGTATCTTTGGCCACATTCACTCAGGTTTTGGCTCTGTTTTAGAAAATGAGACAATTTTTGCAAACGTCTCTCTAGTAAATGAGGACTTAAAAATTACCAATCCCCCAGTAACTTTCACTATTTAAAATAACTTTTCTCCATTAAAACGTGGCCTGCTACTTATTTCATTTTCCAGAAGTTCATTTTCTCCTCTCCAAGGATTTATGAATGAAGAGGACTATACCGTTTCCAAATGAATCTTACCCATCTTTCATTACCTGCATCTTTATCTTTAAACTTGCATCGGGCTTACCTACTTTTCAAATAGAGCGCGCCCTCGACACCGACTGACGTCTAATTTAAATAGGAAGCGCAAGTAAAGAAAGCTGAGTGGCGCTATCGAATTGAGGAT
>CALKUQ010000064.1 GCA_937996705.1 uncultured Chlamydiae bacterium
GCAGGAGCAGGAGCAGGAGCAGGAGCAGGAGCAGGAGCAGGAGCAGGAGCAGGAGTTGGGGGAGTCCTATCGAGGGGAGGGGTGGAAGAAAATTCTATATTAGATGGTCAAGGTATTGATTTTGAGATACCTGAAGATTTAGAAAATTTTCCTCCCAGATTGTTAAGGCAATTGAAAAAAAGTTTAGAGGGTTACGATCCCTTATCCGATGTTGAATTTCTGAAAGATGAAATAGGAATTCCTATTTTGGGCTTTCTGAATCTTTGGACCATAGAAACGCCAGAAGATAGAGGCTTAAAAATTTTAAAAATTGCGGCTCTTGGTAGATTAAGATGCTATTATTTAGTCACTTTAAGAAAAAATCAAGATGAGTTAAAAAGAGTGGTATCAAATCTTTTAGTAGTTAATTTTGTGACTAAACCCTGTCCTAGACCGTCTCGGGGGATGGGTCAGAATCCTGTAGCCTATTCTAGTGCGGTAACGTATGCTCCAGTCTATCCTGTTTTTTTAAAACTTTCTGAAGGAGAAATAAAACAGAAATTTATTTCTAATCCGATGGGAAGTTCTCCAGAGAGGCTCGAGGTCTCTGATTTCAGGGACAAAATGCAACAGTTCTCTGCCATGGGGATTGAATGGGGAAAGGGTGGATTGGCCTCCCTTATAAATTTGGTTTTCGAAGGAAAACTCCGGCGCGGTGCATGGACTGCTGGAATCGGTCCTTCAAATTTACAACACGGTGACCTATGTTCAGGGGCTCATGGTCCATTTTATATTTTATTAAAATCTGAGATTAGGGGATTGGGTGAGATAGATCACTTAGCTTACATTGTCCCTTCCGAACAAGATAAAGAGATATTGCTGGCATTTATCCAAAAGGGTGAGGAGATGGGACTTTTGTTTGTTGAAGAAGTATCGCAGATTCAGAAAATGCTTTTTACTTATAAGGAAATTAAGGACATGTCTCCGGAATCGGTGAATGATGCTCAATCATTAGAGCGATATATTAATACTCGATAGATTTTTTCTAATTGTGTTGATTGGCTGTATGCTTGGCGTGGGTCAGTTTTTAGAAAAGTACCGGGAAGCTTTAGCTTTTGGACCTGTTGAAAAGTAGAAAAAGAATACAAGAAACAAGTCAGTCTTGCTTCGATAATGAGGGTCAGCCTGCAAATTTGCAATTCTTACCCCCTAAGCGCAGGCGCAACAACTAATTTACCTCGCAGCTCCCCCTCGCTAAGGTAAAAAACCTTAACTCCGCCTCTAGCTTGTATCTTGATTGGTTCCCTCGGCACTAAGGGCGAATAAGTAGCGGACCTGGTTTAAAGAACTATAAAACCGGCAACTCAGGTTAAAAAAGGATTGTTTCTCATTTTTTGGGTATTTTTGTGGTGGAATTTGTTAGGGATATGATACCGTTTTTTGAAAAAAATTGAGGAACTTGGTTATGACGCAGCCTGTTTTAAGGGGTGGAGGGGGTTTTTCTCACATAGCTTCCTATTTTGATTGTAGAGGGAGTTGTAGGGCTGAATCTACTTCAGGCATCTTTCAGAGTATGTTGAGCTACGCTTCTGGCTGTGGTAAGGTTGTGAAACTTGCGAGCCGGTTTTTTTGGCAGTGTATTACTTGTGGTAACTTTTGGCAGAGTCAATGGGAGTTTTCTAAAAAGCTCGTTTCTTGGATTCCGTATTTTAGGGGGGATGTAAGAATAACCACCGATATTGAATTTAGGCTGATGGATATACATGCATTAAATATGCGAGGGAATCGCTTGGAAGCTCTCCAATTGATTCAACAACTTCGCCTTGAATACCCGGATAGATTAAAACAACCTTGTTCTTCTACCATGGTTATGAGTGCAGTTCATCAAATAGGAGAATGGGTTATACAGGATTTACGTGATGTTGCAGCAAACAGAGATCGTAGGAATTCACTTTATGACTATCAAGACCTTTTACAGATTAAAAATGAGTTAGAATTGTTTCAAAGATCGCATGAGGTGTTGCAGTGTATCCTGCTCAATGCGAGAGTGGTAGAACTCTTGATTAATGATATTCATGCAACTGCAGAGCAGTATAGGGGAGAAAAATTAGAACAGATGAACCGACATTTAGCGGGGCTGCAACAATTAAGATCGGCCTCTTTGGGAGATGTATTAGCAGCTTATGAGTTGAATCTTCGAAATGATCTGTTTTGGGATTCTCAAGAGGATTAAAACTGTGTGGTAAGTGGAATCTGTAACCAAAATTGGGCTCTCTTATCCTCTTTCGCCTAGAGAGCCTGCATTAGCTCTATTTGGTGCAGGGGCAAGAGCGGTAGAAGGGGAGAGCGTTCCTTTAGAAACAGGGGCGGCGGTAGATCCTAAGAGGGTTGAGTCTTGCGCTCTTCTCAGGATTGGCTCTCTAACGACCGAATTTTCTTTTTTGAAAACCTTACCCCTAGAGGAGCTCTATTCAAAATACCCGTGGCGTGGTCAAATCGTAGGCGATTTTAAGGGGTTTGATGGGAAAGCATTAGCCCATGTTATTGGGGATAGGGTTTGTCTAAATTCTGGTTTTGAGGGGATGCAAAATGCAGTTGTATCCGATCTTTTTATCAATCTTCTCCAAAACTATATCGCCTTATATCCGTCGGCTGGAGTAGAAAAATCAATTGAGATTGTAAGAGCTAGCCAAATTTCTGAAGAGCTTTCAGTCCGTAGAAAAGCAATTGAGTATGCCTCTAGGTTAAGAGCTCTTGAATCTGGAGAGACCCTCCTTCTCTTCGTCGGCTTCATTAATCATTCTGTGATTATAGAGATTGTATGTACTAAAAAAGAGGGGGGAGATTCTCTTTATGATCTCCACATCTATGACGCCTCTGGGGAAGGAAAAAGTCATTCTGTAGAGGACAATTCCTCAGAGCTTGACATTAAAATGACACGAATTAATTTCATAAATATTGAGCAAACTCTTTTGTTGATCGGAGAGGAGGGATCTGCTTGGATCGAATTTTTACTTGGTGTGGATAAAGATCAAACGGCTTTAGATGAGTTAGATGCGCTCTTCTCCGTGGCATTTGCCCACTTTCAAAGAGATAGTGTTTGTGATCCAGAGCCAAGATTTTACCGGGTCCAGCAGGGGGGGACTTGTAGTTGGAGATCGTTAATAGCTTGGCTTCATTTTCAGCTTGAGATAGATGAGTATAAGCGGGTTGTAACCTGGATGCAGACGCAAACCCTTGCTAGATGCGCGTTAAATTTTTTTGAACAATCTAATCTCTCTTCTGCAGAACTTAGAATTCTTTATATGAGTGCCAGGGAGTTGCAATTTCATACAGCGATGCGTCTTGAAAAATATGGAGAGTGTGAGATTTTTGATCAGGCGGCTTCGGTAGCCAGGCAGATCGAGGATGAGTCTATTCGTTTTAATTTAATAATTTCAATCCCTTATGAAACGATAGAGTTTGGATCTGTAGGGGTCGACTCCCTTGCATTTAATCGGGTACAAAAGAGAATTTTTCCTAGGGCAAAGATTTATATTCCCCCGTTTCTTATATCAGCAACCTCTTTATTTAGCCTATCGGAGGGGTTTTCCTCTGACATTCGGAGAATTTTTGAAGGGAGAAAAGGGGTTTGTCAGGAAAGTTTTATAGCGTGCTTGGGTGCTTGGGTAATGAACTTAAAAGCGATTAAGGATTGTAGAGTAGAGGCTAACGAGGATTTAAAAAGGCTTTTGGATCTTCAAACAGTTCTTGCAAATTCTTCTAATCCAGTAATTCAATTGTCTGCTTTTAAGATGTTTGCTATCATTCATTTCAATGCTGTTGAGCTTTCCAGAGAAAAACACGGAGATCTTTTAGAAAAACAAAAAATCCAGGATGTTTTAACCGTATGGCTAAACGATAGATTTCTTTTTTTTCTAAGTAAAGAATTTCTGAGTGAGATAGAGAAGCTTAAACTCTATTTTTCCCCCTATGTTTCAGAGGATTTAAGTGAATGTTTTGTCCCTTTGGATCTTTTTAATCCCTCCTATATTGCCAGAGACCATGGACAGGCGATTGTTAGATGGGCGTTTAGTTGGTATGATGGTTTAGAGTCTCTCGATAAAAAAAAATTTGGGTATGAAGGGGCTCAAGTTAGCAAAGTTGTTTTAGGGGCTCTTTTAAAAAATTTTAATTCATTTGAGTTTGAAGATCCGATTTATCCTCACATACTTTTATTTCAATCGATTTGCGCCGGGTTAAATGGGTTGCTTATTCGTCAGAAGGGGATTCAAAAGCATTGGCAAATAGTTTCAATGGGCGATAACGGTTCGATGTTGCTTCACTTTACTCTTAAGGATATGGAGCCTATAAATAGGAAGGAGAGAGAGGCTC
The DNA here is from genome assembly GCA_937996705.1 of uncultured Chlamydiae bacterium. Lineage (GTDB taxonomy): Bacteria > Chlamydiota > Chlamydiia > Chlamydiales > 2-12-FULL-49-11 > VGMD01. Next base: position 4,354 of record CALKUQ010000064.1, read on the forward strand.
TGAGTAGTAAGCTCTTAACGTTGAATAAAAAAATAGTGAATTTTGTGTTAGCCCACGGCAGCTTTAATCGTTTAAAATTTTGGACAGAAGAAGAGGCAATTGTAAAATCTTTAGAGGAGGGTGATTTGGATCCAGAGCTTCAAAAGAGCTTGGTTCGTAGTCATGCAGAGCCTCTTGAGCTACCTTTTTATCTAATTCACTGCTTTCTTCAAGATATCGAAAAATTAGCCGATCCTAATTTAAGGGCTCTTTGGACGTTGAGTATTCTTAAAATTGTCTATTCAAAACAGAGAGAAAGATTTATCTCTGTTCTTGTTGAAGCTTTAGAGGAAGAGGGATTTAAAGAGCAGTTTCACAAATTTATTGAAAAGGGGTTAGCCCATTTTAGAGAGAGAATCGTTTCAGGAATGGACGATTTTAAAGTATGCGAAGATTTAATCAGAGTGGTTTTGATCATCGGATCTACAGAGATTCCTGACGGAGTTCACACCTATTTTAGAGAGGCAAAACGTGTAGATCCATTACTTAAAATGTATTACTTAAATTTAATGGGTGAAGAGCATTCCGCTAAAATTATTGAAGAGTGGCTTAACTATCAATCTTCTGAAAAAACAGAGGATTGGTTTGAACAGATTGCTCGAGATCTTTACTATAGTAAATTCGATCAATGGAGAGAAAAGCTAACCGCTGCAGATCTTAGTAAAATCACTAATAACGATTATTACAGAGTAGATTTATTGAGTGGAGTTTACTCGACTCAAGAGGGTGTTTTAGGCAGTTGTAAAGCGCCAGAGTTTACTCACCACGATTCGTTTAAAAAGAGATTTCCTAATGCCGGCTTGTTTCAAGTTACTGGAGCATATTTTACCTTTAGAGTAGCAGACTTTAGATTCAGAGTAATTTTTGATAGTCACGATTCTAATTGGGAAGATTCTCTTGCGATGGAGAAACAGGGAAATTGGAATCGGTTTGTCCCCCCTAAGTTTCTTGGTGAAATAATTCCAAAATCGTTAGCATTAAGATATTTATACTATTACGATGAGAAGGTTCAAGTAATTCGTGGGTTTTGTCGCAAAACTTTGCTAGAAACTGTTTTGATTTACCCCGATGTTGCAATTGATACAACGTTTCATGCGGAGATCGAGCGAGTTGAAGGGAAAGAATCGTTTTTTGGAGCACTTTTAAACTCAGAGTACTTTGAAATTGCAAAAAAGGGGGGGGAGACTTTTTTAAGGGCTGCTCCCCTTTGTATCTGGGGAAGTGGAGCATTTGTACTGAAGTGGGATGCAACTCGAAGAAAGTGGAGGCACCCCTTTCAGGAAGGGTTTTGTTTAGCTCCGATGTCCGAAAAACTTTGTCAAAAGTCAGAGCAGAGGTGCGAGTTAGTCGAAAATAGAGGAGAAGAGGGCCCTTTTGGATCTATTAAAGAGTACATCTCTTTTGAACATTTAGATGGGAGAAACATTTATTATCTTCCCGTGGTCTCTTGGGGACATAAGTCAAAAGTTTCCCCCTTGTCCCAGGAGCTAATCCCTCAGTTGCCCGTATACGATGAGTATTCCCCGGTAGATCAGACCCTCTATTTAATGGAATACAGAGTAGAGGGGAGGGGGAAAATTGCTGCAATTACCCCTGAAGGAAAGCTCTATCTTGCCTTAGTCTATCTTATGCAGAAGAGGTTTTTTTTAGCGATAGAGGAGATGGAAGGTTTTGAAAAAAATGAGCTCGATTCTTTGATTTGTAGGGAATTAATCGAATCCGCGATTCTATTTTTAAAACATCATCACGACAATTCTTGGGAAAACCTAGTGGGATCAATGCATTTGATTGCTCTTGTCTTTCCTAAAATAGCAGAGATTCATAGGCAGTGGATTGAATCTATTTATATTCCCTACCTTAGAAATTTTAGAAGGATCCCCCAGAAGTTCCAGCTAAAGCCCTCTATTGAAGAGGAGATAGCCATACAGTATGGGCTCGATTGGAGGGTTCAAGAAATTAGAGATCGATCAGCGAGTTATACATTTAAACGAAAGGGGGTGATTCTTCAATTTAAAAAGAGAGGCATAGAATTAGATGATTTAAATTGGAGGGCGATTGATTTTAGGTGTAGCTATACAAAAATAGCGGGGGTAGAAAAATTTCCTGAGCCAATATCTGCCCTACTTACCGGGGAAATAATGATTTTTACTGAAAAGAGGATGAAATTAATTCAGTATGCATTAGGAGCAAGATCCCAGGAGCAAATGGATCATGTAGAATTTTATATTCAGGTTCAACTTCAACAAATGAATAAAATTTTTTCCAAACATGATGTCTGGAATCGGACAAGATCGATCGTGTTTCTCCTCTTACTCAAAGCGATTCATTACACGAAACTTCACCCAGAAGACCCCCCAAAAAATTACGCAGAATTTCTTAATTACCTAGATTGTTTGAATGAAGTATCCGAATTTCCAGGGGAGCCGTTTAGTCAAGAAAGGGCTGAATATTTTCAAAAAATTAATGATTTTTTAAAAGAGATGTGTGAGGATGTTGCAGAAAAAACAGCTCTATCTATTTCCCTATTAGAGACAAAAAATTTTCAGATTTCGCAAGTAGAGAGACTCTCGTTGCGACTTCACCCTTTTTTAAAATATAAACCTCCTTTGCTATCCTTGCCCAGAATAAGATCTTTTGAATTTGAAGGTTCCTTGGAGAAATTAGAGGGGGAAATTTGTGAACTTTTAAATTATGTAGGAGAGGACCATACCCTTTCAAAAGTATTGAAACAATCACTCGGCTCTAAAAAAAGAAATGCGATTCAAGACGCCGTTTATCTCTTTTTAAGGGGAAGAAGGAAGCTTTATACCTTTGCAAATTCGGAACTTACCAAAACAGATGTCGAAGTTTTGATGCAAAAAATTCAACTCTATTTAGTTTTAAAAACAGGTGGAGAGGGCAAAGTGAGAGAGTACGATGTGGAAAATGAGCCCTACTTGCTTGTTTTTGAATATGGGATGAAATTAGATTTGCGCGTAGATCAAGTGAAATTACTGAGAAAATTTCTAGAAAGGGATAAAGCAGGGGTTTATAAAACAGTAGCTGCCCAATTTCAGCCTGGTAAGGGAAAAACAACTGTATTTGCCCCAATTCTAGCAACAATTGCAGCAAACCATGGGTTTGGTCTCTTTATTACCCCTAGGGCACAAACAGGGATGGTTTGTAAGGCTATGAATCGATTTTTGTTGCAGACATTTAACACAAAGGCCTTTTTTCTAGATTTTACAAAAGAGAGCACAGCTCCTAAAAAAATCAAAAGGCTCGTGAAAGAATTCCAAGATTCAGTAGAACTCGGATACCCTGTGATTACCTATCCTGAGAGCTTGCAATTATTGGAGTTAGACTATTTGGCTCTACTGGAGACAATCGGCCCTGAAAGTAAGGAAGAGGAGAGGGAGATACTCCGATCTTTGGCCTTAATTCTTTCCCGAATTAAAGAAGAGGGTCACAAAATTATCGATGAGGTAGATCTTGTGATAGATCCTTTAAAAGAGGTAAATCTTCCGACGGGAGCAGTTGTCAGTCTAAGTCCAGAAAAAGCTGGAATCACCCAGAAAATCTTTGAAATATTGTTAACTACAGAGATTGGGGAGCTGATTCTTCAAAATTGTCAAAATGAGATACCTCTTAATTTATACAAAACAAAAATTATCCAGATTCTTGCAGAAACATTAGTTCTGTTTTTTTCTGAAACAACTCTAGAGGAAAAACCCTTTGTCGAGTTCCTCTGCAGTGAATTTAAGGCTCCATTTAACGCGCAACAAGATCTATTTATGGAGCGGTATGAGAACTTGATAAAGAGAGATTTAAAGAAGGCAGAGCAGATTGCAGTAGCAAAACATTTGATATCTGATGTGTTACCTATTGTTTTATCCAAAAATTTAGGGAAACATTACGGAAGAACAATAGACAAAAGTGCGTTTAAAATAATTCCCTACGAGGGGGTTGATGCGCCCTGCGAGACTAGTGAATTTGGATACGTTCTTGAATTAGCCTGTTACCATTTTTTAGCAGCTTTGCAAACAATGCCTACAAAAGGGCAAATAGAGTCGTTTGGATCTTGGATAAAATCAGAATCTTATAAATCTATGCAGAGATTACGGTGTTGTTTGGACGAGACTCCAGAAGGGTTAAAATTTACCCAAGTGACAGGTCTTTCCATAGCTGCAATTCAAGAAGAGAGATGGGTAGAGCTCGCTTTTGAAAAAATTGAACGTGAGAGGGGCTTGGGAAATTTTCACTCCTCCTTGAGTCTTGAGAAGGAGATGATGCAGAAAGAGATAGTCTATCATACTCATAGGTTGAGTAGTAATCCTCACTCTCTTTTTGGGATAGGAAGATCCAAAAGGGCGTTTTCAGGAACTCCTTGGAATATAGAAACGATACTTTCTAATTTAGAAGAGCAGTACATTCCTGATGAAGGGAGTTTAGAGCAAGTGCGCGATATCCTTTTAAGTCGGTCCAAAGAAGTCCATCTGATTGATTCAATCACTCCTGAAAATATCATAAAAGCACTTTCAGGTAAGATAGATGTAATTTTAGATCCTGGAGGTACATTTAAAGATAAGGGCAATTATGAGATTGCCTGCCAAATAAGAGAGTATTTAAGGGTATCAAATCCTCAAAGAAAAGAGGGTGTTTTGTTTTTTGCAAGGCCTATGGCTCCGCCTGAAATTTCAATTTTATCTCATCAATCAGAGAGATTAGTACTCACGCAAGAAAAAGGGAAGAGGTCTCTCCCTGCCAATTTATTGGCCTATTTGCCTCTAGATGGAGGACAAGTTATTTATCTTTCCGGAACTGATGTAGGGGCCTTAGAACAAAAAGGGATTTCTTATAAAAAGTCTTTTGTCTACATAGATGGACCCCATACAACAGGAACAGATTGTCCATTTCCCGAGGAGTTTAAGGGAGCAATTATTATGGATGAGACGCTTACCTATCCCAGACTTATCCAATGCATTAGTAGATTTAGAAAATATTTGACTACTCAAGATGTTGAGATTCTTTTTTGCAGAAAAACAGTCGAAAAAATCCAAATTACCACACCTTTCAAGATGGAGGATGTAATAGATTTGTCTTTAAATGCGTTATCTAGCGAGAAGAAAAAAATTGCATATCTATCTTTTTGTCAAAGAGTGGATGAGGTTGCGAGGGGGGAGGTGATAAAACTTTTACTTCAATGGACCAGAGAGGGGAAATTGGAAGAGGCGGCAGATTTTATAAGGGGGGCTCGTTCTCTAATTAGTTATGAAGTAATAGAGGATCCCATAGCCATGTTTGCCTCGAAAGGGGATACGATTTCTACAAGAGAGTTGCTTGAAGAGCGTTTTACGCAAAGGGAGGATTTTTTGTTTAAAATCTATCCTGCGGGAGATCGGAAATTTTTTAATAAAAAGTTAAGGGAGATTTTAAGAGAGGTCGATTCATCTCCCTATTTAGAAGAGAAGAGGACAAGAGCGGCAGTTTTCTTTGGTCAAACGATAGAGCAAGAAATTTACATGAATCGGGAGATGGAACAAGAAATTGAGATAGAGTACGATCTTCAGAGGGTGAAAGGGTTTCATGGAGACTCTCTGTTTAGTCAGAAACTATGGGACAAATCTGAGGTGAAAGAGATCTTAGAGGCTTTAAGAAGGGGGGAAGAAACAGTTTTTTATAAAAAATTCACACAATTTTTTATAGAGCCATTTAGAGAGAAAATCCCAAGATTCTCTGAATTTGAAGGGGTGATTTCTGAAAATATTTACGCCACAGTCAATTTTGCCCATGTGATGGTAGAGAGATTACCTCTTTTTCATGAACACTCTAAATTCATTACTACCGGATTACTTATTAATTGTGGTTCTGATAGTTACAAAGTTCTTTTGCTTTCACAGTTAGAGGCACGGTTTTGGAGGAGCTATTTAGGAATCCAACCGTGTGAAGGGGTTTGGTTGATTGATAAGTGTGGGGAAATTTTTGGAAACACCTTGAAAGAGGAGTCCTTTTTAGAGTTTCATATTCAACATTCTGTGGTTCAGCAATTACTTGTTCAAATCAATGCACTCGCAGGAAATATTTCTTATTTAATAGAACACTCAATGGAGACAGATAGGTGGTTAAATTCGGATCCAGAGATAAAGCTTCGCTTGATTCGATATGCCGTTTTAAGTCATCAGAAGATCGGGGAACAAAAACTTTTTGAAAGCAACCCGTTATTTAGAATAAGAGATAGGGTGGTTATAAAAAGTGGAGAAACCTGTTCTAGGACTCCCTCTCATCCAAAAATGACAACGCTGTTAACTTCTTTGGAAATCAGGCAAATCAAGACAAGAGGAGAGATGCGAAATCTTTTGGGCTCGCAATTAAAAGAAATCAGCCCCATCCAGGCAAATCTTTTGTCTCCTAACCAAATTCGCTACATCTCAAGCCCGCAAGTTTTAGAGAGAATTGAGGAGATAGAGCTACTCTTAGTTTTAAGTCCTCAACAAATGGAACAATTAACTGAGACTCAAATTCGAACCCTTTGTTGCTATCCACATAAAATAGAACAGTTTGGGGAGCAAGCTGTCGGAATTCTTCAATGCGTCGCCCCGAAAAGTGCCAGGTATCTTACAAATCAAGTAATCATAAAATCGTTGCAAAATCAAGAGGCGATTAATTCTATAGACCCAGCCTTTTTTTCCTATTTAACTAAACAGCAGCGCAAATTTTTAGTTGAGCCTCAATTAATTATACGCCTTGAACACAAAGAGGAGATTAATGCCCTGGAGGAGCTAGAAACAGCCTATTTTGGTATGAAAAAGGTACAAAAAGAACAGATCTCTGAAATAAATCTAAAAAGATTGTTTGGTAATCAGGGGTTTTTGGAGAGGATAAAAGAGAGTATTGTCGACGGTCATATCGAAATTTTAGAAAATTTAACGCACATTCAGCTGATATCCTTAGGGATAGATTTTCTTAAGAGTTTGAGCAGAGAGGCAGTCTCTTGTTTGAAACGGTATCAAGGACCTAGTCTAACGTGTGAGGAATTTGAATCGATCCCTGAAAACGAGCTCCATGTTTTATTAAAGCGCAGACCCTCTCTGATTCAAAAGGATGAATTTTTGTCCTTAAGCGTAGAAAAAATGATTAGATTGCCTCACGAGGTTCTTATTCAAATACCTAAAGATAAAATGAGGGCAATCACAAGGGCGCTAAATGAAGATGCGATTAAAATTTTAAAAGCCCCCGCAATTATTCGCGCATTGACCCCTGAGCAGTTTCAATACCTTCCTCAAGCAAGTGTTGTTTTCTTATCTAAAAAGCAGGTTTTAAGTAAATAGGGATAAGATTTTTTTGCTGAAAAGATTGAGGGCAAGACCTGAGATAACGAGGATTGCGGCTAAAATCTTCCAGGAATGGAGAGGTTCATTTAGAATGAAAATGGAGCTTGTCATGGCAATGATGGGGATAAGAATTGTAAAGGGGCCGATCGTTGCAAGGGGAAGTTTTTGGACAAGATGGCTCCAAAGAATATAGCCAACGAGAGTTGAGCAGTAGGTAATATAGAGGGTTGAACCGATTGTGATGGGAGTGAGATGGGTAAGGGCAAAGTAGATTTTTTCGTAACCTTCAAGGAGGAGGGAGAGCGCCAGTAAGGGGGGCCAAGCAACCAAGCTACTCCACATCACAAGTGAAACAAGATTTACCTTCCCGATTTTTTTAGCAATCATAGTTCCGATGCTCCAAAAAAGACCGGCGCCAAGAAGGGAAAAAAATCCAAGAACGGAAACTGTTTTACAGCTGTGGGTGGCAACTACTAAGAGTCCTGAAAAGGCAACAATGCAACCAAGCAACTGCAAGCGATTGGGTTTTTCGTTAAAAAATAGAATGCCCCAAAAGAGGGTAAAAAAGACCTGTACTTGTGTGATTAAAGAGGCAAGACCTGGAGCTACACCTAGCCCGATTCCCAGAAAGAGAAAACTAAATTGGAGGGCAAACATAATTAGGCCGTAGAGGAGAACTAGTTTGAAGGGAATTTTTGGCTTTTTTATGAAAAAAATTGCAGGGATGCTAGTTAGAAAAAATCTGACAAATACTAGAAATAGTGGGGGAAATCCATTGAGGCCAAGGCGGATTGCTACGAAGTTCATTCCCCAGATAGAGGCAACTAAAAGAGATAAGAAAAAAAGGGAGGGTGTCATTCAAATATAGAATATCAAGAAAATCATTTATAAGGTATACTGACTTTTACCATGAAAAATTATTATCCTCCAATTGAACCTCAGCGAATGGGATTTCTAGAGATAGATGAGCATGAGATCTATTTTGAAGAGAGTGGAAATATGGGGGGAAACCCGGTCATTTTTCTTCATGGCGGTCCAGGTAGTGGAACAGATCCTAAACATAGAAGATTTTTCGACCCTGAAAAATACCGAATTATTCTCATGGACCAGAGGGGTTGTGGGAAAAGTAGGCCTCATGCAAGTTTAGAAAAAAACACCACATGGGATATTGTTGCCGATATCGAAAGGCTCCGAGAATTTCTTAAAATTGAGCAATGGATCGTTTTTGGCGGTTCTTGGGGGAGCACCCTTGCCCTTGCTTATGCAGAGAGTCATCCTAAGAGGGTAAAAGGGTTAATTCTTAGGGGAATTTTTCTATGTAGAGAGGAGGAACTTAAGTGGTTTTTTCAATCAGGTGCAAATTATTTATTTCCTGAAGAGTGGGAAAAATTTGTAGCAATCATTCCACAAGAGGAGAGGCGCGACTTGATAAGCGCCTATTACAAGAGGCTTATGTCGGATCAACGAGAAGAGGCAGCTTATGCATGGGCAAGATGGGAAGGAATGGCGGTACGACTAGAAGTTGATCCCGAATTTGTAAATTATTTTACCGAGGGTAACCATGCAGAGGCAGTTGCCAGGATTGAGTGTCACTATTTTAAAAATAAGGCGTTTTTTAAAACAGACAATCAATTGATTGAAGAGGCGTACAAAATAGAGGATATCCCTACCACTATTATTCACGGCAGATACGATGCGATATGCCCTGTAAAAAATGCTTGGGACTTGTCAAAAGCTCTCCCTAAGGCTGAATTAATAATTATTCCAAGCGCAGGCCATTCTGCCAGTGAACCCGGGATTCTAGATGCCCTTATTTCCGCAACCGATCAATTTGCAACTCTATAAGTTCCATTCTTAGACTTGCCCTTTTGAGCCTCTTTGGAATTTTATGAGCTAAGAACAGTTTCCCCTTCAGATTTAGCTACCAGTGCGCAGCATGCAGTGTCGCTAAACACATTTGTTGTGGTTCTGCACATATCGAGGAGGCGATCTGCTGGGAGGATTAGAGCTATCCCCTCTGCAGGAAGTCCTAGGGAATTAAGAATGATAATGATTGCTACAAGGCTCCCTGAAGGAATTCCAGCTACCCCCATGGAAGTAATAAGAGATAAAAAAGCTATGAGGATTTGGTGTCCCATGGTGAGATCAATTCCGTAGGCTTGTGCGATAAATAGTACCGCTACACACTCATACAGGGCAGAGCCTGCCATATTCATGGAGGTCCCCAGAGGAATTACAAAGCTGCAGATTCTATTTGAAACGCCGGCATTTTTTTCCATACATTCAATTGTCACAGGGAGTGTCGCAGCAGATGAGCTTGTCGAAAAAGCTGTGAAGAGGGCAGGAGCTACCGCTTTTAAGTGAGCCAGTGGACTAATTCCTGAAAATTTCAGGAGAAGGGGGATCACAATGAGGCAAAAAATCAAAAGGCCTGTAAATACAGTTAAGAAAAAATAGGCTAAATTGGTAATCGATTGAATTCCACCCATTGCCACTGTTTTAGCAACCAGGCAAAAAACTCCCAAAGGCATCGCCTTCATTACAAAATGGGTCATTCTCATCAAAGTTGCAAACATCCCCTTCCAAAAGCTTTGAAGGGTTGCATGGGCGCTTTTTTCAATGTGCATCATACCGAAACCAAAGAGGAGGCTAAAAAAGATAATACCCAGCATATTCATGTGAGCTGCAGCATCGATGATATTGGTCGGAATTAATTTAAATAAGACGCTTGTAAATGCTTCCCCTTGAGTTGTTATCTGAAGATGCTCGGGTGATGCTAGATCGGTTGTGGTTAGTTCTTGGTGAAAGCTGCCAGGATGGATCACATTTACTAAAATAACCCCGACAACAACAGCCATTGCAATAGTTAGAATATAGAAGGCGAATGTCTTTAGTCCTAAGCTTTTTAAAGATTGTTGACCATGCATTTGGCCAATACCACTAATGATAGCGGAAGTAATTAAGGGGACAACCAGTAGGGTTAGGGAATTTAAAAAGAGCTGTCCAACGATATCAAAGAGTTTAAAAAAAGTAAGGCCAAAAACCCCTGAAGTTGTGCCGGTTAGGTTTCCAACAACGATTGCAAGACCAATTGCCAACAAAACTTTCCAGAGCATAGAATTTTTTTTCATAAAACCTCACCTTCTTAAAGTATTGGTAGGAAATTATACGATATCATCGGAAAACGTACCAGGATAAAGAGACTTTCCCTAAAATTTACTTTTGTGATTTATTCTTTTTTTGAAAGATTTATTCCGTTTTTTCTAAGAAATGCCAACCTTTATGAAGGAGGGGAATAGTAAAGTCTAAGAAAGAGTCAAGGGTTGTCGGTGAGAAAGTAAGCATGGTTTTTCTTAACTCTATAAGGGGTGGTTTGGAGGTAAAAATAAAACCGAAGAGCTGCTTCAATTTATTAATTTTGCCACGCATCGCCATATCACCTGGTAATTCGCTTACAAAGAGCAGGATATATTTGTGAAGAGCCTCCCAGGTAGGTGTAAAAGGGGACCCTGAAAAATGGGCTTTGATTTGGTGAAAAATAAAGGGGTTTGCAACACTTCCTCTTCCAATCATAAGAGCATCACACCCCGTTTGGCTCAGCATGTTAAGAGCGTCTGTCACTGTGAGGATATCACCATTTCCCACAACTGGGATTTTTAAGATCGACTTAGCCTGAGCAATCAGTTCCCATTTTGCAGGGGGACCATATCCATCTACTTTAGTTCGAGGGTGTAGCGTCAAGAATTTAATTCCACTTGATTCTGCCGCAAGTAAATTTTCTTGAAATAGGGAGGTGTCATGAAATCCGGAGCGCATTTTTACTGTCACTGGAACACTAACGGCATCAACCATCGCCTTGGCAATTGTGTGTAAGTTGGTTGGGTTTTTTAATAGACTTGAGCCAGAACCGTGGCCAGTGACGGTGTTAGAGGGGCATCCGCAATTCAAATCAATACGTTTAGCCCCTCTTCGCTCCATCTCTTTTGCCATTGCTGCCATTAAAATAGGATCGGAGCCCATTAATTGTGCGGCAAGGGGGATCTCTCCGAGCTCATCTGACACATATTTTTTTGAAAGGCTGGGGATATGGGCGTTTTGGGGGACTGATAAAAAGTCCATCACCGCTTCATCAAAACCGCCTATGGAGGCAATAGCTTTTCGAAAGGTTCTATCACCCACACCCTCCATAGGTGCTAAAATTAATTTGGGGCACGATTTCATGGCGTCAGTATATCAACTGCGTTTAAATGTGGCCATACTCTAATTCAGATAGGGTGTAAAAAAGATGGAGATTTTCCTGCTTAAGAATTTCAAGAAATTTATTTGCATCCTCTTTGCTGAGAACGAATTGAATTTTTATTGGGACGTTAGAGGCGAGTTCAAAAAAATGCTCTTCGTGAATTTTTTTTTCATGCCCAAATCCGGCAATAGCTCTTAATACAAATCCCCCAGCAAAGCCCTCTTTTCGAGCGATTTCTAGTAGCCATTCATACAAAGAAATATTCTTATGTTTTTGCATTTCATAGGTGTAGAATTTCAAGCAAACGCCTTTCATAGCAGCCTTACGTTGTAAAAAGTTTTACGGTATAAATTCCAATAATTGTTAACGAAATGCTCCCTGCCACATGAGCAAAGATCATAAGGCCCATCCACAAGTACTCTTGGTTGGCCAGTAAAGTTACGGTTTCTGCTGAAAATGTGGAAAAAGTGGTAAGCCCCCCTAAAAATCCTGTTGCGATTGCAAGTTTAAGTATATCAGGGGTATAAGAGTGATTTTTTGTGATGGCCATAAAAAGTCCCATCAAAAAGCCCCCCGCTAAATTCGCTACTAGGGTTCCAAGTGGAATTGTAGGAAAGTGAGAATTGAGGAGCATGCCAAGAGAAAATCTTAGCAGGGCTCCAAGTCCCGCACCAATAGCAATGGCTAAACACATCATAGCTTATTGCTTATCAGGTAGCCTTAATATAAGACAAGATTATCTTGGCTTTGAATAAATTGCTTATTCTAAGAGGGTAAAAGGTTCTACCCCTGACGAAATTAGCCTTTTGATTTTTTCTAAAGATAGCTCTAAAATAAGGCTTGTCTCATGACCCACTGAGTCAAAGAAAAAGATCTCTTTATAAAAGCGATAGGAACGCTCCCAAGAAAAAACTTTTAAACTCTCCCGTTTCGCTTCTACCGTTTTTTTGATGGAGTAGAGCATAATTGCAGAACCTGCTCCGATTCTGTGAAATCTATGGTTAAGGCGCTTTTGAATGTTATTGGGGTTAGTAACCAAGATGTTAATCCGGTTACTGGATTTGTCAAAATGGGCTATAGCTTGGGGGATCTCCTCAGAATCTTTACATAAAAGAATAGAGCTTTCGGGAGGGGATGAAGGTTCTTGTAGTATGTCAAATAAAGTATCAGTAAGATCTTGAATATCCCCGTAGATTTCAAAAAGCTCGCGCTCAGATCTAAGTTCTCTCATTTTTGTCCTTGCAAACAGAGTCCATTCGTGTGCAATTCCACGGATCTCTTTCCACGATTTTTGTGGGGCTTCAAATACACTAAATAGGTTGAATGTTAACGGAGCTTGTTCAAAAGTTAAAGTTATCGAACTCATAATCAATCTTTTTTTTGAGAGACTGTTATACAAAAATTATGAGAATTCATCAATTTGATTATGAGTGGGTTCGATGTTTTGTCGATTCAGCAACTTTTTCTCCCTTTTGTCTCCGGTTTAAAAAATTATCTATTGATAAATATTTTAAAAATAGGGGATAAAAATATTAAGTTAAACATATAGGGAGATCTATGAAAACATTAGATGTAATTGCAGCAATTTTATTAGTAATTGGGGGGCTTAATTGGGGTTTAGTTGGAGTAGCTGATTTTAATTTAGTTACTTACGTTCTAGGCTCGATGGATGTTCTTGCAAGGATTGTTTTCGTAATTGTTGGTCTTGCAGCACTTTATCAAATTATTCAGTGGAAAGCGATTCAAAAACGCTGGAAGTAAGATAAACGTATTAACCTCAATACCGGGTTTAAAAGAGGCAGCTCTTTCCGTCACGATTGATCAAGGGGGTGTGACTCTCTTACCCCTTCTTGGATAAATAACACGAGGTAAGGTGGTCGTTTACGAGGCCAACAGCTTGGCAGAAAGCGTACATGATGGTCGGGCCCACAAAGGTCATCCCCCGTTTTTTTAAGTCTTTTGAGAGGGCGATACTTTCTGGGCTTTCAACGGGGAGCTCTTTCAAGTTGGCAAAGTGGTTAATGATCGGTTGATGATTTACAAAGCGCCATAGGTAGTGGTCAAAAGAGCCAAATTCTTTTTGAATCGAGAGGAAGACAAGTGCATTTTTTTTGGCTGCATGAATTTTTAGGCGATTGCGAATGATCCCTTCGTTTTGCATTAAATTGTCTAATTCCGCATCACTCATCGTAGATACTTGTAGAGGATCAAAGTTGTAGAACGCCTTTCGGTAGCCTTCTCGTCTTTTTAAAATGGTCTCCCACGAAAGTCCTGCTTGCGCCCCTTCTAAAATAAGCATTTCAAAAAGTTTGTTATCGTCGTGAACTGGAATACCCCACTCGTGATCGTGATAATGGGCATAAAACTCTTTTCCCGGACCATTTCCGAAACATCGATTTTTCATCGGAAGAATAACCTATTTAATCTAAAAATTGAGTATAATAGAGCAGGTTTAGTAAGTCAAGGAACTGGGTATGTTAGCGAATCGAGCAGTTGTTTGGTCTGCTTTGTTGGGTAATTTTTTTAAACACTACGATACAGCCCTTTTTGGTTTTTTAGCCCCTTTTTTGGCCCCTTTAATTTTTCCCAATGACGATCCAGTAACGGCTCTAATTTTGACTTATGGAATGATACCGGTAGGGATGATTGCAAAACCTATTGGGGCGATAGTATTTGGGTATTTGGGTGATTTGTATGGAAGGCGGCGTACTCTTTTTTGGAATTTTGCGGGAATGAGTTTTGTGTCGGGTTTAATTGCTTTTACTCCGATTTATAAGGATGTTGGAGTTTGGGCTCCTTTGATTTTTTGTATGGGGAGAATTTTGCAAAATTTTTTCTCCTCCGGTATGGGTGGAGGAGTATTTCTTCTGGAAAATGCCCCGGCAAAGCATCAAGATTTGCTTAGTAGTGTTTATGCGATGACGACGATCGGGGGGATTTTACTTGCATCTGCAGGGGTGTTCGCTCTTAGTTTTTTTAACGGATTTGATTCGGGGTGGCGAATTTTGTATTGGATTGGGTGCGCTTCGGGTCTTTTTGGCTTAGTCATTCGAGGAAAAGTTGATCCTAATTTGAAGAGGGTGGCAAACGATAATCTTTTCCAATCGTTGTGGATTCATCGTAGAGCTCTTGGAGCGATTGCGATTGTCTCTGGGTTTTCGTATGCAAACTACTCGATAGCGATTGTTTTAATGAATGGGTTTATTCCTCTTGTCTCTCAGGTTACCAAAGAGGAGATGATTGGTTTAAATACCTTTCTCCTTGTTTTTGATTTCTGCGCCTTACCACTTGCAGGGTGGTTAGCTTCTAGAATCACAAGAGGACAAATTATGTTAATTTCATCAGGGTTAGTAATGATAATTGGGGTCCCTTTAGTCCAGTTTCTCCCAGGCGCCTCTTACGAGGCTATTCTTAGCATCCGATTGATTTTTGTTTTGATTGGTGTAGTCTTTTGCGCTCCCTTTCATGCATGGGCAAATGATCTTGTCCCTAAAGAGCATAGGTGTACAGTGATCTCAGTGGGGTATGCTATAGGCTCTCAGCTCTTTGGCGGTCAGACGGCATCTATTTCTCTATGGGCGTATAAAAAAACGGGAATGGTTTCTAGTATTGTTTGGTACTGGCTCATTTTGGCATGTTTGAGTTTTGTTGTAGTTATGAAATTCCGACTTAAGCGCCCGGGTTATAAATTTCTTGTAAAAATAGATCGAGTTGTATAAAGTTTTTGACCAATATGGATCCTGTTACAACAAGCTCTTCTTTAGCAGCCACCACACTTCCTCTTTCAGGGGTGGGGTTGACCTCTTTGCAAGAATATTACGAGCTTTTAGGTGAGATAGAAGAAAACGCCACTGTCCTAGCTTACCCGGCAGATGAAAACTTGGTGAAAGCGCTTGCATATTTACAAGAGCGATTTGATTCTCTTAGAGCTTCCGATTCTCTGGACTATCGGAATCTTGTCTTACTGAAGTGTCATTTAATAGATTTAAATATCCTCTGCGAACAAAAGCGGCTAAGGCACCCTGAGGCCTATCGGAATTTTTTAACAAAGATCGAAGAAGAGACGACGGCAATTATGCCAAGATTGGGAACCGAGGATAAGTTTTTAGGACTTCCTGAGATCATTATTTTAAAGGCATCTCAACAAATTTTAGATTTGGCTGAGGTCGATCGAGAGAGTATTGCTTTGCAGGTGAAAGCTTTTTATGATGCAGTCGATAGTTTTTCCTCATCCATTATGAGTTATGAGAATAAACAAAGAGAGATTTTGCTCATTGCGTTCCGAGATTTCTTTATTGACAGGTTGAAGATGGTGTATGAGAAGGTAGAGAAAGTTCCTTTTCAAGTAGGAATGCAGATCGTAGAAGAGCGGGGTATGGCTCATTCTGAAATTGATTCTTTTAGCTTAAGTGTTTTTCATATTCACTCTAAATGCCTTAGGATGGGTTCTGAAGAGGGATCGGATCATAAAAAACTTGAGTATCTCTATTTTTTAATTTCACGAGGGACACACCCCTCTCAAAAAGAGTTTGATGATAGTGTCTCTTACTTGAGAAAAAGATTTGATACAATACCCATAAAAGCCGATATTTTTGAATTAAGGGAGCTCAGAGGGTTTCGCTTCTTTTTTGACAATTATTTAGAGCGACGAAGGAGCTTTGGCTATTTAGACTCTGAGGAGCTTTTGGCTATAGATCAGCAGTTGTTAATTAGAATCGAGGTTCTAGCTAGCGAAGTAAAAGCGCCCGAGGATTTGATAGAGGAAAAGCTGAAGGAAATTATACTAGGGTTACCAGATCCTTTACAGACCGATTTTAAAACAGGAAAGCCGTTAAAGCCACTCTCTTATAAAGAGTTACAAGAGTATATTTATCCATTCCTTACAGAAATTTATAAACATTTGCAAGATTATAAAGCTCTTTTAGAAATGCATAGCGAGGTGGAAAGGCGCTTTTTATTATCCTCGCTCAGAACTGTGTTGCTTTTGGAGAGTTGTGCGATTTATGTAAAGTGGTCTGGCATGAAACTCAGAACAGATGTAGAGGGTTTCAAAGAAGCGATTTTAAATTTGCTCAAAACGCCACAATTAAGGTGTGAGGCAATGACTCTGGGGATGAAAATTCTACATCCCATTTTTTTTCAGTGGAATTAGTGCGGGCTGATTTGGTCGGTAAATGATTTTCTTCGTGCAAATTTTCGGATTCCATAAACAATTGCTGAGATGAGTACAACAATTCCGAGGGTTTCCACTGTCGATGGAACGCTTTTTGTAAGGATGTAAAAAAATAGAACCCCAAAAATGGTTTCAAAAATGGTGAGTTGACCTGCTAGTGAGACTGGTAGATAGAGGCTAGCTCGATTCCAAAGAAATGAACCTACCCAAGAACAGACGAGTCCCATCAAAGCGCTTCCAACTAGAAATTCATAACTTAAATATTTAGTGAGTTCAAAGGGCGATTTAGAAAAGGGTGTTAAAATTAGCATCATAATAAACGCCCAAAATAGGGAGGAGACGCCAATGAGAGTTGCCCAATCACTCGGGGATACAGCCGTATGTTTTTTTAAAAAACTTGAATTTGCAACAACATACCAGCTCCATGAGGCAAGAGCGCCAAAGCTAAAAAAAAGTCCGAGGGTGTAGTAAAATGGGTTGGAAACCTCTGTAAATGCTTCAGCATTAATGATGATTAATCCAGCTAATACAAGAATAGAAGGGACAATTAAACTTTTAAATGAGGTCTCTTTTTGTTTCCAATTTCCATAAAAGGCAATGGAAATAGGGCTGATCCCTATAATGAGAGCGCAAATAGCAGGGGAGGAATATCGAATGGCAAGTACAAGAAAGGTGTAATAGCCAATAGTAGCAATTAGGGAAAAGTAGAGAGCCTTAAACAAGATCGACTTTGAATAGCTGCATTTTTTTTGAAATTTAGCTTTGGCAAACATAAAAGCTGAAATTGAACCATAAAATAGATACCTTCCAATGACAACTTCGAGCGGGGAAAAGTCGGTCATGTAGTAGGGAACAATAAAAATAAGGCCCCAAACAAAGCAGGCTCCCAAGGCAAAGATAATTCCCTTAATAAGGGTTTTTTGATACATAAGAGAGTATTTTAACAAAGTTAGATCTAAATTACTAGGAGATAAGTTTTGTAGCGCCGCTTGAGGAGGTCACTGCAGAGTTAATATTTAGATTTTTGCCAGCTTGTTCACCCGCAGATCCTGAGGTAGGACAATATTTTGCGCAACTTTTGTTTGAACGTAATCGGGGATAGACTAAATCTTTTCCGAGGGCTAGTTTTTTTTCTATTACAACGATCGCATGGCTTGTTTCGCTTGTATACTCTTTTTTAAGGGAGCCAATTTTATCACAATAGCCTTTAGCAAGACCGTAAAAAAAGGAGTTTTTTGCAATAGTTCCTTTTAGATTTAGGGTAGAGCGGGCCTCTTCCCATAAAGCATCAAATTCAAGATTTAATGTATTTGCTACATAGTCAGCAATTTCTATATTGGCAAATTCGCCTAAAATTTCTAAATGCACCCCATCTTTTCCTTGATGAAAGACAACAGTTACAAAAAAAGTTTCTAAAATTCTTGCTATAGATTCTATTTTTTGGCTCCGTTTTTTTGAGAAAAGGACCCGCTTGACAAATAGCTTTTCACAACCCTCCGATTCTAGGAAAGAGCTTTCTATGTGATGTTTTAATAAAAGCTCTCTTGATTTTAGTATGGCAACTTCAGCTTCATGTTTGCTACTGCTGGAGCCAAGAGCTAGCAATTTTTGAATTTTTCTTAAAATGGCGCTCTCTTCAATAAATGGAGTTTCAGAGGGCGCTTGAGAGGTTCGAGCTTCATAAACATCCTTTCCCCAGCCAAAGTTTTTGCACAGGTTTTTAAATTCGGTTCCATGAGGCTCTATGCAATTCCCAAACTTGATAAACGCCATATAGTGTCCAATTTCATGTCTGATTAAATTGTGCAGTTTTTCTTTCGAAAAATACATAGTAGATTCATGAAAGCCCAACTCAAAAAAATTTGGATTAAAATAGCCCAAAGAATTTTTGTCATTAAATATAACTACTTTAATCGGATAAGAAAAGCGCTCCCCTTTGTCATAAAATCTTTGGCCATTCACTTTTACTCCGATTTCACGAGCCAGAATGGTTCTAAGGGTCTCATTTAGTTCCTTTACAAATAAAAGGATTTTTTGCGAGTAGACAAGCATACCCAACAAATTTATCAAAGATTTACTTAAATTGAAATGGTAAATCAATTTTTAATGAGGTAGATCTTTACAAATATTGTGATTTATAATTTATTTTATGTCGTTTATTATCAAAGAATTTGCTAAAATTTTGTTCATTCATTTTAAGGGTTTGCTATGGATTCAATTTTAGGAATGGGTGTAGGTGGAGCTGGGGCTCAAGTCGGCTCGCCTCTTGATTCTCAAAGAATTTCAACTATTGCTGCTAGATCTCTATCACTTCTTCCAGAGGGGGCAGGGGCAGGGGTAGGATTAGGGGCAGGAGCTGCGTCGGGAAGGGTCGGGGATTTTGATTTGCCTGATCAGATTGTTAGGGGGGAGAATGGAGCGATTGAGAGTTCTATTTATGACCTTTGTCAAGGTCAGGCTGTAGCTCATGTTTTAGGGGATCGGGTTGCTTCAGAATCTGGTTATGAGGGGTGGAGGTTTGAGCAGGGGGGAGAGCTTTTATGCAAGTTGCTCGATCTTTGTCAGAAAACTTTTTTCCCTGCAGAATCTCCTGAGGGAAAAAGTCTCATTGATGTGGTAGGGGTATTAAAAATTTCTTTGGGAAATTATGGATCTGTTGAGACGTTAGCCTCTTATTTTCATCGTGAGATTCAATCTTTATTGCCTGGGGGGAAGTTGCTGATTCCTTCAGGATGGGCGGACCAGTCTGGGGGACATGCAATTTTAGTAGAGGTGGTTTGTACTAAAATTGGTTTTTTTGATCTTTCTATTTACAATACTGGAGGTGGTTTAGACAAGTCCTCTTCAATCATACGAAATTTTTTGGATAGGAGAGTCACTTCTATTTCATTTCAAAATGTGAAGAAAAAATATTTGTTAGAGGGGAGTCCTCACTCGGCGTGGCTTCAAACTCTTTTTGAGATTAAATGTAAGCTCCCTAGTGAAAAAAATTATAACATGGATGTAATTTTACAGCTCTGTTTTGCCCCCTTACTGGAGGAGAGAGAGGTCTCAAAATCGGGGGCAATCTATTTTAGAGAGCAACATTCTGGCACTTGTTCCTACCGATCGATTGTTGCATGGCTTCACGCGCAATTAAGCCCAGAGCTCTATAAAGCAGTGGTTACTTGGGTTCAAACACAGGTATTGCTGAGAGCTTATGAAAGAAAGTGTTTAGTGAGATCGCAACTAGGCCTTTCGTTTAATTTTTTAAGAGTTTGTGCAAGGGAGTTAGAGATCCATTCAATAGGCCGTCTACGGAAACACAAAGGGGAGCTTGGAGAACGGCTTGGATGGTATTTAAATGCCGCAAAAATCGGAGATAGAATCGGGAGGGAAATCGAGGAAAGGGGTAGAGCTCAAACTATGTTAACAAGAGCGGATAGCCGTTTAGCTCTATTGCCTAGGGGACAGTGTCAAAGCAACCTGGAACGGTTTTGGAGAGGTGTTGATACTCTTAGAATTCAGATGAGAGCAACGGAAGCCCCCCCTTGCTCCCCCATGTTTCGCTGTGATAGGGTTTCTCGTTCAGGAAGGGAATTTTGTGAGAGTTTAAGAGAAATTTTTTCAGCCCGAACAAGGTTTGAGCTCAAGAGTTACTTAAGTGGAATTGCAGACTATGTGTTAGCGCAGCCAAAAGTTTCTGAAATAAAAAGAACCTGGCTAACAGAATTGGTTGAAAATCCGGAGGTTTTGCAATCGATCATGCAAATTCAAATACTGTTTCATCCCAATGAAAAATCTTTAATAAATCCCGCGCATCAAACGACTGTTTTAAAATTACTTGCAATTTCTCATATGACTGCTTGTGAATTAAGTAGAAGGATGGGAGATGGGGGGCTTTTAAGTGAGCAGCGGTTGCCAAATTTAATGGATGCTTGGTTAAGTGATCGATACGAAATTATTGCGGAGCAAAAAATCATAGAGGAGATAGAGGATCTCCGAATCTATTTTCGACCCTTTCAAAAAACTTGCCTGGAAGAGACTCTTATTCAAATAGAAGGGCATCCTAAAAGTGCCAAGTTAGACAAAGACCATCCAAGTAATCTTGTCCGGTGGGCCTTTGAACTGGTTGAGAAATGTGAATTGTCTCACTTTAGAGGTCTTGGCACAAGAGCAGATAAAGTTCGTATGTTTTTTCAGAGAGCAAGAAATGGAGTTATTTCTAATTTTTCTTCCCCGGATAGCGTAGGGATGCAATTTGTCTATTCCCTTTTTCTCGAGACTTTGAGTCTCCTGGGAACAGACAATCAGATATTGCCTTTACGAATCGATTTGCGCGAAGATGTTATTGATAGAAATGTATCCATGATTACGTGGTTACAAGGTTCCTATGTTTTTTTCAATCCCAAAAAAGAGGAGCAGTTGGCAGTAAGAAGCTTAACCCTCCACAGTAGTGAAAAATTAAAAGAGATTACAACAGGTTATCCACAAAAAGATTTTTTTAAAAGATTTAAGATCCCCTCAGAAGAAGTGGCTATTACTCTATTTCTAGACAACCCCTTAGGTTCAGTTTCCTATTCCCAATCTGTCCTAGACGAACAGCCCGGAGCGATTTTACACTACTTTCAAGAGCATCTTATAAAACTACAAAATCCTGGAATAATTTCGTTATGGGTTTTAGGAATGTTGAAAAGTGGTCTTTCAGGGGGGGTGATGTCGATTCCTTTAAGAAAGGCTATTCAAGAGGAATCGTTTCGACTACAGCTCGAATCTTTTATTGAAAAATCGTTTAAACTTTTTGTTGATCAGACGGTAGATGGGAAGGTAAATCACGGAGTTTGTTTGCAGCTTGCTATTGTTGTTTTAATAGCGAGGAGTCAATTGTTGGAAGCAACAGGAAGAGATCTTTTACAAGCTCCTGCCTTTCCTTTATTAAAAGCCTATTTAGAAAGTCCTGTTTTGCCTGAAATGAGTCCAAGAGATGCTCAAATTCGATATCAGATCCAAGTGTTTAATGCTTGCTTAGCAAACGATTGTCAAAGCGCTTTAGAAGGATGGATCTTGCAAAAAGCTCTTACGGGAAGAGTTCCTGAATCTCAGAGATTGGGGTGGTTTAGCCAAATTGTTGAAAAAATCTATTTCGAAAAAGTAGAACGTTTTGTGAGCGAGCTTTCCGATATAAATAGATTTGCGCAAAATATTTTTTTACAAGTAGGAATGAGAGAGATTGATTTTCAAGAGAGATGGACTCGGCCCTCAACAACTTCATTATCTGTAGATAGACAAGGTGTTAGACTCTTTGAAATGGATTTTCTTAACGGAACTATTGCTACGGATGAGGGTTTTTTAACTGTAAGTTCTCCGCCGGAATGGATCTACTCTCAATCTTTTAAAGAGTTGTTCCCCTCTGGAATTACAAGGTATTCGATAGAAGGACGATATTTAGTTTTTCAGGCAAGCGAAAGGACATTTCGCGCGAAAACAGTGCAAAGTTCAGAGGGGTGGTTTTCCGATTTTGCAATTTACGAGAGGGGTGTTTGGCTTAAATTTATTCATCCGAAAGAGCTAAAAGAGGTATTGCCGAAGTCTCTTGCTCAGAGGTATCTCTATTTCAGACGAACTGATGATGCGTTAGCTTATGGACTCGATCGGGATAATTTTGAAATTCAAGTGACTGTTTCAAAAAGGGAGATTAAGAGATATGGGGAGAGGCAAATTATAGAAAAACTTTGGGGAGAAAGTTCCCTTTTTCAAGGGTTAGTCTCTTCAGATAGGATCGAAGTTTGTCTTTATGATACTGGGAAGATCCGTTTGAAATTTCCCACGCTACACATTTGGGAGGGGGGGGAGATCTCTTTATTAAAAGACCAAGATCGATACGAACTGGAATCGCACCCTGGTTACTTTTTAATTACCGACATCTCCAAGCCAAAGATTTTTGGAGCAATCAAAGAGTGGATGTTTTTTAAAAACGAGAAAGGAGATGCCATTTACTATGTCCCCGTAGGTCAGTTTAAAGAAATAGGAGAGGGAGAATTTAACCTACTAGACCAAAACGAGAGTTGGTATCAATCCATTGATCGGAAAAGACATGTGGTAGAGTATATTCAAAGCTCTTCGGGGCCATTGATGGCAACAACTCCTGAAGGAAATTTTTATTTGTCGATGTTGTGGTTGATGCAAAACCAATACGATCTGTTTTTAGAACAGATTTATAAATATCCTTCAGAAGATTTATCAGAAAAAAATTTAGAAAAATTTATATTGGATTTATTTAATTGGTTTAAAAGTCATCACAACAATAGCCCTAAGCATCTAGCCTGTTTGTGCCATTTCATCAGATATTCTCAAAAAATCCTTCCTAGGGAGAATCGAAGTGTATGCGATTGGGTTCACAAGATCTATGCCGAGTATTACAGACTTTTCGATCGAATTCCTTTTGGAATGAGATTGTCTTCGATTGAGGAGTGGGAAATGGGGGGATATTGGTCTAGCCTCTCTGAATCGAGATCTCGGGTACTAATGGGGGAGGTTGTTCAATCTGCTCAACTTACTAAAAGTGTCGAGCATCAAAGAGCGGCCTCTCGGGTAAACATCCGCAAAAGGATTGTAGAGCTTCCCTCCTTTTTATTACAGGAATCGATTCCTCTAAATGAATTTTCGCAAATTTTCGCAAAAAGGCTTCAAATAAGTTCTTCCTATACAATTGACTTAGAAAAAGAGAAGATGATTATAGCTGCAATTCGGATTACGAGACAAAGTGAATTGGATCAATTAGAGAGATTTATTAAAGCCAATTTAAGTTTGACTTCGCTTCGTATCACAGAGGAATTTTTATTTATTCTTTTTGCGATCCATCAAAAAAGTTGTTTAGATGCTCAAATCTACCGAGATTTCACACAATTATTTCCCCTTCCAAGAGCTCTGTCTGAGGTTAAAAAGGGGGAAGTGGCTTATGTTTATAAAAATTTTATCAAACATGCTAAGTCAAGAATTTCTTTAGAAAAACTAGAGCTGAAGGAGGGCGTTAGAGTTCAACAAAGCTGGCAAGGGCCTCTTAGAGCTCGGCATCATCCCATTCAAGAATATCAAGGAAGAGATTTGAGATCTTCTTTTCAATGGAGTGTAGTTCCCCCCTTAATTCATTCAATTACAGGTGGTTTAGTTGCCAGAGAAATATCGATCAGAGCTGAGTTTGATCACCTTAATTGTAGTTCGATGAGATCTGGTAGAACCGAGTTGGCTATTTTGGAAGAGAGCAGAGTTGTAAGAGAGGATCTTTTACTAGGGGTAGAAAAATTAAGGGCCCGAAGAGAGGTGGAGTTTGAAGGTGAGATTCAAGAGGCACGGGGTAGATTTCAAAGAGAGATAGAAGTGGAAGAATCCCTTGCAAATACTCTAGAAAAAGATATTTGTGACAAGCTTAACTTTGTCCCTCCAGCAGACATTGCGTTTGGATTAGAGAGGGGGGGGGTATTAAGAAATCAGTCAACCATGAAAGAGGCTGTCTATCTCTTTCTTCGAGGATCTAAGGCACTTTTTTTAAAAGAAAACTCCTATTTAGACGAGGCAAAAATCGATGTATTGATGCGGCAGATAGAAGAGTGGCTCGTTTTGCAAACTGAATTACAGCATAAAAAACGGATCGAAAAACTTTTTAAAAAGGATGATGCGATTGAAGAGGAATCGATTGAGAAAAGACATCTCCGATTTGAAATTTATAAAGGGCTTTTAGCTGAGAGGCAGTATACCAATTCTGATCCTTCCTATTTTCTTGTGTTTGAATATGCAATGGATATGAGGTTAAGAAAAGAGCAGATAGATCTCATTCGTGATATGCTTACAAAAAAAACTGGAACAAGCAATTATCAAGATATGATAGCGCAGCTTGCCATGGGTGGGGGAAAAACATCTGTTTTAGCCGTGATTTTGCTTGCAATGGCACCGGATACTGGGGGGTTTGGAATGATGTGTACCCCAAAATCTCAATTTCAATCTGTAAAAAAAGACTTAAGAACAGCTCTTCACAAGGTATTTAATAAGCAGTTGTATACTCTTGAAATTGGGATTCAAGATTTAGACACTCTCGAAAAAGTTAAAGATCTCCACAGAAAAATCAAATTTGCATGGAGGTGTGGGGATGTCCTCTTAACGACCCCAGAATCAATGCAGATCATTAAATTAGAATTTCAGCGTTTTGAAGGGGAAGTGAATCGCTTGAGGGTGTTAGCTGAGATTTTAAAGCTATTAGAAACAAAATGTCATGTCTTAATAGATGAAGAGCACAGTGTTTTAGACCCTTTTAAAGAGGTTAATGTTCCTGAAGGAACTAAAAAGAGGATGAATCCTGATGATATTCAAGCAATTCAATTTGTTTTTGAATCTATGACAGAGAGGGGCCTTGATGCGGCTATAGGACTCTGTTTAAATAAACAAGCAGAGATGGATTCTGACTTTTTTAAATTAGAGATTGTCCCTAGGTTAGCAACTTTAGTCACAGAAAAGCTTTTAAAAAATCCGATTTTGGAGGATGTTGAGGGAGAATTGGTTGCGTATTTTTCTCGCGAAGAAGAAAAGCCAGAAACTTTAATCCAAAAAATCCGATTATTGAAAGAATCGACAAGTATAAATGACCAGAAAATTGCTCGTCAAATTGCTTTGGTAAAGCACGTCTTATTTGATGTTCTTCCAACTACCCTTACAAAAAGTTGTGGTAGAAATTACGGGAGGATTCCGAGCGGAAAAGTAGTCCCTTATCAAGGTGTAGATACACCCTCTTTTAGTGAGTTTGGGTATCACATTGAAGCTGCTTGTTATCAGATGGCAACAGCCTTACAGGTGGGGATTAACGAAGATCAGATCAAGTGGTTAGGTCTCAAAATGATCGAACACTCGGTAAGAACTGCGATGAAACACGGTATTTGTGTAAGGGAGACCCCAGAGAGTGTTAAATTCAAAAAAATGACAGGGATTTATCTAGATGAAGTGCACGATCCTAAAAAATTGCGCTCTGCTAAAAAGAAATTAAGGGGAGAGAGAGAAAGAGGTGAGTACAAAAATATCTTTGCTTTTGAAGCGGAGACCATCATGGTTCATATCTCTTATCACGCCTACCGAATGACAAGTGGCCCCCATTCATTTTTATCGATGTTTGCCTCAAGGAGAGCGTTTTCTGGGACACCTGTTCCTGAAACTTGTCCAGAATCTATGCAATCGAGATTTCTTTCGGAAGCAGGTTCTGAAGGGCAAGTTTTGGCTCTTTTATTAGACCGTAATTTTGACGGCTCTCATCTTCATTCGATCGACTCTTCGGACCCTGTTTCAATGCTGGAAAAAATTATTAGGCTATATCCGGAAAAACCAGAAAGGGTGAGCATGCTTTTGGACCCAGCTGGATTATTTAAAGATAGTAATACTCTTGAAATTGCTGTGAAGGTTAGAAATCATTTAAACTTACAACATGCTAAATTTAAGGGAGTATTGTTTTTTGCAAGACCTTTAAAGCCCCTTCTGGCAGATTTTTCAAATCCTGAATATTTAGAAGAATCGATAAAAAGGGAACAAGATTATAGACTAGGGCCAGATAGACTCGCTTTTTTGCCACTTCATAGCGATGATCTAATTTATTTGCCAGGGACTGATGAGGCTTCTTTAGCTCTTGTAGGTCTAAAGCCTGGAGAGTATTTTGTTATTTGTGATGAAAGGCATACAATTGGAACAAACATTAAAATGACTCCGGATGCAGTTGGGGTGATGACTATGAATGAGATGTTGACTCATGCAACTGTGTCGCAAGCAGTGATGCGTCTTAGACAGTATTCTAGTAGTCAAGATGTTCATGTGATGTTACCAGAAAAAACGATAGCAAGATTTGGAACTTCTATTGTTGAGATGATGATTAGAGCTGCGGCAATTGAAAAATCGATGCTTATGCTTCGCTCCTTTTATCAAAAAGTCGACAATGTGACAAACGAGATGGCAGTCAAGCTATTGGTGGATCAAACTCTTGCAGGGGAAAGTTTAAAAAAATTGAAAACCATTAAAGAATCGCTGACCCCTTGCCTTGTGTATGCAATACAAGATGATCCAGTAACTTTTATTGAAGCTGAGTTTAAAGTATTGCAAACAGCTACGTTAATCCAAACAAGGTTCAAGAAGAGAAAGGGGCAATTTAAGGAAATTTTAGAACGGCTAGGGATTCCCTTTGCTCTTTATACAGATGTTTTTAAGAGTGCGTGGGAGTCGATCGAAAGGCAAATGCAAGCTTCTCAGTTTTTGCCTCTAAATGAACAGATTAAAGTGGGAGGAGGTGATTTTGGGCAAGAGGTTGAACAAGTTACAGAAGTTGCAGAAGTCGTTCGTGAACTTCAGATAGAAAATCAGCAAGAAATTTTAGAAGAAATTCGGAGACTCCAAGAATTATACGGGCGAGGTAGAATAAAAAGAGATCAGGTTTTATGGCGTGCGGAGGATGCAGCTCAGTTTTTAATACAAGTGCAGAATCAAAATACGTGGAGTAGGGGGCGGTTATGTGTAAATACCTTTGAGAGCTTTTTTATCGCAGGGTTTCCTGAGTTGAGTCAGTTTACAGGGGCTCTTGATGACCACCTCTTGTGTAGTGAAAATTTTGCTCGAGTTTATGCAGATAAACAACTTCCACTATTTCATCAGGCGACAAGACCTTTATTAAATATGCTTTTGATTGAGACAGATGCAGGGTATAAAATTGTAGTAATATCTCTTGAGGAAACTAAGTTTTGGAGAAACTATTTGCATACCAATATGATCTCCGGTGTTTGGCTTCTTGATAAACATGGAGAGAGCATAGCCGACATCATTGTAGAGGGAAATTTGGAAGCGTTCCCCATTCCCAATGAGGAAGAGGTTTATCGATTGCTTGTTCAAGTTAATGTAATCGCTGGAAGGGTCAGTTTTTTGAATAGTTACAAAGTAGAGCTTAATGATTGGGTCTCAGAAAAACCGATAGAGAGGCAAAGGTTGATTAAATTCGGTGTTTTAAGTTTGGGAGATGCCGCAGAGCGAGATTTGTTTTTTGAAAATGAGGCTTTAAGCCCGGAAACTGCAAGGGAGATTAGGGAGAGTAGAGTAAGATTTCTTGTTCATAGAAGGGAGCAATTAGGAAGAGCTGGTGAAGATTTGAGTCTATTGACACCAGATGAAATACAAAACCTTGATTTAGAATCTGATATTGAAAGATTACATGTGGAACAAGTTCAATTTTTAAAGAAAAATCAAATTTATGCGTTAAAGAAAGCCGAGTTAATTCACGCTCTAACTCCTGAAATGGTCCCCTATGTCAGAGAAGAGAGCGTTTGTCTCCTAAGGCAGGAGCAGGTCGCCCATCTCGGTGTATCCAATAAAGTAAAGTTTCTTCAAGGTGTGGATCAAATTAATGCGGCTCGTCGATATCAGATCATGCTTCTGACTCCTGCACAGAGAGCTCTTTTGAATCCTGCTCGTCAAGAAGCGTATAATCAAGTGATTAGGAATTATCGAGCTTTTTTGGGACTTCAGCTAGCAGGAATTGAAGATGAGGAAGTTTTAGATGCAATTGAAGATAGTCAGGTCCAAGAGCTAACTCCTGAATCTATTTCACAAATAACAAGTGAGCGATTGATTCTTAAATTGCGAGATGATCAAATACAAAAGCTTACAAGTGCTCAAATTATAAAAATAGAGAGCAGTGAAATCATCGATAGACTTGCATTAAAACAGGTTAGTAGGCTTACCAAAAGGGAGATAAAAAAAATTGAGAGTAGCTACCTTTTTAACAGGTTGTCTAAAAGACAATTAGTCCACTTAACAGATGGGCAGATTCTCAGAATGAATCTAGAACAGGTGAGGAAATTTATAAAAGTTGCTCCTGAGAGAAGTTTTAAACTAGAAAAAGAAAAGATCCAAAAACTTACCCTTTGGGAGATATGGGATTTGCCGAAAGCAACCATTCAAATGGCAACTGTCAGCAAAAAAATAGTCCTTATCGCAAATTCAATTTTTCAAACGATTGCTTTGCAATTCCTAATTCTTATCTCCTATCCCTATTTTGCCCTCCTCTCCCCCTGTTCTAGAAAAATCCGGTCTCATAAACTCTCTTTGAAAAACCGTATGAGGCATGCTTCTCGGCTATTGCGATAGAATGTTAGAGGTTGAAAATTATGTGCCTATTTTCTTAAACTTTTGGAACCAGTATATGCTATAAAGGTTACTAGAAAATTACTCTGGTGAGGGGAGATATGGCAAATTTTTCGGAATCTGTAATGAGAGCCCTTTCTCTAGCTGCAAATGAGGCGAAAGGGAGAAATCAGGCGGAAGTAGGGCAGGGGCATTTTCTGCTTGCCCTTCTTCAAGATGAGCAGGGCTATTTTCAAACAATTTTACGAGAATTAGGACTTGATTCTCTCGTCTTGTTAGATGAAGTTGAGGCAAGTGTAACAAGAGCTCCTACATTTGAAGTCGGAGGGGGTGAAGCAAAAATTGGGCTCGAGCTTGGCTCTATTTTGCAAGAAGCGGAAGCTCTTTGTAAGAAATGGGGTGATGAGTATATTAGTGGGGATCACATTCTTTTAGCCTTTTGGAAAAAGGGGAGTCAGCCTTTTAAAGGGTGGAAAGAGAAGAGTGGTATTAGTGAAAAAGAGTTAGAAAAGACGATTTTATCATTACGAGGAGGGCGCTTAATGGATTCACCTACAGCAGAGCAAACTGTGAAAGTTTTGGATAAATTTTGTAAAAATTACACAAAGCTTGCCAAGGAAGGGAGACTTGATCCTGTAATTGGGAGAGATGATGAAATTAGGCGGGTTATTCAGGTTCTTTTGCGAAGGACGAAAAATAATCCGATGTTGATCGGAGAGCCGGGAGTTGGTAAAACAGCGATTGTCGAAGGGCTAGCTCAAAGAATCATCCAACAAGATATTCCAGAGTCGTTACGGGGAAAAGAGGTGATGGTTCTTGATATGGGCGCTTTAATTGCAGGGGCTAAATACCGGGGAGAATTTGAAGAGCGTTTGAAAGGGGTTTTGTCTGAAGTTGAGAAAGCAAAAGGAAATATCATTTTGTTTATTGACGAAATCCATACGCTGGTAGGAGCTGGAGCATCAGAGGGTTCAATG
Organism: uncultured Chlamydiae bacterium; assembly: GCA_937996705.1. Taxonomy (GTDB): domain Bacteria; phylum Chlamydiota; class Chlamydiia; order Chlamydiales; family 2-12-FULL-49-11; genus VGMD01. Next base: position 34,228 of record CALKUQ010000064.1, read on the forward strand.
GATGCGGCCAATCTTTTAAAGCCGGCCCTTGCAAGGGGTGAGCTTCACTGTGTTGGAGCGACAACCCTCAATGAATTTCAAAAATATATTGAAAAAGATGCCGCTTTGGAAAGAAGGTTTCAACCCGTTTTTGTAAGCGAACCTACAGAAGAAGATGCGATTGCAATTCTTCGAGGGTTGCGTGAGAAGTATGAAATATACCACGGGGTTCAAATAACAGAAGATGCAATCCATGCTGCAGTTCATCTCTCTACGAGGTATATTACTGATCGAAATCTCCCCGATAAAGCAATAGATTTAATTGATGAGGCAGCTAGTTTAATTCGCATGCAATTGGGTAGTAGACCATTGCCAATTGATATTAAAGAGAGAGAGCTTGCTTCATTGACGGTTGAGATGATGGGGTTAAAACGGGAAAAAAGTCTCAGCTCAGAAGAAGAAATGAAGAAAAAAGAAAAAGAGATAGCTTGCTTGAAAGAAGAGCTCAGCTTACTAAATGCTAGATGGGAAAAGGAAAAGGGGCTGCTTTTTTCTCTAAAAGAGAAAAAAGATGCGCTTGAAAAAATGAGATTTCAAGAAGAAGAGGCGGAAAAAGTTTCTGATTATGGAAGGGTTGCCGAATTTCGATATGGAAAGATTCCTGCATTAGAAAAAGAGATTATAGAAGCGCAGAAAGTATTGAGCTCGAAAGATGGTAGACTTTTGCAAGAGGAAGTGGATGAAAATTTAATCGCCCAAATTGTCTCAAAGTGGACGGGGATTCCTGTACAAAGAATGCTTGCGTCAGAGGCGCAAAAATTACTTGGTTTGGAGGGGGAAATTTCTAAAAGAGTTGTGGGTCAATCTTTTGCAGTTAAGGCAATTGCTGATGCGATTCGAGCTTCGAGGGCTGGCCTTAATGATCCAATGAGGCCTATTGGCGCGTTTTTATTTGTGGGGCCAACAGGCGTTGGAAAAACAGAGCTTGCTAAAGCTCTTGCGCAGCAGCTCTTTGACCAAGAAGAGGCGATGATTCGACTAGATATGTCTGAATATATGGAGAAACATTCTGTTTCAAAATTAATTGGATCACCTCCGGGTTATGTTGGTTATGAGGAAGGGGGGCAGTTAACAGAGGCGATTAGAAGGCGTCCTTATTGCGTAGTTCTTCTGGACGAAATAGAGAAAGCTGATCATGATGTCTTTAACATTCTTTTGCAAGTTTTTGATGAGGGTAGACTTACCGATAGCAAGGGGAGAAATGTGAATTGCAAAAATGCCATTTTTATTATGACTTCTAATATTGGTTCCGGGGAGCTTCAAAAACTGATTACTAAAAAAAGAGAAGACCTGACTAAGGAGTTGATAATAAGTGAAATAGACCCAATCCTTCGAGGTTATTTTCGGCCTGAGTTTTTAAATCGCCTTGATGAAATTCTCCCCTTCCTTCCCTTGCAGGAAGAGGTAATGGCATCAATTGTAGAAATTCAATTACGGCTGCTGGCAAAAAGACTTTTGAGCCGGCATATCAACCTCTCTTGGAATAAAGAGGTTCTTGAATTTCTTGCTAAGGAGGGGTATGATCCATTTTTCGGTGCAAGACCCCTCAAACGGCTGATTCAGCACCAAGTTGTCACTCTCCTCTCCCGGGAGATTCTAGGGGGGGGGATTCCAGGGGCATGTAATATAGAACTTACAGTAAACTCTGGTCAAATTAGTTATTTTCTGCCGGGAGGTGATATATCAACAAAGTCACTTTCACTCCCTGATTGATCGCCTAGATCAGACCACTCGGCGTCCTTAGCAGATTGGCCCCCAAGGGTTGACGGATTACCCAGATCAGACCAATCAGCGTCATTAGGAGACTCGCCTCCCAGGGTTGATCGATCACCTAAATCAGACCACTCGGCGACATTAGGAGAGTCCCTCTCGGTTCTTGATAGATCACCAGCCTCAGATGTTTTGGCCTCGCTAGCAAAGTCCTCGCCGATTCTTGAGGGAACACCTAGATCAGACCACTCGGCATCGTTAGGAGAGTCCCCCCCAAGGGTTGATGCATCAGCAGCCTCAGATGTTTTGGTCTTGGCAGCAGACAGTGGTGAGGGAGGGGGAGCATAAAAGTGATTGGAATTAATAGCCAGAGGCGCTTCATATACGGTTGTTGAGGGTTTGAATCCTTGAAGTTTGTGAATTGCTTGAGTTGCGCTTTGTATTCCAAATCCGAATGCTTTGTAACATCCTCCTTTAAGACATTCGGGTAAAAGAGGCTCGATTAACGCAAAGAAAAGGGCGTGGTGAAGGATTGCATTCAATTGGATATCTTCCATACTAGAAAGAGGCAATCCAGCAAACTGAAGATGCAGCCCTCTTGAAAAGGTAAAATAGGTAAAAGGTTTCAGGTGAATTTTGATGAGGATATCTAGGCATTTTAAGTGTTGTTTGGAATAGATTGGAGAGCCGAGCAAAAATATTCCCATCGATTCGACCTCATTTGACAGGATTTTTGCAAGAGAATTTAGGTTTTCTTTATTCCAAATGATTCCCTCATTTAGTAGTTGAATTTTAGCCGATTTTTCTGGAACACAATGAGCAACTCTGGTTTCTAAAAGGGCTTGAAGTTCTTTTATCGCAGTTTTAATGAGGTCCTTGCTAGCATCTTTGGAAATGAGGTTAACAAGAGAAGTTGTCGCCTTATTAATCTGGGGATGCGCTAGAAGATTGGCATACTCAATCAGTGATTTAGCAAGAATATTTACTAAATCAGCACTGTGGGATTGAAGTTTATCAATTTTTCTTGTTAATAGAGGTTGTATAATAGCACCTGAGAATAATCCTGTTGCGCCAGAAGAAAAGAAAGGGAGTATTTTTCTAGAAATCTCAAGAGCAAGATTTTGTCTGTTAATTGATTCAAATCTATTATATAAAAATTTTGTAAGGATAGGGGTAATTACACCATAGCTTTTTGGATTTTTTATTTTTGTTACTATTAAATCACTAAGATTTCGTCTGTTGTAGATCACAGTTTGAAATAAGATTTTTGCCGAACCACGAGGAATTTTGAAGATAATTTTATCTGCAGGTGTAATAGAGAGGTCAAAAACTCTCCCAGCGAATGCGTGTTCCACCATTTGGAAGCGGTAGTCGGCCCAATTTTGAGAGGAATGTGTCAACTTGAGTCCTAGGTAACCCCCAGAAATTGAGGCTGCCATGGCAGCTAAATTATAGACCAAGAATTTTGTCGATTGGGAGGCAAAGGCCTCTAAGTCTTGAATTGAGTAGAAATAGAGAAGAACTGGGGAAATCAGAAAGATCTTAGAGAGATTTTTTTTAGAATTTCCAGAATATTTTATCATAGCTAAAATCGGAAGGGCGATAAAAGAAATTAAGGGAATTTTCCGATAAAAGGGTATGGTAGCTTCTGCGATTGCATCGGCAGTTTGTAGAACAACTGGAACAAGAGCCTCTGCAGTTGTTGCGCATGTCCATTCTGCAGAAATCCAGACAGCTGTTTTGGGAACAAATCCATCGGGCATCCAATTTTTTGTAACAGCTAACACCTTATCCCAAAAAAAGAGTAGCGATCTCCCTATTCCGCTTGTTTGCAGGCTATTTATCATAAAAAGTTTCCTTCTTTAAATAATCTGGGGTAATCGGTAATGATTTCGTCAATACCCATTTCAGCAAGTTCTTTTGCCCTTCTGGGGTTGTTTACAGTCCATGGAATAATCCGATAACCAGCGGTTTGAAGAGTCATAATGAGATCTCTATTAAGGAGAGACTCTTCGGGAGAGAGAATGGAAATATCGATATCTGGAATTTCTTGAAGGTTGGGAGTGTGGTCTACTATGTACCCAAGAATGGCCCTTTCATCCTGATTTCGAATCTCTTTGAGTAGAGGGAGTTGAAAAGATGAGTAGTAGACTCTGTTTTCAAATTGAAATTCTTTTACGAGATTTAAGAGATTAGGGCCAATGGTTTCTTTTAATTCTAAATTTAACACGACCCTTCTTTGGTCTTTCAAAGCAAAAAAAAACTCTTTTAAACTTAAAATGGGTCCCTTATTTCTTTGTAGAGAATCATGATGGATGACAATAGTCCCATCCTTTTGCATTCGCAGATCAAGTTCGATTCCATCAGCGCCTGCGTCAATTGCTTCCTGAAAGGATGAAAGAGTGTTTTCAGGATGGGTCCCTTTACTTCCTCTATGACCTTGAATTTTCATAGAGAAAGTTTTACAAAAATGACTTTAAAAGTAAAGAAATTGTTAATTTAGCGCAGGCGCTTTTGTAGTTGGGAGTTTGAAGGTTGATAAAATTAGCGCAATCATGTGTGGGACTACTAAAAAAATCAGGCCGAAGTCGATTAGGGACCAAATGGTTTGTGTGGAGGCAAGGCATCCAAAGAAGACAGAGACAGCTGTTGCAGCATAGTAGTATTTGAGTTTTTTAGGTTCAGTCAGATAGAGAAAACATCTACTCCCATTGTAGCTATTGCCTAAAATAGTTCCGAAAGCAAAAAGAAGGGTAATAATGATTAGCATGGTAACGCCTACATAAGAGAAATAGATTTTAAAAGAGGCAGCTACCATATTGACTCCAAGCGGTAAACTCGGATCTTGCCAAGTTTTAGTGATGAGAGAGACAAATCCTGATAGAAATGCAACAAAGCCTGCTGAGAATGTAGAAGCCATAGCTAAAATGCCTTGAGCGTGGGGGTCTTTTGTCTCTGCCATCGAGTGGGGAATGGCTTGTGTTCCGACTCCCGCTTCTGTCGCGTATGTCCCTTTAAAGACACCCCAACGAAGAGCGCTTACAATTCCACCAACTAGAGCGCCGCTTGTCATTGCGTAGGGATGAAATGCAGAGGAGAGGATTGTTTGAAAAACAGGGCCGCACACCCCTAGATTTGCAAAAATGATCCAAAATGTAGCTGCAATATAGAGGGTAAACATAGTGGGTACCAATTTTGCAGAAAACGAGCCGATTCTTTTAATTCCACCCATAAGGATAATAAAAATGAGTAGCGATAAAACAGCTCCCGAAGCAAGTGTCGGAATTTGATAGTTTCCTAAAAGGGGGGAGTCTAAAATGGATACTAACTGATTTGCTTGAGTCGCTGACCAAGCAGACATTAATAAGCAGCCAAAAATGGCATACCATTGGGCGGCTCTTGGGGAAATTAGGTGTTTTAGGTACTGCATAGGACCACCAAGGATTTCACCTGTGGCTAACTTTTCTCTAAACTTCAGACTTAAAGCAACTTCTGTATAGGTCGCCGCACTCCCGAAAAAGGCGGTTAAGACAAATCCTAAAAGAGCTCCAGGTCCACCCCAATGAATCGCAATTACGGGGCCGACGATTGTTCCAATTCCCAGGGTAGTTGACATAGCAGTAAAGAGAGCTTTAAAAGGGGAGACCATGTGCACGTCTTGAGACTGTTTTTTTGAAGAGTTTTTTATAAGCTTTAGAATTTCAGGCACAAAGCGAAATTGTATAAATTTAGTTTTAAAGGTTAAAAAGATGCTACCTGCTAATATAAAGATGCTTAATCCAAACAATAGGTAGTCTGTGATTAGGTTGAAAACTTCCATAAATCTCCTTAACGGTTAAATAATTATCCCTGATTTATTGAAAAAAAGCAAAAGGCTTTGAATTAAAATATTTTTTACACATATCAATAAAGGTATGAATGATCTTGGGATAGTCGTTGGTTGTGATCTAAATCAAGAGTGGCTCCTTCCCTGGTGGTGGAAACATTATACCCAGGTAAATAGCTATCCTGTTGCCTTTGCCGATTTTGGTATGACAGAAAGCTCTAGAAAATGGTGTGAAAAAAGGGGGGTTGTGATTACCCCACCTCAGCCATTTAGACATGAGGATCAAGAAAGCATCTCAAAAGAGGTAAAAATTTTATGGGAAAAGGTGTATGGTCCAGGAATTTGGAATTTCAGACCAACTTGGTTTAAAAAACCGTTTGCATGTATAGAGTCCCCTTTTGAAAAGAGCATCTGGATTGATCTGGATTGCCGAGTAGAGGGAAGCTTAGAGTCCCTCTTTAATATCCTAGAATTTTCTATAGATATAGCTTTATATAAAAATGATCCCTACCACCAAAAAACTCTGGAAGAGACGGGTCTGTTGCTCCCTGGGGAGAGCCATTATAGCTCAGGACTTATGGCTTTTCGTAATCAAGCACCTATCATTGCTAAATGGGCTGAATTAACAAAATCTGAGCCTCACAATTTTTCAGGCGATCAAGAGGCCCTTTCCAGGGCCATTTACCTTGAAAAGCCGCTAGTTTTTGAACTCCCTTTGATTTATAATCACAGCTGGGAACTCCCCCCAAGGGGTGACACAATCGTTACGCACTTTGGAGGGCAAGGAAAAAAAAGGCTTATCGACGAGCTTTATAATAGATAAGCGCTTTTTATATACCGAAAAAACATGAAGAATCGGTTTTTAAATATTTTTATCATTCACAAACTATGTTTGCTAGAGAGCAGAGAGCCCACAGAGGAAGAAATTAAACCTTAA
>CALKUQ010000065.1 GCA_937996705.1 uncultured Chlamydiae bacterium
TTTACATGCGCTTCCTATTTTAATTAGACGCTAGTTGATGCCGAGGGCGTGCTCTATTTGAAAACTAGGGAAGCCCGAGGCAAGTTTAAAGATGAAGATGCAGGTAAAGAAATCTGGGTAAGATTCATTTGGAAGCGGTATATTTCATGCATAGTCCTTAAACGATTTCATCGTGAGTTTAGTATAGTTGAGGTGCGGCTCTATAATTGAGAGTAGGTGGGGGGAAATAAGAGTTTTCATTGCAGAAATTGTTTCTGAAGAAATGGAGGGCTCATATTTTAATATATCTTCAACCCCTGTTGCAATATAATCGAAGATGGGCTTGTAGGGAAGTATTTTTGGTATTTCAGTCCCACCGAAATAGTTTGCAATTTCAAAGAGGATAGAATCGGGTGTATCGGATTCTAAACGAGATCTAAGGGTGGTAAAAAGATACTCTTTTGGAGGAAACGTATTTTCTTTTTGTGAACACGTATCTTCGCTAGAGTTTGAAAATATTTCTTCAGAGGGGGGTAAAGTTTTTAAGGGTAAAGAAGGTTCGCCTAATCGAGAAACCCTGCCAGAGAGTGGTGAGGGAGGTCTTGTAGCTTCTGGGTGGGCTCTTCCAAGGTTTATGGGGAGTGGAACTGGAGAGGCTCCTTGAAATAGAGGAGAAATCGGAATATACCAAGCTGGAAATGGTGAGAGGGGGAAAGGTCCAAAACTGCCGGTGGGCAAAGGTTGAAATCTCGGGTCTAATGGGTAAAAAACTGGAAATAGGTAGCTTGGTAAATTCATAAAAATCTCAAAAAACAATCGGTAAGTCATATTATAGTAACTTCACAATTACTTCAAACATAACTCTCTCTTGTTTTATTTTTATAAAACAAATTTGGAAAATAAATCAAAAAATGAAAACTTTCTTAACTATTTAAGCTTCCAAAGAATTCTATTAGAAAGGGCTTAGATTCTTCAAGAATTTTGGCTCTGTAGGGCTTTGGCAGCGGATAGAATCGCTTCAATATCATTTTTGTTGATCGATTTGACTTGAGCGAGTTCTTCTGAGGATGCAGATAAGACTCTAGCAACACTTCCGAAATGGAGGAGGAGCCGTTTTTTCTTGAGGGGGCCGATCCCCGAGATTTCATCAAGTAGGCTCTGTTTTGTCCGTTCAGATCGTTTTTTTCTATGAAAGGTGATGGCTTTACGGTGAGCCTCATCTCGGATTGTTTGGAGGAAAAAGTGGAGGGCAGATCTATGATTGAGAGAGATGGGTTCCTTTTTTTCTGGAAGGAAGATGCGCTCTTTTGTGAGCCCTTTATCGTGGCGTGCCTCCTCTTTTGCTAGGGAGATGATGTCAATGGAGGTAATTTTCAAGGAATTGCACACATCCATCAGGGTGGTGAGTTGTCCTTTTCCTCCGTCCACAATAATTAAATCGGGGAGATCGTCCTCTTCTAGCGCTCTAGTCAGTCTTCTTGTGATCACTTCATTTAAAGAGGAGTAGTCGTCTGCTGAAACGGTATTTTTAATTTTATAGACGCGCGACCGTTTGGGATCTTTTAGTCCGTTTGTGAAAGCAGCTAAACTTGCTACTGCGTCAGAGCCTGAAATGTGAGAGGTATCAAAACATTCAATTCTGACAGGAAGTCTGGTAAGATTTAGAGTTTCTTGTAGTTCTAAAAGAAGTTCCTCTTTTGAAGAGGTGGCTAGTTTTTCTTGATCAAAGAGTGCTTTTGCATTTTCGAGGGCAAGCTCGATCGCCTGTTTTTTATCCCCTTTTTGGGGTAGGTGGAGGGTTGTATCTAAAATCTCTTCAAGAGATTTATGATCTTCAAGTTGCAAAGGGATAAAAATTTCTTTTGGAGGTAATTCTTGAGAGTAGTGTTGTAATAAAAATGAGGAGAGGAGTTCTTCATCACTTCCCATAGTGAGAGAAAAATCAAAGTGCTCGGAACCGGTAAGGAGTCCATCAAGAAATAAAAGTTTTACAATTAGGATGTAATTCCCTTTTCTGACAAAGTTTAAAGCGTGTGCATGGTCAATATTTAGTCGGATCGCATCTTTTTGTGCAGCTGTTGCAGATTCAATTTGTTGAATGGTTTTCAAAATCGCCCCGGCTTTTTCAAATTCTAGGGCTTTGGAGGCTAATTCCATCTTCTCCTTAAGGCTTTTAATCACTGCTCCGATTTTCCCTTTTAAGAAGGAGATTGCATCTTTTACTGCTTCATCATAGGTCTCTTTGCTACATTTTCCAACGCAGGGGGCGATGCACCTTTTAATTGAGTAAAGGAGGCAAGGTCTCGATCTAGAGACAAGCTCTCTGTCGGAGCACTGTCGTAGTGGAAAGATTCTAGTCATTGTTTCAAAGATCGTTTTGGCAGAAATAGCGCTTGTATAGGGTCCGAAATAGAGGGCATCTTCTTTTTTATCCTCTTTATAGCGAACCAGTTTTACTTGAGGCCATTTGTGTTTGTGATTGATCATAAGAGAAATAAATGTTTTGTCGTCTTTAAGGAGGATGTTGTATTTCGGTTGGTGTTTTTTGATTAAGCTGTTTTCTAAAACTAGCGCCTCTTTTTCGGTGAATGTAACTATCGTTTCGATTTCCTGGATTTGGCTAATTAAAAAGGGGATCATAGCGCGCGTGTCGTGATTGGAAAAGTATTGTTTAATGCGCTCACGCAAAACTTTAGCTTTTCCAATATACAAGATTTTTCCTGCGCTATTTTTCATAAGATAGACGCCAGGCTTTAAAGGAAATGAGCTAAGTGTCTCAGAGTTCATTTTGTAGTTTGATCAAGAATTGAAGGGCGTCTAACGGGGTCGTTTTATTGAGATCTAGCGCTTTAATTTTTGCGCTCAGACTATCTGTTTCAATTTCAGAAAATAGGAGGAATTGTTCCTCTTTTGGGGGGGCTTTCCTCTTTTGCCACTTTTTGTCTTCTAGTTCTAACAAGAGTTTTTGAGCTCTATGGATTACAGAGGAGGGGAGGCCTGCAAGTTTTGCCACATGGACTCCGTAACTTTTATCAGTGCCCCCTTTGAGGATTTTATGAAGAAAAATAATGCCATCCTCATTTTCTCCGACGGCTACTCGGAAATTTTTCGCCCCTGGGAAGTCGGCTTCGAGTTTTGTAAGCTCCCAGAAGTGTGTGGCAAAGAGAGTTTTTACCCCTAATTTTAACAGGTGCTCTGCGACAGATGAGGCGATAGCGATTCCATCATAAGTGCTTGTTCCTCTTCCGATTTCATCAAGGATAACGAGGGAATTTTTGGTGGCTGTATGTAAAATATTTGCAGTTTCATTCATCTCAACCATAAAAGTGGATTGGCCTCTAGAGAGGTCATCGCTTGCTCCAATTCTGCTGAAGACTTTGTCAACAATCCCAATTTTTGCGAATTTAGCGGGAACAAAACTCCCAATTTGTCCCATGATTACAATCAGAGCGACTTGGCGAAGGAAAGTTGATTTTCCAGCCATATTAGGCCCTGTGATAAGGTGGAGGCTATTGTTGGAGCTATTTAGGAGGACATCGTTAGGGATAAAGGAAGAGTTTTTAATAAAGCTTTCTAAGATAGGGTGGCGCCCCTCTTCTATTTCTAGAATATCGTCTGCAGTAATAATTGGTTTTGTATATCTGCGCTCTTGAGCTACAGAGCTTAAAGAGTAGAGGACATCAATCAAGGCAATGGTCTGTGCAACATTTTGAATATTAGTGTGATAGGAAGATGTCTCCTCTCGGAGTTTAAGAAATAGCTCTTGTTCTAATTCCACCATCTTTTCATCAGCATGGAGGATTTTATGCTCGAACTCCTTTAATTCAGGGGAGATAAACCGCTCGCCACCTACGAGAGTTTGTCGTTTTTCAAAAGATCCAGGCATTTTTTGTGCTTGGAGTCTACTTGTCTCTATGAAGTAGCCAAACGATTTTGAGTAGCCCACTTTTAATGTTTTCATATCAAGGGAGTCTCTAAGGCGCGATTGATAATTTGCAAGCCACGTTTCGCTCTCTTCTTTCAATGTTTTTAATTCGTCTAGCTCTTGAAGATAGCCAAATCGAAAGATCTTTCCCTCAGTAAATTTTGTCGGGGGCTCGTCAACAAGGGCCCCTTTAATTTTTTTGACGAGGGGGGAAAAATCAAAAAATGAGGGGAGCGTCTCTTTTAAAATAGGGGCGGAGAGGCTTTCAATTGCCGCTTTTAAGAGGGGTAGGACCTCTAAGGAGTTAGCCAAAGCTAGCAAATCTTTAGGGGTTCCGATTTTGGTGCTTACTCGGATTGAGAGTCTTTCTAGATCGCGGATCGTGCTTAGAAGATCTTCCAGAAAGAGGGGAGTCTCAATAAATTCTTGAACCCCCTCTTGTCTTTTTTGAATCTCATTTTGGGAGAGGAGGGGATGGAGAATCCAATTTTTTAAAAGTCTAGTCCCCATGCTTGTTTTTGTTTGATTGAGCAGGTAAAAGAGGCTAGCCTTTGGATTTCCGCTTGAAGAAGAGACTAAGTCAAGGTGGTGAGCAGTTGTATGGTTGATGAGCATGTAAGAGGAGAGTGCTTCAACTTTTATGGTTTTGATTGACGAGATGTCTTGAAAAAGGTCTGTTTCTACGTGATTGAGAAGTGCGCCAGTTGCATTGATCGTGCTTGTTAAACCACCAAGGCCAAACCCGTCTAAGGAGTGAACTCCAAAATGTTTTACTAAAAAATTGTAGGCGATTTGATGATCAAAGTGCCACTCCTCTTTTACGGTTAATCGAAAAGGAAAGGCTGCTTTAATTTCTTCAAAAAGATCGGGGTGGGCTTTAAGAATTTTTTCAGAAACTAGAATTTCTTTTGGGAGCCGTTTAGAGAGTTCAGAAATTAAAAGCTCTCTTGATTCGAGTTCCATAGCGATTAGATCTCCCGTTGAAAGATCTAAAAATGCAAGTCCGATTTGGGCGTTGACCCAAGAAATTGCTCCGAAAAAATGATTTGATTGTTCTGTGAGGGCAGAGGAGAGAAGGTTTGCGCCAGGGGAGACGATTCGGACGATTTCTCTGCGAACAAGAGCTTTGGTGGGGAAGCTAGCCTCCATTTGTTCTGCAATTGCTACTAAAAAGCCCTTTTCTACAAGTTTTTCTACATATCCTTCTAGGCTTTGTGCAGGAATGCCACTCATGGGGACATCGCCCCTTTTTGTCAAAGTGAGATCGATCTCTCTTGCTAAAATAATGGCATCTGCATAAAAGGCCTCATAAAAATCTCCTAAACGAAATAACAAAAGGGCGTCTTTAGCCTTCTCTTTGCAAGAGTGCCATTGCTGCATCATGGGAGATAGGGCAGACTCAAGTTTCATTTTTTTAGAAAAAATTTCCGCAGTTTAATTTTTAAAGAGGACTTTTTTTTAACATTATCAATTTTATCGCCCATTTTATCAATAAATTGCAACGCTTCTTTTGCCTCTTTCACCCCTTTTTCTATTTGCATAATGACCCCTTCGCACCATCTTTTAGATTCTTCAATATCGTCTTGGAGTTCTGTCAATCTTGTCAGAATTTCCTGCGGGCATCCACTCTCTTTTTTAAATCCAAAAGGGAGTTTAGCTCCCCGTGAAATATTTTGGACCTTTTGCCTCAGTTCAAATACATCAATTAATAAAGGGAGAAACACTTTTTTAAATTCTTCGCGAAGGCCACTCTTCTTAGATGAGGGGATGATTTTTTTGAGTGTTTTAGATCCAGTTTGATCGGGGTTGGCAGGATTGTATATGCTTGCATATACTTTTTTATGGAAAAATTGGTTTGATTTCTCTTGCACCGTCATAGCTTGTCGCGCGCAGTGTAAACCAATATAAGTTTTTTGTAAAGATTACTTTTAGCGTCGCAGGCGAGCCTCGTCGAGATATTTTTGTTCCATATACTGTAATTTAGGGAGTTTTGTGAATTTTTTTGCATCAGCAGTGAGATTTTCTTTACTAAGGGTATTGAAGGGGGCTCGATAAAAATTTTCTAAGAGGCGGTCCATTAAAATCTTTTGACATTCGGGCGATTGAATCAGTTTAATACGCTGATAGAGGGCGATAAAGTGATCGGCGTTAGCACTGGAATTCGTCAGAATTTCTTTAAATAAAGTGATATGCGGAGGGCTTTCCCTATCTTTAAAAAATAGATCAAACCCTTCTATTTCATAAGGGATGTTATTAAATTTATTTCCAATCAAGGCGAGGAGGCTCTCTCCCTGCAGTTTTGTGTAAAGTGCTGAAAGCTCAGGATCTTGTATTTGAGCGACCTCTCTCATAAATTGCCTATTGAGAGATTTGCTTTTTACTCGTAGTTCAAAATACTCAGACGAAAATGCTTTTTTGTTCAATTTGCTTACAACCCGAAATGTATCGACATCTGAGAAGGTCGATTTTTTTATAGTTTCCATAAACCATGCGTAAGAACTTGGTGAAACTCTAGCCTTTCCCTTTAGCTCGGAAAGAAGTTTTTCGGCAGAGATGCTTTTAGAAAAGCTGCTACTAGATGTGGAAGAGATTGAGGAGCTGGAACGATCATTTTCAGTCTCTTCAACTGGAGGGACTGAGGGTTGGGATGCTTCTGAGGATTCCTCTCTTTCTCCCTCTTCTACCAAAAGGTTTGGTGGGGGAGAGGAACTGGCATCGACAAGTAAAGGGGGTTCAGTGTTTGAATCTAAAGCTCTTAAAGAGGGTGAGGGCGGGGCAGGCACAGTTTCAGGCGAAGGGGGGAGAGGAGAAGGGGGGGGAGGCGTGGCGGGTTCAATTCTAGGATTTGGTGGGGCAGAGGAATCGGGATCGATAGATAAAGGGGGGGGTGTCGGCGAGGCTGGAGGTGTTAGAGCGGGCGAGGGGGGGGGAGCAGGGACAGGTTCAGGTGAAGGTTGCGGAGCTGAAAGGGGGGGGGATCGGCTTTCGGCAGGGCCCGTTTGGCTGGGTGAGGGAGAGAGACTTTCTTTCAGAAGGTATTCTTTTGTCCAATGTATTGTTTTTAAAGTTGTTAGAATCCAGTGTATTAAATCTTTGACTGTTTGTTTAAAGCTCTCCCCAAATTTTTTGTTGAGCATAACGCTGTTTTGAATTTCAACAAGCTGAAAACTAATATTTTTAGAATCGGTAGGATCTAGCTCTGTACTAGAAGAGGAGATGCTGTTTTGTATTGTAGCCAGAGATTGCATTACTTTAAATTGTTCTTTTAGCAGTTCTTTTTCAAGTCGATACTCTTCTTCAGTTTGCTCTGTTGGGCTTTTTGGTGATACTGGGTCCATACAGAGGTAGAGTACATATAAAGAAATTATTTCAAAGGATAATTTTTAAGACTCTAGTTGTAAATAAGATACAAAATCCCTTTCACTAAAATTTTAGCACCTTTCTTCCCATTTATTCGTGGACGTAGTCAATTAGGTCTTGGGGAAGATTTCTGAGTCTCATGACATCAATTAGATGTGTTTCGTAGCGTCTTTGCTCGGGATCTTGGAGTTTGGGGAGGGTGTATTCAGGGGTAAATCCTTCCGGAGTTCTGCTATCTTGTGGGAGCAGGAGGTCTACCGACACTTTGTCTCTTCCTCCGATTTCAAAAATAGAGACACGGGGTAGAGTTGCAAGGTGCTTACAGAAGGCGGTAAAGGGTCGATATCTTTGGCAGGAGAGAAGTTTGTATCCATCTGGAGTTGTGTAGATCACTTTTTCGGTTATAGAATCGGTAATCACGTTATCAGGATCGAAAATGATCATCGAAGTGGTGCTCGGCTCTATATTCCCTTCTGAGGAGTAAAAATAGCGAATGGGGGCTGAGATGAGGGCTTTTGCAAGTAAAGAGATGGTAGTAGAGATAGCGGGGAGGAGAGTAAACCACTCGGTAGCTTGCCATAACCGTTGGATTTTTTGGATGTAGGGAAATTTGTAAAAAGGTGTCTGGTCAATAAAAGTGGAATACTCTTGTTCAAGCGCTGCTTCATATATTTCTAACTGGGTAAGGGCTCTTGCGCCAAAGCGGTTAGCGATTAGTTTGCTTGGGAGCGCGAGTAGATAGGCAAGAGAACACTGGATGACTGTGGTTGTAAGGATAAAGAGATTCATGGGTAAATTGTCAGCTTTAAGGATTTGTCTAAAACTTCTCCCCTTTAGGTATTGTTTAAAATGGGTAATGTGCTGTCCCATGTGGCCTAGGTAGTCAAATTCGTAAGCGTGATGGGTACGTATAAATTCTGCATACGCTTTGGAAAATCTCACATTTCCCCACTCGAGCCAAGTTGCTTTTGTTGCATCGATTGGTCTGATTGCGTTTGCCCTATACCTTGCAGCCTCTTGAAGCTCTTCTAAACTTGTGGGCGCTTTTACAAAAGCCATCATCCCATTGGCTGTAGGATCGTCTTCTAATACAAGGCCATTGCCTCCAGCAACTTTTACAAATCCATGCTGTTGCATGATAGCAGTCCAATCAGCAGCAGTTTTAAATTCTCGTACTTCGTCCGCTTCTTCTTGGTAGGGGACTCCATCTGCTGCATTGACAAAGGAGTGGACAACGGAAACAAGGGCTTTGATGTGTCGATTTGTTACGTCGTGATCTCGAAGGAGGAGGGGGGCTCCAGGTCTTAATTTTTGGTGAAGAGAATCTAGGAAAGGTCCCACTAGGAGTTCAGGAATGTGGTGAAGCCCTCCTAGGCATCCAATGAGATCAAGCTCTATTTGTTCCTCGATGGGGCCATAATTTCTAAGCGGGATGCTCTCTTTATAGGGGTATGTTGATAAAAGGGCCCCTGCTTGGACTCTATCTAGTAATCCTGTTGTAGGGGTATCTGTCATTCCGATGGTTCTTCCATCTAAGGCAAGCCCCCCGATCTTTCTAAGGACATCGAGATAGCGCCTATCATAAATTTCCATGTAGTCGTGAATTCTTGTCTTATCGAACTTTTTTAAAAGGGTCTTTGCTTGTAAGCCCATCCCTTTTTTGAGGACATTCAGTGCTTTGATCTGGAGAAGAGCCCTGAATGATTTTTTCATTTTCGGCATTCTGCGGACAAGTTCTTCATAAATTTCTTTATCACTAAGCCTTGAATTGGAGAGGATGTTTTCCATCTCTTCTAACACTTTTTTCTCATCTAGTTGGTGAAAAATGGTGCAAAGAAAGTTGACAAACGCTTTTTTCTGGGCTCTTGAGGATTGAAAAACAGTTCTATATCGGGAAGGGGTGGTTTTATCAAAGTATTTAGCTGTATGAGCGTTTCCAAAGAGATGGGTGGGGTCGAGTTCCTCTTTTAGCTCTCGCATTCTTCTGATACGATCTTTTCCATAACACGCTTTAAACTCTTTTTTGGTTGCGTAGGGCATGTAGGCTTGGTAGTAAACTCCATCATGTCTTGTTAGATACTTTTGAACACGTCGAATCCAAGCTTTGGTTTTGGCGATTTGTCGGTTTGATTTTTCTTGGGCAAAACAAATCACAACAGCGTAGCGATCTTTTTCTGCGTAGGGGAGGATAGAAATGTCATCTTTAGGGGTGGGGCGAATGGTTGCATTGATTAGACGGACGTCATTTTTATAAAGGGTTTTACCGAGGAATCTCAAAAAATTGGGGAGCTCTTCTCCTGTAATAAAATACTCTTGGAGCCACTGGCCTTGAAGGAGGGAGTCGTGGAGGCTAAAAAATGAATTGATCGGGGGGTGAAGGGCTTCGTTTCTCGTCATTTCGATTCTTTCGTACATAGCCGCTTTCTCTTTTTTCCAGAACCAGTGGGTTAGATATTTTACGGAAAAATTAGAGAGGTGGGCAAAAAATCTTAGGCCTAGCCTTTGTACCATGCTTCCTTGAGGGGCCTCTCGCGAAAAATTAGGGGTTGGGCCTACTTCTCCCCCTTCGACAATTTGGTAACGAACTAATTGAATTTCTTGTAGAGGAAGGCCGTCTAGGGAATCTAACGAGAGTCTCCCCCCGCAGAGTGGAATATGGGGATTCCCTTTGATATTTCTTTCGTAATAGGCAGCAAATTGATCGATTTGGACTCGGTCGGCTCTTTGTACTACTTTGTAATTGTCTACCACTTTTAGCCTCGCTCTTACAACAATCCCAAAATAACCGAGGGTGCCAAACATAGCACCAAAACGACGATCTCCTGGGTATACAGTTTGAATTCCCCCTGAAGCGGTTAAAATATCTAGAGACTCAAAGGTTGATGCGATTGCGCCGTAATCATGAGCCCAACCGTGGCAATTGATCCCGATTGAACCTCCAATAGAGAAAGGATTTGAGGCTTGTTTGACAAGAACGGATTTTCCGTGTCCGTCTAAGTAGGTTTGCACCTCCTCCCAAGTAGCCCCGGCACCAACAATCACGCTTGAATCGCCCAATTGAAGCTCTCTGCTATTAAAGCACCGCATATCAATTAGAATATGGTTTGTACCAGTTGGTACCGTTTGCGTTCCTTGGCTCATCCCTGCTCCAAGAATTGCAATCTGTTTTCCCTCCCCCTTTGCTTTTTCGACAATCGCTATAAGTTCGTCGTCGTTCGCAGGAGTTGCAATTTCAACATTTGACTTTCCGTAGAGTTCTTCTACCCCAAAAGGCCTAACCTCTTTTCCGGTAAGGCGCGCTTTCACAAAACGGCCGGGAACTGCCTCTGGCGCTTTCCAGCTAAGAAGAGGCGAACAAATAATTCCGATCACAAACTTGATCACCTTATTGAGTTGCCTTGTTCGTCTATCTGGGGTATGAAACGACCCAATCAGCTTAGGGATTCTTTTAAAAATAAGACCTGTGGATAAGAGGAGGGGAAATACCGTCAGGCTGATCGCCCTGCTAAGAATCATGCATGCAGATTTAAAAAATAAACTATCGCTATTTTTCCCGCTTAGAGCGATTCGCTCTATAAAGTGGGCTGTAGAGGTTATTGGGTGCATTGCTTGCCTTATGATTTAAATAATTATGAGTTATTATAATTTTTAATTAGTATTTTTTCAATTATATTTATAAATAATCTGATTTTGCTAACTATAATTGGACTGTTTTGGATTCAACAGGTCTAAAGAGTCTAGGGGCGCAAAACACAAAACATCTTTATCCCTTTAATGTCAGTAGTTTAAGCAGAGTTTGATTCGATGAAAGACTCAAGTTTAGGAAAGATTTATGTAAGTTGTTAATAATGTTGCTGTTATGACCTTGGGAGCTCAGAAATGGGGAAATTCACCCTCATAAATTTTTTATAATATACCTCTTCCAAATGAATCTTACCAAGATTTCTTTACATGCGCTTCCTATGTAAATTAGACGCTAGTTGGTGCCGAGGGCGCGCTCTATTTGAAAACTAGGTAAGCCCGAGGCAAATTTAAAGATGAAGATGCAGATAATGAAAGATGGGTAACATTCATTTGGAAGAGGTTCTCTAATTGCGCGCAACAGATGTTGATTAGGTCGTTGCCGCTAATGAATCGGCAGCTTCTTTGCGCTGACCTATTTTTTAAATAAATTTATCTGAGAGGTGAATCAAGGTTTCTCCATTATTGATTAGCGCTGGTTATAACTGCTTCAGGGTGTTTTTATCTATAAATTAATTTATAATTAAAAAAAAGGATGGAATTATGATTCCTGTTTTAAAATATCCTTAATTTATGTTACTATTAGGAATTAAATTTTTTTGAGGTTTATATGTTTCATATTTGCGGTAGAGGGTTTCCTAATTCTAATTTATGGATGATTCCAATTTCAGGCGAAGAAGTAGGAGAAGCTTCAATGCCGCCAGAGTCTGTTAGGCCAGTTGCTACATGGAGTGAGAGCGCCTCTTATAAAGAAATCAAAAAAATTTTTAGCAGTGTCACTAGGTATTTAGGAGATGTCGATCTTCTTTTGGAAGGGATTAGACCGAGGGGAGAAAAAATTGAGCAGCTCTGTTTACATTTAGCAAGAGGTGAATGGAATGAGATTTCACTAAAGTATGACTTGCAATGGGACGATCTACCCAAGGATGCGCTTAGAGCCTTTTATGAAGGGAAGATTTCGATGGAGCAGTTCTCCACAATTAGCTTCTTTTGGTCTTTAAAAAAAACAAGTAAAAGCCCTATAGAAGTCGTTCCCCTTTTTCGTGGTAATGAAGTGAATCCAAAAGCTAGAGATTTAATAGCAGAGACGATGAAAAAATCGGGTCTACTACAAGGGAGGTGTCCAGATTTTCTCGATTCCTCTGAGAGAGTATCCTTTTTTGCGAGAATGCATAGCGCGCCAAAGTCGGAACAATATTTCTTTTTATGTCGGGAAGAACCTGGTTTTTTTATAGGTCCTATTTCTACAATTACCCAAGAGATCTATCTAAGAGCGGGGATAAATGTCTTTAATCGATCTTCCTGTAACGGAATTGATTGGGAGATGACTCCGAGTTTTAGTATGATGCAGCAATTTTTAAGGACCTATGCAGGCGATTTGGCAATTAAGATTACCCCAGTAATTGGTCTTTCCTCTGTTGAGGATATTGTTGTTAATTTAAAAACAGGGACAAGGGATATGGCCCTCCCTTTTCCAGGGGTTTTTATCCCCGATTCTGCGGATACTTTAAAGGCTCCGAAATACAGAGATTTTCTATTACACGATTTGTATCACACAATTCTTTGTAGTGAAATCCCCCATGAAGTTAGACCAACATTTTCACTCTTAGCAGATATAATTTTGGAGCTAAAAGAGTCTGCAAGCGATCGAAGGGTGGTTGCATTTTTAGACGAGTTTTTTCACAGAATTGTTGATAATGAACATCCTGCTTTTAGAAAGCACAATGAGGAAATTACAGGCTACAAGGGAATTTCGATTGAGCTAAAATTTATTTGGTCTTTTTTGTTTCAGTATCAAAATGCTATTACAAGATTAACCAGAGCCCCAAGAGAAGAGATCAGTTTAAGTGATCTGAGTCAGATTAGTTTGATCCTTGAAACTGCTGGAGTTTTTGACCGATTTTTTGAATTGTGTCAAGAAAAGGGGTGTTTCTCCTCTTTTGGAATGGGACTGATTTTGACTCCACTTTTGAATTTTTTAGAAGAAGGAGCCTCAGATTTTCAGAAAATAATAGTGATTCATTTGTGGAAAGATCCAGCTAATATTCCTTTATTGGCTGAAACCATCATAGATAATAGAATCCTACAGGGGATCAGGATTTTGCAGAGTGATAAGGAAGAATTGATTAAGTTTATTATAGCAGCTCCCAGACCTACTACGATTGAAGAATGCAATCTACTTTTTCCGACAATCAGTGAAAAAGTTGAAGCGTGTAAAAATATTGTGGTTGCAACTCAAGTCAAAGGAGTTTTAGAGCACTGGGGAAATATTGAAGTAAGAAAAGTCTTTTGCAAAGGATGCTTAGAAAGGTCGGAAACTCAAGGATTGAATTTTTCAGCGAGGCAGATAGAGCTGTTTGAAGCTCTTGTGATGAGTCGCGATGTAATAGAGGATGAGAAAGCTCTTTATGCTTTTGTGAAAGAGACTTTAAATACCGCCCTTCAATTCACCTAAGGGCTACTTGATGTTTGCTTTCAGTTGTGATAGGATGAAGGTATGTCGATGTTTTCGAAAGAGTCTTTGCTTGCCCTGAAGGAAAAGGTTGATCTGATTGAGGTTATTTCCTCATATTTGCCTTTAAAAAAATCGGGAAAAACCTTTAAGGTTTGTTGTCCTTTTCACAATGAAAAATCGCCCTCATTTGTCGTGAATCAAGGGGATGCTCATTACCATTGTTTTGGTTGCGGAGCCCATGGGGATGCCATTAGCTTTTTAGTAGGATATTTAAAGGTCTCTTTTGTCGAAGCAGTTGAGATGCTTGCTGAAAAGTTTGGAGTCGCCCTAGAGCGAGGTGAGGGGGAGAAAAGGGAGGATTTATCCCCTTTAAAGATTTGTTTGCAAGATTCTTGCAAGTTTTTTCAGTTCCATTTGCTTCATACCGACGAGGGAAGAGTTGCCCTTGAGTATCTCTACAAGCGGGGTATTGACTTAGATTTTATTAATTTATTCAAAATTGGATTAGCTCCGCAAGACCCTGCGCTGTCGATGGCGTTTTTTAGGGAAAAAAAGCTTAATTGGGAGGCTTTGCAAAGGTCTGGTCTTGCTGTCCAAAACAAGAAGAATTACCCCTTTTTTATCGGAAGAATTATGTTTCCTATTATGGATGTTCAGGGAAATGTGATCGGGTTTTCGGCTAGAAAATATTTGGAAACCACTGGTGGGGGAAAGTATATCAACACTCCAGAGACCCCCCTTTTTAAAAAGTCAAAAGTGCTCTTTGGTCTTAATTATTCGAGAAAAGAAATTACGAAGCAAAGGCGAGCTGTGATTGTTGAGGGGCAAATTGATGCCCTTAGATTGATTCAGGAGGGGCTCAATCTTACAGTTGCAGGACAAGGGACTGCTTTTGGGCAAGAGCATGTAGAAGTTATTAGGCGCTTAGGAGTTAGAGAGGTTTTTCTCGCTTTTGATGGCGATGAAGCAGGACGAGAGGCTGCTTTGAAAGTGGGGAACTTGTTTCAAAAAGAGGGGGTAGAGGTCTTTGTCCTTGAATTTAAGGAGGGGGAGGATCCCGACTGTGTTTTGCGCAATGAGGGGATAGCCGGGTTTTTGAAATATCTAGATAAGCCAAAAGAGTACATACCCTTTTTGGTCGATAGGCTTTCAATCCACTCTAATGTCCATACACCAGCTGGAAAAAATGAACTAGTTGAAAAGGCTAAAGGGTATATGGCCGATTGGAAATTTCCCCTCATGATCTATGAAGCAGAGAGAAAACTGGCAAATAGTCTTCAAGTCCCTGAAGCGATGGTCCAGCAAAAAACGACCCATGTTCCACTTCCTAAAAAAGAGGTTGTTGTTAATTCAAATCAGGTTGTTGAGGCCGATCTTTTAAGATGGATGGTTTTATCGCCAGATTTGCTCCCCGTTGTTCAAAAAAATGTTTCTCCCATTGACTTTATTGACCCATCTGCTCAAAAATTGTATGCCAGACTGATTGAACTTTCCCTGCAGAGCGCCCCCTTTGAGTTAATGACACTTGCAGAAAATATCGATGAAGAGGGGGGGCGGTTGCTCGATCTTATTATAAAGAAAAAAGTTCAAATTGAGAAGGCAAGTAAAGGGGTGAAGGAGTCGATCCAAAAGATCTTAGAGAGAAACTGGATGTTGAAAAGAGAGGCAATCATGGCCAAAATTCAATCGGGGAAAAAAACCGATGCCGAGATGCTTATACTAGCTAAAGAGTTTGATGAATTAAAAAAATTAACACCTAAATTAGTGGAACTATAGATTGTGAAAAGAGTTTTTTATGATGATAACTGCCCTTTTTGTGTAAAGGTCATTCAGAAAATTAAGAAAATGGATAAGAAAAATCAGTACAATTTTTCTTCTCTGAACGGGACAAAGGCTAAGACCCTTTTTGCGGGCAATTATGGATTTTTGAGAAAAAGAAAATCGATTGTCTTTTTGGAGGGGAAGAAAGTTTGGGTAAGGGCCAACGCTGTTTTGCGGCTGCTTTGGCTTGCAGGGGGTAAATGGAAGTACTTAGGGGCTCTTTTTGTCATCCCCGGATTTTTGATCAACCCGTTTTACAGGCTTGGCACCCTTATTTTTAGGCGTTAATTGTTGGTTTGCATAAAGATAGGTAAGTGGGCTGTGGTTGTATTCTGTCTTTCCCAAATTGTCTGAAAAATTGACGCTCCCCACTTTATTTGGAGCGTCAGGAGATGAGATATATAGCTGGCTATAAATTAGATCTCCTACGACAGGGGCCGGGACGGTAGTCACTACATCTTCTGTATTCACAAGACGCCAAATTGTGAAATTGTATTTTGGATCCTCTGAAAGATCTCTGATAAGCCCAGAGAGAGATCTGCTTCCGACTCGGGGAGACCCGAATAAATAGGAAATAATTACAAGGTTTGGATAACTTAAGATAGAGTTAATGTCTATAAGGGTAGCAACAGCTGCACCAAGGCTATGTCCTGTAATATAAAGTTCATTGGGGACATCTTTTTTCAGGTAGGTGGGGATTGCCTCATTAATTTGATCCCTTAAGGAGGGGCCCCCGTCATGCCTCTTTTTATTAAAAGCGTCCCAGAAACCCGAATGAATTTTTACCGAGTGGTCGGTGTTAGGAAAATCGACATCTGTTTGTCCAAAATCTATATTTTCGACCCATTCTGTGATTTTTTCAGTGCCTCTTAGGGTAATTAAAATTCGATTGGTTGGGTCGCTCGGGAGGGATTTAATTTTACCCATAAAGCCGCAAGAGACTTTTTTCCCAAAAAAATGTAAATTCTCATGCCAGTATAAGTGTTTAGGAGATTCAATATCAGTTGGATATGTGTCAAAGAGGGCCTTGTTGTAATACTGAGCATATGCATAAACAATTGTATTGAGGCACCAAGCGGAAAGATTGGGGTTATAATCATCTCCTATTTGGGGAGAAAAGGGGAAATTTGGTGTGGGGGTGTAGCTATCAATTCCAGTTTTAGTAACAGCGTTTAAAAGTTCTTGGGGAAAGGTGAGGGAAAAAGGGGTTTCAGACGAGTCCATGCTCATAAATTTAAAGCTCCGAGCTTAAGTGTTTCATTGCATAGTAGTAGTTAAATAGGTGGTGGTTGTCAAAAATTGTTCCGAGATTTTTTGTGAAATTGATTAGACCCACTTTGTTGGGGTAGCTCTTCTCTGTCGGTAGTAAGTGGCTATAAAGAAGATTGTGGAAGACAGGTTCGGGAAGTGTTGTAATAATATCTTCGGTATTGACAATTCTCCAAAAAGAGAAATTGTATGCAGGGTTTTTTGCAAGCAAGTCTACCGTATTTGCAAAAGCAGGATCGCCAACTCTGGGAGAACCGGTTAGATAAGCATTAACTTTTAGATTTGGGAAAAAAAGAAGAGTGTCAAAAAAAATGAGAGTTCCAATTGCAGATCCCATGCTATGGGCTCCAATATGAAGTTCATTTGGGGCTGAATCGCTGAGAAAAGTTGGTAATAGTTGGTGGATTTGTTCTTGGAGAGAGCTAAGTTTTTTTGAAGGCCCTTTGTTGTAAATTTCCCAAAAACCTTTATGGATTTTTACAACATCGCCTGGAGGCTCCATAAGCAATTTAACTTGTTCAACATAAGCATCAAGCTTCCATTCTCGATCTTTTTGGGTCCCTCGGAAAATAAGAGCTATTCGATTTGTAGGATCGCCAGGAACCGGCTTAATTTTAGCAATGTATCCAGAAGTGATCATAGGGTCTGAAAAAAAACCACCCCCTTCGTTCCAATATAGGACTTTTCCCCCTTCTACTTCCGGGGGATAAACGATCTCCTGAGGATTGCAAAGATCTTGGTAGGCGTATGTGCATGCATTAATTGACCACTGAGCTAGCTTCGGATTGAATAGATTTCCTGTTTGTGGGACAAAGGGAACCTTTAGAAGGGGTTCATACCCCTTGCAGCCATTGCTCAAAGTTTTTATAACTCCAGCGGGGAGTCCAATTGAATTATTTTTCATTAATAGGCCAATTAAATATTAATTATTTTATTTTCTATTTTATAATAACAATTAATAATTAATATGACTAACTAAGAAATTAGAGGTAGGTAAAATCGACAAGTTTGCTGGTTTGCGCAAACGATTTTTGGAGAAGAGCAATCCTGTTGTCTCGGAGTGCTGGGTTATCAGAAAGGACTCGAACTGAGTCAAAAAAGGTAGCTAGGGGGGAATTGAGTTCTGCTAGGGCTTCAAGGGATTTAAGGTAATTTTTTTCTAGGAGGGTGTGGTAGAGGGTCGACTCAATTTTATCAAGTTCTATGGAGAGATTTTTTTCTCCGATCTCTTCTAGAAGAGCTCTGTCTAATGTTTTGGGACTCTCTTTACCGATTTGACCTTTTGTCCGTTTATAGATGGCATAGAGTCCGTCAAATGCGTCACTTTTTTTTCTGAATTCGTGGAGCGCTTCTGTTCTAAGGAAGGTGTCATACGGATCTGTTGGGGAAAGGGAGAGGGTAGCTAAAATTTCTTCTTTTTCAAAGCCGCAATCTTCTAAAATATTTTTCATCCGTTGTGTAATAAATTCTAAAAGTTCAGACGAAATTCCTAATTTTGAGAGGTCTAGAGACCATCGGTTTTCAATAAGAATCCGAAGAATACCGATAGCACACCTTCTCAGCGCGTAGGGATCTTTTGATGAAGTAGCTTTTAGCCCTATGTTTGTATAGGAAATAAGGTTGTCTAATTTATCTGCGATAGCTAGGATCGATCCATCTTCAGTCGAAGGGACCGGACCTCCCTCTGTGAGGGGGAGCCAATGCTCTTCAATTGCAACAGCAACTCTTTCGCTCTCTTTTTGGTGAAGGGCGTAATATTTCCCCATAATCCCTTGAAGTTCAGGAAACTCATAAACAACCGCTGTTGCAAGATCTGCCTTACAGAGTTCGGCTGCTCTAACAGGGGCTTCTTTGCCTAAAAGCTGTCCAAGAAGTATTGACAATTGTTTTATTCTTAGTGACTTATCATGAACGCTTCCAAGCTCTTTATGGAATACAATATCTTTTAGAGCCTCTTGATAGCTATCCAAAGATTTTTTCAAATCTTGCTCGTACAAAAATAGACCATCAGAAAGTCTAGCTCTCAATACAGATTGATTGTTTTTAAGAATTGTCTCATTAGGGGTAGTGTCAATTGCTACAAGAAAGCGGTTTAGCATTTTTTTGTTTTCATCGTGCAAAGGAAAATACTTTTGATGGTTAATCATTTCAGAGGAGAGCAATTCAGGGGGCAGGGTGAGAAATTTTTCATCAAATGTGTAGCTTGCAAGGGTTGGATATTCGCATAAATTAACCACTTCTGAAAGGATGTTCTCTCTTTGAGGAGCTTTGCAAGAAAAACGCTTTTCAAATTTATCGATTTGCTTTTCTAGATATTTTTTTCTCTCTTCTACCGAGGCTATTACATACCTTCTATAGAGTTTAGTTGCGTAGGTTTTGGGTCTACGGATCTTGATTGCTACAGGCTTTAACTGGCTATGCCCATACGAAATATTAGAGGAGCTTATCCCTGCAAGAGTGAAAGGGATTACCTCTTTTCCTAGGAGGGCTACAATCCAACGAAGAGGTCTTGCATAGGTGATATCAAAATCAGCCCAACGCATTGTTTTTGGGAATGGAAGATGGGTGATTAAGTAAGGTAAAAATTTTTGAAGGAGATTTACTGTGGATTCTTTGGGTTTTGAAATTTGCGCGAGTAGGTGCTTTGTCTCGGTCATGATTAGCCCAGCAACCCGTTTTTCTTCGATATCGTGTAAAATAACAGGGGGGTGTTTGATGGAATCTAAAAAACCTTTTCCTTGTGCGGTAAGATTGCCAGTAGAGTCAAATGCAATAGAGACTAGGGGGCCTCTGCGCTCTATCAATTCTTCTTTTGTAGAGGTCTCCAATTTTTTTACAAAGATGGCAAGTCTCCTTGGGGTTCCATAGACCTTTATCGACTCAAAGGAGAGTTTTTTCTCTAGGAAAAAGGCTCTCATCATCTGCTCTAAACTGACCAAAGCGTCTGGAATAAATGCTGCGGGAAGTTGTTCTGATCCGATTTCCAATAAAAAATCGGCCACTTTTTTTGTCGTTATAGCCGTTTGCGTAGGTTCTTCTTGCGAGAGCTGTGAAGAGGGTTCCGATTTATTTAATAAAGGAAAGCCAAGTTCTTGCCGTCTTGCAAGATAGACTTCTGCAGAGAGGCAAGCAAGCGCTTTTATTCGGTGAATGAGATCGACTCTAGCGGTTACTGAAATCGCCCCCCTTGCATCTAGCATATTAAAGGCGTGGGATGCCTTTAAAGCAAAATTGTATGCAGGAATTGATAACCCTTTCGCAACAAGCCTTCTAGCCTCATTTTCAGCGTTCTCAAAGGCGCTTTTCCAAAACTCTATGCTCGATTCCTCAAAATTATAGCGACTCCATTCAACTTCGTTTTGTAAAAAAACTTGTCCGTAGGTGAGATGATCATTGAATGCAATATCGAAAATACTGGTCTTTTTTTGGAGGAACATTGCAAGTCTTTCAATCCCATATGCGATCTCTGCTGCAACCGGTTTTGCTTCAATGCCGCTTACGCATTGGAAATAGGTAAATTGAGTAACTTCCATCCCGTCACACCATACCTCCCAGCCAAGACCCCAAGCTCCAAGAGTAGGAGATTCCCAGTCGTCGTGAACAAAACGGATGTCGTGATTTTTTAAGTTTAGGCCGATTGCCTCCAAAGATTTTAGATACATTTTCTGTACTTCAAGGGGGGAGGGCTTTAAGATCACTTGAAATTGGTGAAACTGTTGCAATCTATTGGGATTTAATCCATACCGCCCATCTGTAGGCCTTCGTGAAATTTCAACATGACAAACATTATAAGGTTCAGGGCCTAGGCAGCGTAAGAGTGATTCGGCATTAAAAGTACCGGCACCTGTTTCTGTATCAGAACTTTGCTGTAATATACAGCCTTGATCTGTCCAAAATTTTTGGAGTGTGATAATAATGTTTTGAAATGTTGACATACCTGAAAATTTTACCCTTTGTACGCATTTTCCACAAGAGGGCTTTCTCGAAAATAGTCAAATCAGTTAGAATGTTTCTAATACATATAAAAAGGGTTTAATTTGTGAAGACAGCGCTCATGCTAACGCTCGGTAGAATTGTAATATGTCCTATTTTTTTGGTGGTCTATCTCTTTTACCCACAGATGGGTATCTCCCTTGTTGCAGTGCCCTACATTTTGCTAGCCCTTCTATTGGTATGTGAATTATCAGATGTTTTTGACGGTGTGGTGGCAAGAAGGCAGAAGCAAGTCACAGAGCTTGGAAAGATTCTTGATCCTATGGCAGATAGTATTGTAAGACTTTCTACATTCCTCTGTTTTACTCAAGGCCTAATAAAGCTCCCCCTTCTTATAGTTCTTATATTTGTAGTGAGAGATGCTGTGATTAGCACTCTTAGAACCCTTTGTGCTCTGAGAGGTACTGCATTAGCTGCAAGGCCCAGTGGTAAATTAAAAGCTGTTTTACAGGCAATTGCAATCTTTTTTATCCTATTTCTTATGATCCCCTACTCTTTAGGGTATATCTCTCTTGATTTATTGAGAGAAATCAGTCTTTGGACAGTTCTTGTGACAGCAATTTACACGGTGATCTCTGGCGTTGAGTACATTTGGGTCTATAGAAATTACATTCGTCAGTCTTGGACAAATATCGCATAGAAACCCACTCTATTTTTCCTCTACCCTTTGGGCAACAGCAGGAAAATCAATCTGGTTGCGGAACTTTTAAACATTTTTATACGCATGTATAAAAACATTTTAGAGGGGAACTTACTAGGCTGATTTCTTATTCAAGATTTGTTGCATTAATGAAATCTCTCTTTGTTCCGCGAATTTCATATCTTCTTTATATCAGGGGGTTTATGCGATGATTCTCATTTGTTGATTCAACATCTATCAAGGGTTGCCGCAATAGGTGAATTTTCAGAAAAAAAGTATTCATCAAATTTTTGCTTTTTAAGAATCTGTTGTGTTAATATTTCTCTTAATTTTTTGAAAATTATATCTTTTGGTAATTTATAACTTATTAGGTTTTTTATGCATTCTGTAGGTCCTAAAACCCTTATCGGCGATTTGAAGCTAGCCTCTTTGAGTGAAAGCTTTGATAGCAGAAAAGAGGGGATGGGCTCATATGTAACAGTAAATAAATATGTTATTTGCGGAGAGAGGCTTCCAGAGACCTTTCGAAAAGTTATCCTTTTTCTAAAAACATGCTACTCGATGTATGAAGAGCCGACAATAGATCGAGATATCTTAAATAGATTGACGAAATTTTGTGTTAGTTATTTAAATCTCGCAGGAAATCAATTAGTTGAAGATGTCCCAATTTGTGCAATGCGATGTGCTCGTAAATATTTAATTGATGAAGGGTTGCTCTCTGTCCTTGTTAGTGTCATTCCAGATCCAGGCGAGTTGTATCGTCTTTGCTCTCAAGAGATATCCTTGGATAATTATAAAATGATATCTCTTCAGATTTGTTCTATTACAAGGAATCATTTCATGGTTGAAATTTTCCCTGAAGTCATGGAGCTTTCTGGAAGGGTAATTTTAGCAATAGATCGCCCGATGGAAGTGACAAAAGAAGTGAGATGTGAAAGATCGGTAGAGGCGGTAGAAGAGGAGGGGGTAGATCCAAGGCTTTATTCTTTGATCGGGAGTATAAGAGAGGTTGCTATGCAAATTCTTCCTGTTGTTATGGAAAATAAGTTGCATAACATAATTGTGCCCGGATTGAAAAAAAACACGATCTATACCCGGTTTGATTTAGATGAGGTAAGGGCTGTTCTTGCCTTTGAAAATGCCCAGTTAAAAAGAGCTTTAGAGATTGGCTGGAATCGCTTTTATTTGATGGATGATTCAGAAGAGATTTTAAAGTTCGTTCTTCTTGCGCTTGAAAAAAAAGAGGCATTTATTAAAAGAGTGTTACTGGGGGCTAAAAGTGGACGAGACAAGAGCAGATATTTAAAATCTATAGATCGGAGTATCGAAAAGACTTGCATGGTAGCAAAGCAAATTTCGAGAAAAGCGCCAAGTGAATTACACAGGATCGCACACGA
The DNA here is from genome assembly GCA_937996705.1 of uncultured Chlamydiae bacterium. GTDB lineage: Bacteria > Chlamydiota > Chlamydiia > Chlamydiales > 2-12-FULL-49-11 > VGMD01. The sequence continues at coordinate 22,581 of CALKUQ010000065.1, forward strand.
AAAATTTTTACAACACAGAGAGGCTATTACTAAGACGGATAAATTTCTACCTGTTACATTTTTTGAAGAGTATGTGTTGTTTTTGGAGCAATTAAAAGCTCATGTAAAATCCACAGATAAATTGATTGAATTTCTTGAGCGGATTGTGGGTCGAGTGGAAGTTCCCTCTCTGTTGTTAGAGTCGGAAGGGGAAGACCGTGTTAAAATAAAAAAATGTGTCGGGTTAAAGTCGGGATCAAAAGAAGCCTTAGTTCCAACCCCTTATAAAAAAAATGATTTGGCTTCGGTTAAGGGGATGTCTGAGCATTTTGGAAAAACTAGATCGGATGAATTGCTTAAAAAAATAGGTCACGAGTTAATCAGTAGATTAAATGCCGAATACGATTGCCCCTCATATAAAAACGCTAAAAGTCGTTTGGATATGCTTCTTTGTCATCTCGCGCGGATCTCTTTTGGAAATTCTAGGCCACTAGAGTTTTTTTCGATAATTGTAGAAACTGAGCAAGTGATTGAACAGCTTTTGGTGAGTATCGCAAGAAAGTTGAATGAAGATGAGGGAATAAAAACGCATAATTTCAAAACTCTTCTAGGGTTAATAGAGCCAAATTTCTTAAATATACAGAGATTTTCTCCTTCAGAATTTAAGTTGCTTTTTGAACTTGATGGGATTGAATTTGCCTCTCGACAAATCCCCTTTCATAAAAAGAGCGGATATAATCCGCCTGCTTTTGATTTGCTTAAAAAAAATTTCGACATGTTTCAGTCTAATTCCTTAGAAGGAATAGAGCTTTTGCAAACGCAAGTTTTCGATTTTGTAAAAAAGCATCTTTATTTGTATAGCGATCTCTGTCGTTTTCTAAATATTAGAAAATCCCCCCTAATCAATGCCTCTATAGATCAATTTTTTACCCTGCTCGATTCAGAGGAGGGGGAGAAAAAACTTTCTTTATCTGCACAAGCAGGGGCGGGAGCAGGAGCAGGAGCAGGCGGGGCGGCTTTGGAATCGTTAGATCCGATAAAGAGAGTCTTAGTAGAAAGAAGTTTAGCAAAAATGGATCCAAGAGAAAATCTTTTGATTCAAAATCTTTTATTTCACATCGCTGTTTTTGAAATGGAGTGGAATCGGTTAGATCCAGAGTTGAGCTATCGAAGGACGGTTCAGATAACCAATCGGGCTTACTTGCTTTTGGAAGCTTTAGCCTGGGTTATTACGGGCAATCTTAAATTGGGGGGCTTTAACCACAATTTCGAATTAATGTTGCCAGATCATTGGGTCCTTCTTAGCCCTGAAGAGCAAAATTTTTTAAGGATGTCGAAAAAGCGGAGGGGGCTAGCTAGATTTGAGGAGTATCGAGAAGCTTCTAGCGCTTTAAATGCTTCTAAAAGAGCTAGCATGCGAGCTGTCAAAGGGGCTATGGCTACAGTTAAGGTTCGAGGGGAGGAGGGGGTCGCATTTTCTAAGAAAGGTTTAGATATTCATGACTATTTGGAGGAAATTCTCAATTTCACCCTTTCGATTTCCACAAAATTACTCACGGCGCACTAGATCTTTTTTAGTTTAAAATTTTTGGGTTACAAAGCAAAAAAACCAAAAGGTCTCAAAAAAACTTGAGGGTCAGACGTGAAATCCTGATAAAAACTTGAGGGTCAGACGTGAAATCCTGAAAAAATCTTAACAAATAGACTTAAAGATCATGCCTGAAATTTTGAAATATTAAGATTTTTTCAGGATTTCACGTCTGACCCTCAAGCTCGGTCTGACCCTCAAGCTCACTTGAAATTTTCTTATGTGCAACTGGCGTGATGTTAGGCGATTGTTAAGCTGCTTTAAAAGGAAAGGCCTTTTTGATCGATTCTTTGTAGAGAAGCTCATAGACGAGGGCAGATTTTTTCCAGCTGTGATTGGTGGAAAGAGCGTTTTGCATCAATTGCTTCCATCGATTTTTGTCGTTTTGGTAGCACGTTATAACTCGTTTAAGGACTTTTTCTACAGAGGGTTGATCGGGATTTTCAAAGGTAAAACCGTTGCGAAGGGTGAGGGGGATTTTAGAATCTTCTAGATCAAAGACTGTGTCTGCGAGCCCTCCAGTTTTTCTTACGATAGGCAGGGTGGCGTAGCGCATACCAATCATTTGAGTGAGGCCACACGGTTCAAAAAGAGAGGGGATAAAAATTGCGTCTGCTGAGGCAAATAGGGAGTGGGAGAGCTCTTCATCAAAGGAGAGTTTTGCGTGAAAATGGGGGTGATTTTTGTAGAGACGCTCAAGGTTTTGAAAGTCAATTTCAAATTCGGGATCGATTGAGCTTCCAAGAAGGATGAAGGAGCCATTTTGTTTGAGAGTGTAGTCAATTGCTTCTAAGATGAGTTTTGGCCCTTTTTGTTTTGCAAGTCTTGTAATGCATGCAATAAGAGGGCCCTTAGAGGGTTTCATCCCCAGTTTTAAGAAAAGGGCTTCTTTGTTAATTTGCTTAGATTTTCTAATATTTTCGATAAAGGTGGGGTTTGTTCCGTAAGGAGAATGGACGTTCGGGTCTTTAGATGGATCCCAGGTCTCTAAGTCTATTCCGTTTAAAATGCCTCTGAAATTTAATTCGAATTTTTTTATGACTTGATCTAACCCAAAACTTGATGGGGGTGTCATAATCTCTTTTGCGTAGGTTGGCGAGACTGTCGTGAATAGATCTGAATAGACAATGCCCCCCTTAAGTAGGTTAAGCATATTTGGATATTTGGGGTCTTGCAGTCTCTCCTCAGTTCTAAAATCTTCCCCTCTTAATCCTATTCGTGAAAGGTTTGCAGGTTGGCAAATTCCTTGATGTTCAATGTTATGAATTGTTAAAACAATACTTCCATAGGAAAAGCCTAAGTCGCGATAAATGTGCTTAATAATGGGGGCGAGGCTTGCTGTCGGCCAGTCATGGAGGTGAATGATGTCAGGCTTTTCCTTTTTTAAATGAAGGAATTCGCAGGCTGTTCTGCAAAAATAGAGAAATCTTTCCACATCATCCGGGGTTCCATAAATTTTCCCGCGATTAAAATAGTAGCTATTATGATGAGGCTCAATTAAATGCACTTTAATTTGATCCATAAATCCAGACCAGACAGCATTGTGAAAGCGGGAGGAGTCTTCAAAAGACCAAAGGTCAGGCATGGATAATGAAAAATTTTTTAAATTTTTAGGCTCAATGATATCATACTTAGGTAAAATCACTTCGACCTGATGACCGAGGAGGGCTTGCTCTTTTGCAAGTCCGTGAACAACATCCCCAAGTCCCCCTACTTTAGCCAGGGGGGCAAATTCTGAAGCAACATGAAGTATATACATATTTTTTCACCGTACAAAGAAGGGGAGTTCTTCGCAATAATATAGATGAAAAAATTAAAAAAAATTGCAAAAAATCGGATGTTTAAGTAATATATTGGACTTTATACATTGGGGTGTCGCCAAGCGGTAAGGCAGTGGTTTTTGGTACCACCATGCGTAGGTTCGAATCCTGCCACCCCAAAATTCGAGATAAGCAAAGACCATGGTAGGTAACCTCTAAAGTGACCTGCTCTTGTCTCGTACAGTTCTTTTAAGTGACTCTCTTGAATAGAGAGTGTTCTGTACGTCTTATCTTTTAATAATTAACAAAGAGGGTTTAAAATGGACTTAAAACTCGAGAAGCGTACATCCAGCAAAGGAAGTGAGCTTGGAGCTATTCGAAGAGCCGGTAATATTCCAGCCGTGCTCTATCTTCGTGAGGGAAAAGGGAGTGTTTCAATTACTGTTAGTGGAGTTGAATTCACAGCAATACTTCGAAAAGTGCCAAAAGGTTGTCTTTCAACAGAGCTTTTGACAGTTGAGTATGAAGGTAAAGAGACAAAAGTTCTTGTAAAAGACATTAGCTATCACAGAGTTTCTTATGCAATTGAGCATTTAGATTTGATGGAAGTTGCTCTTGAAGACCAAATTACTGTAAGTATTCCTGTTCTTTCAAAAGGGGAAGAGGGTTGTGCAGGGATTACTCAAGGTGGACAGCTAAAAATTGTAAAAAGAAACCTTAAAACATCTGTAAAATTAAAAGAGATGCCTAGAGCATTTACTTTAGATGTTTCAAAGTTAGAATTAAACCAATCAATAAGAATTAGAGATTTGACTTTGCCATCTAGCATGAAGGTTGCAATTCAAAGAGACCAAGTTCTTGTGGTAGTTAGCAAGTAATGGAAAGAGAGAAGCTTTTAATTGTAGGTCTTGGGAATCCGGGAAATGCTTATGAGGGAACTCGGCATAATATCGGGCAAAAAATTGTAGACGAAATTTCCAAAGGCTTAGGTTTGAAGTTGAAGAAAGACCCTTATTTAAAGGGGGATATAGCAGTAGGTGTGAAAGATCAAAAAGAGGTCTATTTGCTAAACCCGATGACGTTTATGAACAATTCGGGGCTTTCTGTAGAGAGAGCGAGGCAGATGTATCAGATTCAAGTAGGGTCGATTTTGGTTGTAACGGATGATGTCTATATCTCTTTTGGTGAGTTTCGACTTAAGGAGAAGGGATCTCCTGGGGGACATAATGGTGTGAAGAGTGTGACAGATCACCTTGTAACTCCAGAATTTCCAAGGTTGAAAGTTGGAGTAGGGGCAAGCTACATTGGTGATTTAGAAGAATTTGTTTTAGGACAATTTACGGCGGAAGAGTTTACACATATTCCAAAGGTAGTAAACCAAGCAATTGAAGTTATTAATCTTTGGATAAAAGGGGATGTGGAAAAAGCAAAAGAAATTGCTTCGACAGCATCCTTAAAAAGTTAAGGAGAAATAGACAATGAAAAAAGCAAAAACATCCTTGTATGAGGGGCTTTATATTGTTCGAGCAACACTTAGTGATGCGGCAAGAGAGCAAGCTCATCGAAAAATTATCTCCCAAATTGAAGCACTTGGGGGCGTTCATCATAAAACAATTGATTGGGGACGTAGAAAGCTCGCTTACAGAATTAAAGGAAATGGAGAGGGTCATTTTTACCTAATCTATTTCTCTCATCCTACAGAGTCGATTTATGAATTGATTCGGGAAAATCGCTTAAATGAAGATCTTCTTAGATTTATGAATGTTCTAATTGAAGAAGTTCCTAAAGAAGATGCGATTTCGTTTAAACAAATTGTTGAAGTGGAGAGATAAATCATATGATGAACACAAGAAGACCATACACGCCTAACGGCGGAAGCAGCAGCGGAGGCTACGGAGGCGGACATAATTCGTCACAGCAACCAATGAAGCCAAAATCCTGCCCATTCACAGCTGCGGGTGTTAAAGAAATCGATTATAAAGATGCAGATACTTTAAGAATGTTTATCACGGAAAAGGGTAAAATTTTACCTCGCCGGATTACAGGGGTTTCTGCATATCATCAAAGAAAGCTTGCTGCTGCGATTAAGCGCGCAAGATACATGGCGATTTTGCCATTTGTTGGAAATGATTAATAGGGAGTGTTTATGGCAAAGTATCATGTACTGTTATTAGATGATGTCGTTAATTACGGCAGAAAAGGGGATCTTGTTCATGTAGCTCCAGGCTTTGCACGAAATTTTCTTTTGCCTCAAAAAAAGGCGCTTTTAGCAACTAGAGTTACGATTAAAATGAGAGAGAAGCTGCAAGAGGAGAGAAAACTTCAAGCTGCGGTTGATCGAAAAGAGTCAGAAAAACTTGCAAAAGAATTAGAAGGGAAATCTTTTGAGACTATTGTAAAAGTTGACTCAGAGGGACATCTCTACGGTTCTGTTTCAATAGCAGACATCAAAGAGCTCTTATCGCAAGGTGGTTTTGAGATACACAAAAAATGTATTTCTTTATCTCATGCAATCAAGCAAATTGGTTCTTACCAAGTCAATTTAAAATTGCCAGAAGGTGTAGAAGCAAGTGTAGCTCTTCTAGTTAAGCCAGATCGTGAAATCGTAAAAAAAGCAGCTGTGCAGGTTGCTGAAGCGGTTGTGGAAGAGGCTGTAGAAGAAGAAAAGCAAGAAGAAGTCTAATGCTAACGAGATTTTCGCCTGCAAAGGCGAATCTTTTTTTCAAAGTGATTAAAAAGCGACCTGATGGGTACCATGAGGTCGCTTCTGTTTATACGGCTTTAAGTTTAGGGGACTTTCTCCAAATTAAGATAGAGAGTGAGGATCGCTTTTTCTCTAATGAAAAGTCACTCTCCTCAGATGTTTCGAATTTAGTAATTAAAGCCAGAGACGCATTTCGAAGGGTAACCCACATTTCAGATCCCATCTCCATCAAGCTACAAAAAAATATCCCTATTGGTGCAGGACTTGGAGGGGGGAGTAGTAATGCTGCAACAGTTTTATGGACGATGAATGAACTGTTTGGAAACCCACTTAAAACAAAAGAGTTAATCTCTATTGCCGCGGAAATCGGAAGTGATGTTCCGTTTTTTTTTTCGAAAGGTTTGGCATATTGTGAAGGACGAGGGGAAATTATAAAAGATGCAAGGGTTGATATAGAATTTCCTTTTTGGATTGCAAAGCACAAAGATTATTCTCTTAATACTCGCCTGGTTTATGATAACTGCATACCTGGAGAGGATGAGTCGGGGATAAATGATTTGGAGCCGGCAGCTTTCCGGTTGATTCCTGAATTGAGAAAATTTAAACTAGACTTATTAAATTTAGGGTTTAGCAAGGTTAGCATGACAGGGAGTGGATCTGCATTTCTTTGTTTTGGGGGGGCAATACAACCAAGATTGCAAAGGACAACATTTTATTCTGTAAAGGCGATACAAAGAGATCTTAACAATTGGTATATAGGTGAGAGATGAATCATAGAGTTTTGGCAAATGAGTTAAAAGAGCATGTAGGTAAGGTGGTCCTTGTGAAGGGCTGGCTTAATAATTTTAGACCGATGGGAAAGCTTAACTTTTTGATTTTAAGAGATCGGACCGGCTTAATCCAAGTAGTGATTGAAAATAAAGAGGAGTTTAAAAAGCTCTCTGATTTGCAGCCAGGCTCTATTTTAACAATAAAGGGAAAGGTAGCTGGTGCAGAGCAGACAGAGGCGGGTGCAGAGCTTATTAATCCTGAAATTGTAGTAGCTGTTCCTATTCATGAAATTCCTCCGGTAGAGTATTATAAGCCACAGATCCCCTCAGACCTTGAGCACATTCTGGATCATAGGCCGATTGCACTTCGAAATAGGGCGTTGCAGGCAGTGTTTAAAATTCAGGCTGAAATTGTTCATGCTTTTAGGTTGTTCATGCATGATCAAGTAGGTGCAGTCGAATATTTTGCGCCTAATATTATTGGAGCTTCCTCTGAAGGGGGAGCTGAATTTTTTAATGTAGATTATTTTGGATATACTGCAACCCTTGCGCAGAGCAGTCAGCTTTATAAGCAAATTATGGTGGGTGTGAATGAGAGGGTGTTTGCGTTGATGCCCTTTTTTAGAGCGGAACCCTCTCAGACAGTAAGGCATTTGTCTGAAGGGAAGCAATTTGAATTCGAAATGGGTTTTTTTGATCATTGGCATGAGGTTTTAGACGTCCAAGAGGGTTGCGTAAAGTTTATAATCAGATACTTAGAAGGTAGGTGCGCAAGCGAATTAAAGCTGTTGGGAAATCCTTTAATACAGGCCCCTCAAGATGTTAAGTTTCCAAGAATAACGTTTAAAGAGGCTCAAGAGCTCTTTTTTCAAAGAACAGGAATTGACGAAAGAAATGAGCCTGATTTAAGTCCTCACGCAGAAAGAGAGCTGTGTGCCTGGGCCCTAGAGACAGTGGGTACTGAGCTTGTATTTGTTACCGATTGGAAGACATCAAAGAGGCCCTTTTATTCATTCCCTAATGAAAACGATTCAAGCCTTACCAATACTTTTGATCTTTTATGTCGAGGAACTGAAATTACTTCAGGAGGTCAGCGAAGGAATACTTATGAATCTATGGTCGAAGGGATTTTGACAAAGGGGATGGATCCTAAAAACTTTGAAGACTATCTTTCGATTTTTAAGCATGGGATGCCCCCTCACGGAGGTTTTGGTATGGGATTAGAGAGGCTTACTATGACAATGCTGGGTCTGCGCAACATTCGAGAGACCTCTTTATTTCCTTCGGATCCGAAGCGAATCGCAGGTAACAGAATCAAAGCGCATATATTTTTTGGCGCAGAAAATGTTCGTGGAGAAATTGTGCGTCTTTTAAAACAGAAAAATTGCACGTTTAAACACGTAGTTCATGAGCCCACCCCTACCTCTGAAGATTCTGCAAATGTGAGAGAAACTAGACCTGAAGAGGGTATTAAAGCGATTATTGTAAAAGGGAAAAACAGTAAAAAGAACTATCAGTTTAATTTTCCCTCCCACGCTAAGCTTGATATGAAAAAAGTTGCTGAAATTGTAGGGGAAAAATGTGAGTTTGAAGATCCAAAAGTGATTGAAGAGAGGTATGGATTAATCATCGGCGGAATTCCTCCATTTGGTATTTTAATCAATATAGAGACCTATTTTGATCAAAGCATCCTTGATACAAAGAGGTCAGCATTTAATTGCGGTCTTATGACCGAATCTATTATTATGGAAGCGAAAGATCTTGTTGAAATAGTGCAGCCTAAAATGGGTAAATTTATACAAATTGTATAAAAAGGGATTCAGTCTATGATTATTGTTACAGGTGGGTGCGGCCTGATAGGCACCCATATTCTTATGGAATTAAATAGATTGGGTTTCGAGCGCGATATTATTGTCGTTGATGACTTTAAAAAAAGCACTAAATGGAAGAATCTTAGACAAAAAAAGTATGGAGAGTTTGTTTCGAGGTTTGAACTTTTTGATTGGTTAGACGAACAAGAAGAGGAAGTTAGAGCAATTATTCATATGGGGGCCAATTCGGCAACAACGGGAATAGATGGTGATGAGTATTACGACTTAAATTATCGCTACACACTCGATCTTGCAAATTATGCTCTAGGTGTAGGCGCAAGATTTATATATGCATCTTCAGCTGCTACTTATGGAGATGGTTCAAATGGGTTTTCTGATGATATAGACCAGCTGGATGTATTAAAGCCTCTTAATTTATATGGCCAGTCTAAGCAGATGGTTGATCAATGGATGGTTTCTAATGGGTATCTTGACGATGTAGTGGGGTTGAAATTTTTTAATGTATATGGACCGTATGAGGGGCATAAAGGGCGAATGGCCTCGATGTGCTACCATATGTTTCACCAGATCCAAAATGAGGGTAAGGTGAAATTATTTCAGTCTAATTCTGAAAATTTTAAAGATGGAGCTCAACTAAGAGACTTTATTTATGTAAAAGATGTAGCTAAAATCACCTGTGGATTTCTTTTTAACGAAGTAGGGGGAATCTATAATGTCGGAACGGGGGAGCCTAGAAGTTTTAATGATATGGCAAAGGCGGTTTTTCAATCGATGGATTTGACCCCCAATATTGAATACATTCCAATGCCCTCCGATTTGCAGAAAAGTTATCAAAATTTTACCTGCGCCGATATGCGAAAATTGAGTTCTGTGATGAGAGTATCCCTGACGTCGTTAGAGGAGGGAGTGGAGGATTATGTTCAAAACTATTTATTACGAGGAGAAGGGTGTTAACACTTTCTGAGTCACTACGTAATCTTAGGCCAGTGAAAGCTTTAGTCATAGGGGATTTTTTATTGGATGTCTATACCAAAGGGAAGGTAAATAGAATTTCACCCGAGGCTCCTATTCCCGTATTGCATGTCTCGGAAGTGAGTCAACTCCCTGGGGGTGCAGGAAATGTCGCTTTAAATTTAAGGGCCCTTGGGGCAGAAGTGAGTTTGATTGGTAGAGTGGGTAGTGATCAAATCGGGAAAAATTTGATAAAACTTCTTTTAGAAGAAGGGGTAGAGGTTAATGGTCTTTTTAGGGAAGAGGGGTTTAGTACCCCACTGAAGAATCGATTTATCGCAGAGGGTCAACAACTGATACGAGCAGATTATGAAACGATTGAAAAAGTTACAGAGAGAGTCGAAGCCGATGCGCTTGCTTATGTAAAAACCTATATGACCAAATTTGATATTGTTTGTATTTCAGATTATGGAAAAGGATTTCTTTCTGAAAATCTTCTTGAGGCCGTGTTATCTGAAGGGAAAAGGCTTGGGGTCAAGGTCATTGTCGATCCAAAAGGGAAAGATTTTTCTAAATATAAGGGCGCTTACTTGATCAAACCAAATAATAATGAGGCTTATTTAGCTGCCGATTGCGACAGCACAGCTCCGCTAGAGGAGGTCGCGAAAAAAATATTCAGGAAAGTAGATGCAGAATATCTATTAATTACCCGCTCAGATCAAGGAATGACCCTTTTTTCTAAAGAAGAGCAAAAGGGGGAAAATTTTTCAGTTACTAAAAAGAGTGTAATTGATGTTACAGGGGCAGGCGACACAGCTCTAGCAATGATCGCAATGGGGATAGCAAATGGGGTCCCTTTTGACCATACAATTAAGCTTGCTAATCTAGCTTCAGGGATATCGGTAGAGAGTGTTGGCTGTAAGGCGGTTAAGCTTTCTGAAATTTCAAGAAGATTGTTTACTAAGAATAGACTTTCTAAAATTTTCAGTGTTCTGAAGTAGATTTTGTTTCTAACAATTTCAGGGTAATGTAATATTTATCTATATGTGGTTCTGTCACTTAATAAAAAGTTTCTTTTTTTATACCTTTGCGTTCTGTTGCGGTGGAGTAGAAGTTTTTTGGTTCCATGTTAAACAAAAAATTTTAGGGGATAGACTTCCTAATTATTTTATTGTAGAAGATTCCGCTCTACACAGAGGGGGGCAACCCTCTTCAAGCGGTCTAAAGCAGCTTACAAAAAATGGAATCAAGACCATTATAAATCTACGTCTGGGTAAGTTTTCTAGGCAAGCAGTTAAAGAATACGTTCAAGATAAAGTCCGCATAGTTCATATCCCCTTTTCCCCCTTTGCTCCAAAAGATCACATTATGATCGATGTATTAAAAATTATTTTGAATCCTGACTATCGGCCTGCATTTGTCCATTGCTTTCATGGTGCTGACAGGACTGGTGCAGTTTGTGCAATCTACCGAATTATTGTTCAAAATTGGGATAAAGAGAGGGCGATCCTTGAGATGAAAAAACGGGGATTGCACTGGTGGCACACCAATATGGTTGATTATATCCGAAACCTTGATGTCTCTGCTTTGCGCCGCCGTCTTATCGTCTAAAATTTGAGAGCAGAAAGTCTTTCAATCCGGTCTTCCAGAGGTGGGTGAGTAGCAAAGAGGTGGAGAAACCTTTTTTTCTTGGATGAGGTGATCATGAGAGCTTCTACAGATTGAGTTTTTAGGTCTGAGTCGCTGATCCCTTGAAGGGCTTGGAGTCTTCTTAAAGCTGCAATCATAGGGCCTTTGCCAAGAAGTTCTGCTGACCCTTTATCAGCTTTATATTCACGAATGCGTGAGAAGAATGCGATGATCATGGCTCCAAGAAGCATAAAAATAATTTCAAACAGAAAGGTAAAGAGCGAGAAGGTCATATACGAATTTGAATTCTTGCTATCTCTGCTTTTTGATAGGGCGTTAGAGAGGGCAAACGCAAGAACTCTGGCCAGAAACATAACAAAAGCGTTGATGACACCTTGAAGGAGTGTCATTGTGACCATGTCGCCATTTGCGATATGAGTAATTTCATGGCCGATCACCGCTTCGATTTCTTCTTTGGATAGAGTTTGAATAAGCCCTGTAGATACTGCAACAAGAGATCTCCTTTGCGTGGGCCCCGTTGCAAACGCATTTGGCTCAGGAGATGAAAAAATACCTACTTCGGGAATGTCTGCAAGTCTTGCCTTTTGGGCAAGGCGAGCAACCATATCATAAATCATTTTTTCTTCAGGATTATTTGTATAAGGATTAATGAGGCGGACTCCTAGGAGCCATTTTGCCATTATTCTCGAAAGAAGGAGCGAAATTAAAGATCCAACCATCCCCCAAATAAGGCAAAAAGCAAGAAGCATTTTGTAGTCAATTCCCTGCTTTGTGAGGTAAGGTCCCACATGAAAAATTTGAAGGATAAAAGAGATTGTTAAAACAATAAGAGCATTTAGAGCAAAAAACAAAAAAATTCTTTTAAACATCTTCAGCCTCTCGGTTTTGAGTTTTTAGAATAACACAATTTCGATTTTAATGCCCTCAATGAAGACAATCATTTGCCTAAAATCCCCTCTGCAGTATAGTGTAGAGCCGATTTAAAAAAAAATAGTATAAAGGAATGAAAAATGGGAAAAATTTTAGAGGGTCTTTTTTCTGATGGTAGACCCTCTAAAAAAGAGGTCAAAACAATTTTAAATAGACGAAGAAAAGGTAAGACAATATGCTACGTCTTGATCACGTGCACTGAGTCTGATGAAGATGGGGTGATCAATGTTGAAATGAGTTATGATGGAAAAAAATGGCTTGCAGCCTATTTAATTAAGAGCGCGCAAGGTATTCTAGAAGGAGAAAAAAATGGAACGCTATAAAGCTTGGTTTGAAAAACATTACGATCGAATCCTACAAGACTATATTTCCTATTTAAAATTCCCTAGTGTAAGTGCTCAAAAACAATATAAAAATGAGACCCAAGAGTGTGCGAATTGGGTCGAACGCTACCTTAAAAATCTGGGATTTTCAACAACCCAATGGAAGGGAAAAGGGCATCCTACTATTTTTGGAGAAAAAAAAGGGGGGAGTGAAACGCCTACACTTCTTTTTTATGGCCATTATGACGTTCAGCCGCCGGAACCTCTAAATTTATGGAAAAGTGGTCCCTTTGAGCCTGAAATACGAAATGGAAGAATCTATGCAAGGGGAGCTGAAGATAATAAAGGCCAAAATTTTTATACCTTGTGTGCCCTGGAAGCTTTCATGGATTTGCATAAAGAGCTCCCTTTTACAATCAAGATTGTGATTGAAGGAGAGGAGGAGATGGGGAGCGAGACCCTTCTCGAAGTTTTACAGAACCATAAAGAAGAGGCAAAAGCAGACTATCTATTTGTAGTAGATCTAGGAATGGGTTCCTGGGATAAGCCGGCCCTCACCCTTGGATGCAGAGGGATTATGACTATGGAGGTTCAGTGCAGAAATTCGGATACAGATTTACATTCAGGACATTATGGTGGTATTGCTCTCAATCCTATTAGAGCTCTTAGTGAGGTTCTTACACAAGTTTTTGATAAAAGAGGGTTTGTTGCAATTCCCGGATTTTATGACGATGTGAAAGAGCTGACTTCTGCCGAAAAAGCAAAAGTTGATCTCAGTTTTGAGCCGGCTCTCCATAAAAAAGAGGTGGGAATGAGGGCTTTCCACAAAGTCGAGGGATATAATCCAACTGAAGTGAGTTTTTTACAGCCTGTTTTTGAAATTAATGGGATTTCCGGGGGCTATTCAGGAGAGGGTTTTAAAACAGTTCTACCCGCAGTTGCCTCTGCAAAACTATCTTGCAGACTGGTTCCCGATCAAGATCCGGAAAAAATTTACCAACAGGTTTGTCATTTCATTAAAGAGCGGATGGACAAAGAGCTTGAAGTCATATTTACAAAGCATGGGGGAGGGCCAGCTGTTTGGAGTAATCCCTTAGCAAAGTCGACTCAAAGGGCAGAGCAGGCTTACAAGGATGTTTTTGGTCAGTGTAGTTTTATTTATGCAGGGGGATCAATTCCCATCACAAAGGCACTTTCAGATGCTTCAGGAGCCGAAGTTATCCTCATTGGAACGGGGCTTGATTGCGATAATATTCATGCTCCAAACGAAAGTTTTGGCCTAGACCAGTTTGAAAAGGGATACCTTTTGGTAAGTAGAATATTGGAGCTTTTTTCTCCTTAAGATTTTCCTAGATTATACGGGAGACTTTCCTCTAAAGTGCAGGGAAGCAACAACAATTGTTTTTTTCGCTGTAGGATTTTCCATTCCAATCACGGAGGAGTCAAATCTCTTTGGCGAGGTAGCCCGAGTTCTAAGTTTTTTTGCTAATTCAGAGGAATCGGTATAAGCTCCTTGTGGATAAGAGCCTGCTCCTTTGCTTGGGTCTACAGAATCTGTCATATCATCTCCTTGGTTCCTTACAACTAGGATAAATAGTTCTAAATGTCAATATATACCGCTTCCAAATGAATCTTGATTTTTGAAATAAAAGCAGTATATACTTAAAATTATGAACATTTGGTATAGAGCTCAAGAAAAAATATGTCCCCCTGGAGAGACAAAGTGGATCGGGTGGCTTGCGGTTCCCCTCCTATTTTTAGGGGTCTCTTCGGTATTGGCAAAAATGCATGGCTCTTCTGTTTGTCCGGTTGCATTTGCTCTCGCTTTACAGGTCTTATATGTAGTAACCGGGAGGACGAACCTTTTTGTGTTAGGCTTGTTAGGGTGGCTAGGAACGGTTATTTATTTAGGCCTAGGCGATTTATGGAATCTGGGTTATCTGGGGACAATTTTGATCTCTCTGTTTTTAAGTTATGAAATTTCAAGTCAGGCACGGAGTGTTTTCGAAGGGAGAGAGTTTCAAAAAAAGGAGCTTGAGAGGGATGTTGAATTGTGGAAATCTCGATTTGAGACCTTACATGAAAAGATAACAAGTGATAAAGAAGTTGTTGATTGTGAGATTGATAAATTAGAAAAGGTGATTGAAGCTCGAAAAAAAGAGATAGAATCGCTTCGTGTACTCATTGCCCTTTCTCATAGGGAGACAAGGAGAGCAGAGGAGATGCTTGGCTCTCAACAAGAGGCGCTTAAGCACCGTCAAACTATTAATGAGTCGCTCCAGGTAAAACGGAGTGCTAAGCAGCCTATCTCGTTAAAAGATTTAGCCAAAAAATTGTGATTAGAGGGTTAAAATTTCGTGACCTGATTCTGTTATAAGGATTGTATGTTCCCACTGGGCGCTAGGGCGTCCATCTGCGGTGCGGGCGGTCCACTTATCTATCGGGTCAATGATCGCTTTGCGCGTACCAGCATTGATCATAGGCTCAATCGTAAAGGTCATGCCGGGGGCAAGCGGTATGTTTATTGAGTTTGCATGGTGGGGGATTTGAGGGGCTTCGTGGAATTTTACACCAACGCCGTGGCCTACAAATTGATCTACGACTGAGCAGTTTTGAGAGGCTGCATACGCTTCGATAATATCGCCAATTTCATAGATAAAAACGCCGGGTTTGAGAATAGCAATAGAGCGCATGAGGCACTCATAGGAGGTCTCCATTACCCGCTGCTTTTCAGGTTCAATTTTACCAATGGCTACCATAGCGCTACAGTCTCCGTAGTAACCCTTTAAAATTGCAGTGACATCGATGTTAAGAAAATCTCCCGCTTTTAGAGGAGAGTCGTTTGGAATGCCATGACAGATCACTTCATTGAGTGAGGTGCAGGTCGCTTTTGGAAAGGGGGGATGGCCGTAACCTAGAGGGGCAGGTATTGCACCTGCCTCTTTATGGAGTTTAACTACTAGATCATTAATTTGATTCGTTGTAACACCCTCTTTTGCAATGTTGCAAGCCTCGCGTAAAATCGAAGCTGCAAGTTTTGAGGCATTTCGAATCCCTTCAATTTGTTCAGGAGTTTTGATTAAGATGCCGTATTGCTTTTTGTATTGTAAAGCTAGATTTACATTCGACGCTTGTGCGCTCTCTTTGGGGTAGTGGCATTTTTTCCATTTTTCTCCACTTCCACACCAGCAGGGGTCATTTCTTGAAATCATAATACACTCTCTTAAGGTGAAGGCCATGCGCAGGGGCGCAAATGCCGGCGTTTTCTCTTTTGCCACTCGCTATAATCGATTCTAACTCGGATAGTTTTATTTTTCCCTGACCAATATATACAAGTGTTCCAACAATGTTCCTAACCATTTTATACAAAAAACTGTTTCCGATAAGAGAAAAATCGAAAATTTTTTCCCCCGTAATAGAAATCTCTTTAATTGTCCGAATCGTAGACTCCCCTTGATCGCTTCCACTATTTTTAAAAGCGCTGAAATTTTTTTCGCCGATAAAACATTGAGTCGCTTCCAGCATGGCCATTTTATCGAGTGGGTGCGGGTAGTGCCAAGTTGTAAATCTATTAAAGGGGCTTTGAATGGGGCTTGTTTCAACAAAATAGTGGTACTCTTTTTTTAGAGCATCGATAGTAGGATGAAAGGTGTTGGAGGCAACTGAGGCGTTAAGAATTCGTATCTCTTTAGGCAAGAGGGAATTAATAATGTATTGGAGTTTTTCTAATTCTATCTCTTTTTGCAGGATAAAGCTAACAATTTGTCCCTCAGCGTGAACTCCTCTATCTGTTCTAGAAGCGCAAATAAGGTTAATCTCGTGTTGAAGAGCTGTTTGTAGGGCCTGCTCTAAACTTGCTTCAATGCTGGGTCCCTCTTTAGTCTTTTGAAACCCAAAGTAGTTAGTTCCTTCGTAGGCAACGGTTAGGACGATATTTTTTCCGATAGAGCTGTGTGAGGGGCTGTTTGAAATATCATCACTCCTTGCAAGAACATATTGATTGCAATTAGCACCAAAACAAGACCCATCAAGCGCTCGAGTGCATTAATGCCTCGAGTGCCAAGACATTTTTGTAGCAGCGTAGAGCCCAAAAGAATCAGAGTTGATGCAACCCAGGCTATCCCAATCGCACTAAAAAGAATGCCTCGATTTTCTAGTTGATGGGAGTATATCATAACCGCTGCTAAAACGGAAGGGCCGGCGACTAAAGGGACGGCAAGAGGGAATACAAGTGGTTCACCTTCAATAGATAAACTCTCAATTAATGTTCCGTTTTCCGGAAAAAGCAACTTTAAGGCCATAATAAACAAAACAATCCCCCCAGAAATAAAGATCGCCTCGTGAGATATGCTCAACGCTTTCAAAAATGCGTCTCCAAAAATAGCAAAAAATATAATAATGATTAGAGCTATAATTTTTTCTCGAAAAATAATCCAAAATCTCCGCTCACTAGGTAATTCTTTCAAAATTGCTAAATAGATGGGAATATTGCCAACCGGATCCATCAGCAAAAACAGGGTAAAGGCCATTGAAAAAACAGTGATTGACATACTTATCAAATAGATTAAATCCGAAATCTTAGCAAGTTGTGTTTTCTGTCAGCTCTGCTATTCTATAATAATAAACAACTAACAGGGAGATATACCGAAAAAAGTTCAAGAATCGGTTTTTAAATATTTTTTACCTCTCGCGAACTAAAGTTTGCCGAAGAGCGCAGAGCTCACAGAGATGCTATAGCGAACTGTGTTCGCGGGTGATAGAAAAATTCATGCATGACATTATGCGCTATCAACGGGATTTTTTATCAATTCGATTCTTCAGTTAAATTCTGTATATATGTATGAAGATTAATTTAATTATATTTTGAGCCAGATATTCATATGCTTGACTTGAAAAATGATATGCAAAATCATCATTACTTGAATCGCGAGTTTGCTTCACAGTCGATTCTTGCGTCACTGCAGGTTTAATCAACTCTAACAACTGACTGATATGGCCGTCTTCAAAGTTGTCACAAGCAGCCTTCACTGCACCACAACTGCTGTGTCCTAGCACCACAATCAACTTACTCTTAAGATATTTAGTACCAAACTCTAAACTTGCAATCGCATAATTAGAAGCAATATTGCCCGCCAAACGCACACTAAAAATATCACCCAAAGCCTGATCAAACAACATCTCAACTGGCGCACGAGAATCGCTACAGCTCAACACAGAAGCAAACGGATGTTGTTTATCTTTAGTGAGTAACACCAAATTCTGCAAATCACGGTCAGCCGTTAGGCGACTTGTAAAACGTTGATTCCCCTCAACCAAAATATCTAAGGCTTCCCTTGGAGTCATTTTGTCACGATTGAGTAATGGGTGTTTGTACATAGGGGTCCTTTAATTCATCCACTCTAACTTAGTAGATTAAGCATATTTTACGTGAAAACAGCTTTAGGCGCTTCTGCTAAAGAGCTCAAGTTCAATTATAAAGACGTATTGAAGAAGCTTATAGCGCAGGACTAG
>CALKUQ010000066.1 GCA_937996705.1 uncultured Chlamydiae bacterium
CAGGAGCAGGAGCAGGAGCAGGAGCAGGAGCAGGAGCAGGAGCAGGAGCAGGAGCTTTTTTTAGTGGCGAGTGAAGTCGGTTGTTAGCCCTCAAAGTCGAGGTCGTGGGTGAAGGCGCCGTGAAGGCGCTTATTAAAGCGCATGATATCGTAGGAGTGCTTCAGCCAGAGAAAGGCTTGGGCAAAGAAGGGAAGGGGATCACTTTTCTGAAAAACTAGATCTTTGAAGTGGAAGAGGCGGCTAAAGAATAGGGGGAGTTTTTTGCAGGTGAGGGCAGACCTCCAGCCGTAGAGAAGCATTCCTGGAGTAATTTGTTTTTCGATAGCAAGGTCAGCAGAGATCAGGGCGCTGTTAGTTCCAAAAAGGGCTTCATCAATTTTTGAGTCGTGGCTAAAGAGGGTAATTCCGCTAGTGATGCGGGGGTTACATTCAATGGCATAAAGTTCGCCGCTCGGGAGTTCAATAAAATCAAAAGCTATTAATCCTGTGTATCTTATGTTTTTTATGAGGTTTTGAACCCAGGAAAGAATCGCCTCATGCTCGACTGCTTTAAATGTCATGCAGTAGCTTCCTACAGTGGAATTGATCCGTCCCTTTTTTTGTAGGGTAAAGTCTACTGGATAGGTAGAGTGGGCGTGGACTCTACCTTTATGGCAGATGCTAAAGGTGCAAAAGCTTTTCCCTTCAAGCCACTCTTGAGCTACCCACGGTTGGTCTGAGGAGGGTTCAATTTCGGGGTAGGGGTCCCCTTGGTTAATTTTATAAACGCTTTGAGATGCTCTGGAATAACAAGCTTTAAGGGCGTATTGGGGGAATTCGATTTTGTCAAGGTCGTCTAACGACTCTATGAGGACCGTTTTCGGGATTTTAATGTTTTCAGATTCTAGTAAGTTAATAAAGAGAGACTTGTTGTGTAGTTTATAAAGAAGGGGATATTTTGAGGTAAAGACGGTGCACGTCTTGGGGA
The DNA here is from genome assembly GCA_937996705.1 of uncultured Chlamydiae bacterium. Taxonomy (GTDB): domain Bacteria; phylum Chlamydiota; class Chlamydiia; order Chlamydiales; family 2-12-FULL-49-11; genus VGMD01. Next base: position 968 of record CALKUQ010000066.1, read on the forward strand.
ATTTGTTTTGGTGCTTAGCAATTAATAGGGCATCCTCCCAAGCAGGAACAACAAAGTCGATCCCTTCATTTTTTACAATTTCTACCATTTTTTTTACATGCTCGAGGGGGGCAAATCTGGGGCTAGGGACAAGAAAGCATTTTTTTACGCAGTTAGAGAACCGACTTAAATGAAGGTTGCTTGTCTCGCTGACGTAAACTTCGTGACCCGCGTGACTTAAATTTCTAATGAAATCTAAGGTAATTGGGGATCTGCCGTTAGAAATAAGAATGCGTTTCATAAGTCCTCTCCATTTCATATTTTAAAATAGCGATTTAGAGATTTTTGTATATACAAATCTGTTGCTAAAAAAGTGAGAAAAAAGAGATCCTTTATCCTGTATGGATCCACTTATAACCTTAAAAGAAAATCGAGCTGAAATTGAAAAAAAGCTCGGTTATGTGTTTGAAAATGAAGAACTTTTCCAACTGCCCTTTATTCATAAATCGTATTTTTATGAAAAGGAAGGGGTGGTAAAGGAGCATAACGAAAGGGTTGAGTTTTTAGGGGATGCAGTTCTTCAGCTTCTCATTACAAATCATTTGTATACCAATTATCCTAAAAAGGAGGAGGGGGAGCTTTCTCAGTATAGATCTAAGCTTGTTGATTCTGCTGCCCTTGCTAGTTATACAGAAAAAATGGGAATCGGGGAGTTTCTTGTTTTGGGAAAAGGGGAGCGTAAGCAGGAGAAAAAGGGATCTCTTCTTGCTAATCTTTTTGAGGCTCTTCTCGGGGCCATTTATCTCGATGGGGGGCTTGATAAAGCCTCTTATTTTTTATTTAGCCAGCTTAAAGGGGAGATTAAATATGTGATGTGCGCCCCGTCGCAAAGCGCCAAAAGCATTCTTCAAGAGTGGGCGCAGAAAACTCATCAGCTTCTCCCTGAGTATACTGTGGTGGAAGAGAGTGGGCCTGATCACAAGAGGTTTTTCCGAATCCAGGCAAAAATTGGAGAAGAGCTGATTGGGGTAGGAGAGGGGTTTTCTAAAAAAGAGGCAGAAAAACAGGCGGCGGAGAATGCCCTAAAAAGGATGACATGAAGCAAAAAGAGAGTTGGGTTTGCGCAGAGTGCGGGCATGATCAGGTCAAGTGGTCAGGGAATTGCTCTGCTTGTAAAAGATGGAATACGATTCAAAAATTTATAGAAGTAGCTGACATTAAACCTCGATTTATGAAAAGCAAGTCAAGACCTCAGCTTTTAAAAGAGATTGTCATTGATAAGTTTGATAAGATAGAGACCCGGTTAAAGGAGTTTGATAGGGTCTTAGGGGGAGGGGTGGTTCCCGGCTCTTTTAATTTAATAGGGGGGGACCCTGGTGTAGGCAAGTCGACACTTATGATGATGATTGCAAGAGAGATGTGTAAGACTGGAAGGAGAGTGCTCTATGTTTGTGGGGAAGAGTCTCTAGAACAGACTAAAGCTCGAGCCGAGAGATTGGGGATTGACGAGGATAATTTATACTTGTATTGCGAGACAATGTTTTCTAACATCAAAGCGCAGGTAGAGGAGTTAGAGCCCGATGTCCTTGTAGTTGATTCGATTCAGATTGTTTATAAACCCGAAATTGCATCACTTCCAGGCTCTGTTGTTCAGGTCAAGGAGGTTGCTATGGATTGTCTTCATATCGCAAAACAGATGGGGATCACCTCGTTTGTGATTGGCCATGTGACAAAGTCGGGAGATTTAGCCGGCCCGAGAGTTTTAGAACATATTGTCGATGTCGTCTTAGAGTTTGAGGGGGATCCTGATTTGGGCTTAAGGATCTTACGGGCTAGAAAAAATAGATTTGGCCCCACGGATGAAGTAGCCCTCTTCCAGATGGGGGAAGCAGGTTTAGAGGAAGTTGCAAATCCCTCTCAAGTATTTTTGAAAGAAAGGCTGAAGGAGTCGACAGGCTCTTGCATTGTTCCCACTATAGAGGGATCTAGGGCTATTTTGATTGAAATACAGGCTTTAGTGGCAACATCGGCCTATCCTACCAGTTCTAGGAGGGCAAGTGGAATTGATTCTAATAGGCTTGCGCTACTCCTTGCCGTCCTTGAAAAACGGGTAGGTCAGCATTATGGGAATCTTGATGTCTTTGTCTCAATCGCAGGGGGGCTTAAAATTAAAGAGCCTGCTATCGATCTTGCAGCAGCTCTTGCTATCGCCTCCTCTTTTTGCAATCACCCGATTGACCAACACACAGTGGTCCTTGGGGAGATTGGGCTTGGCGGGGAAATTCGAAGTGTTCCTCGGATTGAGAGCCGTATCAAGGAGGCTAAACACATGGGATTCAAGCGCTGTATCCTTCCCAAGCGCTCCCTTCCCAAAGATCAAAGCTCTCTTGAGCTTATCCCTGTCGAGCGCCTCGAAGAGGCTATAAATATTGTTCTAAGATAGACATCTTTAGGAAATTCATTTTTCAAATAAAGGGAGTTTTGAAAGAGATCTAACAGTCTGAGTTGCCGGTTTATCAAATAAACCCACCATTCAGGTTATACGCGTCTGGCTAAGGTGTTTTTTCTGCAATAGAGGTGCTGTTCAAAATTGGATGGAGATAAAAAAATCTTTCGAATAAGATGAGGGGAAATTCTTCCAGTTCAAATGGTAATAAATAATTTTAATAGAAAAGGGGTGTTCTATGGAGTGTTTGGAAAAAAATGTGCTCTATTTGGGAATAGATCCAACGCATTTTAAGACGGAAAAGCATGTAGTTCATATGCCATTGATTAAAATTTTGAGGCGGCCTATTGATTCCAGGGAGCTTTTAAGGATTTTTGAGCACATACCTGACTACACTCACATCGTCTTTACAAGTAAAAGTTCGGTCAGAATTTTTTTGGCCTACTTAAAGATGCATGGCCACAGAGTAGAAGAGCTTGCAGATAAAAGGATTATTGCAATTGGTCATGTCACTGCCTACTATTTGAAGGAGGAGGGGCTTCTCCCCTCGTATATAGCAGCAGATGAGACGGAAGAGGGGGTTGTGAGGGTGTTAGCCTCGCTTGATCTTAAGGATGCTTATGTCCTTTTACCCAAATCCTCTGCCCCAAGGATCCATTTAACCCACTTTTTAGTCGAGCATGAAGTGCGGCATCAAGTCTGCGTTTTGTATGACGCATGTGAGGACCACCCAAAACATCCGATTGATCTGGAATCGGTCGATGAGGTTATTTTCACAAACCCTCTCACCGTTGAAGCCTTTTTTTCGCTCTACCCGGAAATTCCGATGTCGATTAAACTTCATCCGTTAGGAAATGTGACGCGCGAGGCGCTTCGCACAAAATTAAAGGAATTACAGCCTGCATAACAAGGAGATACGAAAATGGTTTATGAGTTACCAAAACTTCCTTACGCATTTGATGCGCTAGAGCCCTATATTGATGCTAAAACAATGGAGATTCATTATACAAAGCATCATCAAACCTACTTAAATAATTTAAATGCTGCCCCTGATGTAAATTTCACTCTCTCGATTGAGGAGCTTTTGCTCTCTGACTTGCGCCCGGTTATCCAGAACCAAGGGGGTGGGCACCACAATCATACCCTTTTCTGGAATATGATGAAGCAAAATGGTGGCGGGTCTCCTAAAGGGGAGCTGTTGAGCGCTATTGAGAAAGAGTTTACCTCGTTTGATAAGTTTAAAGAAGATTTCACGAAAGCCGCTTTGACACAGTTTGGCTCAGGCTGGGCATGGCTTGTGAAAAATAAATCTGATAATAAAATTTTTATTTTGCAAACCCCAAACCAAAATCACCCCCAGATTGGTCAAAATATTCCTATACTAGGAATCGATGTTTGGGAGCATGCTTATTATTTGAAGTACCAAAATAAGCGAGCAGAATATATAAATAATTTTTGGAATGTGATAAATTGGGATTTTTGCTCCTCTCAATATAGTCAGAGATAGTTCTAAATAGCTTAATTTTGGTATAATTAGGGCATAATGATCGGAGGGATTAATGATAGATTTTGTTAGATTATTCCGCAGGTCGGGTCCTAAAATTAAAATTGAGCTATCAAAGAAGGATCGATTTAGCGGTTGGGTCAAATGTTCCGGGTGTAGTGAGCTTGTCCATGCAGAGGAGCTCTCTGAGTGCTTAAACTGTTGCCCTAAGTGTGGCTATCACTACAGACTTACTCTGGAACAAAGAATCAATCTCCTTGCAGATGAAGGCTCATTTCAAGAAATGTTTTGTGATTTGACCCCGTCTGACCCTCTCAATTTTTCTGATACAGAGAGCTACCAAAGTAGACTAGAGAGAACCATTGAAAAAACGGGGAGAAATGAGGCGATAGCTTGCGGCGTCTGTAAAATTAACGACCAAGAGACTGCGTTAGGTGTCTTTGACTTCTCTTTTATGGGAGGATCAATGGGCTCTGTAGTAGGAGAGAGAATTACAAGATTAGTCGAATTTGCCACCCTTGAAGGTCTTCCTGTAGTGATTGTCTCCGCTTCTGGGGGAGCCCGTATGCAAGAATCGATTTTTTCTTTGATGCAAATGGCAAAAACCTCCGCTGCTTTAGCAAGACTTAGCAGTGCAAGACTCCCTTTTATTTCTGTTCTAACCAATCCTACAACAGGGGGGGTAACTGCATCTTTTGCATCCCTGGGTGATATTATTATGGGAGAGCCGGGTGCTTTAATCGGATTTGCAGGGCCTAGGGTGATAGAGCAAACAATGAGGCAAAAATTGCCAGAAGGGGCGCAGAAATCTGAGTTTCTTCAAGAAAAGGGGATGCTCGACCTAGTTGTTCCGAGAAAAGAAATGAAAGAAAAACTCTCTTTTTTCCTTGAATTTTTTATGCAAAAGCGTGCAAAGTCAGACCGAAAGAAACCAAAAATTCAGGAATACACAGCAGTATGAGTCGTGAAAAAAAAGAAGTCTTTGTAGTTTGTGGAGAGGAGGGGATGATCCCTCTATACGCAACCCCTTTTGCAAGTGGCGCAGATGTTTATGCAAGTTTGAATGAGCCTTTAGTGATGAAGCCTGGAGAGAGCGCGCTCATTCCCACAGGTCTATTTTTTGAGATCCCTGAGGGGTATGAAATTCAAGTTAGACCAAGAAGTGGACTTGCCCTAAAAAATCAGATCACCGTATTGAATACTCCTGGAACGATCGACTCTGACTATCGAGGGGAACTGAAGGTGATTTTAATCAATCATGGCAAGCAAGAGTTTATAGTAGAGCCTAAGATGCGTATTGCTCAAATTGTCCTTGCGTCGGTTGTAAGGGCAGAATTTATCCTAGCTGAAGAGGTGACCTCGACTGAAAGAGGCTCTGGCGGGTTTGGACATACAGGAAGGTATTAATATGATAGCAGTAGAAAAAGAACCTTTTACTGTTGCTTTTATCGATGCACAGAGCAAAGAAGAGGCAATAGCAACGTTAGTAGCAGAGTTGGATGTAGATCATAGAATTATTTATCAGTCTGTGATCGAAAGAGAGAAGGTTATTTCTACTGGTATTGGAATTGGCATTGCGATTCCTCATGCAAAAAGCCCGGTAGTTGAGGAATTTAATGTTGTAGTGGGAATTGTAACTCATGGTGGGATCGATTGGGATTCGATTGATCATTTGCCTGTAAAGTTGATCATATTAATTTGTGGTCCTGATGATCAACATAAAGAGTATCTACAACTTCTGTCCAGTTGGACTAAAAAAATCAAACAAGAGAGAGTAAGACAGGCACTTTTTTTCGCAAAAACTCGAGAAGAAGTTGTAAAAATTTTAACAGAATGCTAACTTGTGCAACATGGACCTAAGAAAAAAAGATGTAGCTGAACTTTTAACAGTCAGCGAAGAGACGATCAATCACCTCGTAGAAAAACAGAGGCTCCCTTGTTATACATTAGGCGGGGAGTACCGATTCAATCGAAGTGAAATTGAAGATTGGATGGTAAAAGTTTTAGCATCAGAGAGAGAGCTCCTTCCCTTTGGATCAGGTCAAGGGGAAAAAGCGCCCTGGCAACAGTTTGGCCTCTATCGAGCTGTCCATCGAGGAGAGGTAATTTCGGGTATTGATACGGCCTCTAAAGAAGAATTAATTTATATGACACTCGACAGTGTCTCAGAGAAGTTGCATTTAAACACAGAGGCAGTAGCAGAGTTATTTCTAGAAAGGGAAAATCTGATGCCGACAGCGCTGAATCAAGGAATTGCTATCCCCCACACCAGAGAATTTCTCATTACTGGCCTTTTTGATGCAGTTGTTGTAGTCTACCCAAAATCGCCAATTGATTGGGGAGCCTTAGATCAAGAGCCTGTCCATACCCTCTTTTTCCTCTTTGCTTGTGACGATCGTAGACATCTCAACTTGCTTGCGAAAATCGCCCATTTTATCAGCTCAGAGGAGCATCTCAATTTCCTCAAAACCCGCCCAGAAAAAAACCCACTGCTCGATTTCATCAAACAATGGGAATCTTCTATTAAAGCCCCCCTATCTCTGGCTTAATCAGTATCGACTTCAGGTTGGGGAGGAATTTCAAGAGAGGAGGGTCTTAGGTCAGAGTAGTGGCCAACTTCTTCAGATTTCTTTTTTGATTCAGTTTGTGCCATATAGGGATCTGAAACTCGTTTAAAATAGGGGAGATTTGCAGGTTTAAAGAGGCCAGTCCATAAGCCTCCTTCTGGATCAGAAGTTATTCTTGCGCCGTGCAGAGCAATCCCAGCTCCTCTAGTTGTCCGAGCCTCTTTTATCAGTTTGTCTATTTCTTGCTTATATTGTAAGCTGCTTGAGCCTTGAGCTCTGGAACTTTTAGGGGTTTGAGGAGCTTCTAGGTCTGGGGGCGAGCCTGATCGCGCGCCTGTTGGTGGAAAAAGGATTTTTCCTGCAATCGATCCTATTTTGTATGCACCAAGACAGATAGCTCCCAAGAGTGCTCCCGCTAACAAAGCTTTGGCACTAATTTCAGCGGTCTCTCTTGGAATTGTTAAAAGGGGAGCCCCCCCTAAAGAAATCGCAAGTGACATAGTTTATCCCCATTTTTATTATGATGTTTTTATTATGAATCTAGTTTTATTGAATGTAATATATGATAATTATACCATAGATTCACTTTGATTAAAATTATTTTTTAAAAAATGGGTGGAAAAGCGGAGGAAATCTATCTTAAACTGCTTGTATTTAAAGAGTTAAGAAGGTGATGTCCGGGCTGAAAAAAAACTAGTTAGCGGTTAGGCTAACTAGTTGGTTCCTTTTTGCGTTTTTTTGCGGGGACTGCTACTGCTGCGGGCTCTTCTTCTTTTTTCTCAGGTTCTGGGAGAGCTTCAAAGAGGAGTGCCCCCTCTTTGATGACAACATTGAATGTAGCAGAGAGATTGGGGTTGCGGAGAAGCATTTCTGCAAGGGGATCCTCGAGGTGCTGTTCAACAGCTCTGCGCAGAGGTCTTGCCCCCATCTCGGGTTGATAACCTTTCTCAACAATAAACGCTTTTGCTTCAGGAGAGAGGAGTATGGTGATATTTTTACGATCAAGCCTTTTTTGGAGTTTAGCAACTTCCAGGTCGATAACTTTGACAAGATTTTCTCTGTCAAAGGCTCTGAAAATTACTATGCCATCAAGTCTATTGATAAACTCTGGCTTGAAATGTTTCATGGTCGCTTTTTCGATTTTTTCTTTCATCGAGTTGTAGTCTATTTTATCATTTTCTACCCCGAATCCCACTTCAGTAGACTTACGTATCAGGTCAGAGCCTAGATTTGAGGTCATCACAACAATTGTGTTGCGGAAGTCAATTTTCCTTCCCACAGAGTCGGTGAGTCTTCCCTCTTCTAAGATTTGAAGGAGGAGGTTCATGACATCTGGGTGCGCTTTTTCTACCTCATCAAATAAGATAACGGAATAGGGTCTTTGCCTTACTTGCTCGCTGAGTTGTCCTCCCTCTTCATGGCCTACATAGCCAGGGGGAGACCCCGTCATACGGCTGATAGCAAATTTTTCCATGTATTCAGACATATCAACCTGAATCAGAGCGTCTTCTCCTCCGAAGAGCTGAATTGCTAAATTTCTGGCTAACAGTGTTTTACCAACGCCTGTGGGACCAAGAAACAGAAATGCTCCGATGGGGCGATTTGGATCTTTAATATCGGCTCTAGACCGTTTAAGCGCTTTAGCAACTGTTGTAATCGCGTCATCTTGTCCGATAATGTCGGCTTTAAGGGTCTCTTCCATTTTTAGAATTTTGGAAGTTTCAGCCTCTGTTAAGCGAGTTACTGGAATGCCAGTCTGTTTTGCAATAATTGCAGCAATATCTTCCCAGTCAACAATCACTTTTTGCTCATCTTTATTGCGCTGCCACTCTTCTGAAAGTTTTTCAAACTTGTCGCGAAGTTGTTTTTCCTGATCCCTGAGCTTAGCCGCTTTTTCATACTCTTGGCTCGCAATTGAAGACTCTTTTGCAACTCGAATCTCTTCAATTTCTGTCTCAAGTAGAGCTAAATCTTGGGGTTGATGAAGGACAGAGATTCTTGCTTTTGCCCCCGCTTCATCTAAGACATCGATTGCCTTATCGGGGAGAAATCTGCCCGTAATATATCGGTCTGATAAAATAACAGCCTCTTTAATCGCTTCGTCGGTGTAGGTGCATTTGTGGTGATCTTCGTATTTAGCTTTTAGTCCCCCTAAAATTTCAATTGTCTCTGCATTGGAGGGGGGTGCTACGATGATTTTTTGAAAACGTCTCTCTAAAGCGGCGTCTTTTTCAATATGCTTGCGATACTCATCAAGAGTTGTCGCTCCAATACATTGGATTTCCCCTCTTGAAAGGGCTGGTTTTAAGATGTTGGATGCGTCAATTGCACCTTCAGCTGCGCCAGCTCCTACAATTGTATGCATCTCATCTATGAATAATAGGATGTTACCCAATTTTTTCACTTCATCCATTACCGCTTTAATCCGCTCTTCGAATTGTCCTCGATACTTAGTGCCGGCAATCATCAGGGTCAAATCGAGGGAAATGAGTCGCATTTTAGCTAAATTTTCAGGAACTTCCCCTTTTACAATAGCGTGAGCAAGACCTTCCACGATTGCCGTCTTTCCAACACCTGCCTCACCAATAAGGACCGGGTTGTTTTTTCGTCTTCTGCAGAGGATGAGTATCAGCCGTTCTACCTCTTTAGCTCTTCCGATAACTGGGTCAAGGCCGCCCTCTCTGCAAAGTTCTGTTAAGTCATGGCCGTAGGCTTTTAAAGCGTGCATTTTATCGGTAGTAGTGCTATTTGCTCCGCCATTACTCGATTTATCTTGTTTTTGATTAGGGTTGCTTCCCAAAGAGACCGGGGGCACTTGTAAATTAAAGGTTTCAAGTTCTTTCAAAATCTCTTTTCGCACTTCTTTCAGATTCACATTGAGATTTTCTAAAATTTGAGCAGCTACGCTATCGGCCTGACGAATGAGTGCAAGGAGTAAATGTTCTGTTCCGACATAATTGTGATTAAGCGCTAGAGCCTCTTCGTTTGCATACTCAAAAACTTTTTTTACTTTGCTGGTGAGTGCTGGGTCGCCATATACCTGTATTTCTGGTCCAAAACCTACAGTAAGCTCTACCTCTGCAAGAACTGTCTCATACTCAATATTTAAATTTCTTAGTACATTGCAAGCAATTCCTTGACCTAGTTTTAAGTGACCTAACAAAATATGCTCTGTCCCCAAATAATTATGGTTCAGCCTGGTTGCCTCTCTTTTAGCTAACTTGATTACTTGCTTTGCTCTATTAGTAAATTTATCAAACATGAAACCACCTTACTTACATTTTTGTATTGTACCCTTCTATTTCTTTCTTGTAAATTATCTGACTTGATTCCTCAAGAAGAATCGTATAATTTCTAATTTTTTTTCTACACGTATAAATTTACTATAAAGATGGCAGCTGGTAAAGTTCATGGCAAACTAATTTAAGAAGTCGATTTTTTGAACCGATTTTGTGTATAATAAATTTTATAGTAGGAGATAAGAATGAGTTTAACAGTATTAGGACTTGCCCCAAAATTTGCCCCGCACATTTTAAGAAATTCAGCATGTCCCGCAAGTCAAGAAGTAGCTGATCAAATCGACGCTGAATTTGCGCAGAGACAAGCTCTGAAAGGTGACTATGTCCAACACAGCGAGCATTGGGTTTTCAAAAAAAAACGTACAGATGGAGTTCCTGCAACCGATGATGCTCATGCTTATCGGGTTCGAAAGGCCGAAAGATTGCGAAATTATATTCAAGAAAATAACTTAGGGGATTTTTTTGTAGTGCCTCAAAAATGGCTCTATGAAAGAGAGGGAGAGGTCTATGTAGTCAGTCAGAAGCTCGGTTTATCAGAGGAGGTTGTTGCCCTTTCACCGCAGAAAGAAGCTGTCTTTAGAGGGCCAGACAATGCAGTACACATTGTTCCAGGAACGCAGTTGTATCGATTAAACCAAGATGTAGTACCAAGACGCGCACTAACAGCTCAGCAAGTCAAAGGATTAGCCGAGATGGTTTTTTTAGGTTTAACAGATCTTTCTTATAATAATTTATTTTTCACGGTTGACGGGAAATTTGCAATCCTAGATACAGATCCTGAATCGAGAGCTGTCAAAAAAGATGCTTGGAAAGGGCTTGTATTTAGGCTCCTTGGGAGTAAAGAAGATGTTAGATTTGCATTTAAAATGACTGGGATGAGAATTTTAAAGATAATTTGTTCTGGGCAGCAGACTTTTCACCAGATTCAAGAGGTGGAAAAAAGGCCGATGATGATTCAAGCAGCTAAGCTGGTTGTAAAAGCTGTAGTAACTCTGTTTATGGCTATTGCTGCTCTTGTTTTCTTGCCTGAAATTACAATTTTTGGGGGAGCATTTTCCGTTACCAATTTCGTTATTTTGTCTTGTTCAATAAAAAAATTGAATATGATAGGGGTCTATCTAGATCAGATCTACGATGTAAGAAATATGTAGAGGTCTATTTGATTGGAAATATGGGGAGTCTTTTGGATAGTGGAAAGAAGAGTTCATGTGAAAATATGGCTCTGGATTTAAAGCTGTTAGAAGAGATGAGGGCGGATGATCCGCCCCTGCTCCATTTTTATGAATTCTCAAAACCCTCTGCTACCTACGGCCACTTTATGAAGCCTGAGCTCTATTTAAAAGGGGATCACGGCCTTGATTTGGCAAGGAGGCCAACGGGTGGAGGGATGCTGTTTCATCTTTGGGATCTCACGTTTTCTGTTCTGATTCCTAGGCAGTTTTATGCCTATTCAGAGGATGTTATGGAAAATTACAAATTTATAAATGACTTGGTTTTAAAAGCATTATCCCTTCATTTAGGCAAGTCTTTAATTAATTTACTTCCAGAAGAGCCCGATCCTTTAGATGAAGCTTGCAAGCATTTTTGTTTTGCTAAGCCTACAAAATATGATGTGATGATTGAGGGTAAAAAAGTGTGTGGAGCAGCGCAACGGAGAAAACCTAATGGCTATCTTCATCAAGGAAGTATTTCCATAAGCTCCCCTGATTTTTCCTATCTAGAAAATTTGTTTTTAGAAAAAAATCGGGTTATAGAAGCGATGAAAATATTCACCTATGTGCTAAGCGAGGCTCACATTATTGAAGAGAGGGTTGCCCTTAAAAACTCTCTAGAGAAAATATTCCTCTCTTCCTTCTAAACGTAATTTCTTACCCGGCGTCTTTTTCCTATACGATCTGTCTGACTTGCTTGCGCTGCTACCCTTCGAAGTACTCCGCGAGCAACCGCATGCATCCAAGCTAATCGATTAGGTCTGTTTCCAAGGGTGAATGCAATAGAAGGCTCGAGTAAAAACTCAGGAGAGAGTTTTTTTGCCAAATTTGGATACCGAATCAAAGCTCCAGCAATCTTTTCAATCTGATCTGCTTTTGTTAGTTGGTCCTTATCTAGCTCTTTAAAATCTTTTTTTGATAGACAAAGCTGATTTTGCGCGCGTATGACTAATGGATGTTTCATCAACTCTCTATCAATATACTTAGGGGCAACTTTGCTATTGCTAGCCGCAATCGTTGCAATTTCTAGATCAGACCAAAAAGCAGGAAAACATTCAATCAAATGTCCTTTGTTCTCAACTGCCAACTTCGCAATCCTTTTATCTCTTTTTATAGTATCGGGGAGTGAGTTTAAACCGAAAGACCAGTGAGTTGAGTTGGAAGTGCCCCTTCTCTTTGCGTATTCGAAAGAGTCGCGAAGGGTGTTATAAACAAAGTTGGCATCATTTCGAAAATCTTCGTCTGCGTCTTGAAATTGAGAAAATTTACAGCGAATAAAGTTTCCCACAATTTCTCGGTCTTTAACAAATTCGGCAGGAAGATTTCCAACACTGATTCCAAAAACATTTTCGTGAGAAGCCATCAAAAGGAGATCTCTATTTCTTTTTAAATCAGAAGATACAAGATAATAATAATTCTGTGGATGCGCTCGAATAAAAACTGTAGCTACCCTAAGATTATTTTTTAGAGTTTCAGGGAGATATTGAAAAATGTCTGGTTTCTGGTTTGTAAATTCCAAAATAAAATCGGTATCATTTTGAAGTCTTTTAGAGATGAAGTTAAAATTGTAGCTATTTTTCTTTATGATCAACTTTGCAAATTCTCTATTATCTAAGAGTTCTGCTTCAAAATATCTGACAGATAGGGGATTTGCTTCAAGAAATTGTAAATTAATTAAATGAGATGCTTTCAGCTCCCTAGAGCAATACTGGTAAGCAGCAGGATTTTCTCTAATAAGATAGGTCATAAACCTAGAATTATTCAAAATCTCAGGATCACAGTTTTGAAGAAGGGCTAGCTCTTGGGTAAAAAAGCATATAGAAAAAAAATAGTCGCTTTTAAGTAATTCATTATAAAATGGTAATGATTTTATTTTTTCTTCTATAGGTAGAGGTGCTATTTTTTTGGCAAGACCTCTTTTAGTAGATTCGACTCGAATTAAGTTAGCTGGTTCCATTTCGCATTTTTTGGAGAGAGCTTCAAGTGTTTCAAGAGGATAATGAGTAGCTCCGGTGATTGCAAAATCTATAATTCTAGGCAGGATCTGTAAGGTCTTAGGAAGGTAGTAAAAAACTAGAAAATTAAGCTTTAATGCCGATTTTAAGAAATTTTCATTAGATTGAATTTCTGCTTTTAAAGATAAGTAGTCTTTTGGATTAATTGCTACAACCCAAAGGGCTTGATTGATTTCAGGTAAGAGGGGTTCTGGTTCGTTTAAAACTGTTTGCAAGATGGATGGATCTGTTTGTAATTCTCTTGATATATATTTGCAGACTTTATGGATGGTCGGAGAGGGTAAGGTCTGCATCATTTTTATAATTTCTCTTTTATTTTCTCGATCTGAGAGAGAAATATAGCCAGGAGGTGGTGTAAATCCTTGAGCTACAGCGCAAGTGATCAATTCTACATTTTCTTGCAACTCTGAGCTAAGTAGAGGGAAGAGGCCGCAATTTATTACAAAGACCGATTTTAAAAAATCGATATTTGTTTTAAGGCTGTCAGGGACGGATTTATAGAGATCGAGGTTAAAAGCAACTTTTGTTGCCCAGTCTTCGTCCAAGAGAGGGGGCTTTGAGTGTCCTGAGATAACAGCTGAGCATGACATAATTGTATTCCTTTTGTTCTTTAATTTTTTGGAATTTCAGAGTTCTAAATCAACCTAATATTAAGGTTTTGTTTTTGTTCGTTTATTACTGACTCTTGGTTGATTTGCCTGTTGTGCTACCCTTCGAAGTACTCCGCGAGCAACCGCATGCATCCAAGCTAATCGGTTAGGTCTATTTCCAAGGATGAATTCAATAGAAGGCTCGCGCAAAAACTCAGGAGAGAGTTTTTCTGCCAAATCTGGATACTGAATCAAAGCTCCCGCAATCTTTTCAATCTGGTCTGCTTTTGTTAGTAGGTCCATATCTAGTTCTTTAAGATCTGTTTTTGAGGGACAAAGCTGATTTTGCGCGTGTAACACTAATGGATGTTTCATCAACTCTCTATCAATATACTTAGGGGCAACTTTGCTATTGCTAGCCGCAATCGTTGCAATTTCTAGATCAGACCAAAAAGCAGGAAAACATTCAATCAAATGTCCTTTGTTCTCAACTGCCAACTTCGCAATCCTTTTATCTCTTTTTAAAGTATCGGGGAGTGCGTTTAAACTCCAAATCCATTGACTAGGATTGTACCTACCCTTTTCTTTTTGGTATTGAAATGAAAGAGAAAGCACCTCCAAAATAAAGTCGGCATCATTTCGAAGATCTTCGTGCGCATCGGGTAAATTAATAATGCATTTTCGAATAAAATTTCGTACAATTTCCTTATCTTTAGTAAAAATAGTTTCTATTTCAACGTTGTTTTTTAGAATTTTAAGGAGATCGCTATAAATTTGGGGAATCTCATTGGCTAAATCAATAATAAAATCTCTGTCATTTTGAAGTTTTTTAGAGATGTAGCTGAAAGTGAAAGAACTTATTTTAAGCATCTGTTTTACAAATTCCCTATTTTCCAATAGTGAGGGTTCAAAATATTCAGCCACTTTTGGAGAATACCTGACAAGTCGGAAATTAAAGTCATAAGAGGACTTTAGCTCTCTTGTGCAATAGGGATAGGCTGCCGGATTTTTTTGAATAACAGCAAACATAAACGCGGAATCGTTTAGAAGGGTTGGGTCGCAGTTTTTAAGAAGAGCTAGTTCCTGTTTAAAGAAGTATTGGGAAAACAAATGATCTGACTCAAATAATTTAGTATAAAACGGTAATAGCTTTAGTTTTTCATCGTGAGGTAGCGTTATTATTTTTTTGGCAAGACCTCTTTTGGTAGAGACCTCTGGAGTTAAGCCAATTACTTCCTCTTTGCATTTTCTAGAGCTAATTTCAAGCGATTCAAGAGGATAATGAGTAGCTCCGGTGATTGCAAAATCTATAATTTTAGGTTCAATCTGTATGCTCCTAGGGAGGAAGTAAAAAACTATGGAATTAAGTTTTAATGCTAATTTTAAAAAATTTTGATTGGATTGAATTTCAACTTCTAAAGAAGGGTAGTCTCTTGGATTAATTGCTACAACCCAAAGAGCTTGATTGATCTCAGGTAAGAGAGGTTCTGCTTGATTTAAAACTGTTTGCAAGATGGATGGATCTGTTTTTAATTCTCCTGCTACATATTTGCAAACTTTATGCATGGTCGGAGAGGGTAGACTTTGCATCGTCATTATAATTACTGGTTTATTGCTTCTGTTAGAGGGGGGGAGATAGCCGAGGGGAGGTGGAAATCCATGGGATACAGCGCTCGTAATTAATTCTACATTTTCTTGCAATTCTGGTTTTAGGAAGGAAAAGACTTTATAATTTATCGGAAATAGAGATTTTAAAAAGAGTAGGTTTGTTTGGAGGTCCTCTGGCATCGAATTATAAAGAGAGGGGTTAGAACAAACCGCTGAAATCCAAGCTTCAGGAGACATTATTAGAGTAGATAGCCCTGATCTAACAAGTGAAGATGTCATGAGTGTATTCTCGTTTGTTTTTAATATTTAATTAGCTGATAGTTATAAATTATAAGACAATCGAGATTTCTCATCACTCTATATCGTAACTCCTTGAATTAGATGGCTTTTGAGACGAAAAACATTTTTTTTGGCGGCTTACCTCGTTTTAAATAAAGTTTTATATTAAGAATGTTCCTAATATAGTAAATTAAATTTGCCGTGTGCTCGCCTAGTGTCTAATAGTACTCGCACTCCGGCTTCCCCTAATTCAAATCTGGGTAGTACTCTTTGAAAAATTCCAATTCTTGAAACTCTCTCAGTATATTGAAATTGAAGACGAGGAAGCTAGTCTAAAATTAACTCGGAGAGTCTCTTTGTTCAAGAAGGTAGGGGAGGGTCTCTGAAGTAAAAGTAGTTAAAAGAGTCTCTAAGGCAGTTTTTTCTTTCTCGGGTAAAGATGTAAGAGAGGCTAAAAGTCTCCGACACTCATCGATACAAGATAGGTATGTAGGTATTTGGTCTACTAAAGAGGTTATGTCTTTTGGAGAAGGAGGAGTAATATCTCCGCCCTCCGCCCCTCTATCCCATTCTTCGAATGTGGGCATAGGATCTTCCAAATAGGTTTGATATTCTAGCTGATATAGTTCTGAGTTTGATTTGGCTTTTTTCAATATTTGAATATTGTTAAGTAGTTTGTCATAATGGTGAATTTTTTCCGGCAGTGTTTGTAGCGTAGGTTCTTTAGGCGATGAAAAAAGTGGTAGAAAATACTCTTTTTCGCGGTATTCGTTAAATATTGTTGCTATTGTGTGTAAAACATCGCCGTGAGTGCCGCTTACAGGTAGTGTATTAATTGCTGTATTTAAAGAAATTAGCTTTTTTTGCAATTTTTTTATAGAGTTTTCTCTAGGGTGATCTGGCAAATCTTTGAATGTCCGTATGATTGATTCTTGTAATTCTTCTAGATCGTTTTTAACTCTCGCTTTTTCTACATCGCTTGGATAGCTTTCTGGAAAATGCGCTCTGGGTCCAATTTCTGAGGTCATTGATGCTCCTTTTTCAATAACAATAAAAATGTTTTAATTTCTGTCAAATAAATAGGGAGATTTAGTATGATTTACACCTATGACTACAGCGGTAAGTGTTACAAGAAGAGAAGATTTTCCCGGTTGGTACCAGGAGGTTCTAGCTTTGGCCGATTTGGCTGAACATGCCCCTGTCCGAGGCTGTATGATCATTAAGCCTAATGGGTATGCGATTTGGGAAGTGATTCAAGGCATTCTTGATAAAAAGTTTAAGAAAAGAGGGGTGAAAAACGCCTACTTTCCACTACTGATTCCTCTCAGCTTTTTGGAGAAGGAGGCTGAGCACATTGAAGGGTTTGCAAAAGAGAGCGCCGTTGTCACTCATACAAGATTAGAGAAAGGGGCTGATGGAAAATTGCATCCGACCTCGCCTTTGGAAGAGCCCCTGATAGTAAGGCCAACTTCAGAGACAATTATAGGGGATAGTTTTTCTAGATGGGTCCAGTCATACCGAGATTTGCCGATGATGATCAACCAGTGGTGCAATGTGATGCGCTGGGAAATGAGGCCAAGACTTTTTTTGAGAACTTCTGAATTCCTTTGGCAAGAGGGGCATACAGCCCATGCTTCAGAGGAAGAGGCGCAAAAAATGGCCTTAGAAATGCTCGACCTCTATGCCGATTTTGCAGAGAATTATCTAGCAATTCCCGTCATAAAAGGGGAGAAATCGGAAGGGGAGAGATTTCCTGGAGCGATGAATACCTATACCTTTGAAGCGATGATGCAAGATGGAAAAGCTCTACAAATGGGCACTGCCCATTTTATGGGGACGAATTTTGCTAAAGCGTCTGAAATTCAGTTCCTTTCTAAAGAGGGTGCTCGAGAGTATGCCCACACAACCTCTTGGGGGGTAACCACACGGATGATAGGTGCTGCAGTGATGGTTCATGGGGATGACAATGGAATTATTTTGCCCCCACGAATTGCCCCTGTCCATATAGTGATTGTACCCTTTCTTATGAAAGAGGGGGATTCGAGTGAAATTCTCGCCTATTGTAAAGAGCTTAAGAGAGAGCTTGAGTCAATTGTATACTATGATAGAGAGATCTCTGTATTCTTGGATGATAGAGACTTAAGAGCTGGCGAAAAGAGTTGGGATGCTATTAAAAAAGGGTATCCACTTCGGATTGAAGTAGGATCTAGGGAGATGAAGGAGGGAAAAGTAGCCCTCTTTTCACGAACAAAAGAGAAAAAAGAGGTCCAATTAATCTCTAGAGAGGAAGTGGGTTCAAAAATTTCGGCCGTTTTGGATCAAATCCATAGTGACCTCTATGCTAAAGCTCTCGCATATAGAGAGGCGAACACGACTGTCGTTACCACTATGAAAGAATTTGAAGAGATCTTTAGTGAGGAAGTAACTGGCGCCCGGTTCGTTATGGCACCATTTAAGGGCGACAAGGCCCTCGAGGCCGAAATCCAAAAGAAGTTCGGTGTAACGATTCGGTGTATCCCGCACGATAATCCTCCTAGCAACCTTTCTTGTCTATTTACCAAAAAATCGGGTGCAAGCCAAGCAATATTTGCAAAATCGTACTAACTCTTTTAGCGTTATCTGGGAAATAATTTCCCCACACCTCTTTTAAAATTTTGAAACATCTAAGGGTTACCCAATTTTAACGCCTTGATGAATAAATTTGTCACTTTCTGTCTCAAAGTAGGTTGAGGATTGGGCTTAATAACGGGGGATCTTGGTAAAAAATCGGGGAGACTAAGCCCCGGACCGAAGTAGTTCTTGCAAAGAAGAGGGGTAGGAGGGGTGGAAGTTCTAAGATGTTTAGAGTCACTAGCATCTCTTTTTCTCCCTACTTGCAGTTCCCAGGTTACAAAATCAAGAGGTAATTCTCTTTTTCCAAGGGGCTCTTCTCTTGTTGGCTGGGGGGTATCTTGAGGTAAGGTCTCTTCCATAGGTGTTATTGAAGGCTTTTTGCCCCCTCCGAAACAGGAAAAAAGTTTGAAAAATACAGAGGCAAAGTCCGCTAATTTGAGGAGGGTTTTGCGCAGCCAATTTGGTTTCAATTCTCCGTTTTTAATAGTTTTACTAGATTTGACTATTGGTTCAGCTTGTTTTGCTTTGTTTCAAAATTGAGGCAGGCTCTTTTTCTAATTACGAAGGATGGTATGCTTTCGATTGACGGGTAGCTGTAATAACATAGATATCAATTGCTTGATCGGGGAAACTTCTAATTCTGTTTGTGGCTAAGTTTTTTATGCTTAAAATAATAAAGCCGCTATTATCTTCTTTAATATGCGCAGTTACTTCGTAATTTTCTAGAGTTGCCGCTCGTTTAAAATCGACACCAACCTCTTTTAGAGTGCTCAGCACTACCGCTTGCTCATCCTTGCTCAGTAAAAACTCTACCGGCTCCATATCTGTCGAAGATGCATCGCTTAATGGAGATGCACTTTTTGTTCTAATGCTTTCCATTAAAAATCCCTCCCATTGTAGGAAATGTCCATAAAAACATGAATGCCCACCCTCTCGCAAAACGAGAGGCAAACAAGGCTCAAGCTTCCCTTGAGCTCTAGCACAAATAATTCTCTGGGTAATCGGGGACCTGCCTGCGTCCTATTTTGACACCACTTCAGCAACGTCTTCCCCTCCATCCCAAAATCTAACAACAACTCTGAGTAACGACTTGGTAAATCTTTCATCATTTTTACCGTCCTCTATAAAAATCACGAACAACGTTTTTTTGGTCTAACCCAGGTAATACTGTGGGAAGGCCCATTAAAGCCATTTGAACATCATTCAGTTGACGATTGGGGTTCGAGTTCACTTCCTCAGTTTGCGGACTTACATCATAATCATAATCATCATCATTAGGGGGAACACTTAGGCCTGGGTTATTACATTCATCCTCTAAAAAGGTTTTAACATTGTCAGGCAATTCGAATTCAAGAAAATAGGTTTCATTCTTTAGCCTCCTCAGAGCATTTAAAACGTTTTTGGTGAATAGAGGGCTATTATTATCAACCTCAGAAAATTGAGTGCGACTTCCGTTATGGGATACTTCAAGGAGCTGTATAAGCGTCCTGCCGATTAGAGTTTTATTGGCTCCTGAGGTCGCTGTTTTGAAACTGAACTTTTGGCAAAGCCAGTGGCAAAGTCGCTGCAGGGCATTTGGATTTGTGATTACTCTGAAGGTTCTTTGGTCTTTATTGAGTGTAATAATTGCGGTGGGGGAGCTGCCGAACCTTTCTAGGGCGCTAAGCGGCCCAAAGGTATTTGGAATTTCTGTGGTCATATTTTTCTCCTTGTCAATTATGTTAATTATGTTTCTATTATAACACATAATTATAATTGATTTCAATTATTTACTTTAATTAGTCCGGTTTTGGGTGCTTGGGTAGCGGAGGGGAATTGACTATATAAGGAGTTTTTTGGTATGATCGACCTTTTTATAAGGGGTTTTTGTATGCTTGGACTGTTGAGGAAGTATCAGAAGGGAATTTTTTCGGTTGTAGCGTTTATGGTGATTGTAAGTTTCTTGTTCTTTGGGACTTACTCGGCAATTCAGACGGATGCTGTGAGGGAAGAGGATGCAATTATTGGTAAGGTGCTGGGGGGGAGTGAGTTACACAGTAGAGATGTGAACCGGCTTGTCAAGTTTTTGGGGACTGATTTTCATGATGTTATGGCGGGGAATGGGTCTGCAAATTTGTTAAATGATGGCTTTATCCGCACAGATATTGTAGGTTCAGGGCTAGGCTTGCTCATTTTTGAAGGGTATCGAGAGGAGATTTGGGGGGAGCTTGAGTCTAAAGTGGTTAAATTTAAGCAGTTTAAGCCTTATATCCACCCAAGTAAGTTTGTCAGCTTTGAGGCAATGCTGGGGCAGTTTGCTCCCAATTATGCCGAAAATTTGATGGGATTTCGTTTGGCAAGGGAGGAGAGGGAGGTTTTTGATAAGCTCTCCAAGCTGTATGTCGATCAGACGGTATTTCCTGCTGAAATGATGAGAAAGATGATGCTCTATGTCGAGCATCAGTATGCGAATATGGCAGCGGGAGATCCTCAATTGAAGCATGTCGATCTCTCTTTATTTTATGCCAAAGGGGTGAGTGATTGGTTTGGGGGCAAGTTTTTAGAGAGGGTGGCCCATTTTGTGATCAACGGGGCAGCTTATGCAAAAAAGCAGGGTTATAAAGTCACTTTAGAAGAGGCAAAAAGCTTGCTGATTCAAAATGGGGCAAAACACTTAAAAGAGCTTGCTTCGGGTCAAGCGATCACCCAAGAAGAGGTGATGAAATTTTATAAAAATCAACTTCGTGCGCTAGGCATGGAGGAGAGGGATGCCCTTGCCACTTACTCTAATATTTTGCTTGTGAGAAAGATGTTGAATGAAGTGGGTAATAGCATTTTTGTCGATTCACAACTCTATAAGCAATTTGCCGAATATGCTTCTAAAGGGGCGAAAGTAGAGGTGTATCAGCTGCCAAACTCTTTGCAACTTAAGGGAGAAGATGCGGCTAAAAAATTGGGTATCTACCTTTCTAGAGTTTCCAAGGGGGGAGATGTCTCGAAATTGAGCTCGGACTTTGCCTCAATTAATGAGATTAAAAGCAGAGCCCCTGAGCTTGTTGAGAAACGCTTTTTGGTGCAGCTAGCAAGTGTTAAGAAAGGGGAGATAGCTAAAGAGATTGGAATTCGAAGGACCTGGGAGTGGCAGCTTGATGAGAATCATTGGAGTCAATTAAGGGAGACCTTTTCTGAGCTTGCTAAGTGTACTGACCTTGATTCAGAGGGGAGATTTACCTTTATGGAGTCTTTGGATATAGCTGTAAGGGAGAAAATTGACCAATTCTCTAGATTGAAGATTTTGGAGGAGGATGGAGCCCTTGTATCAGAGAAGCTTTCGAACTTGCCGGTCCAAAAGAGGGTCCTCTCTATTACTCTGGGTGGCGCTGAGGAAATTTTGCCTGGAATTTCCGATCAAAAGCCCCTCTTGGAGCTTTTAGAAAGCAGTAGTGATAAGCTTCTTTGTTATACTCAGAATGGGGAAGATTTTTACCGAATTGAAGTTTTAGACGGGGGAGCTCTCTGGGAAGTGCTTACATTTGAAGAGGCGATGCAGAGGGGTATTTTAGATACCATGGATGTGAAAAAAAATGTGGGTGAGGATGTGCTTGTCTCCTACATGAAGAAGATGAGTCAACTTCTTAAAGAGGGGGATGAGAGTGTAGTTTCCAATAGCAGAGAGGCCCTCTCAAGAGAGTCTTTAGAGCCTAAATCGCTGCTAGAAAAGCAGTGGTTGCTTAAAAAAGAGGAACTGAGAGTGACTCGTAAAATGGCCCACCCTTTATTTAATGAGGCTCTCTTTTCAATGGAGGCGGGGCAATGGTCTGATGTGGTTCAAGCAGATGGGGCACCCATGTTTTACAAGGTGGTTGAGACATTTGTAGACACAAGTGAGGTCTCTAAAAAAATGGAAGAGGGGAGAGCTTTGCTGGGCAAAGAGGCCAAAGAGGGTGTTGTGAAAGAGATTCTAACAGAGATGAGACGTGGATCTTAGAGAATTTCCAGCTGTGTTACCCCTCCACTTTTTTGAAGTGGAGCTTGAGTTTAAGAGAAATCAGAAACCGAAACTCATTCCCGATTTTTCCGAGTTTTTGGAGGAGACCTCTTTTAGTGAGGTGAGTGTTGCCTTTTTGGATGGGGGAATTCAAATTCATTTGAAAGTGTTCAAGGCTTTTGAAAAAGCGAGTTTTCCCGATGTTGAAAAGGGGGATGGATTTGAATTTTTTATCGATACGAGGGGGACCAAGGAGGCTTTAAGTCTTCATAAGTATTGTCACCATTTCGTATTTCTCCCTAAAGAGGTTGATGGAATTCAAGGAGTTGAAGTGACTCGCTTTAAAACAAATGATAAAAGGGAGCTTGCTACTAAAGAGCATCTTAAAGTTACACCTCAGTTTGCTAAGGGGAGTTACACGTTAGAAATTTTTATCCAAGATACGGCTCTTTATGGATACGATCCCATGGAGTACCCAAATCTGAAAATTGCCTCTATTACCCATCTTGGATCGAAAGAGCCTAACCATTTCCCTAAACAGGGATACGACCTTCCATTTAAAGACCACCCCTCTCTTTGGGCAAACATTAAATTATCATAGATGTAGGAGTTTTAGATGGAAAGAGTCGAGGGATCTCATGAGTGGATTAAATCTGAGAATGGTATTACCTTTGTAGGGATTACTAAAAAGGCTTGTAAAGAACTTGGTGAGATCGTGTATGTTGCCCTTCCAAGAGTGGGGAGTCACATCAAGAAAGGGGACGAGGTTGTTGTTTTGGAATCTACAAAAGCTGCAATTGACATTTGTTCCCCTGTGAGCGGAGAAGTGGTTGAAGTTAACAACTCTTTAGAAAGCTCGATAGCGCTTTTGAATCACGATTCTGAGGGTTTAGGCTGGCTTTATAAAGTGAAGCAATAGATGTTTTTCGATACTCCATTCGATTCAAACAATGGAGTTTCAAAACAGATGAAATAGCTGAGTGGATTCTATCTTTTTTATTTAAATGAAGTGTTGAGATACGTTAAGATTAACTTTATCTTGAAAAAGTTATTTGCGAAAAAACGTTTTTTAGTCCTTTACGCCTTTGTGCTTTGCATGGGGGCTACCCTTTTTTTTCGGCATGAAATGTTTCAGTTTGGCGTCGAAGCATTTTTGAATTCTAAAACTCCGGGCATTGATTGGAAGCTTGACTATGACAGGGTAAAGATAAAGAAGGGGGAAATTTGGTTTTCTCGGGTCTCCCTTAAATCCCAGCAAGTTGAGGCTTTGATTGAGAGAGCTGATTTAAAATTACAATGGCGTAAGTGGTTTCGGTTTGATTTTGGTTTAAACATCAAAGCCCCCTACATTTTGATCAAGCAGGATGATAAGAGTTCTTTTTCGATTCTTGATTATGCAGATTCCTCTTTGGGTCACGTAAAATTTGATATAGAGGAGGGGGAGGCTGTTTTTGTTTCTCACGAAAAGGAGGAGAGGGTCTATTTCTCTCTGGCAAGTGAGGAGCAGAGAAGAGCTCTGGGAGAATTCCACTTTTCGGATAAGCCTCTTACAAAAGGGCGCCCCAATATTAGCTTGAAGCTTTATGAGTGGCCAGAAGAGTGGATGGTTGAGTTAGAAATGGCCGAGGCGAATTTAGCTTGGGTGAATCAGGTTGTAACACTTTCTGAGTGGAATCTCCAAAAAGGGACAGTCGATGGGAGGCTCCTCCTTGGAATTGCTAAAGATGGTTCTGTAAGTCAGGTGAATGCTACTCTTCGATTTGCAAATTTAATAGGGGCTCATGAAAAAAACGGAATTTATAGTGAAATTGAATCGTTATTAGTTGACACCTCCTATCCTAATGGAAAAAAGGGGGGGATTTTTTGGCAAAATTCTGCCTTGAAATTGGATGTAAAAGGGGGGAAGATTGGGTGTCGCGATGAAAAGACGAATATAGATTTTGCCGTGTGCGATTTAAGTGGGCATGTAAATTTTCACTCATTTAAGGATTCTCTAATTTTACTCCAGGGCTATTTGGATCATAACGACCAAATGACGCCGATTGTATTAAGTGCAAATCCAAGTGCTACTGACAAGGATGCCCTGGATGTCGATCTTAAGTTGTCTGAATCGAATTTACTCACTCACCTCAATCTCTCAATAGCAAGAGAGGGGGAAGATGTATGTGTTGTTAGGGGAAAGCTCAAAGAGCTAGATGCTCCTCAGTTGGCGATGTTTCAGCATGCGTTTGGCTTTTTCTCTCCCCAATTTAAAAGGTTTCACTTAGGAAAAGGAACTGTCACAACAGAGTTAAGTCTAAGAATGTTAAAGGGTAAAATCGAAAAAGTTTTGCTTGATGACATTATTGCAGATGATATAGAAGTCTATCTTCCTGAAAAAGACATTCGAGCAAGTTGTGCCCATCTTTCTGGGAGGGCCTCTTTAGATTTTCAGAATTTATTCTCTTTTGAGATGCCTAATTGGGAGTTAAAGGTTCAAAATGGAGAGCTTGTCTATGGGGGGGGAGCACCTTTTGTGATTCAAGGGGTGAGTATGCAACTTGCTGTTTGTAGAAAGGTGTTTGAACCTTCCTGGATTAGAGCCTCTTACGAAGGGATCGATATTTTACTGGATGTGGTTGGCTATTATTCTGAAGCAGATGTCACCATGCACTTAGTTACCACAGGGGATCGCATTTTAGATTTAGTTTCTAAAGAGAAGGGGAAATTTGCCCAATTCCAAGGACACAAAATCCACACAGATATTGATTTTCATAGACAGCTTGGATACTGGGAAGTTTCAGGAAAAACTTACTTAAATGTGATTGATGATTGGGAAGATAGCGCTAAATTTGGTCTATTTTTATCGGATCAAATTTTGTCGTCAGAAGAGTGGAGGGAGTTGCTTCCTGGCTCGATTTCAAAGGGGTGGTTTGAGACCGATTTGATCTCATTTGAATTTGTAAAGTTTTTAGGGGCTCTTACTGAGAGTGATTGGCTCCTTGAAGGGCTAGGGGCATTTAAGGGGAGCTTCAATGGGGAAAGCTTTGATGCTAAAGTGGTCGTTTCGAGAGCAAATTTCTTCTCTCCTTTATTTGATATGATAGGGATGAAGGAGTCTGAGGGCCATTTAAATTTTAACTTCCGTGAGAGGAGCGGAAAAGGGGTGATCCCTCTGCATGAAGTTATCATCCATGATAAGCAGCTCGGCCTCTCTTTTAAAGACACTCAAGGGGAACTTGTATTCGAAAACGATTCGATACAATTGAATAAATTTTTGGCAGAAGCAGAAGGTGTAATTTTTGGTGGGAATTTAGAGTTTTCCCATCCCCTTATTAAGTTAGAGATTGATTCTTTAGTGGGGAGTGTAAGGCAGCTAGAACATTTAGTTCATTATGTGCCTAAATGGAAAGATTTGCATCTGCCTCTAGAAGGATTAATCCGAAATAAAGAGGGGGGAATTTCTGTATACTACGACCCGCAAAAAGAGCTAGAGGTGACAGCTCATCTGGAATTGGTTCATGGATTGTGGGAGCCAAAAGCGCCTCTAAGAGTGACCGATCTCTCTTTTGATTTTAGCTTTTTTGATAATAGGGCTTTTGTAACAAATGCCAAGGGGAAAATTCCTTCTGCATTTCAAGAGGGGGGCTATTTTTTCAATGGGAAAGAAATTGAAATTTGTCTTGGAGAGAGAGTTGAGATTCTTTTTGACGTTCGTTTAGAAAATCCCGTAATGGATTTAATTCGATGTGTAGGATCTTACGATCTTGAGCAAGGAATTTTCGAGTTTGATAGGACAAAGACCCATTTTTTCAATGTGTTTCCCACCGGTTTAGAGGTAAAATTAGCTCCTGATTTTTTCCCTGAGAAAATTTTAGTGGATGTGGCAATTCCGTTCCAAGAGGGGGAAAATTTTGCCCGGTTTTTTACAGATATTAAAATGATTGATGGAGAAATAGGGGAGTTGTTTCACCATGTAATCGATTTTAAAGGGGATCTTCAATCTAGAGTCTCTTTAAATCGAGGGCTTTGGGAGATTGATCTTGGCTCTGAAAAATTTCAAATGTGTGCCAAACATGAGCAAAATCGATGGGAACTTATACAGTTCAATTTAGGTTCATTTTCCTTTTCAGGCGAATTAACAAAAGAGGATCAGAGGGTTAGCATTTCTAATTTAAAGGGATTAGGTGATGGGTCTGTTGTTTCGTTTAAACCTGGCTATTTGGATTTAGAAAAAAAACGGTTAGTTCTCCCGATTCATGAAGCATTTGTCGATTTCAAAGAGTGCTTTCCAAAACTAGGAGAGGGGAAAGTAGGTGTGAATGGAATTATCGAATTAGATTTTTCTAAAGGGTTTGCTAGCTCCTTTATAGAGGCGAAAATTCAAATTGAAGGGGAAAAAGATCTATTTCATGTTGTTTCACTCTCAGAGTTGCATTTGATGTACACCCTGGACCAGGGGCTTGTGATTAAAGATAGCATTTTGGAGGTAAAATACGAGGGTGCACAAGCTGTGATAGAGATCCCATTTGGTTCGTATTCATTCGAGGAGAATTTGTGGCAAGGTCATAGAATTAAAACAAGTTATGGAGATTCTGAAATAGAGACGCTTTTGAAGAAGAGTGGGCTCAATATTGAGATTCCTAAAAAAATTTCGGGAAAAACGGAAGTTCTTTTGGATATCGAGTATTCTCCAGATCAGTTTCAAATCAGCGGGCTTTTTGGAGAGGGGACCTATACATGGAAAGGGAGAGAGGGTTATATAAAAGAGCTAAAATGGTTTTATGATAAAAATCATTTTGATGTCGATGTTGCAACCGCACTTTTTGGTTCCGAGTTTGAATTGCATGCAAAAGTCTATCCTGATGATATGGGGCTTTTGATTGTGGAGGGGTTTGAAAAGGGAAATCTGGATAGAGCGCTTTATGCAGAATGTTGTCTGTTTGATAAAGAGGGATTTTCCATTCAAAAAGTGGAAGGAAATGTATTTGGCCTTGATTTTCAATTTCTTCCTACTAATAAGATGGAGGATTGGATTTTTCTCGGCGATGTAAAAATTGACATGGACAAATTGATACAAGTAGTGGGTTCAGAGACAAAAGCTCTGTTAGAGGATCTTAAATTTCATAAAGGGTATGAGTTAAAAGGTGAGTTAACGATTCAAAAAGAAGATCCTGCAGCTTCCTTTTTTAAGGGGTATTTAAAAGGGAGAGATTTTGATTTTCTCGGTTATATGTTTAAGACGTTGCTTGCTAGTATCAAGATCGATCAAAAAGGGGTCTCTTTGACCGATTTGTCAATTAGTGATGAGAGTGTCGCTGTGAGCGTTCCAGAACTTAAGATTGATGTTTCAGGAAAGGGAGATTTATACATGAGAATCCCTGAGCTTAAAATTGATGAATTACGTCCCTCGCTTTTGCAGAAAAAGCATGCAGCAAAAAAGATTAAACCTTTTTGTATTAAAACGATGGTCTTTCAAGATATCACCGGTAATCTAGCAGATGAGAGATCTTTTACTGGAAAAGGGAGTTTGCGATTTGTAAACACCTTTAAAGAGGGGCATAATTTGCTCGATGTTCCCCTTGAGATTATTAGTAGATTGGGTCTTGACATTGGCCTCCTTGTTCCTGTTGAAGGGGAGCTTGATTATGTCCTTAAGAATGGGAAAATAGTCTTTACAAAACTAAAAAACAGCTATAGCGAAAGTAAACGCTCCTATTTTTATTTATGGAATAAAACAGAATCGTATATCGATTTTTCAGGAAATATTCATATAGATATCCGAATGAAGCAGTATGTCTTATTTAAAATCACCGAACTTTTTATCCTCTCTATTCAAGGATCGCTTGAAAATCCCAAATGCTTTCTTCGATAGTTCGCTTTCTCTTTCCTAAAACCTGTTTTTATTGCAAAGAGCTGCATGCAGGAAAAGGGCTCCTCTGTCAGATTTGTCTTGTAGGATTAGATTTAATCACTCCAAAAGGGCGTTGTCACACCTGTTTTAGACAGAGCCCTTGGAGAAAATGCCTTATTTGTCATAAGTCTCCCTCTCCTTGGTATAGATCTGGAAGTCTTTTTTCTGGGTGGACCTCTGGAGAGGTCCTTCTTTCAGACCCTGATCGATTTAGTAAAGAAATCGCAGCCTTTTTTATCATTCAATATTATCAGCTCTATTGGCCTTTAGTAGATGCTCTCTACATTGCCCCCTCACTGAAACCTATTTCAAGGGCATTTACAAAATTTCTAAAGATTCCGTTAACAACTAACAGGGGGGAGTATGCAGGAAAAAAAGTTCTCTATCTTACAAAGTTGCACCATGAGGGGGCGATCCCTGAAAATCTTCAGGGGGCTCGGATTTTTTACCTCTCATACATCTTTCCGGACTAGATTGATACTTCGTGTTCTTTTTTTATTTTTTATCGTAAGGGGGTATAGTGAGGAGGCAAGTATTGTATTTGTCCATCTGGGGAAGAGTATTCCAAAATCGATCTACCCAGCGATGAAGCAGGCAAGATTTTTAAATTCAGAGCTTCCTATCTATTTATTAACAGATCAAAAATGGGATTTTGATAAAGAGTTTTTTGAATTGGAGAGGATTGATTTGGTTGAAGTGGATCGGATCTTTAAAAGCGAAGAGCATAAAACTTTTACAAGAATAAATCGGTTAACTTCCCTCAATTTAAATGGGCTATGGTCGTATGCAATGGAGCGGTTTTTTTTCTTGTATGATTTTATTGCGGAGAGAAATTTAAAAAATGTAATTCATTTAGAAAATGATACTCTCTTGTATTTCTCCCTAGAGGAAATGCTTTCGCTCTTTCAAGATCTTCAATTTGCGGCCCCTTTCCAGTCAAGTGCCGGTTGCATTCCCTCTCTTGTTTGGATCAAAGAGGCAAAAAGCCTTAAGAGTTTTCTAGATTATGCAAACTTTGAGACGGAGAATTATACAGGTTTTTTTCCTCAAACCTATTTGAATGATATGTATCTTTTAGCCCGCTTTTATAAGAGATTTGGGGGAAAACTTTTAACCCCATTACCCACTTTGATGGCCAATTATGAACTCTTTTTTCCTAAAAAAAAGAGTCTGTTTTTCCCAGATAATCAGACAGAGTTAAGCTTTCTTTCCCTAACAGGAGAGCTCTTCCCTGGATTCATCTTTGATGCAGCAGGCCTGGGTATTTTTATGAATGGAAACGATCGAAGATATGCACCAGATAGTGGAAATGGGGTCTCGCATCGGAGGCTTTTATTTGAGCCCAACCACTTTTCGTATTATTGGGGATGTGATAAAAAAGGGAGGAGAGTTCCCTATCTTTCATTTAAGGGGGTAAATTATCGGATTGCGAATCTCCATTTTCATTCAAAGATGTGCGAAAATTATACTAGTTATGACCCTATGCTTTTGGATTTTCCATTTAAACGGTGAAGGGTGTAGAAGCCGCTATTTTATTGCGATTAAAAAAAATAGGGGAGAGGTTTTAACCACTATGGATAACTACATCCCCTTGATTGCCTCAGGTTTCAAATTTTATGCAGACCCCTTTTTATTCAAGTATCAAGGGATAAATTACCTCTTTTTTGAAGATTACAATTATAAGAAAGGGGTGATCTCGTATGTAACTTTGGATCAAAAGGGGATCCCTTCCAGTCCAGGGCTGGCTTTACAACTACCTACCCATCTCTCTTTTCCCCATCTATTTGAAGGGGACGGGGTAATTTATATGACTCCAGAGACGTTTCAACGAAGGTCGATCTCCCTTTTTAAGAGCGTTCAATTTCCGAATCAATGGAAACATGAGAGAGTCCTTGTCTCGGGGGAGTATTTTTCAGACCCAATTGTATTTAGAAAGGATGGGTTGTATTGGCTATTTGCAGCTATACATACCGACGAGCTTGTTATTTATTATGCCAAGGATCTTAATTCGGAATTTTTTCCCCATCCTATCAATAACGAAAAAAAGAAGGGGCGAAATGCGGGAGGGGTTTTCCTATGGAAGGGAAAGCTTGTTAGGCCTGTCATGAACTGTACCCGTAAATATGGGGAATCGATGACGCTAAAAGAGATTGTTATATTAACAACTGAAGAATTTTTAGAAAGGGAGTTATTTGTGATTCAGCCAGATTGGGCCCCTAATTTAGTAGGAACCCATACATTTTCTTTAAATGAAGACTTTGTTGTCTATGACGGTCAGTTATAGAAAAAACCGAAAAGAGAGAAAAGCTCCATACTCATTGATATTTCTGTGAGGAAGATCAAGGGTAGGAGAGGAGCCAATGGGAAAAAATCGGTAATAGGGCGTCAGCTCTAGCCAAAAATTTTTAACATATTGATATGCAAACGGGAGTCTCACAGCAGCTCCTGTCTTGTTAGTCAAAACCCAAGCTCCACCAGGCAATGTTTTTATCCTCAGATACTGTTTGAACGAGGGGAGGCAGTCGACTTGAAGTCCTAGCATCCAATTTTCCCAATTGTAATGAGTGTCAAAACCGATAAGGGCGTAGTAGATATTATACCTAAGACCGATCGGTGCTGTAGTTGAGGTAGCAGTTTGATTTGCATTGATAAAATCAAGACCTAAGCCAGCATAGGGGGCGATTTGCCAATTTTTAAGGGGTTGAAAGGAGTAGCCTCCAACAAATTCCGAGTACCATTCATAAAATCTGGCACTATTTTCTGAACTTGATAGGGGGCCTAAATTATAAATAGAGCGAGCCTGTCCAAAAAAGGCAGAGGGGGTTTGATACGATAGTTTCCCTACAATACCGCCTGTGCTTCCGGAATAGGTTGGGGGAGTTGATAGACTCATCCATGTATAGTCCCCTCCAACATCGACCGACCAACCTTCGCCAGTGGCTCTAAGAAAACTCGTTAATAAAAGAAAATAGGGAAAAATATATTTCATAACGTTTCCTAATTGAGTAAGTTTTGCGATTCGCTCATTTGTAAATAATAGTAAGGTCTTAAGCGTCTAATATCATAAAGACCCTCTTCATTATAAATTGCTACTTTGTATAAAGCGTCCACATAACGTAAGGGAGGGGTTGAAATCTGAGTTGCGCGACTACTTTCAGGGGGAACTCTTATAACCATCAGTTGATTTGAATCAAAATAGGCTCCAACTAGTACTGGCTCATTATTTGATCCAAGGGCACTCGATATGAAAATTCCGAAATTGGAGTTAGGCATTTCTATGTTTGAGAATTCGGCTGTGAAAGGGTTGAGTCTATTGATGAATGGAATAGAGGAGCACAGCTTATGTCCCGATAGAGTTGCAATGCCCCTTGAATCAATCACTAGAGTGTCTAAGTGATCGAGGGTGTAGCTTGAGGGGATCGCTACGCCTAAATTGGAGCCTGAAGCAATTTTGTAAACAGATCCTCCGTTTGTGGAGGAATTTAAGAGGAACAATAGGTTTCCATTCGGGTCGGAAGCGCTTTGTGAAACTTCGCTATCAGCTGGGGGATCAAGGAGTTCTATTGCGGTGGCAACAAGATTGCCAGGTTTAAGAGTGTAGAGAATCGGTGTAAGGGTAGAGGAAATGCTATAGCCCCCCCCTAAAAAGATAGTCCCATCTGGGGTGATTGAAATCGTATTGATAGAGGAATTAGAATATTCTGGAGAGAGGGAGACTTCAGTGGGGGTAGTCGCCCCTTTCGGAAGAAGATAAATCAGAGGTTGGTGAGTGGCATAATTGTAACCTACTAAAATAGCTGTGTCATCGGAATTAATTTTAATGAGAAAGAGTTCTCCTAAAATTTCTGAGGGGATTGATAATTGGGTTGCTTGGGTGCTATTAGAGGGAAGTCTGCAAATTAACGGGGAGAATCGGAGGCTATTTGAGCCTTGGTTTTTTCCTATTAGGGTTGCTGTCCCCTCAGAGTCAATTGCTGTAGCGGCAAAGCTTCCGTAGGCTAGAGTTTCTGGAAGAGAGAGTTGTGATAGCGTTTCACTCACGACTGAGCCTTTTAATAGCAGAGGAGTTGAAAACGAAGAGAGTAAATACTCCCCCGCATAAATTACAGATCCTCTATAACCATCAATAGCGATGTCATAAATAGCTCCTTGCCAGGAATTTGGCATATTAAGGGGGGTAGAGGTAGAGTCTTGTAAGGGAAAACTTTGAGCAATAGGGTAGGTGGGAGGGTCGCAACTATCAGAAAAATCGAGGCTAGATCCTCCGACAACTACAATATCAGCCCTGCACGGAATCAGGAGAAGGGCGGCTACGCAAACACTATTAAAAAAAACTTTAGAAGTCATTTGAATCACCCCTTAGGTTCAACTGGATTAAGACTCCAGATTTTGCTTTGTCATTTGGATCTGTCGCCGTAAGGTCTCATCCGTTTCAAGTTGTTTTTTAATCTTGTTCCAGGAGTGGAGTAAGGTAGAGTGGGTCTTTCCTCCAAAAGAGGAGGCAAGTTTCATCAGAGACTCGTTAATCAGCTCTTTTGCTAAATACATGGCAACTTGTCTGGGAAAAGCGACCTCTTTTTTTCGAGTTGAGCCCCTAAGGTCTTGAACTCTAACGTCAAACATTGCAGAGACGCTTTTTAGAATGCTCTCTACAGTCACTTTCTTTTGAGGAACGTATTGGAAGAGCTCGCTCAGCGTGCTTTCACACATCTCTTGAGTCACTTCTGTCTGAATCAGTCCACAGTAGGCGCTTAATCTATTAATAGCTCCTTCAAGCTGACGGACGTTATTAAAGATGTGTTCTGCAATAAAAAAGGCCACTTTGTGGGGGATTTTTAGCCCTTTTCTCTCTGCTTTGTATTGTAGAATTGCGACTCTAGTCTCTAAATCAGGGATTCCAATGTTTGCGACTAAGCCCCACTCCATCCGAGCAATTAATCGCTCAGAAAGTTTTAATGCGCTCGGAGGCTTATCGCTTGTGATTACAATTTGCTTATTTTGATTGATTAGAGCTTCAAAGGTGTTGCAAAATTCCTCTTCAAAGTTGAGACGATTCTGGAGGAATTGGATATCATCGACAAGAAGAACATCGAGATTTCGATAGAATTTTTTCATTTGATCGACAGTTTTATTTCGGAGGCTATCAACAAGATCATTGATAAACTGTTCTGTTGTGATGCACTGTACTTTCACTTTTTTATGTTTTTCTGTTACGTAGTGACCGATGCTATGAAGGAGGTGAGTCTTTCCAAGGCCGACACCCCCATGGATAAAGAGGGGATTGTACGATTTTCCTGGACGAAGTGCAACCCCAAGAGCTGCAGATTTTACAAATTGATTCGAAGGCCCTTCAATGAAGTGTTGAAAGGTATATCCCATATTGAGTTTTACTTCAAACTTCTCATTGATCTCTTTTTTTTCTTCAAACACTTCTCTTTCAAGGAGGGGTTCTTCCCGTTTAGGCTCTTTCACCACAAATCGAATATTTGGCTCACCTTTTGTGTTGAGGGGAAAAAATAAAAGGAGTTCAGGTTTGTAATTTGAAAGAAGATAGTCTTGAACAAAAACGTTGGGCACTTCTAAAACGATATCGTTATCGCTGGATTCAACAAAATTAATAGGAGCAATCCAGTTTTGAAATTCAGCAAGAGAACATTTTTTTTGTAAAAGCCCTACGAACTCTCCCCAAATCTCTTGCGCATCTTTTACCAACATCTAGATCTTCCTCCACTTATACGTATCACTTAAGTTATGAACAACATCTCCACAACATATTCTAAAGGTGCCATTTACGAACAAAATTTATCACCTTAGAATTAACAATACAAGTAGATTCGCCACTAAATTTGGTAACTCTTTTAGGATAAGCGCAAGTGGAATTAAGAAAAAAAGTGGGTTAAGGAAAGTTTTTGGTGGGGTTTGCTTGCTGCAAAGCTGTTGTCAAAAGAGAGGTATAGATCTAGAGTTGCAGGATCGTAGATGATGTGATGAATTGTGAAGTGATTATTGATAGGAAGCTCTTCAAGAGTGTGAGAGAGTCTTTCAAGGGGGGTGCTTTTTGCATATTTTGCAAATTGTTCTTTGGCCGCAAGAGCTCTCTCTTCAGCAAAAAACAAAAGATGCGTTTCGGTAGTCTCTGTAGGGTGGTGATTGTTAAACGTTGCAAAAGGCTCTACGGTTCTTCTCTCTTTCATCGTCCGAACTACAGTCCCCA
This sequence comes from uncultured Chlamydiae bacterium, assembly GCA_937996705.1. Classification (GTDB taxonomy): domain Bacteria; phylum Chlamydiota; class Chlamydiia; order Chlamydiales; family 2-12-FULL-49-11; genus VGMD01. Next base: position 35,153 of record CALKUQ010000066.1, read on the forward strand.
GTTCTGAGTTGCTTTTTTGTCTGAAATGGAGGGTGATTGCGCTCTCTTTGTCCGCTGCATTTGCGTGGAAGGGGACCAAGGAGATCGGGAGATGATTTTTTAGCGCCGCCTCTTTAAGATCGGAAACAGAAGAAAAATTTTCGGCTAAATATCTGAGGAGGAATGTTGAAGGAATTTTGTCAGTCTCTATTCGATCGACTCTTAATCTCGGAGAACAGACGTTTAAGCAGAGAAAAAGATCTTTATTAATTACAGTTAGATCGCCAATCAGACCAGGAACTCCAATAGATACCGTTTTTTTTCTCCGAATCAAAAGAGTATGACCTCCGTAGGTGCCAAAAGAGGGCCAGTCAAGATGACGTCCAATACAAATGGAATGGTCGCTTGGGTCTCTATCGACAAGAACTGTGCAACCCCCTAAAGGTAAATTAGAGAGAGTTAAATGAGCCATGTCCGGGACCAGTTGAAACATAAGGACCTCATCCAAAGTTATGGGGGAGGAATAGACCCAAGAGTTTGAAGAGTCCCAATCATTCATCCCTTGAATTAGCCCCTCGAGCTCTTTTAAATACTCAGAAGGGATATTTTTTTTAATTTCAGGGAGAGATTTTTTAATCTGCTTAAAGTGCAAAATTCCAAAAATATGAGCGCAGAGTCTTGTTCTCGAGAGCATTTTAAAAATGTAGGGCGCCATCAACAATCCGTGCGCATAACCGATCTTATAAGCATCGGTCTCTTTAATTTCTAGAATAGGGATGTTTCCCTCGTAGTAGATTCGATTCTCCAAATAGTGGGTCTCTAAGAAAGCGTGCTTGCTCGCGTCAATTGCTAAAAAGCCGAAGAAATTGAGTAATTGGAAGGTGATTTCTGAAAAAATTACGATAAAAATCCCGCAGAGAACTAAGGGAAGGTTGACGGTTGCTGAGCTAATGTATACAGAAATGGCAAGAAACAGGCCTAAAAAATCAAAAATGATTCGGAGAGATTTAAGTAAAACCGTGTGGTCGTGAATCCATTTGTCAAAAGCTAAAAAAGATTTGGAGAGGTGGTTTGGGTCCATAACATTTGATGGTATAATAAAACTTATTGGTAAGCAAGGAGAAGCGCTTCTGCTTGATTAGAAATTTTAATATTTTTATGTCCTTTAAGTTGTGAGGCCTGAGCAATTCCCTGTTTGTGATAACCCAGTAAAAGAAGGGCTTTTGCCCGATTTAGGAGGGTGGGGGCGTCTTCAGGGTCTTGCTCGAGTGCCCTATCAAATAAAGAGAGGGCTGAGAGATTTTCCCCCTGTTCTAAATGCAGAGCGCCAAGAGTTTGTAAGTCATAAATTGAATTTGGACAAAGAACTACTAAAGCTTCAAAAAATTTTCGGGCAATTTCATAGTGGCCTTGCTTAATGTAGGAGTAGGCAACAAACCGGAGATCATTGAGTTCATCTTCAGACCAGCCTAAAAGATCTATCCAAGGGACTGTGCTCATATTTTTTATCCTTTGCAATACCTATAACGTTCTGAAGTAATGTGTTCCATAATTGTATTCAGAACCTGAATTGTTTGCATCATATCCTTTAGGGTCGATGCCTCTTTGGAAATTTGGGGGAAATCGGGGTTTTGCATCTCCTCCTCACTCTTCTTTTTATCTTCAATTTTTGTCATTTGGAGTTCAATTCTTTCAAAAGGGCCTAATTTAGGAGCTAATTGATAGGTAAATAGCCTCCCTTTTTGATCATGATACTTTTTAGGGGGGGGGATAAGCCCCCAAGTTGCCCCCTTTGTATCTACCTCAAACAAGAGTTGATAATCTGTAACTATAATAGGTTCAAAGACATCTGTTGTGAGTTGGGAGGCAATCGATCGAGAGGTGTCAGCGAATGTATCGTCGTGGTATTGCCTATTTTCTTCAAACTGAATGTAGGATTGAATTCCTAGGTTATCAATTGTTTTTGTAGACTTTGTGCTCATGACTGAGACATAGCAAAAGGTTCAATTTTTAACCTCTAAAAATCTTTTTCAATAGATTATAATCTCCCCTTAAGCCGATAAGCGGGGATTATTGGGCGATTTTTTTACAGGTAGGCAATCCCAAGGATGAGATAGGCATAGATGGCTCTGTTTGCGCCGTAGATTCCAATTTTAGTGAGGGCTATAGCGATAAAAATCGGCTTAGATAAGGAGTTGATAATTCGTTTGATTTCATTGAAATAGGTCATAGCTTGGTCCCAAGAACTCCTTGGGGAAGCAAAGGAATTGGTTACATTGAGACCTGTCTTAACAAACGCTTAAGCATGATAGTAGCTGAAAATATTTAATTATAAAAATAATATTTTAAGTCTTGTAATAACTCTTACGTTCTTTTGGTGAGTTACTTAAAATCAATAAAATATCTAAAAAACGTATCATTTTTCCAATTTCTAGTACACTGAGAGGGGTTCAAAAATTGGGAATTTTCAAGTCAGAAATCCCCAAATTTGAATTAAATGTAGCTGGTGTCGAGTCAGGGGCAGTATAACAAGGTAATAGGGTAGAGGACTCTAGAGCAGCTTGATAGCCAGATCAACTGGTTACGGTCGCAATTTCCCCACTACTTGCAAGAAATGGGCGAGAGCTGCTAGTATCGCCGGCGGCTTTAGGAATAAAAATAATTTTAAGGGGATTTCGTTTGCGTATTAGGGGTCTTTCTACTCTCACAACTTTGGCTATTAAACCGTTTTTACCCTTCCCAAGAAGAAATTTGTCGATGGTTGCCTCGCAATCTCTTTTTCAGGAAAACAGCGCATGGAGGGGGTCTCACTCGTATAAAATAATAGAGCGCTCCCCTTTTAGATGGATGGTTGTAATGGGAGCTTTGGGTCTATTTCAATCAGGGGAAGCAAAATCTAAGAAATCGGAAATAGGAGAATTTCGACCGTATGTTCCTGAGGTGGATATGGAACAATTTGGTGGAGATTCAGAACTAATTGAGAGTGTTGCCGATTATATAGTCTACTTACAAGATCCGAAAAAATTTAGGGAAGAGGGGGGAAAGCTCCAAAGGCACTTTTATTAAGTGGTCCTCCTGGGGTTGGAAAGAGTTTTTTAGCTGAGGCGATTGCGGGCCATGCAGGGGCTAAATTTTTTATGATTCCTGCGGGGAGCCTTCAAAGAAAATTTGTTGGAGAAACAGAACAACTAGTAAGGGCGATTTTCAAAGCTGCGGAATCTGTAGCCCCTGCTGTGATTTGTATTGATGAAATTGAATCAATTATTCCTAAAAGGTTTGATCAGACAACCACAAATGGCTTTCATATTAATGCAGGTGTAAATCAACTCCTTACACTTCTAGTAGAAGAAAGGGAGGGGGTTGTAATTATTGGAACAACCAATCATATAGAAAGTCTTGATTCAGCAGCGATCCGTCCAGGGAGATTTGATAGGAAGATTGCGCTCTCTCTTCCCAATCAGTCGATAAGAGAGCAGATTTTAGAAATTCAGTTAAGGGGAATCTCTCAAGGCAAAATTAAAGTAGTTGTCGATGATCAATGGTGTTCGATTTTTTTTCATGGGCCTTTATCAGATTTTGAAAGGAGGAGTATCAAAAAGAAAATGAACGCCTTGGAGATTGTCACTTTGGTACTTGGGGAAGGACATGAATTATATACATACCATAATTGCGCCCAAAAAGAGGGTTGCTCCTTAAAACGGAGTAGCTATGCTCTCCAAATAGAAAGGTACACTAAGGAATCCTTTCTATTTTCAAAAACCCGCTCTGGGAGCAATTATGGTATGTATATATTCTTAGAAGCTCAAAAGAAAAATTTCTTAATTGGTTGAATGAAGGGATATAGCGGCTGCTTTTTGTCAAAAAGTTATTGAAAAAAATAGAGGATAGATTTAACCTTCCCTCCTTTTTTAAGGAATTATAAATGGCGCTTGCAATAGATTATAAGAGATATCCTCTTACACAAAAATTGGGAGAGACCGAATGTTCCGAAATTTACACCTATTTGAGATCAGTAACCCCTTCTGATATTGAACGCCTCTCTGCAAATATTTTAGGTAAAACCCCTTTTTTTGGTCAATTTTGGGACGAATTTGAAGCTTCAAGATGGACAATAGTCGCTTTGGCCGGTTTTTTTAGGGGGGTGATCAGCGAGGATCAATTTGCAACAATTGCGCTACTTTCTGCTGCTGTACAGCAGTTTATCAATAATCCTGGGGGATATAGTTGTTTTTCCTACAAGTCGCGAGAGGGGGCAGTTACTCACGATTGGACTTTTACTAAAATCGAAGGAGCCCCAAAAGAGGGGCGTAAAATTCAAGTTCTTGATACTTGTGACCCCCGCTATGAGGAGTGTTTGGGAAAATTTTTTCGATTTTTGAATTCTGAACAGAGAGGTTTGCTAAAAGAAAAAATGAGTCGGTCTTCTCTTTTGGCGGATAGATGTATCATTTTGGTCCCCGCCCCTTGGAGTCCGCTTCAATACATAGATCCCATGATGTTTCGTGTTGCATTGGCTACTGGGACTAATCTTTGCCCTTTTACAGGGGATGATCGGTTTTTTATTGAGGGTGAAAAACACTTTGTGTTGCCGGCATTTTCTCTATTGCGTTCTGCGTTCTTGTTGGGTTCAGTCCCTATACATCTAAAGCCAGTTCTAGGTGAAGTGAAACAAGAAGATGTGGTTGCCGATCGATTCGCTTTTGCACATGTAGTCGGTCTTGATATTAGGGGAGCTCGCCTCCCTAACGTAGCAGATGGCCACGCGGCAGGAAAAATTGGATTTTCAGTTCATGATATCTATCACAGTTACACCTATTGGAAATCACCGTCTATTAAATCTATGTATGTAGTTAATAGGATTTTGAAGGTGCTTACTAGGGAGGAGCCGAGACCTCCGCTTTTAGATAAGCTGATCTCTTTTTATGCCGATTCAGAATTCGTCCGTTTTTCTGAGTTTCACGGGAGCTTAGGGTTTGCTCTAAATGAAGGGGGCATGCTTTTTTCTGAAGGAAGGATTTTTAGGCAAAAAATTTTGGAAGATGTCGCTCGGTATCACCCTTTTTGGAAATGGATTTGTCCCCTGGATGATTTTGGATTAACGGGGGAGGATCTTGCATTTGTTAGGGAGCATCAAAGTGGGGAGTGGCCCAGTTATATCGAAATGGCAGAGCTGGTAAAAAAACAAGAAACCATCTTTGAAATCGTGCAAGCGTTACAATCATTTTCTAAGGTGTATCCAGATCATTTTTCATTAGCGTGTCAATCGCTTTTTATAAAGGTTTTTTCTTTTCCCGAGCAGATGCGTCTGGACTTGCTAGCCTTTATTGTAGCAGTAGGAACAGCAAAGCAACCTCTTTCTGCAGAGCTAGGCTCAAAAATGATGTTAGATCTATTTCGAGCAATTCAAAGTGATGATAGACGGCTTTTAGAAAAGTATGCACAATTTTCCAAACTAAAATCGATCACTCTATTTTTAACCCTTATTTTTTCTTCCATCTCTCATCCCATTTTTAGCAGGATTCTTCAGTGTTTAGATCAGTGTGATTTTTTTGATCCTAGCATTAGTCGTAAGATCTCTGTTGAAACTGATTCGGGGGAAATTTTTTGCTACATATTACTCAATCACATGGAGAAAAAACAGTATTATATCACAAATTTGGAACCTGCCCAAAGGGGGGATCTTCAAGAGCGATTAAAAGATCTTTTTGATCTTAAGGAGAAAGATCAAACCAAATTTGTTCTTGATTCATTCAATGCAGTTAGGATATATACCTCTTCCAAATGAATCTTACCCATCTTTCCTTACCTGCATCTTCATCTG
>CALKUQ010000067.1 GCA_937996705.1 uncultured Chlamydiae bacterium
CTCTTCCGATCTTCTTGGATCACTCAGGAGTAAGTTTGTTGTGAGCAGTTAAGATCAGGTATTTCTTTGCGGTGATTCCATTTTGTGTTTGATCTCGAGAATATTTAGTGTTATGATGTCTCTCTAAATTAGAAGCAATAGAAACAAAAATGTGTATACCATTTGATGAGTTAGCTGCTATTGGAAATCTTTTAGTGGGAGTAGCGGCTATCGCCGCATTATTCATGGGAAAAAGAGCTCTCAAGGACTATTGGCATATTAAAAAATCGAATGCAGCGTCGGAGGCCCTTAGTAAATTTCGATGTTGTACAGATGAAATTATTGATATCGTTCGAAGAAAAGAATTGTATCAGTATCCATCTTTTCCGCAAGAAATATCTACGGATAAAAAAGAGTCTCCTCATCCTGAAAGACCTCCGCGTTTAATTGAAATGAAAATAATGCAATTAAAAAAGGAATTACATAACCCAATAAGTCAATTTTCTGGAAAAGAGGCAATAGATCTACTGCAGTTGGTTTCAAGATTACAAAAATATTATTCCCAATTTACTAGTGCGCTTTACTTAACATTGAAGTCTAATGATGGAGATCAAACGGCTCGAGAACAACTAAAGACGGTTCAGCATTTTCTTGATGGTTGTGAGGAGAGTCTAAATAAATTAAATACGGAAGCTGAAAAGATTTTAGTGCCGATTATTGAAGTGATTAAAAAGAATAGATGGGTTTCGTTTTTTAAGAAATAATGAATGGATTCAGGTTGATTTTACAAAATCCTCAGGAAGGCGCCTAGGATGTTCTATAATCAATTTATGCGACTATTCATCCAATCATACTGCTTATATTTAAAAAGACAAACTGTAGGTTAGAAAAGCAGGCTAGGATTTTGCAAGTTGGCAAGCAGCTTTCAAAAATATGATTTAGATCGTTCTGCACATGAGAGATATCTCCATTAATTTGGTAAGATTACCAAAAGAGCCCTTTAGTCCATAAAGCAATTTGGACTGTGCGATCGCCTCTTTTTGCTGCTTCAATCAAATCATTAAGAGCTGATTCGAGATCTCCCAATTTGTAGTAGACCATTGCTCGAGAGAAGAATAGGTTTGAATAAGAAAATGAATTGCACCAATCATTATTTCTTTTGTGGGTGGCTTCAAATGTTGCAAAACTTCCCCCTGGCGGAGGATTTCTCGGGCTTATGATTTACAGCTTCCTAGTAGTAAGCTTTCTA
>CALKUQ010000068.1 GCA_937996705.1 uncultured Chlamydiae bacterium
TTTAAAACAATCCCTACCTAAATATGTCTTACAAAGCCTGCCTTTTTGATCTCGACGGAGTATTAGTTGATACAGCAATTTATCACTTTCAAGCCTGGAAAATGCTAGGAGAGAATTTCAACTACCAATTAACCGAAGAGCAAAACGAACAATTAAAAGGCGTATCCAGAGTAGAATCATTGAATCGCATTCTAGATTGGGCTTCATATTCCGCTACAGAGGAACAAAAGGAAGCTTGGTTGAAAGAGAAAAACGACAATTACCTGCACTTAATTTCGAATATGAATCCATCCGAAATCCTTCCAGGTGTGGTGGATTTCTTAGGCCAAATTAAAGCAGAGGGCTATAAAATCGCCTTAGGTTCCGCCAGTAAAAATGCGGAGATCATTCTAGAAAAGACAGGATTAATGCCTTGGTTTGATCTAATCATCGATGGAAATAAAGTAAGCAAGAGCAAACCAGACCCAGAAGTGTTCTTGAAAGGAGCCGAGGGACTAGGTTTTTCGCCAGCAGAATGTATCGTATTCGAAGATGCTCAAGCCGGGGTAGAAGCTGCCATAAATGGAGGAATGAAAGTGATTGGAATAGGAGAAGCGTCGGTATTGAGCGATGCTAACAAGGTAATTCCGAACTTTATCGGAATAAAATCGGCTGATTTGCTTCTTTTTTAAAGAAACAGCCTAGCACAGAAATGTCCAAAATTTACAATTTTCTATTTTTGTGAGATTATCCTAATTACCTAATAAACTGAATGAAGCAATACCTTAAAATAGATGAGTGGAAAGTCATTGAAGACCAATTCCATCCTGCCTACAACGAAATCACCGAATCCATCTTTTCTCTCGGCAACGGACGAATGGGACAAAGAGGTTCATTTGAAGAAACTTATACAGGTAAAACCCTTCAAGGAAATTATGTAGCGGGCGTCTATTATCCAGATAAAACACGTGTAGGTTGGTGGAAAAATGGGTATCCAGAATATTTTGCCAAAGTATTAAATGCCGCTAACTGGAATGGTCTATCTATCCAGATCGGCGGAGTAGAGGTCGATTTACACACAAGTGAAATCCATTCATTTTACCGTGAATTGAACATGAAGGAGGGGTATATCCTTCGTAACTGCGAAATCACGCTTTCGAACGGGAAACGCTTAGCCATTGAATCCATTCGCCTCAATAGCATGGCGGATGATGAATCAGGTGTTATTTCCTATTCTATTACACCATTAAACTTCACTGAAGACATTCAAGTAAAAGCCTTTATCGATGGAGACATCAAGAATAAGGACTCGAATTACGATGAAAAATTCTGGGATGAGGTAAAAGTGGGTTCGAATTTTGTTTGGTCCAAAACCAAGAAAACAGGCTTCGAAGTCATTACAGCTCAACAAATCGAGATTAAAGCTAATGGTCAAAAAGTAGACGCAAAAGCTACCTCAACAACCCGCGAAAAGTACAGTGAACTGGCATACACGCTATCAGCAAAGCAAGGCGAAAAATTGACCCTTATCAAGTATGCGGTTAACATCAGCTCTGAGAATCACCCAACGGCGTCCTTTGAAAAGATCGCCTCAGACTACTTAGCCCGTATTTCAACGAAAGGATTTGACAAAATGTTGCAAGAACAAGCGACAGCTTGGGCGACCAAATGGGCCATCAACGATATCATCATCTCTGGTGACGCATCCGCTCAACAAGGCATTCGTTTCAATATATTCCAAATGAACCAAACCTACACAGGGGAGGACGATCGTTTAAATATTGGTCCTAAAGGCTTTACTGGTGAGAAATACGGCGGATCGACCTATTGGGATACAGAAGCTTATTGCATTCCATTCTACCTAGGTACCGCTCCGGCAAAAGTTTCTAAAAACCTATTAATCTACCGTTGGAAGCAATTAGACCGCGCCAAACATGAATGTATCCCTTCCTCTCCTCGCTCAAATCACATCGAGGATTTAAATATTGCCCTGGTTGATTTGTCTCTCCTGTTCATAGATTTAACCGAGGATGAAAAAAGAGTCTGTGAGCTTCGCTATGGACCTTCTGGAGAGGTAATTCCTTATCAAGATACTGTTTCTGAGGAAGCTCTGACCCGTGTCCAGTTTGAGGATGGGAGTGCAGAGATGATGACCAAAGAGGGGGAGACTCTCATTTCTTCCTCCTTGCCCACTCCTCTTGCTGGATTTGTGCAAGTCACGGGTTGGAAAAGAAGATGTCTTACCTATCAAGAGATTGCCAAAAAACTAGACCTTCCTTTTCAAACAGTCAGGAAACTAGACCGAAGTGCTTGTGAGAAAGTAAGAGAAGCAGCCAGGAGGAGATAAATGGATAAAAGAAATTATTGTTTTTCTAGAAATCCTCTTGTTTTTGGAAAAAGGAAGAGGGGTTATGAACATACTTAATAGTGTCATGTCGATTGCTCTTGATGAAAAACTCATTAAGACCGATAGAGCTGTTCGGCTCCATGCCATTTGCACAGGAGCGGGTGCTGGTATTCAGAGCTATATATGGGCAACGCCTGGATGTTCAACATATTTTTCAGGAGCTTCTTTCCCTTATGGCGAAGCAGAAATTGTGGAAACTCTTGGTTTTGTTCCAGAGAGATTTTGTTCTTTGGAAACCGCTGTCGATTTAGCAATGATTGCCTATATGAGGGCATTCGATCCGAAAAGCAATAAATCCCCAATAGGGCTTGGCCTCACTGCTTCTGTCGCAAGTCTAAAAGAGCATAAAGGAGAACATCGAGTTCATGCTGCTGTGATTACTAGAAGTAGAGTTCTAGCCGCATCGATCATTTTAGATAAAGGAGTTGGTGAGGTAGCTCGTATGGCGGATGGGATAGAGGCTGACAGACTAGGAATTGGCCTTATTTTATTCGCACTTGGGGAGGTTAGTTCTGCCTCTTTAATGCTACGACAACAGGTTAATCCAGCGAACTTTGGATTTAACGCATTGCAACAATTGTTTAAACGTCCCTTTTTCACCGCCACTGGGAACCGATTACCCACTCCCAATTCCCAATCGGAAGACCTTCTCTTTTTCCCTGGTTCTTTTCATCCCCCCCATGCTGGTCATTTTGATGTCGCAACAAAAGTGACAAGAGAGACTGGGTACATTCCCATTTTCTCTACCACTCAAAATCCACCCCATAAGTCTAGTCTTTCTCTCCAAGAGATGTTAGAGCGAGCCAAAATGTTAAAAGGGCATGATTGTCTTTTCACCGAAGGGGACTCCCTCTATCTAGAAAAAGCAAGGAAATTTCCTGGTAGCTCTTTTGTGATTGGGGCAGATGCTTTAATCCGAATGCTAGATCCTAAATGGGGACCAGATATTGAACCTATGCTCAGAGAATTTGAGCACTTAGGGACTAGATTTTATGTCAGGGGTCGATTGAATACAGAGACTAACCAATTTATCAAACTTTCTGATATTCCCCTCGCTG
>CALKUQ010000069.1 GCA_937996705.1 uncultured Chlamydiae bacterium
GAAAAATTCATGCATAGCATTATGCAATATCAAGGGTGTTTTTTATCAAGTCGATGCTTCAATCATTAAGGAATTTAGAGCGGAAAGTTGGAAAATGATAATTAATAGATAGTACTTTTTCTGGATGAATCTGAATTGCCGAAAATTGAAAAACCATCTTAATTGGCGCTATAGCAAAATTGATAAGTGTCTCCGCAATTTTTGAAAAAGCCAAATCGGCATACAGCACTACTTTTTTCAAACTACATTTATTAGAAAAGAGAGCTCCAATTAAATTAATAGGAATCTCAACTAGATATTCAATAGCTGAGGCTGGTGTTTTAAAAGTATCCAATCCAACATCGATTATTAAAACAGGAATTGAAACCAACCTTCCCAAAAGGGGCCTTGCCAGACAAAAATTATTGAAATAACAATAAATGTCACGTTGAGCTAACGTCACATTATGTAGAACTATAAAGGCGACTCTTTCGTCCCGTGAACCCTGTTTAAAAGTTGGATATCTCATATTAATAGATTGTACTTTTTTTGGATCAATCAGGATCGCAAAAAATTGAAAGACTATCTTAATTGGAGCCATACCCAGCTTGATTGGGGTCACCACAATTCTTGAAAGAGCAAAGTCAGCATATTGCAGTGCGTTTTTTAATGTATAGCGATTAGAAAACAGAGCGCCAACTAAATGAATAAAACCCAAAACGACACATTCGATAGCAACCAGCGGAAATTTGAGAGAGTCTACTGCAACATCGATTATTGAAACAGGAATTGATAGCAAACGTCCTAAAATGGGATTTGATTCAGAATAAGTATTAAAATTTCGATAAAAACTTAGTTGCTTTGAATCAATAAACCTAGGAACTATGTTTGAATCCATTTCTCAGCCTTTCTTAATTTGAAAAATTAATATATTACAATTAATAATCTTATCAAGATTTGACAATAAACTCAATTTATTTAAAAAATAAAATAATTACAGCGAAAGTACTTCAAAATTGAAATGTTTCTAAAAATACTCCCCAGCTTTCAATTCAGTAAAGCTGGTGCCGCATGCCAGCACTATCGAGCATCGAGCGAGCGCGAGGTAAATTTAAAGATGGGGCGCAGTTTTTTTAAAAACAATTTTTAAAACCCAAAATATAAAATCAAAGTTATCTAACAATTTATTTAATTTAAGATCAACTTCGTCAAAATCCTCCCAAACCTATGCGTCGTATTTTACTTTTTCCGCCCCCCTCTTGTCCTTCAAATGCTGCTTCAAAATCCTCTTGCGTGACTATCCGTAGCGGAGAAGTGGCATGCTCTTCTTCAGACAATGTATACAATCTCTGTAGCGAAAACGTACTTGCTTGCATTACTATCCCTTCAATATCAGCGCCAGAAAACCCCTCACTTACTTTTGCCAAATGCTCAAGATCAATATCAGGAGCAAGCAATTCCTCTTTTTTCAGCATTGCCGTGTATATCTCAAAAATTTTTTTTCTCCCCTCTTCATCTGGCAAGCTAACCTCAATTAAAACATCAAATCTTCCTGGGCGTAATATTGCTTTATCCATGGCTTGCGGTCTATTGGTTATCCCAAGCACTAAAATATTATCATTTGTTGTACAACCGTCCATACAAGCCAATAATTGGGCAACAATCGCTGACATGCAAGCTTGTGATCCCTCTAAGTGTGCTCGGTCTGGAACTAGAGCATCAATTTCATCTATCACAAGAACGTGTTTTTTACCGTCTTCTGCTACAAGGAAAATCTTTCTAATTTCGGCTTCAGTTTGCCCTAACCATTTATTGTAGAATGCAGGTCCGTTATAATAGTGGACATGTTCTTCTGCATACCCAAGAATCTTACTTAATTGACGCGCGATTGAAGTTTTTCCAGTGCCTGGGGGACCATAAAAAAGAACTCCTTTTGGAGTCTTTATACCCCTTTTTTCCCTCTCTCGTCTTATTCCTTCACTTTTTCTAAGCTTAATTAAATGCAAAGCATCAACTACAGCTTGAGGAAGTCCTCCAATCCCTAATGAATGAAAATCTGGAACTCCTAAGTCTGCTACGCCTCCTAAATGGGAATCACCTTTTATAATTTCAAACCCCTTTTCAGGCAACAGTTTCGTGCTATCAATTTCAATAGTTGTGTCGGGAAAAAATTTTCCTGATCGCTGATATACAAAAGGTTCCATCTCCACTGAATCTTCTTCAAAGGAGCTCACCTTAAAAAAGAGGCGTATTTGTTGCCCTGCTTGGATAAACGATACATTAAAAATTGCTTTAGAAACCACTATTGGAGGGATTTGCTCAGCTATGATTTGTTTTACTTTATCTTCGCTTGCGTTTAATTCACTACCTAAGGGAAGCTCTACATTAATCATCTCTAAATTTATTTTTTTTAGCTTACGAGATTTGGAACTTTCGACTAAAGCGACACTAACTCCTCCTTGAACAAACTCGATTTTACAATCTGGCTCAATTTTCCAACGAGAATTAACGCCTCTCTCCTTTTTATACGATATTCCTTCTTTATCAAGGGCACTTACAGCTTCTAAATTATATCGATCTCCAAGATGATAAAACTCTATTCCCTCTCCTATGACTAGATTATGAAAAAAAGACTCCCCTTTCATAATTTCTTTCATAAGACCTTCTGTATCAATTATTGGAGGGAAAAGCCCTCCCTTCTCCGGTTTAAATCCCACGATTTTAAATGTAATGCCAGCTGCACCTTTAGCGTCAATCGCAGAATCCATAGCTAAAAGGGAGCTAGAAACTACAACCGCCATTGAAGTATCTCCATCCACTTCAAAACAAGTTGAATACAAATCTGTATCAGCGGGAACGGATTGATCCGATTTAGATTTTACTTTAGTGAGGTTAACAAGAACTGGTAGAGAATTTATGACAAGTTCCATTTCTGATCCTCGTATCCAATATTTCGTTTTTATTATACACTCCTCCACTTCAGCAAGATCTATTACTTTGGATAACTGATCTTGATGTGTTGAGTGTCGTACAGCTTTCAAATTAAACGTATAGTTCCACCCCTCAGCCGCTTTAACCACGCTACTCACCACATCAACTTTTGATCCAGCCACTTTCCAAAACTCAAACTCTGTTTCTGAATCGACATAACCAAGAGAGCAATCCTCTACATTTAATACATCTACCCTTTCCCTAGAATCTCTTTGAGCTTCAGGTCCTCTTTGAACCACCTCTTTTGCTATAAAAGAGTATGTCTTGAGAAACTGAGTTAACTCAAAATGTTGACCAGAACGAAGAAAATCTCCAGTTATGTAAGATTGTACAAGCTTCTTTAACGCTTCAAATTCAATTATCGCCCGGCCTTCGGCATTAACTTCTATAATGACCCTTTTAGCTGGAAATCTCTCTTTTAATTCGAAAGGATAAATTTGCATGAGAGCCTTTGTATTTAATTGAATAATCGCGTCGCTACAATCTCCAACTTGACATTTACTTACTCCAATAAATTCGGCATCTTCCGGCAATTCCCCTACAATCACTCTATAGATATTTTGCGCAATTTGCACATACTTGAAAGACCCTATTGGATCTGTTTCTATACCCCCAAATAGTGCAACTATTTGCCTAGGGGTCATTATAATTCCATGCTGGTTCAGACTGCTCAAGTTTCGAATTATAGCGAAACTAACATGTTTCACTTTAGATACCATTCGTTCCCGTACTAATTCAACCCCATCCGCAGGTTTGAATCCTCCTGAATTTCCTTCAATTACCGCCAAACCCGCTAATACTACATCTGAAGTCATGACAAATACTCCAATAAAAATGGGGCACAACTTATAGCATTAACAAATTATTTACAATAGACATCTTTCAAAAGAGCTCTAATTTTAAACCGTGAAGATACTTCTTAATAAATAAAAAGGGGAGACATTCACTAGAACATTTTTTAGCCTTTTCAATAGATCCGCTTGCTTATTTATTGAAAACCCTTATAATTAATAATTCTTAATTTTTACTGTGAGTTTTTTATGGAAACTTTATCTAGAAAACTTTTTGATTCCTTAGATGCTGCTTCTTGTATCAGCATTTTCAGTCGATTTCCTGAGATTGCCCTACACGGCGATAAAGCAAAAAAATTAGTTACGGCAACGGAAATGGATCAGATTTTTGGCATCGATCATTTGGACTACCTTCATAATAAATTTTTATTAAACTTCTATCGGCTGAAATCTCGAGAACTTTATGTAAAACTTCGTAGTGACCTACGCCCTGCTGATACTTACACTTCAATGGTATGTGCTAGGGTTATTAGAAAATTCAGATTTGGGGAATGTGGCGAATCTGTTCAACTACTTCGTTATAAATTTTGCAAAAATCAGAGCATCGATGGAGTCTTACTCTCTTTAGTCTTGTACCATTCTGCTGAGAAAAGCATCAATCACGCACTTTCCCTCTTCATACCTAGAGAGACCAAGGACGCCGTTCTTGTATTTAAGAAACTTTTGATTCAGAGGTCTAGTATAATCTCGTTACCGGATATTAAGGAAATCCTGCCCGGAGCGATTCTGATTGACGTCTTTTTTAGAGAAACCGATCTTTTACTTAATTATTCTAATTGCAAGTCTCTTTGTTCCTATATTTCTAAATCAAAGCTAGATTCCATGAGACTCCTTGATATAACAGATCCTCAGAAACCCGATTTTACTACATCTTTTATAAAAGCAAAAAGTTGCGCTCATCTCATTTTAAGAGAAATGGACCCGAGTGTGTTAAAAAGTGAATACCGCTTAGATGTGGGACTATGGGCCGTACATCAACTTTATCAATGTAAGCAAGATTGCCTTGCAGAATTAATTTCAAAACGGATTATGCGAGAATTTCCTTGGCGTAGGTCAGGATCCCATTTAATGCTTACACAACCTAAAGAAACTATAGCTAGAGTAGTAGAGTTTTTTAGAGAATTTAAATTTGATGGAGGAAAATTGGAATATACTGACTTTCCCAGTCGTCAAGACGATCTTCAGCAATTTTTTATTGTTAATCTACATCCGACCAAACTTCCAAGCCATGACCTTTCCTAGCCATTCCATCCAAAGCAACTTATAAAACTAAGAAGGCATACTTTTTTTTGAAAGGTGTGCCATGTTTAAAGCACGGGCAGTTGATGGGTGAATTACCGCAAAAAGCAATCGCCCTGATAAGCCCACCTTTCCTTTTTATGATAGAACTTATATCTGTCAAATTTTCCAAACCCGGTTTAAATTTAAATGACTACAGAAACTGAAACCAATTTTATTCAGGTTGGTGAAGCTCTGTATCTAATGAGACAATTCACCCCTCTTCCTGCAAAAATGCCGAGAATCGAGGTTGGAAAAAGTTCAAGTCCCAGGAGCAAGAGAGATCCTGTCAGGTGAGGCATCATGGAAGTGATCATTCCGAGCGAACATTTTGAGGTAAAAATCGACATTAACAGAATCAACGGAATCCAACTACCTGGAATTTCCACCCTCTTTTTTTTTCGATCAAATTGGAGCTTTAACGTTTGGGCATAAGAAAATCCGATGGCTCCTCCGACTGCAAAAGAGAGAAACCAAAAAAGAATTGCCCCCGGATTGCTTCCATATTTTCCTAAAAACAAAAAGAGAGAGAGTCCAAAAAATAGAGAAGGGATTAGCACCAATACTGCTATTGGAAAAGAACTCCTCCTCCTTGCGCGTAAGCCAACATGCAATAACATCGCAAATAACGGCAATACAAACAGGGGCATTTTAGTGAAAATTTGGAGCATATCCTTTTAATTATAATTTATTTACTTTTTTCAATCTAGAGAAAGATATTATTCTGTTCAGGTTTAAAAGGCTTTATAAACCAGAGCGGTTACTGTTCTGCCCTTAACTCAGGAAGGCTTTAAACCGGTGCCCTATTTCCTTTGCCGATTGTTTAACCTATTCTGGCAGAAATGAGGCAATCTGTATTGTTATGGGGACAACTATCACTTAAAAATCGTGAAAATTGACCCCTTGCAATTGTTATTGTAGAAGATCTTTACCTACCTGATCCTGAACAAGAGTGTCTAAGCTCTTTGGGGGCTTTAGACCCAAACCACCCCTCAGCTCAAAAAAAATGTTACCAAGCTATCCCCCTTTTCTAAACTATCCTAGTTGACTGAATAGTTTTCGAAGGTATGCAAAGTCGACAGATCGATTTGAGGGGATTTCAAAAAAATAGGGAATCTGCCATTTTTGTGTCTGAATCGCTTGTCTATTTTCAGTTTTATCCCAGGGTGGATAGACCCTTATCCCCCGCTTTCCCCCTTTTCCATCTTTAGAGACAATTCCTTTTTCATAAAGCACCTCTTTAGGAAACACAAACTGTCCCAAGCGATCTTGGTCTCGAACGCTAATTACAATTAGATCAAAGGGATCTGTTAGATCAAATGGTTGAATAGGACCCTTTTCTATCCTTTTCCAAATTGTAACAAATTGTCCAACCTTTGTTGGGGTAATCTTTGCTGCACGAAATTTAATCCTTAAATGATTGATTTTAAATTCAGAGGCCGCATAATCATGACTCTCCTTCTCTCTGCTAAAACTCTCGATTGTCAATCCGCTTGGCTCGTATGCTATTTTTTGAGCATCCAAAAGATCTGCACAACCACATTCCGAGATCTCTATTGTGTTAGTTCCCACCAATCTTCCTAAGAAATTTTTGAAATGCCGTTAGTATACTCAAGAGAACAAAAGGATTCTAGTATAAAAAAAATTCAAAGCCCTTTAGAATAGTAACATTTCCTAATTTGCAAAGAGTTCTTATGCAAAAAAGACTAAATCTCCTCCAAAACACCCTCTGCTTGAAAAACCCGATCGTTTTCTGCACAGAAAATTTCAAAAGAAATCTACCCTTAAAATTGTTTTTTGTTTTGTTTTTTCCGATATGCCTTTTGGCAAAAGAGCCTGTCTATTTTATTCACGGTTTTTTAAGAAAGGCCTCCTCAATGGAAAAAATGGCGCAAGCTTTTCAAAAACAAGAGTATGAAACTCACCTTTGGGACTATCCGAGCAGAAGCCAAACCATAGAAGAACACTCGGAGGTTTTAGTAGAAGAGTTACAAAAATATAGCGACTCCCACAAAGGAGAGCCCATTCATTTTGTAACACACAGCCTAGGTGGGATTATTTTAAGAGGTGCTTTAAATCATCCCAATTGCCCCAGCGAAGCAAAGAGAGGACGTATCGTCTTACTCTCTCCCCCTAATCAAGGAAGTAGTTTTGCAAGGTTTTTGAATCGATTTAAATTAATTAGAAAAGTTTTTGGCTCAAAAAGTGGAACCCAGCTTTTAACAACCCAAACCTTTGAGTATTTAGGACAATTCCCAGAAACCTCTACTGTTTTAATTATCTCCGGATCTTTTGGCTGGAATCCTGTAATTAACGAAAAAAATGATGGAAAAGTAGGAGTTTCAGAAACCCTGCTCTCAACTCCACACAAACAAATCACCCTCCTTTGTGGCCATTCCTGGATGATGCGTTCCAATAGAGTGATTCAAGAATCCTTGGATTTTATAAGAAATAAGCAGGATTCGGCAAGGGGATAAAAATCAAACTAATCTCATTGTTTTGGCTTGCAACCGTTTGTTCCTTTGCATCAGATGCCATGTCTCATATGTCCCTAGAGGAAAAAGTGGGACAAATTTTGATGGTTCACTTCCATGGAGAGGTTGTTAATCAAGATGCAAAGAGTCTGATTCAGGAGACAAAAGTGGGGGCAATCATTTATTACAACTGGTCAAATGGTCTAACTTCTCCCTCTCAAGTAAAAATTCTTAGCAAAGAACTTCAAAAACTTGCACAAGAGAATCGCGTCCCTATCCCCCTTTTAATCGCTACAGATCAAGAGGGCGGTGTGGTAACTCGCCTAGCCCATGTGACAAGTTTTCCAGGAAATCGGGCTTTAGGAGAGACTTCCGATACGAATCTGGCCATGCTATCTGCTCTTGCTATGGGAGAAGAATTATCTGCTGTAGGAATTAATATGAATCTTGCTCCTGTAGTAGATATAAATAGCAATCCCAAAAATCCTGTGATCGGAGTACGCTCTTTTGGAGAGAGCGCGGAAACAGTAATTGCCTTTGGGGAAAAAGCGCTAGAAGGGTTTAACAGAGCTGGGGTCGTAACTACGCTAAAACACTTTCCTGGGTATGGCGATGTAAGTGTCGACCCTCACGAAGAGTTACCTATTATTCACAAATCAAAAGCAGAATTAGAAAAAGTGGAGCTCCTTCCCTTTGCAACACTTGCCTCCTCTTCGGATGCAATCATGACAGCCCATATTCTTGTCCCCGCTTTAGATTCAGAAAATTGCTCTACTCTTTCTGAAAAGAGCTTAAACTATCTTAGGAACGTTATTGGATTTCAAGGGGTAATTGTTGCAGACTCTCTGGTTATGGATGGAGTCTTAAAAACATGTAAATCTGTTGATGAAGCCTCAATTAGAGCTCTAAATGCAGGATGCGATCTCCTAATTTTAGGAGGGAAATTACTTGGAGGGGAACATAAAGGGTTTGAGCTAACTACAGAAGATATTCAAAGAGTTCATAGATCTATTGTCCAAGCAGTTAAAAATGGTCGTATCCCAGAAGCTAAATTAAATAGAGCTGTTGAAAGGATTCTCCTCTTAAAAGAGCGCCGTTTACACGCAAACACGAGTTCCTCTAATATTAATAGAAGCGAGCATCAAAAACTTGCTCAAAAAATTGCCTCTTTGTCGCTTAAGGTTAAAAAAAAACAGTCCGATACAAGTTTCCCTTTAGACAATCAGAAAATTCTCCTGATCGCCCCGGAAATTTTGCGAACAAATCTGGAGAAAACCTCCTTATTTAGGATCGGAAAATCGATCGATGCCTACTTTTTTAATACCCTTAGCCCGACAAACGACGAGATCGATCTAGCAAAAAAGCAAGCAACGTCTGCTGATGTAATTGTAATCTGTTCCTACAATGCGTGGAAAAATCGGTCAGCAATAGGGCTAACTCAATCTCTATTGAACACCTCCAAACCTGTAATTATTTTAAGTGTAAGAGATCCGTTAGATTCCTCTCTGTTTCCAGATGCAGATCTAATTTTCACCTCGTTTAGCCCGACTCTCCCCTCTCTAGAAGCAATTTGCGATCAATTAAAAAAATTTAAGAACCATTTACAGTAACATCTGTTTGAATTACAATTTTATCCTAAAAAAAACAAAGGCACTTATATGATTAGCCCCCTTTCACTCGCTGCTTCTACTTTCCTATGCTCAGAAGATGTAGCAATTTTAGCTACTGTATTTGGTTCTCCTACCTCGACCACCCCTTCAGATTCTTTAAAATTTTGCGCTGGACCTTCGAGCTCAGCTCCACCCGTCCCTCCAGTATGGAGCCCTGAGCAAATCTCTAGATGTGAAACCACCTCAAACCTTCTGGTCTTATTTAATACCTATCTCGAAGTTTATGGCCCAGAAAAACGGGGGGAACTCAAAGAGTTTTTTGGTGCGACTATGAAAAAATATCAAGAAACAAAAGTAATCCCTTCAGGAAAGGATAAAGCCTTCCCTATTTTTTCCCATTTTCTTTTAAAAGCAGGACCCACTATAAATCTATTACTTCCAAACCTACATTTGTACGACCCAAGGAATAACCTCAAATTTTTGAGCAGATTAAAGGTAATAGGTCATACCCCAGAAATTCTTTACATTAGGGGCTTCTTTACCGATATTATTAGAATATTTGGCTTGGATTTTAGCTATTTCACGAATTCAGATCCCACTGAGGTTTGAAAAATTTCATTGGAAGCAATTTCCTACTATATGTTACAGCTAATTTATTGATACTGTATAAAGGGCAACTTCATGAATACATGGATACAAAATTTTCTGATAGTGGCATCTCTTCACTCAACCCTAAATTTAATGGGGGGAGAGCTCAACCCATCAGAAAATATTAACTCAAACCCTACAGGTTTCTACTTCGGTGGGTTTGGGGGTTGGGTCTACCCCTCTGATGTATCGGTAACACAAATGGGAACAGCCTTTTTTTCAGAATCGATCGGAGGACCTCTTAGTGTAACTGCGACGGGCACTGCCCCAGGAAAAACAAAAGGCTTTGGCGGATTACACATAGGTTATGAATGGATGAAAAAAATTGTCCCTGGATTTCGTTTAGCCCCAGCTATTGAAATTGAAGGGAGTTATTTTGCTAACACCCTAAAACATGCAGATGTGATTAATCCAACAGATCGAATTGATGCACACGAATTTTTAGACTCTTTTCCTGCACGGATAGGGGGCTTGTTAGCCAATGGAATTTTAGAGTTTAACAATGACTATATCTCCCCTTACTTCGGCTTTGGGGTGGGAGTAGGATTTGTCTCAATCCATAGTGCAAACTCCTTACAAATCGATCCTCTAGAATTAGATATAAACCACTTTAATACAGATAGAAACGATTTTAATTCCCTATTTCTCACAGCAGCAAAAGCAGGTCTTCGATACCGCTTTTTCAAACATTTCCGCCTCAGTGGCGAGTACCGTCTTTATTATCTAACATCCTCCACCTATACTTTTGGAGCAACCAATTACATAACTCACGTCTCAACAAGTCCTTGGACAGTTAAGTTAGGTGGGATGTTTTATAATGCATTCACATTAGGCCTCGATTTTATCTTTTAAAACCGGTTTTTACAACCTAAAAAGACGATAGTTAGATCTGTTTTAACCCAGGAGCAGTTCGCTAGCTAACTTACTAGTAAGCTTTCCGTCAACTGCGCTGTTAAGTTTCATAACTGCCTTCATCACAAGACCGAGGTCTTTTTTTGTCTTAGCCCCAGATTCTCTGATGGCCTCTATTACTAACGCTTTGGTCTCTTCTGCAGAGGGGGCTTTAGGCAAAAATTCTTGAACAATCTCAAGTTCCCGTTTTAATTTATCTGCAATATCCGATCTACTCACAGAAATGGCCTGAGTATAAGCCTCTTCAAGGCTGCCAAAATATGTTTTGAAAATTTTCAAAACCTCTAGATCGGGAAGCTCTCCCCTTGCATCAACGTTTAGTATTTTTGATTTTAACATTCTTAATGTCTCGAGCCTGATCTGATCCCGATTTTTCATTGCATCTTTTATACCCTGATTAATTTGCTCATATATCATAGTCTGAATCCTTTTTTTTTCAGTATATAGGGCACAAGAAAATCAAAGCTATGATAAACTTTTTACATGGAATTAGAAAGAGTTTCTAAATTAATGGCCAAAAGGGGTCTATGCTCGAGAAGAGAGGCCGAACAATATATGAGCGAAGGGAGAGTTCGGGTAGATGGTATTTTAATAACCGAGCAAGGGACAAAGGTTCGGGTCGATGCAAATATTGATTTTGACTCGAGTAATATTCAAAATATAACTGTTATTTTAAACAAACCTTTAGGGATCGTCTCTAATCTCCCTGAGAAAAATTATCGAGAGGCAAAAGAATTACTCATTCCCAAAAACCGATATGACAAAGGGGCCCCCATCGATCCAAACGCCCTCCATGTCGTTGGAAGATTAGACATTAACTCTAAGGGACTTTTGCTTTTTTCCTCTGATGGAAGAGTTGCAAAATCAATTATCGGACCCGATTCCGAAGTGGAAAAAGAGTATATTGTTCGCTTTAATTACCCTGTCCCCGATTCAGCGTTAGAAAAGCTTCGCTTTGGTCTTGAGCTTGACGGAAAACCCCTTAAACGGGCAAAAGTAGTCAAAACCGATGAAAGAACCTTGGCAATCACACTCACCGAAGGGAAAAATCGTCAAATACGAAGGATGTGTGAGCTTGTAGGGCTTGAAATAACATCTCTAAAACGGGTACGTATCGGTGACATACAATTAGGATCGCTCCCTCTTGGCATGTGGATGGTTTATAACCCTCCCAAATAGTTTCAACTCAATTTTAATAATTGGTAATGCCTTCCATCAAAATCAATATGACCATTACCCATTTCATCTACCCTGATTCCAGTTCCTCTAGTAATAGGAGCGCTTGTTTCTACTTCCCTACTTTCCCCAAGTGAGGGAAATTCAAATGGGGCATACAAAGACATTGAATAATCACTAACCGTTCGGAGCTCCCTTGCATAAAAATGATACAAAACATTTTCTTTATCAAAGGTTGCCTCTAAAATATATTTTTTTGCATCAATGTACAATAAGCTCTTAAAATGGTCATGTCTCTCCCCTCTTACGGCACACCATTCTCCTTTCTTAGAATAAGAAGAGTCTCGAATCAAGGGGACCAAATCTAGAGGAAGCCTATGCCTTAGACTCATCTCACTCTCCGATAAACCCTCTCCCGTAGGTCTAGCTAGGCGATAAAAAGCGATACCCTCCTCTTGGGAAATCTGCCAAGCTTGTACTCTAGATGCTATTCGAATATCCTCAAAAACAACAGCTGCTTCAGGGCCTGCCCCCACTTCATGACTAGCCTCTTTCTCATATGTAACCTCAGAAGAATCCGCACTTGCCCCAGCACCACTTCCCGCTCCGCATCCTGAGGAAGGTTTCCCCATAGTTGGGGAGTGCTCTGCTTTTTCTGTTTCCCGAAAATTTGCCTTTTTAAAAATTTCCTGGGGATTACAAAGGGTTAAAAACTCAGCTCTACTCGCACAAAAGGGGAATGTCGATCGAACTGGAAAGGAAAAAGGCTCTTTATTTTTCCTAAGTCTTTCATTAATACCATCTCCCATTTGGCAAGCAAGCTGATCTCTACCAACCTTTAATAGATCTACGTTAAGAGATTCTTGAAATCGAGGTTTTCGAAATTTTTGATCAAAAACCTCCCTCCACTTACTTTCAATTTTTATGAGCAACTCATAAGTATCTGCATTTAGTACTTGTGATTCGGTATCTAAAGTGGGTATAAATTGGTCTAAAAAAGATCTCTCTAGTATCTCAGAATGAAAAGACTTTCCCTTGGCTGCACATTCCTGCCTGAGGGTAATTAATTTTGCAAGTGTTGGCACAAGAGATTTTTTTGTTAAAACGAAAACAGAATTTATCTCTTTCAAATATTTCATGATTTGGGGACAGGTGTCAGTCAAAGCAGAATTCTCTTTTTGATGCCTCTTACTTCTATGTAAGTAGAAAAAAAACTCAGCGATGGCTTTAATTATAGGTCGGTCTGAACTTAAATACCGCTCTGCTACCTTTTCTGATTCAGGATATTCGATGAAAATCCTCCCTTTAGAAAATTTATATCCTTGGGTCAATTCCAAAAGAGCTTTATCAAAACTTTCAGGTTCTTCACAAACAGAGGTCTCTTTCAAAGTTTGTATAAACGACTTAAATAAATGACTCTCGTCGGAAGCAACCTCTACTCCTCCACCCTCTTCTTTTTTCCCATCTAGATCATAAATCGAACAAACCCCATCACCAAATAAAGCTCTCGATCTCTCGATACTCGGTTCATGAAAAAAATAGTATCTTTCCTCTAAAAGCACCTTTAATAAACCGACACAAGCTGCCTCCATTTGTAATACGGATTTTAGTTCAGCGATTTCGATAATTAATGTAGAAACTATATTCCAATCATACCCTTGAAGTTCTGGAGCAATCAATACCTTTTGTAACGTGCAATTCACAAAAAATACCCTTCGATACAAAGTAGGTGGTAATTCTTTAGCCTCTTTAAGCAAATTCAAGGCCCCTGAAAAAACTTCAAAAAGTTTTAAAGGGGTCTCTTTAGGGCTTAGACCCAAAAAATGTTGCAAAGAACTTGTAATTCGAGACCATCTAATAACTGATAGCGCCTCCATATAACATCCTAAATTTTTTAATTTGGCTGCGCTAAATTGAAAAAGAGCCGCAGCCAAAGACCATTTGATAAGATCAATTAAATAAACCAGATTTAAAGGCTATAAATTTAGTCATAAATCCTTCAAAAACAGGAGTTAATTCCTGTACTGGATGATATTTACTAAAATAGTCCTCTATTAAAATACGGATCGCCCCTAATTGCCCTTGATTCTCTTCAAAAACGAGCTCCTTTCCGGTTTCCTTTTTATCGAAAATCATAATTTGCGCTGTAACTGTTTCGAAAAACAATTTTATATTTTGATTACATGCAATCCCAGGCTGAGATGTACTCGGAATCGCACAGGAAGCTACATAATAAGCATTAATTTTTTTCATACACTCAAGCGCTTGATTAAAATCCTTAGCATCCAAAGCCTCTAATGCTTTTTTAAACCAAAAAAAATGATTAATCTGAATCCCATCAAATATTAGTTTCGCTTTCGCAGCAGATTCTGCTTCTGCTTCTAGTTCTGCTTTTGTTTTAGCTTTTGCTGGCGCTCCTGCTGCTACTGCTAATACTGGGGCTCCTGCTGCTACTGGCGCTCCTGCTAATACTGGCGCTCCTGCTAATACTGGCGCTCCTGCTAATACTGGGGCTCCTGCTAATACTGGGGCTCCTGCTAATACTGGGGCTCCTGCTAATACTGGCGCTCTAGCCTGTATCACTACTGCCTCTCTATGTGGCACTTCTAATGGCGCTACGACTCTTGCTGGCACTCCTGCTCCTACTGGCACTCCTGCTCCTACTGGCGCTCCAGCCCGTATCACTGCTGCCTCTCTATGTGGCACCCCTGCTCGACTAAATGCCCCAGCAGCAATAACTAATCGCAATCCGATTCCTCCTACTGGCGCAATGGGCCTAACTGGCACAAGCGGCACTCCTCTCTCTACCCCTAGTTGAGAGCCTCTCCCTGCCTCTTCTGCAACTTTTGCTTTTTTAAAAACAGGATCTATAGGCATTTGTGAGATTGAATAAAAACTTGAATAATAGGCAAATCTTTCAAAGATATTATTTGTTATTACTGGAGCTCGAAATTGATCAAAATTGGCAACCGGGAAATTTCGTCTTAAGTTCTTAAGATAATATTTTTTCAAATGCTCATAAAAATTATATTCCATCATTGTTAATAATGCCTCCTTCTCAATTTCAGAATGAGCATTAGTCGATCGGACAAAATCGATTAGAAATTTTTTAAGATCTGTAAATTGTTCTTCTGTAATTTTATCTTCTAAAATATCCTGAAGAGTCTCTTCAACAAACTCTTCAATATAAACGCCTCCTTTAAATTCTGTCTGTTCCTCTAATAATGTAAGCAAACGATCAATATTAGTAGGGCAATCAGATTCAATAGACTCATACATGGATTCGATCTGTCCAATACAAAAATGGAGCATTTCAATACGTCTTTTTTTATAAGGATCATGAGGAATTTCCCTTGCAGACTGACCAATCCAATCTTGAGAGATTATACTATCCAATTCATTTTCATATACTTTTACAACAGCATCAGGAAGCCCTGTTAAATTATTATCACCATCCATTCTACTTTGTAAATTCATAATTCTGTTAAATACCTGGACATGCAATGGCCCCTCTGACCTAACCAGAGTCTCAGGTTTTAACTCAATAGTTCTCTGCGTATTTTCGAGTCCATCATCCGAACTGTTCAATTCATCTTCTAAAAAAGCACCATCACCAAGCGCCTCTAGAGCCTTAAGATCCTCAGCTGAAAAAGGTTGAGAGTAACCAGAAGCACCACCTGTTGCCTTAGGGAGAGAAGGAGGAACCGCGCCCTCTTGAAAAGTTCCATATGCGCTAGAAAGTCTTGCCAGATCGATATCCGGAAGAGCTGTAACTCTTCCGACCAAAGGCTCACGCCTTTCCCAATCTTCTGGAGCGTCATCTCCAATCATAGAGTACAAATTAAGTAATATTTCTTTTGCCTTTTGGAAATTTTTTTCCGTAAGATTGGCAATTAGCAAAAGCCCTCTTAACTCATGTATTTTTGGAGCGTGAGGCAAAGGACAATTGCTCTCTCCTAAGTCTTGTAAATATTGCTCAATTTCTAAAAGGACATTTCGTTCGGTTACAGCTGAAGTCATATATTATTCACCTTTTTAATTATAAAAAACTCAATAATATAGAATGACTTCATTCCCCTCAACTAAAAAGGCTTTAATCTTTGAGACTAAGAGGCCCCGAACCCGAGTAAGCAACCATAAGAGCAGCCCCCATCAAGGCTATGTTTTTCCAGAAGCAAAAACCATCCATCATTCCGGCAAATGAAGTTTGAGCGTTCCAAAATGTATGTATGCAAATAGTTACTGGAAGAAGAAACACAACAAGCAACCACGCTCCTATTTTTGCCTTATACCCGAGTAAGATGCTGAGGCCGCCGAGAAAAGCGAGAATTCCCCAAATCGGAACCAAAATTTCTGGCGCTGGAACCCCTTTCTCTGCAGCATGCCCAATAATTCTAGGGCAAAAATGCTCTATCGGTTTAACGATAAAAATCAAAGCAAACAAAACCCTTCCTAATAAAAAAATATATTTCATCTTCCGCTCCCTTTTATTGAATAAAAATGTTTATAGGCTCACTTTCTACCCCAATTAGATCGACTGCAGTGACGCTGTAAGTATACCCCTCTTTCCAATTGATCTCATAATCGGTATAAGAGAGAGGCTCTCCTACAGATATAGACTCCGTTAAAACACCATCCCTATATATGTTGTAGTAGACAATCTCTGGACTTGGACTTGGGCTCCAAATAATTGTATTAAAATACTGCTCTTGTAAGGGGACTTGATTTTTCCTCTGATTTCCCGACACATTTGTTGGGGCAATACTTTGAGGAGTTGTGTAAGAGTAAAAGGGATGAGAGGTGGAATGATCAGACCAAGCGGCTACCATTTGATTTTGGGAAGGATAATAGACAGAATAGACATCTTCCAATACCCCATTTGTCGCTCCCCTAGGAATTGGGAGGGGCTCCCCCCAACTCTCCCCATTATAGATCGAATAAAAAGGCAAAAAATTCACCTTATCGGCCCATGTAGCAACCACTCTCCCTAAATAGGGATCATAGGCTAAAAAAACATCCTCTTGAGCCTGATTAGTCCCTCCCCCCATCGGAATAGGGAGACTCTCTGACCAACTTGTCCCATCAAAGATTGAATAATAAGGAGTTCGAGTCGCTCGATCACTCCAAGCAGCGACTAACTGACTCGATGCTTTGTCAAAAACTGCAAAAATATCGTTATAGACAAGACTTGTCCCCCCTATCTCTTGAGGGGAAGACCAAGTAGAACCGTTAAAAAAAGAGAGAGCCGGCTTATAATCTACATCTTTTCCCCAAAAAGTGTAGAGGTATCCATTTAAATCATCGTAGGCCAGTGTTGCCAAATTTTGCACTGCCTCTCCAGATATAAGAGCAGAGCTCCAAGCCACCCCATCAAAGATAGAATAATAGGGATGCCCATTTCCGCTATTTAGCCAAGTAGCAATCATTTTAAGACTCGTTTTATCATACGCTATGGAGGGATTGGTCCCTTCCGATGGCCCCCCTAAATTAATTTGCGCAGGGGTTGTCCAATTTGTCCCCTCATAGATTGCAAAATAGATTTTTGCTGAGATCTGATCTGACCAAATTGCAAAGACCTGACCACTATTTTCATTATAGGCTAAATTTACAAATGCCCCTCCATTGCTTGATACTAGAGGAATTGGATTCGACGTTCCCCAATTTGTTCCATCATAGACTGCATAATAGAGGGCAAATGTGCTATCATTTGCCCAAGCAGCAACTACCCTCTCATTTGCTCTATCACAAGCGAGTGCAATATTTTGAGGATTTTGAGTACTTTGAGTAGAAAACTGAGCAGACGAATTCCATTGCAAAGCTGCTTCCAAATTTATTAAGCTACTGAGAATTAAGACAAAATACATGTTTTTCATAAAACCCCTATTAAACATTTTACTATACAAAATCGCCCCCTCTTTTGCCATAAATTAATTGTAAAAATTCATTTTTTAAGGTAGAGTTAAGGGAAATCAACACCTCAAGGATCCGATGAAAAGCTCAGGAAAGCCCAATAAAAGTAGTGGTAAACCAAAAAACGACAAATCTCTTGGCAGAGAAGTTCGTAAGCCTGCAAAAGCAACTAAAATCATCAAACCTACCGTTCGTGGTAGATAATTTTTCAGTGCATTTGCCAAATCGTAAGTAGTCCGTGGTGATCAGAGAGGGCACCTGTTGGATCTTTTACAGAGAAGAGGGCTATTTTTTCTTGCGCTATTAATTTTGTAGCTACTGAATTTTTTCGAACAACACAGTAATCGAGGAGTTCATAAGTAGGCTTTACTTTCTCCCGTTCCAAAGGGGGTGTGTGAACAAGATCATTAAAATAGTCTGTAGCGGTTGCAGTTTTTCTAGTTACACCCTTTTTTCCCTGTAAATAGGGAATAAAAAATTGCTCGAAAAGGAGGCTATTTTGAAACTCTGGGGTAAAAGCGTTGATATTCAAATCGCCTATGATAAAACCCCTACTTGATCCCAGCAAATTCGAACAAGCTTCAAATTGATCCTTTCGAATCTCTTGGGCAGCATCATCTACTCCCTGCTGAAGATGGGTAGCTACGAATCTCCACTTAGCCCCACCAGCAATAAATTCACCCCCTAATGCCCCCCTTTGAATCCCCCCTTTTGCAGGGGCCATCTTATCAAAAGGCAAAAAAAGAACTGATTCCAATGGAATTTTACTCGCAATAAACAACCCACTATTAAAGCCTATTTCATCAGGATTCAATGTGCCATATTGGCTCCCAATATTATAAATAAAACAAGAGTATTCCTTTTTAAGCCTCTCTTTTAAAACACTTACAACTTCACTATCCCAAACTTCTTGTAAACAAATAATATCAGCCTTAGTAGCCACTATCTTTTTTACTATATTATCAATACGCCCCTTCCAAGGAGCTACCCCTCCGAAAAAATAGTTAAATGGCTCAGCAAAACAGAGAATATTTGCTGTAAGGACCCTCAATCTATTACTCACCCCTTTAGCTCTCGTAGGAATCATGCTAGAAACAAAGTTGTATGTTTCAGACGCCTCAAGCCTTTTTAAAGCCTCTTGGTTAGAATTTATTACTTTTGATAAAATTTTCTGTGTGAGATCTCTTTGTTGAGGTGACAACAAAGCTACATCCAGTCCATTCAACCCAAATTGATCTATGATTGTTTTGTCCTGAATTTTTTTTCGAAACCCCGCATGCAATGCAAGCAAATATTTACTAGCATACCCCTTTAACACTAAATCGGAAGAGAGCTTAGCCGTTTGATAGTAAAGCAATTGCAAATTATAAAAATCGCTGCATATTTCTTGCCAGAGATCATAGGCCTCGTCATAGCGCTTTTGAGAACTCAGATCTAAAAATCGAGCTAAAGACCTATCCGCCTTCTCTTCAAAATCCAGACTACTCTTTTCCATTGCAAGCGGAGTTGGCAAAAAATCGGTCACAACATAAGGAAGCTCTCCACTCCAAACGCTGCAAATAACCACAAAAAAAGGGACTATTTTCTCCATTTCTCTTTTTATATAGAAAATATTCCTTAACTTCCATAAAAAGAAAAAAAAGGAGCACACCATGGAACTCTCTATATTTTTAGCCAAATTAATCGGAATTTATCTACTTTTTGTTTCTGCAGAGCTAATCTTAAGAAAAAAAGAGCTGGAAAAATCGATCAAAGATTTTTCCGCTTCAAAAGGACTCCTTGCACTTTCTGGCTCTTTAGCCCTTTTATTCGGCCTAGCAATTGTGATTGCCCACCCCATCTTTACACTCGACTGGCAAGGCCTCATTACTCTTATCGGCTGCCTTTTGATTGTCCGAGGAGCTCTACGAGCCTCCTTCCCTTCACACGTTCAAAAAACAGTTGGCCCCTTCTTCAAACGGTGGTACTTTCTAATCCTCTTACTCTCCCTCACTGTCGGCGCCTTTTTAACCCTCTGCGGCTTTATCGCAAGCCCTTAAAATGAATAAGTTGCGGGCCTAGCCTAAAACTTTCGCGTTGCCGACACTAAAATGTTCCCAGAGTTCCAACTAATTCGTTCTAATTTTCCCTCCTGCCCCCCAATTTTACTCTTTCCATCGGATCCATAGTAAAATAAGTAACCACCCTCTAACCCAAAAAACCAACGCCTCCATTCAGGAAATATCAACTTCAAAAGGAACTCATTTCCAAACGCATTACTTTTTTTCATCCACTCTTTATCAGCATCAAACAAATTATCCTGAACCCCCCCTCGAAAAAAACTCAAATGACCCTGATATTCAAACGCAAACTCAAAGCCCTTAAATAAATAAGCAAACGATAATCCCGCCCATGGCCCCATCCACTGATATGTCGATTCACTATTTACATCCTCAAAAAGATTCAGCAAATGAATCGAATCCTTATAATCTCTATCGGTAAAGTGCTGCACCGAATACGAAAACCCCAAAAGGGGCATCACCTCAAACTGACCTCCAAAAAAACGAGCCAAATACCCAGTTGCTCCAGAAATATCATATACCTGACCCCTGCTACTCGCCCTCAACCACTCATCACCCTCAACGCCTGCATAATCCAAATCAAAACTTTTACTTCCCCCAACTATCCACCCATAGTCCCCCTCCGCTCTCAAATACCACCGCTCCCACACACAAGTCTCCAACCTCCCCCCAAGCTCCGCAATCTGCACCCCCGACCAGCTCTCCTTCGTCTCAAACGCCGACGCCCCCTCAAACCCGGTCTTCCAACTCAACCCATCATTCCGATACCCTGTAAATACAGCAATACCCGAATCAAACATTTTTGCTTGTAAATTGCAAGAAAGAGTCTGCAAAGAGACCCTCCCAAATATTAAAAAAATTCATCTAATTCCCCAAAGTTGTTTTTCAAAAATGATGCATTACCTAACTTTTTTTCACCACTTTATATATTAAGTAGATTTTTGCAAAAAAATATTTTAGTATTATAAAATATTTTCGAAAATACCATAGGCGCTTCAATATGATCTATATTTATCTCTTTCTCTGTTTATTCTCAAAATTAATTAGCGAAGATTACATAGAAATTGAAAAAAAAAATGTTTTACATAAATTTTGCTCAATAAACCCTGAACTTGACCATTTTACCAGTAATATTTTTTTAAATTGGAAGAACAAAAATTTTGAAATTTTTGATCAGGTAAAGGACCCAACTGCAATCGCAATCGATTTGGGTGCTTGGATTGGAACTACATCAATCTGGTTATCCAAAAATTTTTATGCCGTTATTGCAGTAGACGCAGACAAAAATTCTTTAGAGTGTCTTAAAAAAAATTTATGCGCTTCAGCCTGCTCAAATGTTACGGTATGTGATAAACCCGTATTCTCTGTCTCTAAAAATCTTATTTTTGGCCCTAGAGGAGCTAAACTAAATGAATCCATCTCATACATAAAAGAAATTCAAACAAATAAAAACGACTACGTCATTCAATCAATAACCTTCAAAGAATTACTTCAAAACTATGTTTTCGAAAATGAAAATATCTCTTCCAAAAAAATCGGATTTATCAAATGTGATATTGAAGGAGGAGAAGAATACATCTTAGAGGACCTATTAGATTTCGTTTATGATAACAACGCTAAAGCTTATATTTCTTTTCATTTAGATTGGTGGACAATGAAAAAAATAGAAGACTTTGAACATCTCTTTAGATGTTTCAAAACAGATTGCCCTGATACAGATATATGTCAATATTTAAAAACACACCCTTTTGAATCGTTATTATTTGAGTCTTCTAAAAACTAAACAAACGTAGGATCTTATGCTTTATAAAACAACCCTGTTTTGCACCTTTACAGCTTTTATAATGACCTCTCAACCTGAAATTATAATTCAGCCTGATTATTGGAAAGGCGATAAATGCTTGGAAAACGGCGTTCCTTGGCAAGTGCCTGATTCTATTTACAAAGAAGCTGAATTCTGCCAAGAAAATGACATAGCGTTGGAATTTGGATCTGGTGGTTCAACTGTATTTCTTGCGCAAAGATGTAAGTTTGTAATATCTATAGAAACAGATGGAGCTTGGGCTTCCTGCGTTAGAAATCGATTACAGGAATTAAATCTAAAAAACGTCATGCTAATGCACATTCCTAGGGAAGATTCCATTGTTTCATTTGTCCAAACTCTAAACACAGAAAATATAGGAATTCTTTCCGTAGATACCGTACATGGCTATAATAGATCTCTATTTTTAAATACTTTTTTAGAAAAAGGAATTAGCCCCAATTTACACATGATTATACTTGACAACTACTCTGCTCCAGAATTATTCCCAACTCATTTCAATATTGAAATAATGAATTTTCCCCAATGGGAAACTCATACTTATGATGATCACTTTTGGTGCGGCAGTGGAACTCGACTTCATATAAGAAAAGCACTTCGTGAATAAGGTGTTAAGAACACAAATTGGAGCTTAAAATTTTATGACGAAAAAAAATATTACACTCATCTTTTTTCTATTATTTTCTGTATGTGTTAACAGAACCATCAAAGCAAATTCCCTCCCAAATGATTTTTTTTATCCTGAAAACTCTAAAAATTGTATTGCTATTGATTTGACTACTTCTATTGAAGACTCCTCTTTTTACTTATCTAAGAATTTTAGCTCTGTAATTGCAGTAAATCAGAGCACAATCCCTTTCAATCCAATTAAAAAGAAGTTTACAAGATCCAAACACCCAAATCTACTTATCTGCAACAGACCTATAGGATCTACAAGCAACCCTCAAAAGAATGCGAATGGAAATCCTGTAAAACCAATAACATTTAAGCAATTAATCCATGACTATATTTTTGAAAATGAGACTATTTCAGAAAAGTCGATTGATTTTATTAAATGCGATATTGAGGGGGATGAAGAATCTGTTTTAGAAGATATCCTATATTTTGCATACCACAATCATGTTAAAACATACATTTCTTTCCATATACCCTTTTGGAAAAATAAGAAAATTGCAGACTTTAAAAACCTTTTTAGTTTTTTTAAAACAAATTGCCCTGAAAATGATGTTTGCTCCTATCTAGAAAAAAATCCTTTTGCCTCTTTAATATTTGAACCTCTTACAAAACAAGAAGTTCTAATTAAAAGCAATATGCCGGTTATTATTATTGCCTATGATCAGGTTACCTTTATAAAAAACATGGTCAACCAGCTTGAAAAATACACCTCTGATATTATTATTGTTGATAATAATAGTAAATTCCAACCTTTACTGGAATATTATAATAACGATTATAAATACACATTATTACGGCAGAAAAAAAATTTCGGCCACACTGTTTTTGCGAGAGAACCCATCCAAAAATTAGTAGGGGACCTTTATATTCTTACAGACCCAGATTTACAATTTAATAAAAATTTACCAGAAAATTTAATAAGTGAACTAGTTAACATTTCAAATTGGTTCCAAGCCTATAAGGTTGGTTTTGCCATTTGTATTGATGATCCCAATATTCGAACAGACTGTTTCTGTGGAATGTATTCCATTAGAGAGTGGGAAAGTCAATTTTGGCAATATCCAGTTCACTATCCCAAAAGACCTGATTATCAAATCTATTTAGCAGCTATAGACACTACATTTTGTTTAATTAACAAAAAATCTCCAACCACAAACTCCTACAGATTAGCCGGCGATTTTACGATGATTCATATTCCTTTTATGAATGGATGTAAAGAAATGTTAATGGTTGGGGAGTTCGAAAGTTACAAATCCGAGAATATATCAACGAGCTGGATGAAGTAAACTTAAAATTTCATTTTCAAACTTGCTTGAAATATATACTGAATACGTTTCAATCACGCTATGTTGTAGCTGTTTCTAAAGATTCATATTCCGCCCCTACATTTACCTGGATTAGACATTTACCAAACACCTATGCAGATATCCCTAATTCCTCTTTAGGAAAGGTACTCATGAGGGAATTATTTATTCTAAGATAACGAAGGGCAAGAAATCAATTCGTACTTTAGCCGTACTTATCAAGAATCAGTGTCTCTTGAATAGCTAGGAAATATAGTATAGTTATTTTATTTTAATACTGAATAAAAGCATAATTGATACCTTCTCCTAAAGTTTCAAATTTATGAACAATCTGTTTAATTTTTCTCTTAAGATTTACCCAAAATATTTCGATTTGATTAAGATCGGGTGAATATAGAGGCAAGAATAAAAGTGCGCTCTTTGCATTTTCTATTATTGACCTTGTTTTTTCTTATTTATGGCAACTAGCATTATCCATAACAATAATCTGGCCTAGATGCAGCTTCAGTATATTTTTCAGCCAGGTATTGAATAAATCTCTATCGCAACCGCCTGTGAAAAAAGTGACCGTATTATTTTAGAATCAGACTTTGCGGCATTAAAGCTTAAGTATCCATATCGTTTTCCAGAAATTTCGCAATACACTTTTTTGCCTTTTGGCTCCCACCAATATTCTCTGCATTCAAATTCTTTGAATCCACTTTCGTCTAGACAGAGAATTTTCTCTTTAGAAATTTGAGATATATGATTTACAAAGGCTTGCCATTTTTTCGTTCCTTTCTCGAGATTGGCAAGGCCTCACTACTCTTATCGGCCCCGTTCTGATTGTCCGAGGAGCTCTACAAGCCTCCTTCCCTACACACGTTCAAAAAACAGTTGGCCCCTTCTTCAAACGGTGGTACTTTCTAATCCTCTTACTCTCCCTCACTGTCGGCGCCTTTTTAACCCTCTGCGGCTTTATCGCAAGCCCTTAAAATGAATAAGTTGCGGGCCTAGCCTAAAACTTTCGCGTTGCCGACACTAAAATGTTCCCAGAGTTCCAACTAATTCGTTCTAATTTTCCCTCCTGCCCCCCAATTTTACTCTTTCCATCGGATCCATAGTAAAATAAGTAACCACCCTCTAACCCAAAAAACCAACGCCTCCATTCAGGAAATATCAACTTCAAAAGGAACTCATTTCCAAACGCATTACTTTTTTTCATCCACTCTTTATCAGCATCAAACAAATTATCCTGAACCCCCCCTCGAAAAAAACTCAAATGACCCTGATATTCAAACGCAAACTCAAAGCCCTTAAATAAATAAGCAAACGATAATCCCGCCCATGGCCCCATCCACTGATATGTCGATTCACTATTTACATCCTCAAAAAGATTCAGCAAATGAATCGAATCCTTATAATCTCTATCGGTAAAGTGCTGCACCGAATACGAAAACCCCAAAAGGGGCATCACCTCAAACTGACCTCCAAAAAAACGAGCCAAATACCCAGTTGCTCCAGAAATATCATATACCTGACCCCTGCTACTCGCCCTCAACCACTCATCACCCTCAACGCCTGCATAATCCAAATCAAAACTTTTACTTCCCCCAACTATCCACCCATAGTCCCCCTCCGCTCTCAAATACCACCGCTCCCACACACAAGTCTCCAACCTCCCCCCAAGCTCCGCAATCTGCACCCCCGACCAGCTCTCCTTCGTCTCAAACGCCGACGCCCCCTCAAACCCCGTCTTCCAACTCAACCCATCATTCCGATACCCTGTAAATACAGCAATACCCGAGTCAAACATTTTCGCTTCAATTTCAGTGCAGAAATGCAATACAAGAATAGTTGCAAGATAAAATTTTTTCATTTCCATTCCATTTTTTTTAAATTTTGCATTATTGTACTACTTTTCTCAAACAAGAATTTATTAAAAAAATTCTTTTCTAATATCCAAAAATTCTGTACTCTGTTCTTATATAGGGTAAAATCGTAAATTCAAAAGGAGATTTTTCAATGACATGCAAAAATAAACTCAAAAAAAGAACACTTTTAAGCCTTGCATCACTTGGATTCGCATTCAATTTTTTTCAGTTATCAGCTTCTGAAGGTAATTTTTCCTATTTTCCCGAAGAACCTTGGCTTGCAAATTATCTTAGTGAAATGCCTTGGCAACACTATAGCTCCTACTACGTAAAAGATCTTGCCTGGTTTTGGGTTGATAGCGCAAAAGACTGCGTTAAAGACACAATCAAAGAAGGAAAAATTTGGGAGCCCTATATTATTTACGAATTAATTCAGTATATTAAACCAGGTGATTCCGTAATTGATATTGGCGCACACATAGGAACAATTTCAATGGCCATGAGTAACTTAGTAGGAGCTGAAGGTAAAGTTTACTCTTTTGAAGGTGAACGTCAATTTTTTAGAGAACTATGGCACAATATCTATTCAAACGGTAGAAAAAATATTTTCCCTCATCTCTGCTGGTTGAGTGATCATAATGAAGACATATTTTTTTACAGCTACTACCCCGAAGAGTATAGTCCTGTAGCAACATCTAATGATAAGAAGCCATGGCCATTAAAA